>NZ_CDBR01000120.1 GCF_000819685.1 Aeromonas allosaccharophila | reverse complement strand
CTTTGTTTTGTTTCTGTGACGGAGGTCACGCTATGGGACGAAGGAAAAAAGATCCCTGACGTGTGTAAGAGGGTTATGCGGATGGCAACAGGACGGGAGTTGCCTACCGTCTTCACCCGATATTGGGACGGGTGGAGGATGTCCGGTCATCATTTAATCACCCCTGCTGGCACCTATTTGTCCAGGCAGCGGCTAGAAATCATCGAATCATTCGGGGCAGAAGACCTGAAGGCGCTGAAAGATCATGCGGCGCTGAGGCGTTTGCCTACCTCAGAACGCTGACAGAGTGAAAAGAAGGTTTATTAAGGGATTGGGGGCGAAGTGATCCCCCCAATCCCCTGCTCAAGGGTATATTTCGTGGGGTAGTCAATCACTAAATCGGAACCCCACGAGTGGGGCCCCCGCGATTTAGCGTTTGACTAGGCCAAGCCGGATAAGGCTATTTAACATAAAAAAAGCCATTACGCAGTGGCGATAATCCGGTCGGGTTGATTTGGATAAAAAAAGAACTGGCCACGGCTCGGTTTTGGGCGGGGTTTCATCCGGTATCATCTGGCCTCGCTGCGCTCGGGCGCCTACGGCGCAAGGCGATGATAGGGGATGCGCCCCTATGAAGGGACGCTATTCCTTTAGGCGACACAACGAAGCACGTCAGGAGCGCCGTTGCGGTAGTTGATGTGATAGAGAAGGGAAGGTGACAGGGTAAGCTGCCCGTAGTAGTTGAGGCGGGCTTTAAGGCCATACTTGCGCAGCCAATAGTTACGGCGGACGACCTTGGCGAACTCGGGATGGCGCATTGCAGTAGCCTGGGTGATGACTCCCCACCGGAGCAAAACAAGGATCATGGGGATGTTCTGACGGCGGGCAACATAGTCAGCAAAACGCATGATGGCCCAGCGGGGGATCTGCAATGGATTGGTGATCGGGAATCGGAATTCATAGACGGGCGGGGTTGTTTTGGAGGGAGCAACAGCGCCGGATGGATTGGTTTTTTGCACGGGTTTATCCCCATACCACTGATGAATGTATTTGGCTGGCAAGATGCTGTAGCAAACACGCATATCAACAAAGCGGGGCTCTGTATAGCGTTCACAGTCGGGCGTTGCGTCTATGGCGTCAGGGTGGAGATAGGCGTCTTTGTAGTCGCCATTGCCGAGCTTGATTCGGCATTTGATCCGACCGTTTGAATCTCGTACCGGAAAATCAAACAGCTCTTTGCCGTCATCGAACTCTTGAGCGGTGTCATACGCCTTGTAGAGCCATTTTCCCCACGTGTACTTAGTGCCGCAAGGACTGCCCGTGGACTTGCTCTTACCCTTGAAATAGGAGGCCACATGGACACGGGGAACCCGCAGGCCGAACTTGATCACCAATCTGGCAACCCAGATAAGGGGATAAACCAAAATGCCCTTAGCCCCCATGGACGAGCTGAACATCGTGTCGGAGCTGTAACACCAGCAGATAGTACGGCACAAGGCGTTAACGATTTGCTTGTCAATTGACTCGATATCCTGCACACCGAGGAAGGCATTCCAGCCCCGTTTACGGACGAGACGGAGCCACTTAATCAACTGGGCGCGGTCGGGGTTGTTCCAGTCGCGGGTATTCATGAAAAAGGCGGTTTCATCGAGCGCCAAGCAGCCGTTTTTCGATTCATCATAGATCTGCTCTTGGTCTGACCGGAGCGCGGTTTTCTTGGGGCGCTCATAGGCGAACCCGAGGTTTTCAAGGTCGGACGAACGGGGCTCTTCCGGCAATCTGATGATCGGGGTTTGTTTTCCCTTCTCGTTAAGGGGCATGTGTTCGGGGTAGACATCGATGTTTGTGGCAACGGGCCGACCCTCATTGAGGTAGCCAACCATGATGGAAACCATCGTTACGGACTTACCAGCCCCAACGGGGCCAGTGACAAAATACGGCGCTTTCATGAAACCTCCCGAATTACGGTAACTGTTACGTTATTTCGCATCATAAGCAGCACGAGCGACAGACATCTGCCAGATAAAGAGCCATTGGGCTGAGCGAGCAACTCCGACCATTGCAATAACATCAGGGGTATTACGTGGAAGCAAAGAAAGGCCAAAAACAACAAGAGGCTGATTTATACCAGTAGTGATATTTTCAAGCAAACCAGAAAGAGCAGACGTAAAAGTAACAACCATAATACCCATGGCACCAATCAAAGCAACAACAGCGGCCTTTTTAGACATCAAACCGACAATCTTTGCAAAGAAAGAACCGAGACGTTCAATTAACAAGCCAATTAAAATTTTCATAATTAACGACCTCCCACAATTTGAACCATTGTTTTATGCCAAAGAACAAACATATAAAGAGCAAGAAGCATATAAATAAACCAGTAAATCAAAGGGTGGTAAACTTCATTGTAATTACGACAGAAAGCACCACCATCATTTGCAGTAGCTGAAAGGTTTGATATTTCAAAGGTGACAGGGAAAGGTTTACAATTACCAACGGGCCAAGCCCACTTTGGTAAATTAATACCTTGAGAGGGTGGAGACTGATTAGCAGCATCAGTAATTTGCTGCTCAAGCCATGTTTTATCCTCTGACAACTTATCAAGGGCACTCTCGGCGGGGGCTAGATCCTGTTGCGCTTTGGTGGCTGCCTCTTGGTCTGCCTTGGCCTCGGCCTCTTTCTCTTT
>NZ_CDBR01000119.1 GCF_000819685.1 Aeromonas allosaccharophila | reverse complement strand
CCTTAACTGATCGGCATTAAGCCGTGATGGCTCCCTTTTCAGCGATGTGAACACCCACTTATTCTGCGGCGGCGTCATCCTGCTTGTACTTGGCGGCAGTTTCCTTGATCAGGGTCTGCAACTCGCCAGCCTGGAACATCTCGATCATGATGTCACAGCCGCCGATCAGCTCACCCTCAACCCACAGCTGGGGGAAGGTCGGCCAGTTGGCGAATTTTGGCAATTCGGCGCGGATATCCGGATTTTGCAGAATATCAACGTAGGCAAACGGCTCGCCGCAGGACATCAGAGCCTGGGAGGCCTGGGCAGAGAAGCCACAGCTGGGTAGCTTGGGGGAGCCCTTCATGTAGATGATGATGGGGTTGTCAGCCAGCTGCTGCTTAATCTTTTCAATAGTTTCCATAGGTGCCTCACTAGAGCGATTTCGGCGGCCATTCTACTGCAATCTTGCCCGAGCACAAACTGACAAAGGGGTGACCCGGCTCGAATTGCGCAAAGAACCCACAAAGGATTGATCGCGATCATGGCGCCAATCAAGAGTTGTTAGGCCATCTTTGATACTGCTACAATCCCTTGGCTTTGGGCTACCCAGCCCCATCATTTTAAAAACAACTCTTTTCACATATAGAAAAGAGTACGCAATGTCTTGCAACCGTCGCCTTCGCACGGTCCAGCCAATGGAGAGTAGAAAATGGCATTCGAACTTCCCGCTCTGCCCTATGCAATCAACGCTCTGGAACCGCACATCTCCCAGGAAACTCTGGAATATCACCACGGCAAGCACCACAACACCTACGTGGTCAACCTGAACAATCTGGTGCCGGGTACCGAGTTTGAAGGCAAGTCTCTGGAAGAGATCATCAAGACCTCCAACGGCGGCATCTTTAACAACGCCGCCCAGATCTGGAACCACACCTTCTACTGGCACTGCCTCTCCCCGAATGGAGGTGGCGAGCCGACTGGCGCCCTGGCTGAGGCCATCAACAAGGCATTCGGCTCCTTCGCCGAGTTCAAAGATGCCTTCACCAAATCTGCCATCGGCAACTTCGGTTCCAGCTGGACTTGGCTGGTGAAGAAAGCTGACGGCTCTCTGGCTATCGTCAACACCTCCAACGCCGGTTGCCCGCTGACCGAAGCCGGCACCACCCCGCTGCTGACCGTTGACCTGTGGGAGCACGCCTACTACATCGACTTCCGCAACCTGCGTCCGAAGTACATGGAAACCTTCTGGGCTCTGGTTAACTGGGAATTCGTGGCCAAGAATCTGGCTGCCTAATCAGCCTCGCTTGCCAAAACGCCCCGCACTGCGAGGCGTTTTTTTATCTCGACATGGCTGCAAAAATGAATACGGCGCCCGCAGGCGCCTTTTACATATCGAGATGACCCGCTTACTGGTCCAGCTCGTCCATGTATTCATCCAGATTGGCATCGTCGGCCTGCTCTTGCTGAGACGCTTTCAGCTCGGTCTGCTTGCCCGTCACCTTGCCCTGGTTATATTGCAGGTAGAAGTCCTTGGTCAGCGCATAAGGATCGAGGGAGTTGTCGATGATCCGCTCCTGATCGATCAGCTTGGCGCGTGTGCCCAAGCCATCCAGGGCCCAGTGTGCAACCTTCATCGGGAAGGTTAACAAGGCATAGGGGAAGTAGAAGCTGTCAATCGCATCGCCAACCAGCTCCCGGGTGGTAGTCGGGCCGTAGACAGGCACCATGATGTAGGCGCCATTACCGATATCGGCCCTGCCCAGTACGGTATCCATCTCCAGCTTGTTGCGCTCGAGGCCGGCATGTTTGGCCACATCGAAGATACCCAGCAGACCGACCGTGGTGTTGAGGGTAAAGCGCCCCAGGTTAGTGCCCGCCCCCTTCAAATCACCGGTGATCAGATGGTTCACCATACTGCTTGGCTCATCAAAGTTGGCAACAAAGTTGGCAATGCCATCCTTCACCCCTACCGGAATGTAGCGGGCATAGGCATGTACCACTGGACGTGCCACATAGGGCTCCAGCACATCATAGTTGACCGCCCACATGGCCCGGTTGGCCCCCTGGAAGGGATCGCGCGGATCGGCCGCCGTACTGGTGGCACCCGGATTATTCATGCCGGGATTGAGATCCAGACTCTCTGGGCCAGGCTTGGGTGGGCCACCGGCACAGCCAGCCAGCAAGAGGGCTGCCAGTATGGCCCCTGAACGAAGATACATATGATTGTCCTGACGTTTTATTTTGATTTATCAGAAGTATAGATAACCCGGCCCCCATCCAGGGGCCGGGTTATCCAAAGGCATATTAGAGAGCGTGATCGATGCGGATGTCAATCGGAGCAGCAGGGATCTCGGCCGTCTTGACCGGCACGGATACTCCTTCGAAGGCTCCTTCCTTGTTCATCACATTACCACCGCGCGAGAGACGCGCCTTGAACTGCAGCTCCGGATAGGCCGCCAGCTTGCTGCCTTCCATCATGGCATCGCCATCCCCGAGTGACAGGGTAACAGGCAGGGTTGGCCCTGCGATACGCTTCACGGCGATGGGCATAGGCGGCCCGTTGGGCACCACGGCGAAGACGAAGAGATGGGCATCTTCCGGCAGCTGAATGCCCGCAGCCAACGTGATATGGATGGGGAATTCCCCCTCCTTCACCGCGAGCGGTTGCTCTTCAATTGCGCCCGCTTTGACTGCGCCTGAATTCGTCACCTCGATGCCGCGTTGCTTGAGCTGCGCACGGGCATACTCCATGGAGCGCTCGACCATCACGTAACGGGGGGTACCTTTCTCCATCAGTGGCAACATCGCCTGCCAGCGATCAAGCGCGGTCTGGAAGTCCTCTTTTTGCAGCGCCATAAAGGCATAGACGGAGCGCGCTTCAATATTGTCCGGATCCTGCGCGATAGCCGCCTGCAACAGGGCATCCGCTTGCGCCTCATCCCCCGTCATCATCAGCGCCTGCGCGTAGGGCACCGCCACCAGCGATTTCTGGGGGGCAAGCGTGTAGGCCCGCTCCAGCGCCTCGTTGGCCATCTCGGGATCGTTGCCATCCAGCGCCAAACGTCCCAGCAGCAACCAGCCGCGGTAGTCATTCGGTTCATCCTTGAGACGGGTACGCAGTGCCAGCGTGAAGTCCAGCAGATCCTGCTCGGTCACCTGGGCGTCGCGTTCCACCAGAATGCGGTTGCTCAGCTCGCCAAGACGGCTGCTGGCATCTTGCCAACGGCTCACCTCCTGCCAGGAGCCCAGCTTGTAGTAGAGCCCCAGACTCACCACCACCAGCACCAGCACACCCGGGATCCAGATCAGACTCTTGCCACTGCGGGCGGTCTGCTCCACATCGGGAATATCATCCAAGAGGCTTCGCTGCAGCTCAACCAGCGAATCGGACTCCTCGGCCAAGACACCCTGATCACGCTCTTCACCAATCTCCAGCAGCCGCTGGCGATAGAGCTGTTTGTTGAGCGCCGAGCGACTGATGCTCTGTTTGCCTTCACCACGCCACAGCGGCACGACGAGTGCCAGACTCACCAGCACCAGCAAGCCCGCAATCACTATCCAAAAAGCGGTCATTGTTTCTCTTCCTCTTTGAGCAGCTCGGCCAGTCGGCGCTGCTCCTCCTCGCTCAGGGCGTTATCCAGTTGTTTTTTCACCGCAGGGACCCGGCGGCTGCGCATCACGACCACGGCACCACCGATCAGGATCACCAGCAGCGGGCCGAGCCAGAGGATCAGGGTAGAAGCCATCAGGGGCGGGTTATAGAGGATAAAGTTGCCATAGCGGGCCACCATGTAATCCACGATCTCCTCTTTATCCTTGCCCTCGCGCACCATCTGGTAGGTCTTGTCGCGCAAGTCCTTGGCCAGCCCCGCATTGGAGTCGGCGATATCCTGGTTCTGGCACTTGGGGCAGCGCAGCTCCTTGGTCAGTTCGCGAAAGACCTGCTCCTGATTGTCGTTGTCGAAGGTGTAGACATCGATAGCGGCCATGGCGGGCGCTTGCACCACCCATCCCAGCAACAGCAGCATGGAAGCAATAAATACTCTCATCAGGGCTCCCCTCACTTCATGGCATCAAAGATGGGTTTGAGGGTCGACGCCCAGTTCTCGGGGTTGATATCCCCCACGTGGCGATAGCGGATGACCCCCTTGCTGTCGATAAAGAAGGTCTCCGGCGCGCCATATACCCCGAGATCCAGTCCCAGCATGCCGTCCGGATCATAGAGGTTGACCTGATAGGGGTTGCCCAGCTCCGCCAGCCACTTGATCGCCTTGTCGCGCTCATCCTTGTAGTTCATGCCGATAATGGGAATGCCCTGCCCCGCCAGCTGTTTGAGGTGGGTGTGCTCGCCATAGCAGGTGGGGCACCAGGTGGCCCAGACGTTGAGCAGCATGGGGCGACCGGTGAGGATGGTGCGATCATGCTGTTTGTTCAGATCGTAAATGTCCTGCAGAGTGAACATCGGCACCTCTTTGCCCACCATCACGGATTCAAGCTTGGTTGGGTCGGAGTAGAGCCCCTTGAACAGGAACACAGCCCCCAGCAAAAAGACGATAAAGGGGATTAAAAACAACCAGGTCTTTTTGTTCATGCCTTGGCCTCCTCCTCACGACGGCCGAAACGGTAACGCTTGTCGAGCATCGCCAGCACGCCTCCGATGGCCATAAAGACGCCGCCGAACCAGATCCAGCGCACAAACGGTTTGTAGTAGATCCGCACCGCCCAGGCTCCGTTGTCGAGCTGCTCACCCAGCGCCGCATAGAGATCACGGGTGATACCGGCATCGATGGCCGCTTCGGTCATCGGCATCCGGGTCACCTTGTACATCCGCTTCTCGGGCTTGAGCAAAGCGACCTGCTTGCCATTCTTGTGCACTTCCAGCACGCCCTTGAAGCCATCGTAGTTGGGGCCGTTCTTCTCCTTGATGCCGGTGAAAACAAACTCGTAATCGGCAAAATGGACCCGATCCCCCGCCTGCATCCGCAGATCCTTCTCGATGCTGTAGTTCTGGGTACAGGCGATACCTATGATGCTGACTGCCAGCCCCACATGGCCAAGGATCATGGCCCAGTGGCTGTTACCAAGCTTGCGCACACCGACCGCAAAACTGTGCTTGTGGGTCGCTCGCGCCCAGGTCTCCTGCACGCTGGTGACGATGATCCAGGCACCCAGCCCAATCCCTACCGCCGCCCACGGCTTGAAGGTTTCGGCAAAGAGCAGCGGCAACAGCAAGGCAGCGGCCAGACTCAGCACCAGTGCCACGACCACCTTGCTTTTGAGTTCCCCCAGCTCCTGACGACGCCAGCGAAACAGTGGGCCAACCCCCAGCAGCAGGGCAAACGGGATGATCAGCCAGCTATAGATGTGGTTGAAGAAGGGAGTACCGATAGAGATGCTCCCCAGCCCCAGCTCCTTGTGCACCAGCGGCAACAAGGTGCCAAGCAGCACGGTCAGCAGACCCGCCACCAGCATGATGTTGTTGCAAAGCAGCAGGGTCTCGCGACTCCACAGCTCGTGTTTGCCGTGGCTCTTCACCTGCGAGCCTTTAAAGGCAAACAGCAGCAAGGATGAGCCGATCACCGCCAGCAGGAAACCGAGAATAAACAGACCGCGGGTCGGATCGGAGGCAAACGCATGCACCGACACCAGCACGCCGGAGCGCACCAGGAAGGTACCGAGCAGGCTCAGCGAGAAGGCAGAGAGGGCCAACAGGACGGTCCACGCCTTGAAGGTGGCACGCTTCTCGCTCACCGCCAGCGAGTGCAGCAGGGCGGTACCCGCCAGCCAGGGCATAAACGAGGCATTTTCTACCGGATCCCAGAACCACCAGCCCCCCCAACCGAGCTCGTAGTAGGCCCACCAGGAGCCGAGAACGATGCCGAGAGTCAGGAATACCCAGGCCGCCATGGTCCAGGGGCGAGACCAGCGGGCCCAGGTCGCATCGAGACGGCCGGTCATCAGCGAGGCAATGGCAAAGGCAAACGCCACCGAGAAGCCCACATAACCCATGTAGAGCATCGGCGGATGGAAGATAAGACCCGGATCCTGAAGCAGCGGATTGAGGTCACGGCCATCGACCGGAAAATAGGGCAAGGTGCGGGTGAAGGGATCGGAGGTGAACAGCACGAATGCGGTGAAGCCGACCGAGATCAGACCCAGCACGCCGAGTACCCGCGCGACAGCATCGAGCGGCAGACGGCGACTGAACATGGCTACCGCCGCAGTCCAGCCACCCAGGGTCAGTACCCACAGCAGCAGGGAACCTTCGTGGGCACCCCACACTGCCGAGATGCGATAGGCCAGCGGCAGCAGGCTGTTGGAGTTAGTGGCCACATATTGCACGGTGAAGTCGTTATCGATAAAGGCCCAGGTCAGGCAGAGAAACGACAGCAGCAGCAACAAGAACTGGGCATAGGCGAGCGGGCGGGCCGCCGACATCATGCCAAGACGCCCCCAACTGGCGCCAAGCAGCGGGTAGCTGCCCAGCAGCAGGGCGGTGGCAAAGGCCAGGATCAGCGCAAACTGACCTAATTCCGGGATCATGAAGGCATTCCTTTCAATTGAACGGTGACAACAGCCGCATCACGCACGGCAGGCAAAGCGAAAAAGGCAACCACCACAGGGATCACTGTTTGGCTCCCTTCAACTGCGCCTCGGAGTACTCCGGCTTGAAGTGCATGCCGTTGGTGGCGTCGGCCACTTCCGGCGGCATGTAGTTCTCATCGTGCTTGGCCAGCACCTCGAACGCCTCTACGGTCGTAGCATCCTTGAGGGTGCCCTGGGCAACAATCCCCTGCCCTTCACGGAACAAGTCCGGCAGGATACCGTCAAACTCGACCGTCACCAGATGCCCGCCGTTATCCACCAGCTTGAAGGCCACCTTGAGGCTCTGGGGATCCCGCTGCACCGACCCCGGCACCACCAATCCACCGATGCGCAGGCGCTGCCCCTCTTCCGGCTTGATCTTATCCGGGCCCTTGCCCTCCACCAGCTCGCTCGGGGTATAGAAGAGGTCGATATTCTGACTGAGGGCGTAGAGCACCAACCCGCTGACGGTCGCCAGACCCAGAGTGATAGCCAGAATGATGGTGAGGCGTTTTTTGCGTCTCGGGTTCATAGGGTGTTCTCCATCTGCCGGGCCGCCTTGCGACGGGCCTCGCGCGCCTGTTTGCTGCGCAGCTCGCCGAGCAGGCTGCGAGTTTTCATGCGGGTAGAAATGATGATGCCGACCAGACACACCAGCGTCAGGCCAAAAGAGAGCCAGACATAGAAGGCGTAACCGCCCATCGCCATAAAATCACTGAAAGAGGCAAAGTGCATGCTTACTTCTCCTGCTCTGCAATCTCTTTGACCCAGGGACGATGCCACTCCCGCATCAGGAGTTCATTGCGAAAACGCATCAGGGTCAGGGCCCCGAGAAACGCGGCAAACGCCAGGATCATGATCAGCAGCGGCCAGAGCATCTCGGGTGAAATGGAGGGTTTGTCAAATTTGGTGATGGTGGCCCCCTGATGCAGGGTGTTCCACCACTCTACCGAGTAGTGAATGATGGGCAGGTTAATCACCCCCACCAGCGCCAGAATGCCGGCAGCACGGCCAGCAACCACCTTGTCGCTGAAGGCGTTGTAGAGGGCAATCACGCCGAGGTAGAGAAACAGCAGGATCAGCTCAGAGGTGAGCCGCGCATCCCACACCCACCAGGTTCCCCACATGGGCTTGCCCCAGGCGGCACCGGTAAAGAGGGCAATAAAGGTAAATACGGCGCCGACCGGTGCGATAGCCGCAACCGTCATATCCGCCATCCGCAGTTGCCACACCAGGCCGATAAAGGCGGCCACCGCCATGGTGGAGTAGGCCCCCATGGAGAGAATGGCGGAAGGCACGTGGATATAGATGATCCGGAACGAATCTCCCTGCTGGTAATCCGCTGGCGCAAACGCGAGGCCCCAGACAGTACCGATCACAAACGAGAGCAGACTAATCACCGCAAACCAGGGCAACAGCGTGCCTGCCAGCTGATAGGCCCGCTCCGGTTTGGCATAAGGGTGCAACCATTTCCACATAGCTCACAAAACCTTTTTGTTATTAATCGTTTGGCGAGGCCTACCATACCGACCACGGGGCAGCATCAAATACCCCGAAAGCAATAAGCGGCGCTCTCCTTGATCCATCGCAACATTATTTTTTGTAAAAAGACTCCGTTCGGAGCCAAATCCGGTTCAGCAAACAGCCATCAGTTGAGGCTGACCCGCAATGCCGCCGACACAGCCAGCGGCGTCAGCGTCAAAGCCCCCACCAGCATGGCGGCCAGAATGGCAAGCTGCCCGCCATAGGGCAAGCTCATCCCCGCCGCATCAATGGCGGAGGTGGCAAAAATCAGTACCGGAATATAGAGCGGCAGGATCAGCAGACTGAGCAATACCCCGCCTTTGCGCAGCCCCACCGTCAACGCGACACCAACCGCGCCGAGCAGGCTCAATACAGGAGTGCCAAGTGCCAGCGTCGCGACGACGGCCAGATAGGTGTTCATATCCAGCGACAGCAAAATCGCCAGCAAGGGAGAGATCAGCAGCAGCGGCAAGCCGGTCAGCAACCAGTGAGCGACCACTTTCGCCAGCGCCAGCAAGCCCAGCGGGTGCGGCATCAGCATCATCTGCTCCAGCGCGCCATCGGCAAAGTCGTCGCGAAACAGCCGCTCCAGTGACAGCATGGCCGCCAATAGCGCCGCCACCCAAATAATCCCCGGGGCAATACGGGCCAGCAGCTTGGGCTCCGGGCCAATCCCTAGCGGAAACAGTGTGATGACAATGAGGAAAAACCAGAGCGGATTGAGAATATCGGAACGCTGGCGCAGGGCCATCAGCAGTTCACGATGAATAAGGTGCATAACAGCGCGCAACATGGCGTTACTCCTGCAATGTCGAGGCGAAGGGGGTCAACGAGATACTCTTCAGCCGTCCCTGCATCAGGGTCAGATCCTGATGGGTGGTGAGGATCACCATGCCGCCCCGCTCGGCGTGGGCCAGAAAGAGCTGCTCGAGCACCTTGACCCCCTGCTTGTCGATGGCCGTAAAGGGCTCGTCGAGGATCCAGAGCGCCGGTTTCTGTGACAGCCAGAGTCTGGCCAGGGCCACACGACGTTGCTGACCGGCAGAGAGTTGCCCGGTCGGGTTCTCTTCAAAACCGGCCAGCCCTACCCGGGCCAATATCTGCCACAAGTCAGTCTCTGTTTGCTGCGGGTGATGCAACTGCTGGTAGAACTTCAGGTTTTCAAAAGGGGTCAGCGCCGCTTTGACACCAGGCTGATGACCGAGATAGAGCAGATTGGCATGATACTCATCACGACAGTGACGAATATTCTCCCCATTCCAGCACACCTCACCGGCAAACGGCTGCGACAGCCCGGTCATCAACCGCAACAGACTGGTCTTGCCGACACCGTTGGGCCCTTCGATTTGCACCAGATCGCCGGGCGCAACAGAGAAAGAGAGGTGTTCAAACAGAGTGCGATCTTCGCGCACGCAGCTCAGATTGTTAACTTGAAGCAGCATGGGGATTTTTTCAGAGAAAATGAAGCGGTCTGCATCTTAACACAGTATTGGAATACGTCTTTTCAAAGATGCAACAATTGAACTGACTGGCGACCAGGATCACAAAGAAAATGCGGTAGAAACGACCCGTTCACCGCAGTTGGGGGACAAGCGGCTGCACGCCATAAAATTCAGGAAGGCAGTTGCCTTCCTGAATCATCAAGAACGACCTTTTCGCAACGATATCAAGAGCTCGGCCTCTGCCTTTGGCAACTCGCACTCACTCATGACTTCATCAAGATCGGCGCCCAGTTCGACCATCTTTGCCGCTCGGCTATAGAGCCTGCGCTCGGGATCCTGCAGGGTCAGCTCTTGCTGGCGATCATTGACCTGCTGCATCGCCCCTTCCACCGACTGCAGACGCTGCCCCATGCCAATGGCACCGGTATGCAGCTCCATCATCTGCTTGCGCAAGCTTTCCAGCTGACCTTGCAGGGTTGCCACACTGGCCTCGGACTCCTGCTTGCTACGCTTGCTCTTGAACCAGATATAAGAGGCAAACACCAAGGCAATCAGGGACAACCCCAAGGCAACCATCTCGATTATCAAAACATCACCTTACTTATCAGAGGGAACCGATATCTTCCCACTCTTCATCAGAGAGCAGCTTGTTCAAGTCAACCAGGATCAGCAGTTGACCATCACGGTTGCTCACCCCTTGAATAAACTTGGCGCTCTCTTCAGTGCCGACCGCTGGTGCCGCATCGATTTCGGAAGAACGCAGATAAACCACTTCTGCCACGCTGTCGACCATGATGCCGATCACCTGCTTCTCGGCCTCTATGATCACAATGCGGGAGTTTTCACTCACATCACCGGAAGGCAGACCAAAACGGGAACGGGTATCGATGACAGTCACCACATTGCCGCGCAGGTTGATGATCCCCAGAACGTACTCGGGCGCACCCGGCACCGGCGCAATTTCGGTGTAGCGCAACACCTCCTGAACCTGCATCACATTGATGCCGTAGGTTTCGTTTTCCAGTTGGAAGGTTACCCATTGCAGCACTTCATCTTCGGCCAGATTCTGTGCAATATTGCGCTTTTCTGTCATGTTTTTATTCCTTTTATGAAAACGTCTACTGCTAAAACTAGCAATAAAACAGCTCGATTGCAGAAGTTATCAGCGACCTTCTATGTTCACCCCACGCTCCAGCAACAGGAGCAGTTCACGAACATGTAACAGGGCACACATTTTTTCTTTGACCATGCCAGCCAACCAGGGGCGCTTGCCCTCCTGATGACGCCACTTCACCTGATCACGGTGTAACAGTTCAGTCCCTTTCAGGTGATGACACGCCAGCCCCCAAGGGGATTCGCCCAACATAATCAGATACTTGTAATCATCCATCTCGAGATGCTGACCCGGCATGACCCACTGGGCCGTATCGACCACATTCATCTTCTGCTCGCGTGAGGTCATGATCCCCTTGTACCAGCCCGGCTGGCCAAACAGGGAGGTGATCTCGCCCAACTGGTGGATCCCGCCAAGCTCGGTCAACGGCACCGCAAACGTCATGCCCGCGACTTCAAAAAAGAGGGCCTGAAACTCTTTGCCGGTATCGATATTTTCCCAAGCCACTGGTTCACTGGCCTCTACCGGAGCAACCTCCAGCGCCGTCTCGGTCAGGATAGTGGTATGAGGCTCTGCAACCTCGGGAGCCAGCACTTCAGCTGGCCATTCCGGTTCCACCGGCAACAGTGACTCTTCCGCGACAATCTCCAGCGGTGCGGTGAGTGTTGCTTCATGGGTGAAGGCGTCATTCTCGAACTGGACTTGTCCCACCTGCGCCAGCAACTCACCGAGCTGGGCAAGCCGTGGATCACTTTCGAGGTAAGGTGCAGCCACCACATCAGGAACGCTCTGGGGTTGACGTTGCAATTGCAGAACAGGGGCAGATTGAACCTCTTCCGCCTCATCCAGCACCAGCGGCTCATCGAGCAGCAGGGAGTGGAAATAGTCATCCATCGCCCGGACTTGAATGGTATCTCTCATGGCGTCACCTCATGAACCCGTTGCCGCTCAAGGGCATCAAGATGGTTGAGCAGCGTTTCGTATGCATAGGTTCCGCGACTCCCGGGAGAATAGATAGACGGGGGGATATGCAGCAAGCTGGCATCCCGAAACTTGGTATCAATCGGGATCACCGCATTCCACACCGAATCACCGTATTGATCCTTGATCGATTTCAAGGTCATCAGAGAGGCACGGGTGCGCTTGTCGAACATGGTCGGGATCACGGTATAACGAAACTTGTCACGCTTGGAACGCTGCATGATCTCGAATGTTTTCATCATCCGCTCCAACCCCTTGAGGGCCAGAAACTCGGTCTGGACAGGCACCAGAATGCGATCGCAGGCAGCCAGCGCGTTGACCATCATCACCCCAAGCACCGGCGGGCAATCGATCAGCACGTAATCATATTGATCCTGAATGCGCAGCAGTGCCCGCTTCAGTACCAATCCCATTCCCTCACGATTGCCCATCACCCGATCAAGGGTCGCAAGGGTAATTGAGGCAGGCAGCAAATGGATATTTTCAAACTTGGTTCTGAGCGTCAGTTTATTGACAAGCTCGGCGGTCGGTTTGACAGCCTGAAACAGCTCATAGAGAGTGCCATCCAGGCGATCGGAATCAAAATCAAGATATGCAGTCAGCGAGGCATGGGGATCGGTGTCAATCAACAGCACCCGCTGGCCACGCTGGGCCAGGATCCCGGCAAGCGAGACCACTGTGGTGGTTTTACCCACTCCACCTTTCTGGTTGGCAACCGTCCAAACAATCACTGTATCAATCCTGCCTTGTTGTTATGCGTATGCCACCACCGGGCAAGGTGATCACCTTTATCTCTCCAGCATCCACCGCCTGCTGCACCGCAGGGACTGGCTCGGCAACCACAGTGGGCGTTGCAACCACAGGTGCCGGCGGCACCCAGGCAAATTTGGAGATAGCGACCACAACCTTGCGATTCTGCAGTCTGCCCTGCTCGCTGCCGTTGTCAGCAAAGGGGGAAAACTCGCCATATGCCTCGAACGCCAAACGCTGGGGGGCTATACCATCGGCGATCAAACCATTGAGTACCGCCTCGGCCCGAGCGGCAGAAAGCGCCCAGTTAGAACGATAAATTTCATTATTTATCTGCTGGTTATCGGTATAACCCCGAACTCTTACATAGTTATCGACCGGTTTGAGAATACTTGAAAGAGTATTAATGACCGGTGCTGCATTTGGCCCCATAAAGGCGCTGCCGCTGCCAAACAACAACCCGGAGCTGAGTTCAACCGTCAGCCAGTTCTCATCTTGTGTCAGTTTGACGATACCGGCATCCACCAACGAGCCCATGCTCTGTTGCAACTGCATATCGAGTTTCGCAAGTGTCGTGCCATCTTGCAGCACTGGCACACCAGAAATGGGAGCAAGTGAAGGAGAAGGGGACGCAGGACTTTCCAGCAACGAGGGGGATGCAGAGACCGCATTGTCCAGCAGGGAATTGCCCTGCCCCTCAAGCAAGCCATGGCTACCGGGCTGCATGACACTGAACGCCTGACTCATGCCATCAATTACTGCGCGGTATTTGTCCTTGTTCACCAACGCAACGGAGTAGAGCACCACGAACAGAGCAAAGATCAGCGTCATATAATCGGCATAGGAGACCAGCCAACGGTCAAGATGCTCGCGACCCTGCAAGTGCAACCGATAGCGCTTGCGCATGGCTACTCTCCTTTCAAATAGGCCCTGAGCCGACGCTCAACCTGCACACCATTTTCACCATGGGCGATGGCCAGTAGCCCTTCCAGGGTCATCTCCTGAAAGAGTGCGTAATGATAGTGAAATGCACGCAACCGGTTGGCGATCGGCAGATAAATGAGATTGGCAAAACCCACCCCATAGATGGTTGCCACAAATGCGACTGCGATACCTGCCCCCAGCGCTGACGGATCTTCGAGATGAAACATGGCCTGGATCAGGCCCAGCACGGCACCGATGATCCCGATGGTCGGACTGTATCCCCCCATGGCTTCAAAGACCCTGGCGGCATGTTCATTGCGCTCCTGCTCGATATCGATGTCCGCTTCCAGCAGCATACGAATATCCTCTGTGGATACCCCATCGACAATCATGCCAAGCCCTTGGCGGGTAAAGTTGTCCTCCTCCTGCTCGGCCTGATTTTCAAGGGCCAGCAGCCCTTGCTGGCGTGCAAAGACGGCCCACGACTGCAACCGTTCAGCCTGCGTCGAGAGATCTTGTCGGGGAGGGGTAAAAATCCATAACAGCTGGCGCAACGCCAGCAGAATGTACTTGGCAGGAGTCTGCAATGTAACGGCACCGACAGTACCGCCCAGCACGATCAGAAATGCGGGCCCATCCACCAGCGTCAACAGGGAGCCACCATGCCACAGCTGGGCAATAGCAATAGCCCCCAATGCCAGGAGCAGACCGAGCAAGCCCATGATTAGCGCCCCAACTCAACCAGAATGCGCTGGGCCACCTTGTCCAGAGGAAGTGATTCGCTGGCAATCCCTGCTTTGGCAACCGCTTGGGGCATCCCATATACCACGCAGGAAGCTTCATCCTGAGCCCAGATGGTAGAGCCTTGCTCTTTCAGCAGTCTGGCACCATCACGGCCATCAGCGCCCATACCGGTCAACACAATCGCCAACACCTTATCGGCATAGGTTTTGGCCGCCGAGGCAAAGGTAATATCTACGCAAGGCTTGTAGTTCACCTTGTCGTTGCCATCAATGATACGGATTCGGGCACCTGCACCACGCCCTTCCAGCAGCATCTGTTTACCACCAGGCGCCAGATAGGCATGGCCCGGTTTGAGCACATCGCCATCCTCGGCCTCCTTGACGCCAATCTGGCACAAGCCATTGAGACGGGCGGCAAATGCGGCGGTGAAGGTGGCAGGCATATGCTGGATAAGCAGGATGGGATGGGGAAAATCCCCCGGCAACTTGGTCAGCACGTTTTGCAGCGCAACCGGCCCACCAGTAGAAGTACCGATCGCCACCAACTGGTAAGTCTTGCCACTGCGCTTGAATGAGGCACTTGGCACAGTACGTTGCAGGTCAGACGGACGCTCAGGCGTTCTGGGCGCAGTGCTGCCCAGTGGCGCACGAGCAACCGGTTCAGGTGCTTTGGGGCGGGCTGCAGGTGCCATCAGGAAGCGCTTGCGGGAGATCTCCTTCACCCGCTGTTGCAACAGCCTGACCGCTTCGTCCTTGTCTCTGGCAATGTCCTCAAACTTCTTGGGCAAAAAGTCGAGGGCACCGGCGTCCAGTGCATCCAGCGTCGCCTTGGCTCCTTCATGGGTCAGGGAGGAGAACATCAGAATGGGAGTCGGACACTTGGCCATGATCTCGCGCACCGCACTGATGCCATCCATCACGGGCATCTCGATGTCCATGGTGATCACATCAGGGCGCAGCGACATCGCCTTGTCCACCGCTTCACGTCCATTCTGGGCCGTGTCGATCACCGTCAGCATGGGATCCTGATTGATGATTTCACTCACCCGACGGCGAAAGAAGCTCGAATCGTCGACAACTAATACCTTGACTGCCATTGTTATTTTTCTAACTCCTTGGGCCTGAGCTATTAATGTCTACGCGCATATGCTTTGAGCAGACTCGGCACATCCAAAATAAGAGCAATCCCGCCATCGCTGGTAATCGTCGCTCCGGCCATCCCCGGCGTACCTTGCAGCAGGTTATCGAGTGGCTTGATCACCACCTCTTCCTGACCAATCAGGCTGTCAACCACAAATCCGATTTGCTGAGTGCCAATCTGCACGATCACCACATGCCCGGTATCCTGACGAGAACGCTTGTTTGAACCACGGATCAACCATTTGTGCAGATAGAAGAGCGGTATCGCCTTCTCACGCACAATGATGGTGAGCTGGCCATCAACCATGTTGGCCTTTTTCAGATCCAGATGGAAAATTTCGTTCACGCAACCAAGGGGCAACGCGAAGGTCTGCTCACCCACTTCCACCATCAGGGTCGGCAGGATCGCCAGCGTCAACGGAACCTTGATTTCGAGACGGGTACCTTTTCCCCAGGTGGAGTCGATGTGCACCGAGCCATTAAGACTGACAATGCTGGTTTTAACCACGTCCATCCCGACGCCACGACCTGAGATATCCGAGATCTCGGCCTTGGTTGAAAAGCCCGGGGCAAAGATCAGGTTATAGGCATCGTTGTCGCTCATGCGAGCGGCAGTATCTGCATCCAGAACACCGCGACTGATTGCGATGGACTTGAGCTTCTCCGGGTCCATCCCTGCGCCATCGTCCTCGATGCAAAGCAGAATATGGTCACCTTGCTGGGAGGCGCTAAGGGTAATCGTCCCTTGCCGCGGTTTGCCCGCTTTCTCCCGCACATCCGGCATTTCTACCCCGTGATCGCAGGAGTTGCGAACAAGGTGGACCAGAGGATCGGCAAGCGCCTCCACCAGGTTTTTATCAAGATCGGTCTCCTCCCCCACCATCACCAGCTCAATATCTTTCTTGAGGGTTCTGGCCAGGTCACGCACCACGCGAGGGAAACGACCAAACACTTTCTTGATGGGCTGCATGCGGGTCTTCATCACCGCGCCTTGCAGGTCAGCCGTTACCACATCCAGATTGGCAACCGCCTTTGACATCTCTTCATCATTGCTGGCAATACCAAGGCTCACCAAGCGGTTACGTACCAGTACCAGCTCACCCACCATATTCATGATGACATCGAGGGTCTTGGTATCCACCCGAACGGTGGTATCGCTCTGTACCGCACTGCTTTCAGCTGGCGCTGATGCCGCCTTGGCTGCGGGTGCTGGAGCCTTGGCTGCTTCTGCGGGTTTTGCCGGTGCGGCCGGTGCTGCCGGTGCGGGTTTCGCTACAGGGGCTGCCGGTTTGGGCGGCGTCACCGCGGCTGGTGCGGCTGGTGCCATCGTACTCTGCGGCCCCTGGCCACGACCATGCAATTCATCAAGCAGACGCTCAAACTCATCATCATCAATAAGCTCGTCCACCTCTTTTTGCACGGACTTCAAGGGGTTAACCTCTGGCGCCCCCATGTGCTGGCCCTGACCATGAAGCTGATCCAGCAAGGCCTCAAACTCATCATCGGTGATATCACCAGAGCCGCCAATAACAGGAGGGGCTGTGGTCGTTTGGGTGGGTGTACCACCCACGCCATGAAGTTCATCCAGCAGACGCTCGAATTCATCCGCAGAAATCTCGTCGATCGATCCACCACCATTGACAGGCGCGGGCTCACTGTTAACGATGACGGGCTCGACAATTTCGGGGGCAGCCTCGACGATCGGCGCAACAGGTTCCGGCTCGGCAGCACCAGCAGAGCTGGTAGCAGTACGCAACTGCTCTTCACCTTCAGGCTTGCACAGCTCATGGAGATCATGAAGCAAATCATCCGACGCAGGGCTAGGCGCTTCGCGATTTTGAACCTGGGTGAACATGACATTGATGGCATCCAGCGCTTGCAGGATCACATCCATCAGCTCGGCTGTCACGGTTCGCTTGCCATTGCGCAAGATGTCGAACACGTTTTCCGCACCGTGACACACATCAACCAGTTCACCGAGCGACAGGAAGCCAGCCCCCCCTTTCACGGTATGGAAACCACGAAAGATGGCATTCAACAGGTTCTTGTCATCGGGCCGCTTTTCCAAGTCGACCAGTTGTTCAGACAACTGTTCCAATATTTCGGATGCTTCGACCAGAAAGTCTTGCAGTATGTCTTCATCAACTTCGAAGGCCATGCGTCACTCCATTAGAATCCCAGGCTAGACAGCAGATCGTCCACATCATCCTGACTATTAACCACATCGGCGCGAGCCTCGGGGTTCATGATCGGTCCTTCTGCTTCAATCCCGCTGACAGGAAGAGTACGAGTTGAATGCTCAGCAGAAGCCTCACCAAACATGGTCAGCATTTCTATTAATTTTGTTTCAACTTCCTGAACAAGCTTGATGACCTTGCGGATCATCTGGCCTGTCAAATCCTGAAAATCTTGCGCCATCAGGATTTCTGTCAGCAGTTGCCGTAATTTATCGGCATCAGACTCCGAAGCCTTAATAAAATCATCAAGTTGGTGACATAAAGCTTTGAACTGTCCCACGCTCATGTCACGGGACATCAAGGCATTCCAGTTCGGCATCACCAGCTGGATATTGTCATTCAGGCGATCCGCTATCGGTAAACTGGCTTCCACCGCATCCATGGTGCGATTGGCCGCCTTGTCGGTCATATCGATAACGTAGCTCAAACGTTCCCGTGCATCGGGAATGTCATGAGTAGCCAAGTCAGGAATACGGGGGTCAATGCGAAATTCTTGAAGTGAATCATGCAGTTGTCGGGTCAGCTTACCTACTTTTTCAAACAGATCAGCTGCGTTGGGGGCACATACTTCGGCAAGCAGTTCATCGGCCAGCTCAAATTCGCCTTGCTCCAGATGAGCAACAAGCATCCTTGCCTGGTCGAGCGAAATCATTGCTCTCGTTTTGGCCATCATCCCTGCAGCTCCTTAGCCAATTCGTTCGAAAATTTTGTCGAGTTTTTCTTTGAGCGTTGCTGCAGTGAAGGGCTTGACGATGTAACCGTTGACGCCAGCTTGCGCGGCCTCGATGATCTGCTCGCGTTTGGCTTCAGCCGTTACCATCAGAACCGGCAGATGCTTGAGCTTCTCATCGACGCGAATAGCTTTAAGCAGGTCAATACCTTGCATGCCAGGCATGTTCCAGTCGGTAACCACAAACTGAAAATCACCATTTTTCAGCATCGGCAGCGCTGTATTGCCGTCATCCGCCTCATGGGTGTTGTTGAATCCCAAGTCGCGCAGCAAGTTCTTGATAATCCGGCGCATCGTTGAAAAATCGTCAACAATGAGGATTTTCATGTTCTTGTCCAAAATTCCCTCCTAAATAGCCACCAGAGTGGCTCACTTACATGATGCTAAAAACGGGTTGTGTCGTGCGGATTATGCCTTAGAGTTTCATCTCAGTGTAGCCAGTACAAACACTTATAGATGCCAATCTCTCAAACGAGCTCGCAATCTGTGCATCGCCTGACTGTGGATCTGGCTCACACGCGACTCGCTCACATTCAAAACCTCGCCAATTTCACGCAAATTCAGCTCTTCATCGTAGTAAAGAGAGAGAACCAGAGCTTCTCTCTCGGGTAAGCGACCAATTTGCTCCGCTAATTGAATTTGAAATCGCTCGGCAGCCAATTCATCGAATCCGGAGCCTGAAGGGGCATCATCGGGATTACCGATGACATCCTCACTGACACCCAAATCCTCGATACCGATAATTTTGCCGCAAGAGACATCCTGCAACATGACGTGGTAATCGGTGATGGAGACCCCCATCTGAGCGGCAACCTCGGTATCCCGGGCGTCACGCCCATGAGCCTGTTCGACATTCTCGATCGCTTCTGCGATAGCCCGGCTGTTGCGATGCACTGAGCGGGGCACCCAGTCACCACGCCGGATCTCATCCAGCATGGCGCCACGGATGCGGATCCCGGCATACGTCTCGAAGCTGGCACCCTTGCTACCGTCAAAGTTACGGGAGGCTTCAAGCAGCCCAATCATACCTGCCTGGATCAGGTCATCCAGCAAGACACTGCTGGGCAGGCGAGCCAACAAATGCTGGGCAATCCGCTTGACCAGGGGAGCATGACGCTCCACCAGCACGTAGGAATCCTGATGACGCAAGTACGCTTGGGCTTTATTCACGGGAACCTTCCTGTGTTGTGGCCGGTTTCTGCAACAAATTTTCCAGGAAAAACTCCAGATGGCCGCCTGGCTGGTTGGGAACCGGCCAGCTCGCCGCCTTGTTGGCAAGGGCCCGGAACGCCAGCGCGGCCGGCGACTTGGGAAACGCCTCGACAATCAATTTTTGCTTGCGCACGGCGGCACGCAGATTGGTGTCATAAGGTACACAGGCGACCAGCTCCAGCGAGGTATCGAGGAAACGATCCGTGACCCGGGTCAGTTTGGCAAAGAGCTCCTGCCCCTCGCGTAGGCTGCGCACCATATTGGCCACCACCTTGAAGCGGAACACGCCGTGATCCTTGGAGAGGATCTTGATGAGTGCGTAAGCATCGGTGATGGAGGTTGGCTCGTCACAGACCACCACCATGATGTCCTGAGCAGCACGGGTGAAGCTCAGCACCATGTCGGAGATACCGGCCGCCGTATCCACCATCAGAATGTCGACCTGGGTCTTCATCTCGCTGAAGGCGCGGATAAGCTCGGCATGCTGCACCGGCGAAAGCTCGACCATCGACTGGGTGCCCGAGGTCGCAGGCACAATCATCATGCCGTAGGGACCCTCGACGATGATGTCGTCGATGGTGCATTCACCCGCCAGCACGTGAGAGAGGTTGCGATGAACCCGCAGCCCCAGCATGACGTCGACGTTCGCCAGACCCAGGTCGGCATCCAGTACCATCACCCGCTTGCCTTGGGCTGCCATGGCTCCGGCCACGTTCAGGGTCACGTTGGTTTTGCCCACGCCACCTTTGCCACCGGACACGGCGATTACTTTTACTCGATTGTTTTGACGCATTTTGCGCAGACCACTCGCCTGATCCATATACATGTTACTCATAAAACTCCGAATCTTCGGCCTCGCCAAAGCCTGCGCCCCAGAAATAGGGCTCATCTGTTTCTCGCTCCAGCGAGCCCATGGCCGCTCCGACGAGCTGCGCCGCATTGGCAACCTGAATATCTTCCGGAACCCTTTGTCCGTCAGTGATATAGCTGATGGGCAAGGCATTCTGGATACACACGTTAATCACTTCGCCCAGATTCAGACTTTCATCCAATTTGGTAAGTATGCAGCCGCTTAATGGAATACGCCGGAAATGGTCTACCGCCTCCTGCATCACCCGACGCTGGGAAGTTGCCGACATCACCAGATAACTGCGGATCCGCACCTTGGCATTCTTGACCAAGGTATCGAGCTGCTCGGTCAGCCGGATATCCCGCTGGCCAACCCCGGCCGTATCGATAAGTACCAACCGACGATGGCGGAACTGATAAAGGGCATTGGCCAGCTCTTCGGCATCACGCACCTGCCGTACCGGGCAACCCATGATGCGACCATAGGTCTGCAGCTGTTCATGGGCACCAATCCGGTAGTTGTCGGTGGTGATCAGCGCCACCTGCTCGGCGCCATACTTCATGGCGAAACGGGCCGCCAGTTTGGCGATGGTGGTGGTTTTGCCCACCCCGGTCGGACCCAGCAGCGCCACCGCGCCGCCCTGACGCATGATCTCGTCCTCACTGATCTTGAGCTGGGCCGTCAGCACCTCGGCCAATTGGGCCATCGCCTGATGGATGGACATATCTTCGGGGATCAGTCCCGCAAGTTGATCGGCAAACGCATCGTCAAAGCCGAGCTTCTTGAGCTCCTTGATCAGCAGGGCCCGCATCGGTTCGCGGCGCTCCACCTCTTGCCACATCAGCCCGGAGATCTGGTGCTCCAGCAATTTACGGATGCTGGCCATCTCCTTGCGCATCCCTTCCATCTCCTGATCCCGCTGGGCAGGTTGAGAGGGGCGCTGGCCGGACGCAACCCGGGCCTTGGGCTTGGCAGGTTCAGGAGCGGCGCCCCACTGCCCCTGCTCGGCCAATGTTCTGGGCGCTGCATTGGCAGCGGCCAGACCGGCCGATTGGGTATTGCCCATTGGCGCCCCATTGCCCGGCTTGAGCTTCTGCTGGCGCGCCAGCAAGGCGGCCAGGGTATCGGCATAATGTTCGTTCTGCTCCTTCGCCGGCGACGGCTCGGGGCGGATCATCTGCCGTGCAGCAGACGAAATATTGACGCTCTCATCGTTCAGCTGACGGCGAACCGGCGCATCTTTGGGCCCCGGGACCTGGGATTGATAATCGACTGCGGCGACTATCTCTACCCCTCCGGTGACCTTCTTGTTGGACATGATGACGGCGTCCGGCCCGAGAGTCTCCTTGACCTCGGCCAGAGCCGTTCGCATATCCTTGGCAAAAAACCGCTTAATCTTCACCCGTCGTCTCCGCTAACTAGTTCTGCCCTACCGCACTGACGATGCGGATCTGCTTGTCGTCGGGCACTTCCTGATAAGACAGAACGCGCAATCCAGGAATGGCATTCTTCACAAACTTGGCCAGGGTATTGCGCAAGATCCCCGATGTCAGCAGCACGGCAGGTTGACCTTCCAACTCTTGCCGCTGTGTGGCCTCCACCAGCGAGCGCTGCATCCGCTCGGCCAGACCCGGTTCAATACCGGCACCATCACCGCCACCAGCCTGCAGGGATTGATGCAATATACGTTCCAATTCCGGCGCCAAGGTAATCACCGGCAGCTCGGGATCGGGGCCTGCAATCTCTTGCACAATCAGGCGACGCAGGGCAATCCGGCAAGCGGCCGTGAGCACTTCCGGATCCGGACTGCGCGGCGCGTATTCAACCAAGGTCTGCAGGATAGTGCGCATATCGCGGATTGGCACGCCTTCATTGAGCAAATTCTGCAATACCTTCACAAGGTTACCCATGCTGATCACTTCCGGCACCAACCCTTCGACCAGCTTGCTCTGATGTTTGCCAATCATGTCGAGCAGTTGTTGTACCTCGTCATGGCCCAGCAGCAGAGCCGCATGGTTGGTCAGGATCTGGCTCAGATGGGTAGCCACCACGGTCGCGGTATCCACCACCGTATACCCCAGCGTCTGTGCCTGAGAGACCATCTCCTTGGCAACCCAGACCGCTTCCAGTCCGAAGGCGGGATCACGGGTAGCTATCCCCTGGATCTGGCCGAACACCTGCCCCGGATTGATGGCCATCTCCTTATCATGGTAGACATTGGCCTCGCCGGTACTGACCCCCATCAAGGTGATGCGGTATTGGTTTGGCGCCAGATCCAGGTTGTCGCGAATGTGGACGGCAGGGACCAGAAAGCCCAGCTCTTGCGAGAGTTTCTTGCGCACCCCTTTGATCCGGTTGAGCAGTTCGCCCCCCTGATTGCGATCCACCAGCGGGATCAGCTGATAACCCACTTCCAGCCCGATGATGTCCACCGGCATCACATCGTCCCAGCTCAGCTCTTTCTGTTCATGAGGCTGCTCGGCTGTGGCAGGCAACAGCTCACCCTTGGCCGCTTTGGCGGCTGCCAGTTTCTCGCGGCGCAGCAACCACCAGGCGCCAGCGGCGGCAAGAGCACCCAGACTCAGGAAGGCGAAATGCGGCATCCCCGGCACCAGCCCCATCATCAACAGAATACCGGCCGAGATGATCAGCGCCTTGGGATTGTCAAACAGCTGGCCTAGTACTGCGGTACCCATGTCCTGATCGGTATTCTGACGGGTCACTATGATGGCGGCTGCAATTGAGAGCAGCAGGGAGGGGATCTGCGCCACCAGACCGTCACCGATGGCCAACAGGGTATAGATCTCGGCAGATTCGCTGAAGGTCAGCTGGTGCTGCATCATCCCGATGATGAAGCCCCCGATAATGTTGATAAAGAGGATCATGATGCCTGCAACCGCATCCCCTTTGACAAATTTGGAGGCACCGTCCATGGAACCGTAGAAGTCGGCTTCCTGGGTCACATCCTGACGACGCTTCTTCGCCTCTTCCTGATTGATGAGGCCGGCATTCAAATCGGCATCGATAGCCATCTGTTTGCCCGGCATCGCATCAAGGGTAAAACGGGCGCTCACTTCCGCGATCCGCCCGGCCCCCTTGGTGATCACCACAAAGTTGATGATCATCAGGATGGTAAAGACGATGATGCCGACCGCATAGTTGCCGCCGATCACCACGTTACCGAACGCCTCGATCACATGACCGGCCGCCGCACTACCATTATGGCCTTCCAGCAACACCACCCGGGTCGAAGCAACGTTCAACGCCAAACGCAGCAAGGTAGCGAGCAGCAGTACGGTCGGGAAGGCAGCGAATTCGAGGGGGCGGCGAGTATAGACAGATACCAGCAGCACCACGATGGAGAGGGCAATGTTGAAGGAGAAGAGCACATCCAACATCAACGGTGGAATGGGCAACACCACCATGCCGAGCGCAGCCAATACCAGCAGAGGGGTACCCAGGCCTTTGCTCAATACTCCCCGGTACTCTTTGAACTGGCCCAATACTGCCTTGAATTCCATCGCGCTTCTCAATTTCAACCTGCTGGTGCCAGATTAAAGCAAACATCAAGCCAACAATGCAAGGCATTGAAATGCAATGAATTTATTTTGACTACGTCAGAACTTTGTCATTTGCGATATTCGGTCGGAATGGGGAGATCCTTGGCCAGCGGCTGGGGACGACGCCCCTGACCACGACGGAATTTCTTGAGCTGGAAGACATAAGCAAGCACCTGGGCAACCGCCGCAAACAGCCCTTCCGGGATCTCGTGGCCCAGCTCGGTTGAGTGGTAAATCGCCCGGGTCAAGGCCGGTGACGGCATGATCGGGATCTCGTACTCTCTGGCTATCTCCCTGATCTTCATTGCAATTTCATCAGTGCCCTTGGCCACGACCTTGGGCGCGGCACCGGGTTTGCCCGCATCATACTTGAGCGCCACCGAGTAGTGGGTCGGGTTGGTGATCACCACATCGGCCTTGGGCACATCGCCCATCATCCGGCGCATCGCCATCTGCATCTGCAACTGGCGGATCTTGCCTTTTACCTCGGGCTTGCCTTCGCTGTCCTTGAACTCGTCCTTCACCTCCTGCTTGGTCATCTTGAGCTGACGCATGTGGTTCCACTGCTGGAAGGGTACATCGATGGCCACGATGGGAAGCAGGGCGCAGCAGAGAATGATCAACATCCAGAGAAACAGCTCCAGCGCATCGATAATGCCGCCGGGAAATCCCTCCATGGAGAGGTTGAGCAGGTGATTGAACTGGCTGGATAACATCCACCAGGCAAACAGGGTAATAAACACCACCTTGGCGATGGACTTGACCAGCTCGATCAACGAATGCACCCCGAACATCCGCTTGAGGCCACTGAGCGGACTCAACTTGCTCATCTTGGGCATCATGGCTTCGGTGGAGAAGTTCATCCCCCCCATCAGGGTGTTGCCGATAAAAGCGGCAATTGCCACCAGCGCGAACAACAGCCCCAGCGGAAGCACCAGTTCCCCCAGCAGCGCCGGCAGCATGGCGATCATGGCATTGGGATCGAAAGCCTGCTCCCGATCCAGGGTAAAGCCCATGGTGACGACCTTGATCATGGCTGTCGCCAGCGAGCCCTTGAGCATCAACAGACCAAAAACCGCCGAGAGCAGAACGCTGGCGGTCCCCAACTCTTTTGAACGTGCAATCTGCCCTTTTTCACGGGCCTGTTGCAGTCGTTTGCCCGTGGGTTGTTCAGTACGTTCCTGGTCGGTATCAGCCATGAGCGCCCCCGAAGCACTGGGTGTTGATCAGCTCGCAGCTGACCTCCTGCACCCGCTCCCACATGATGTCGAAGTGGCCGAGGAACCCGCCGATAGTGAGCCAGAGGATCAGCAGACCCGACATCATGCTGACCGCAAAACCGATACTGAAAATGTTGAGCTGAGGCGCGGCCCGGGTCATGACGCCAAAGGCGAAGTTGATCAGCAGCAGGGCGACGATGGCAGAAAGGGCCATCACCAGTGAGGCCTGATACATCACCCCGAGAAAACCGATCAGGGTGCGGATGGCGGGCAAGGTGAGTCCGCTGTCCGACACCGGCAAGGTTTCAAAACTGAGGATCACCAGCCGCAGCATCACCAGATGGCCATCCAGCGCCAGAAACACCAGGGTCGCCAGCATCAGATAGAACTGGCCGACCACGGGGGCCGACTGGCCATTCATCGGATCCACCAGAGTGGCAAAGCCGAGGCTGGTTTGCATGGCGATGACCTGACCGGCCATCACGAAGCTCTCCATCAGAAACTGGGTCATCAGACCAAGGGCAATACCGATCAGCAGCTGCTGGCCCAATACCAGAAAACTGCCAGCAGAAAAGAGCTCGATAGGGGGCATTTTCGGAAGCAACGGGGCTATCAGAAAGGTGATGGCCAAAGCCAGCCCCATCCGTACCCGCGCAGGAGCAAGGCGGCTGCCAAACACCGCCATCACCATCAACAGACTGCTCACCCGCGCCAGCGGCCAGAGGATCGAAGACAACCACTCTATGATCAGAGCGGTTGTATAGGTCATCCCACCACCTCGGGGATTTGGTTGACCATCAGCACGAAGAAGTCCATCAGACTCTGCAAGCCCCAGTGAGCGCCCGCGCCCAGGGCAAACAGCGTCACGATGAGACGGGGCAGAAAGCTCAGGGTCTGTTCGTTGATGGAGGTCGCGGCCTGAAAGATGGCAACGACCAAGCCAATCATCAGGCTGGGCAGGATCACGGCGCACACCATGATGGTCACCAGCCAGAGCGCCTCACGAAAGACGTCGACAAAGGTTTCAGGACTCATGTTCGGGCTCCTTGCGCTCGACCGGCTAACCGGCACCCAGTCCGAAACTGTTGGCCAGCGACCCCAGAATGAGGTTCCAGCCATCCACCATCACAAACAGCATCAGCTTGAAGGGCAGCGAGACGATCATCGGCGAGAGCATCATCATCCCCATCGCCATCAGGATACTGGCGACTACCAGATCGATGACCAGGAACGGCAAGAACAGCATAAAACCAATCTGGAAGGCGGTTTTCAGCTCGCTGGTGACAAAGGCCGGGATCAGCACCCGCAACGGCACATCGGCCGGTTTCTCCACCTGCACGTTGGCGATCTCCATAAAGGTATTGAGATCCTTGATCCGGGTCTGGGCCAGCATGAACTGGTGGATGGGCAACTCGGCCCGCTCCAGCGCCTCCTTTGCCTGAATGGTCTCGGCCAGATAGGGCTGCAACGCCTCATCATTGATGCGATCCAGCACCGGCGACATGATGAAGAACGACATGAACAGGGCGATGCCGATCAACACCTGGTTAGAGGGGCTCTGTTGCAGACCGATCGCCTGACGCAAGATACCCAGCACGATGATGATGCGGGTAAACGAGGTCATCATGATCACCATGGCCGGCAAGAAGGAGAGCGCAGTCATCAGCGCCAGCACTTGCAGGGTCAGGCTGTACTCCTGAGAACCATCCCCCATGGTCTTGACGGTCACCGCCGACATGGCGTCCTGTGCCAGCGCGGGCCAAGAGCAGAACAGGGGGATCAGCAGGCCGACCAGCAGCCCTGTTTTCAGCAATAAGCCGTTAGCTTTTTTCATGCTTGCCCATCAATTTGCCAAGCTGCTGTGAAAACGCCTGCTGCTGATTTTCATCGAGCGGCTGTTCCAGTCGATAGAGGAAGTTGACCTGCTGCGGCGTTACGCCAACCAGCAACTGCTGTTCCCCTACCTTGACCACCAGCAGCTTCTCTTTGTACCCCACCGGCAACGAGGCGATGACCCGCATCTGGCCGCCACCCATGGCGGTCGCCAGCTTGCTCTTCTTGAGCAGAAAGCCCAGCACCAGAATGAGGCCGATCACCATCAGACTGGAGAGCAACCAGGAGCTCAGAGTGGGCGCACTGGCGGATGCCACTGTCTCGGCAAAGGCCGGGACAGGCAGCAATAACAACAGGAGGCGCGTCATTTGAGCTTCTTGATCCGTTCAATCTGGCTGATGACGTCGGTCAGACGAATACCGAACTTGTCGTTCACCACCACCACCTCGCCGTGAGCGATCAGGGTACCGTTGACCAATACGTCCAGCGGCTCGCCTGCAACGCGATCCAGCTCTACCACCGAGCCCTGGTTCAGCTGCAGCAGGTTGCGAATGCTGATCTGGCTGCGGCCCACTTCCATGGCAATGGTGACAGGGATATCGAGAATGGTGTCGAGCTTGCGCCGCTCCTCGGCACTGATGGGGGCATCGTCGGTCAGCTCCTCAAGCGGGGCTGGCTTGGCTTCAGCAATCACCTGCTCCTCCAGCGCCGCAGCCCAGGCATCAGCCATCAAATCCTCTTCCTCAGTTCCGCTCATCTTGTTTCCTTATGCTACTTCGTGACCGTTTACCGCAATAAACCGTCGATTATCGCTGTTGATCTTCGATACTGCGCTCGAGCTCTTCCAGCTCGGCCTCGCCATCAATTCGTACACCACCGCGGGTCACCAGATGCATCTCTGTCTTGACCCCTTCCGGGCGCTTGAGTTTGTCGGTGATCTTGAGCGCCACATTGTCCTTGGTGCGGCCCATCTTGGCATGGAAGGTAGGCAAATCTTCCACATAGACCAGCAGATTTTCCGGCATCTCGACCGGGATGATATCGCCGGGTCGCAGCTCCATCAGTTCACGCAGGGTCAGTTCAGTCTCCAGTAGCTTGGCGCGCAGCTCTACCTTGACGTCCATGATTTCGTCACGCAGCGCCTTGCTCCAGCGCACGTCGGTATCTCCCTTGTCACTCTGCACACCGGCATCCAGCAGTTCGCGGATCGGCTCCAGCATGGAGTAGGGCATTGCGACGTGGAAGTCACCGCCACCGCCATCGAGCTCGATGTGGAACGAGCTGACCACAATCACCTCGGTCGGGCTGACGATGTTGGCCATCGCCGGGTTCACCTCGGAGTCGAGATACTCAAAGCCCACGTCCATCACCGGCGCCCAGGCATCCTTGTAATCCTCGAACACCAGTTTGAGCAGCATCTGGATGATCCGCCGCTCGGTCGGGGTGAACTCGCGCCCTTCAATCTTGGCGTGATAACGGCCATCGCCACCGAAGAAGTTCTCCACCAGGATGAAGACCAGCCGGGCCTCCATGGTGATAAGCGCAGTCCCCTTGAGCGGGCGGAAGCGCACCATGTTGAGACTGGTCGGCACAAACAGGGTATGGACATACTCGCCAAACTTGAGCATCTGCACGCCGTTGATGGAGACCTCGGCGGTGCGACGCATCATGTTGAACAGGCTAATCCGCATGTGGCGGGCGAAACGTTCGTTCACCAGCTCCAGCGTCGGCATGCGACCACGGACGATGCGGTCCTGGGAGGAGAAGTCAAACTGGGCAACGCCGGGATCCCCCGCCGAGCCTATCTCTTCCTCTTCGACATCATCGACACCGTGCAAGAGGGCATCAATTTCGTCCTGACTTAACAGATCGCTCACGCTTCACCTACTGCATTACAAAGCCGGTAAACAGCACTTGTTCGATAACGGGGGAAGAGACTAGGTCCTTGAGCACCCGACGGCACTCTTCCAGTGAATCCTTGCGCAGCTTCTCCTTGCCTTCAAAGGTCATCAGCTGTTCGGCACTGGCTGCACTGAATACCCGCAGCAAAGTGCCTTCAATCAGGGGAATATTCTGTTTGGCCAGCGTCTCGTCGGCAGTGCCGCGCACCATCAGCTGGATCTTGATCTGCACCAGTCGATCCCGCTGGGCACCCGCGACGTTAAAGACAAAGGGTCGTGGCATCCCCACATACAGGGAGGGTTGAGGCGCTTCCACCTTGGGCTTGCCCTCTGCGCCCTCCGCCGCTTCAACGGGCGGTTTTTCCGAACCGGAGAGCATCAGGAAGGCGCCAGCACCACCACCGCCCAGCAAAATAACCGCCAGGGCAATGATAATGATCAGCTTCTTTTTCTTGCCCGCAGCCGGGTCTTTTAGCGTCAACTCGTTATCGTCAGCCATCCCTTGTCCACCCTAGTCTCAAACTTGTTCGATATCATAAACTTACTCGGGATTGCATCAAGCATAGAAATCAATTCCGGAACCGTTTGTCGATTCCACCAGCAAACTGAGGTTGGCAGTGGTGGGTTCCCCCTCAACCTGCCCGTTACCGGCATGTGACTGACCGCCACTCTGACCCTGCTGCCCCTGCCCGCTAAAGGTAGGCTGGCCCTGTTGTTGCTGTTGCTGCGACTGCTGTTGAACCTGCGTCTGGCCAAGCTGGATCCCCTGCCCTGCCAGCATGTCACGCAGCCGGGGCATCGCCTGCTCCAGCATCTCGCGAGTCTGTCCATGTTGTACCACAAAATGGACGTTGGCCTGGCTGTCGGCCCCAATCTGGATCTGGATCTTCATCTTGCCAAGGCCGAGGGGGTCGAGCTGAATTTCCGCCTGTTGCAGTTTTTCGGCCAGCATCACGTTGACCTTCTGGTGCAATTCGGCAGGCGCTTCCTGACTGGCCAGCTTCAAATGGGGTAAATTCTGCGGTTCACGGCGCAACGTGCCCTCGGCAGCGGGCGCACGGCTGTCGGCCACCTGGGGCTGGGGCTGACTGTTCTGGCCATGCTGTACGGTCTGGCTCTGGCTGCTCTCGCTGCTCGATGTGGCAGCGACAAGACTCTTCTCAGACTCACCGGCCTTCGGTTTCACCTCCAACTGCACCGCCTTGCGCACCTCGTCGGTGCCCGTCACGTCCATCTGCTTGATACCGGCTGCAATGCTCGACAGCGGCGCTTGCGGCCCCTGAGATTCGGCCTGCGCCAACACCTGTTCTGGCGCCACCATCACGGGCGCGGCAGCGCTATCGGTCTGAGTCGTGGTATTTGACGTCACGCCGCTCTGGGCTGCGGCACTTTGCGCTGTCGTCACCGGCGCCGAACCTTGATTGGCGGCTGTGGCTGGCTGCTGGCTTCCCTCGGCGGCACTTTTTTCTGCCCCCTTGCCAGCCATACCAGTGTTCTCTGCGGTGGTGGCAGTGGTTACGGTGCCCGCATCAGGTTGCTTGAGCCCCTCGCTGAATGCCTTGAGCGCAGCCCCCTGAGTCGCGGCTTGCGCCGTCTGTCCCTTGCTGGTCACGGCGCTGCTGGTTACGGAGTCGGATTTGCTGTCGCTCCCCTCTTTCGCTGTTAATCTGCCTTCCTGTTTGGCTGTAAATGATACATCGTTCTGGTTAACCTTAGCTCCGCTATTGCTTACGCTCTTGCCTGTACTATTACTACTACCATCATGCCCCTCTGCGGTGGCTGAAGTGGCAGCAGCGCCCACTTCAGGTTGCTTGAGCCCCTCGCTGAATGCCTTGAGCGCAGCCCCCTGAGTCGCGGCTTGCGCCGTCTGTCCCTTGCCGGTCACGGCGCTGCTGGCTGCGGAGTCGGATTTGCTGTCGCCAGCTTCTTTTGTTGCGAGTGACTCCGCAGGTTTGGTGGTACTGGCCGACTCATCGACCGGCAGCACCTTGGCCAGCTGGGCCATTCGTTCTGCCCCCGTGAGGGGCTTGGTGTGCTTGCCACCCGCGGGGGTTTCTCCCTTGGCAGAGGCTTTTTCCCCGGACTGCTCATCCGCAGTGGTCGCGGCCTTCTCTCCCTCAGAGGAGAGGACTGAGGGGGAGAGAACGGCGGAGGATGCGTCGCCCTGCACCACCACTCGCGCCGCAGAGGGCGATACGGTGGTTTCAGGAGTCAATTGGGCGGTCGTGGCCAACGGCGATTGCGCCCCGGTCTGACCGGCAAGCTGGCGGGCGATCCTGGCAGCGGCAGGGGCTGGCTCGCTTTCATCAAGCGCAATGCCCTGCTGCTCACCCTCTTGCGGCAACGGATTGCCGTCTACCGCAGTGGCGCTCTGTTGGGCCACTACAGCCAGCTGGGGCGTCACTAGCGAGGTATCGAGCTTGAGGGAGTCTTGCAGGCGCAGCAGAAAGTCGGTGGCGGGAACCTCCTCCACCTTGCTGTCGGCGTCAGGATCCTGCTCCTTGCTGGCCTCCTCGTTGGGAGATGCGCTCTCGGTCGCCAAAGATTTGGCTGATCGGACATTGTTATCGCCCTGACTGGCCTCGGCGGCGCCCTGTTCGCAGTTCTGAGCCTTGGCAATCAGGATAGCGAAATCCCCCTTGCTGTCACTGCTGGTTCCCCCATCGATGCTTTTGCTCTCGACGGAACCGCTCAGAGGCGCTTTGTCCAACCCGTTGGCCGGAGCCGAAGGCGTTTGTGTCAACAGTGTCTGCATCATGATGGGATCCCTGAATTCTGGTGGCCCCCAAAGAGATGGCCGCCGACAATGTCCAGATCAAAGCAAGTTACAGGCCAGATTGATGAAAGCGCCGCAACATGGCGTACTCATCCAGCATCTTTTGCTCTTGACGCAGGGCCTTCTGCTGCTCGCGGCTCGCCTGCTTCTCCAGCAGCAGCTCTACCGCCTTGCGCCGCTGCTGGGCAGCCAGCCACTCTTCACGGCGCAGTTCGAGAGCCTGACGCACCTGCAGCACCCCCTCGTACTGCTGGGTCGCCGCCTGTTCTAGTTTGTTGATAAAGGCGTGATACTGGCTGTTTTGCTGGGGCGAGATCCCCTGCAAGCCGCGATCGGTCCACTGCTGGTGATAGATCTGGCGGTACTGGTTGAGGGCATTTTGCTGATCCATGAACAGCTTGAGATCCTGCTGCGCCTTCACCAGCGCCAGCGCACACTGTTGCTCCGCCTCCACCAACCGCTCGGCCAACAATATCAGCCCTCTACTCATCGTCGACCTCTCTGTTACCGACCATCATCAGCGCATCAATGGCATCGCCACCATCTGCAAGGCTTGCAGGCCATCATCGTAGTGAATGACCTCGCGCATCCCCTGCTGCAAGAACTGATCCAGATAGGGTTTTTGAATGATGGCGCGGTCGATGCGCGGATCGGAGCCCTGACTGTAGGCGCCGATGGTGATGAGATCCCGGTTCTGCTGATAGAGGGAGTAGAACTGCTTGAGGGTGCGCGCCAGATCCATATGTTCCGGCGAAGTCACCATAGGCATGACCCGGCTGATGGACTTCTCGATATCGATGGCCGGATAGTGGCCCGCATCGGCCAGCTCGCGCGACAAAACGATGTGGCCATCGAGAATGGCCCGCGCCGCATCGGCGATGGGATCTTGCAGGTCATCCCCCTCGGTCAACACGGTGAAAAAAGCGGTGATAGAGCCCTGGCCATCGCTGCCGTTACCCGCCCGCTCCACCAGCGCCGGTAATTTGGCAAAAACCGAGGGTGGATAACCCTTGGTCGCCGGCGGCTCGCCCACCGCCAGCGCGATTTCACGCTGGGCCTGGGCATAACGGGTCAGTGAGTCCATCAGCAGCAGCACGTTGAGCCCCTGATCGCGGAAATACTCGGCGATGGCCAGTGCCGTTTCACACCCCTTGAGCCGCATCAGCGGCGAGGCATCGGCGGGAGCCGCTACCACCACGGAGCGGGCACGCCCCTCCTCTCCCAGAATGTCTTCAATAAACTCTTTTACTTCCCGCCCCCGTTCACCGATGAGGCCGACCACCACCACATCCGCCACCGAGCCGCGGGTCATCATGCCAAGCAGCACCGATTTACCGACACCGGAACCGGCAAACAGCCCCATCCGCTGGCCCTGACCCACCGTCAGCACGGCATTGATGGCGCGTACCCCCACGTCCATCGGCTGATGGATCGGACGGCGAGAGAGCGGATTGATGCGATGCTGGGCAAACTGCACCGTCTGGGAGGAGAGAATGGGGCCGAGGCCATCGAGTGGCTGGCCGATGCCGTCGATGACCCGACCAAGCAGGTTCATGCCTACCGGAATGCCGTGCTCTTCGGTGATGGGCACCACCCGGGCACCGGGGATCACCCCCTTGAGCTGTTCGCTCGGCATCAGAAACAGGCGATCGCCAGAGAAGCCCACCACTTCTGCTTCCAGCATGCCGTCCTGGGTATCGATGCGGCAGAGCGCACCGATGGCGGCGCGGCAACCGATAGCTTCGAGGGTCAGCCCCACCACTCGGGTCAATTTGCCAGCAACCGGTGGTTTGGGGGCGCTGTCGCGTACCTTGTACCCTTGCAACCGGTTCAGTAGCGAGCCGCTCATCTGGCCTCCTGGAAGCTAAAAAGTGCAGCCGGACAGCAACGTCCGGCATCGGTTATGGGCGTGAGTCCGGCGAAGCCGGGTTCTGCGACGCATTGTCCCGCAAGAAGTTGCGCAGCAGCTGATCGATACGCCCGGAGAGGGTCAGATCGATGCTGGAGAGCTCGGTCACCAGTTGCAGATCGCCGGGGGAGAGGGTGGGATCGCTCTGCAATCGCCAGTGGCGCTTGGCGCATTCTTCGGCGCCAAATGCCTGCTCGATACGTGCGACATCGTCAGGATGCAGCATCAGGGTCACCCCCTGCTCGGCGGCGGGCAGCAACGCCAGCCCCTCCTTGAGCGCCTCCAGCAGAATGCGGGGGGAGGTCTCTGCTTCGTGACGAATAAGCGCGCGGGCCAGTTGCATCACCAGCGAGACCAGCTGCTGCTCCACCGCCTGATCCAGCTCATTGAGCGGATTGGCAAGGCGGGCAGCGAGCCCCTGCCAGTGGGCGATCTCCTGCTCCACCAGCTCGCGGCCCATGGCCAGCCCCTCCTCGCGCCCCTGTTCGAGACCGGCAGAGTGACCCTGTTGCAATCCTTCCAGCTTGCCCTCTTCCATCCCCTTGGCATAACCGGACTCCCGTCCCTCGGCCATTCCCTCTTCCCAGGCGGCCTGACGGATCGCTTCGAGCTCTTCGGCGGTGATGCTGGGGGTCGGCTCCTGTTCGGGCTCCGGCTCCACCACATCCTCTTCCTGCTGATACCAGTCAGGGGCCAGGCCGAGGGCATTGGTGGGCGCTCCGGGCTCCACCTCGACGGCCATCTCGGGCCAGCCCCAGGTCTCTACCCGGGCATCATCGCCGTCGGGGCGCACATAACCACGCAGTTTGTTGTTCATGCTTTGCGCGGCTCCTCACCACTGCCTGATGCGGGTTTGGCATCGCGATTCTGTTTATGGGCCATGGCTTAGAGGAACTCCTCGCCGCCACCGGCACCCAGCATGATCTCGCCGGCATCCGCCAGACGGCGGGCGATGGAGAGGATCTCTTTCTGGGCGGCTTCCACTTCGGAGACCCGGATCGGCCCCATGGCCTCCAGATCGTCCGCCAGCATTTCGGCCGCCCGTTTGGACATGTTCTTGAAGATCTTCTCGCGCATCTGATCGTCGGAGCCCTTGAGGGCGCGCTGCAGCAGATCCCCTGGTACTTCCCGCAGCATGGTCTGGATGCCGCGGTCGTCCACATCGATGAGGTTTTCGAACACGAACATCAAATCCTGGATTTGCTGGCTCATCTCTTCGTCCGACTCGCGGATAGAGTCCATCAGCTGGCCTTCGATGTTGGTATCCAGGTAGTTCATGATGTTGGCGGCCGCCTTCAGGCCGCCCATCTTGGCTGCCTGGGCACCGGCTGCACCGGCGAACTGTTTCTCCATGATATCGTTCAACTCTTGCAGTGCCGCCGGTTGTACCTCTTCGAGGTTGGCGATACGCATCACCAGATCGAGGCGCACCTGCTCCGGGAACTGGCTCAGGATCTCGGCGGATTGTTCCGGTTCCAGATAGGAGAGCACGATGGTCTGGATCTGCGGGTGTTCGTTCTGGATGATGCTGGCCACCTGACGGGCATCCATCCACTTGAGCGAATCGAGGCCACGGGCACCGGAACCGAGAATGATCTGGTCCACCAGGTTGCTCGCCTTGTCCTCGCCAAGGGCCGCCACCAGCGCCTTGCGCACGAAGTCTTCGCTGCCGATACCGATATTGGTGTACTTCTGGATATCGTCGATGAATTGACGGTGCACCGCCGCCACCCGATCGTGACTGAAGTCGGACATGGAGGCCATCGACATACCGAGCCGCTGCACCTGCTTGGGCTCGAGATGACGGAAGATCTGGGCGGCATCCTCTTCATTGAGGCTCAGCATCAGCACCGCAGCCATCTCCATCCCCGACATCTGGTCGAGGATCTGGCGCTGACTGTCGGTGATGTCATTGCCTGTAACCTGGCTCTTCTTTTCTTCAGGCATCTTTGTTCGTTACCCATTCTTTAATGACCTGAGCGGCCAGATCCGGCTCGTTCGCTACCAGCGCACGGACCGCCTTGAGCAAGTCTTCGTCACGGTGCAGATCAGGCAGCTTGAGCTGACCATCGCGTACACCGAATACCTGATCGTTCTCCACCTGGGCCGACAGCAGGCTCAACTCGTCGTCGCCACCCAGTACGGTGTGGTTGTCAAAATCCAGTTCCCCTTCCGGTTTGGCATCCGGATAGAGCAGTCGCTTGAGCATGGGACGAACCACGGTCACGATCAAGACGATGATCACCAGTACCGAGGCGGCGATGCGCACCGCACGCCAGAACCAGGGCTGATCATAAATCGGCAAGTCGGCAACCGTTTCCAGCTCGGGACGATTGAACGGAATGGCGACCACCTCAAGGGTATCACCACGGGTCACATCAAAGCCAAGACCACCGCTCAGCAGACGGCGCAGGGTATCGATCTCTGCCTGACTGCGCGCTTCGCGGGTCACGGCCCCGTCGGCACCGGGCACTGATTTATAGTCTACCGCGACCGAGACGGTCATGCGGCGAATCCCCCCCATCTGGCGACGGGTATGGCTGACGGTAGTATCCAGTTCAAAGTTACGAGTCGCCTCTTTACGGGAACGGCCGGAAGACGCCGCCCCTGCGCCATCGCCACCGGTGGCCTGCTCGGGAATGTTGGACGCAGCAGGTGGCTGGTTGGAGAGGGCGCCGGGCACGCCACCGCTGCTGCCATTGGCGCTGTTCTCTTCCATGGTCATTTCGGAGCGCACCGCAGGCAGGTCGGGGTTGTAAGTCTTGCGGGTCTGCTCCTGCTGGGAGAAGTCGAGGGAGAGATCCACTTCCGCCGTATAGTTGTCGGCCCCCAGCACCGGGATCAGGATGGCGTCAATTTTTTGTTTGTACTCCAGCTCCTGCTTCTGCTGCATGGCAAACTCTTTGCGAGTCTGGGCAGAGACCGGGTCTTGCGAGCCGGAGTTGAGCAGACGACCGTTCTGGTCGGTGACGGTCACCCGGGTCGGTTCGAGGCCATGAACGGCAGAGGCCACCATGTCGACGATGGAGTCCACCTCTCCCTGCCCCAGCGCTGCCCCTTTCAGGTTGAGCACCACGGTGGCACTGGGTTTGCGTTCGTTGCGGGCGAAGACGTTGTCTTTGGGGATGGCCAGCAGCACTTGGGCCTTGGCCACATTCTGGAACTGCTCGATAGCGCTCGCCAGCTGGCGCTCGCGGCTCAGCTTGAGGCGCTCGCCCTCCATCCGCTGGCTGACCCCGAAACTGGAATCTTTCAGCAGGATATCTTCACCACCGATGCTGGTATCGGCGGCATTGGCGAGACCGGCACGGGTCAGAGCCAACTGGATAGTGGCGTAATTTTCGGCGTTGACCAGCACGCTCTTGCCATCCACCTCATAGGGGATCTTCTGCTGATCGAGGAAGTCGAGGGTCTTGACCAGCTCCTGGGTGGTGTAGGTGCCGAGGGGACGCATGTCCGGCTCCTTGCCCCACAGCAGGATAAACACCGCGATGGCCAGACAGATGGCAAGCCCCAGGATCAGGGTGATTTGTCGCAGTACATCGGTATTGGACAGGAATCCCAGCGCCGAACTCTTCTGCTCATTTTCATCGAGGGCGGCGGTGCCCTCATCGTTTATCAGCAGATCGCCGTTTTGGTCAGTAGCCACGATTTATGTCCTTATTGCTGACATGTTCATGATGTTCAGTAATCACTTATACCGGCATGTTCATGATGGTCTTGTAGGCATCGACCATCTTGTTGCGCACCTGTACCGTGGCTTCAAAGGCGATGGAAGATTTTTGGCCGGAGATCATGACCTCGGCCAGATCCACCGACTTGTCGCCCATATCGAAACGGGTGCGCAGATCATTGGCGGCGCCTTGCAGCTCGTTGACGTTGCCCAGCGCCTGTTGCAGCAGCTGACCAAAGTCGGATGTCACCGGACGACCGGGCTGTGCCAGCGGCGTTGCGCCTGCTTCAATCTTGAGCGCCTGCATCTCTTGCATCAGGCTGCTTGCACTTATTTCCATTTTCCATCCCCAGACAATTCATTGACGCTGACTGGCTTAAAGCAATAAAAGTGCCAATCAGGAAAAATACTCTCAAGCCAAAGGAATGGGGTATTCGCAGAGCACTGATGAGGAGCCCGCATCACTCACGGGCGCGGTACGCCATCCTCACCAAATAACAGCCTCAGATAGCTAAGATGCAGATCGTAATGCTCTCCGGTGGGTAGTTTGACCAGCACTTCATCGTGAAGGTAACCCGCACGGCTCACTGCTCGTTCGGGCGAGATCAATCCCTCCACCACCAGCCTGGCGACAATCGCCTGCGCCAGGGCCATCGTCGCCTCATCGGCCTGCCCCCAGCCAACATGCCCCCGGTATTCCGATCCTGCCAGGCCGGGTTCGAGGGGAAAGACCTGTTCCCCCTTGACCCAGAAGGCCATGGGGATGCCATCCTGCAGACGCAGATAGATACTCTGCTTGTCCCACTCTCGACTCGGGCTCATCTCCATCCCACCCGGTTCCGTTGCTTGTACCATGCCACTCTCCTTGTTCTGTTGATAAATCTTGCTGGCGCCCACGTAAAAGAGGGCCAGTGGCCCTCTTTTACTGCACGTTGCCGCGTTTAAACAGACAGCGACTCACAGTGCATAAAGAAAAACGTGCGATCGCTCAAAGCACGAACAATTACTGGGTCAGATCCTTGTCGATCCAGTATTTGGAGCCGGAGATATTGGCATCAAACAACAGGCCCTTCTCACCAATCTGGTAGATCGCCATGCCGCCGTTGTATTTGGCGGTCAGCTCGGCACTCTCCTTGCCAGCCACCACCCCCACTTCGGAAGTGGCCTCCCAACCCTGGGTCACGAAGGCATCGAATCTGGCCTTGTCTTCGAACAGGATCACCTGCTGATAGAACTTGCCGCCGATCCCGGCAGCAAGACCCGCGCCAAACATCTTCATATAGGTGTGCTTGCCGTTTTTGCGATTAACCGCCACCCCGGCACCCTGATTGGTATGCAGCATCAGGGAAAACTTGCGCGAATCGAACACCGCATAGCCATAAGCCTTGTCAAACAGCAACTTGGCAGAGGGTTGCTCGTTGAACAGCCGCACCAGTGCGGTATCTGCCATGGTGTTGAGGGCCAGCCGGGCCTCTTGCGCCGTCTTGGGATTCAACATCTCGTCGAGCTTCTTGTCGGCGACTTTCAACCACTCCTTGCCGGTCGCGATGCTCTTGTCGGTCCAGACTCCGGCTGTGTTGAAAGCATCCTCACCCCAGGCGGAGATGGAGGCCCAACTCTTCTTGGAAAAATCGCTGACATCCTGCCACACCTCCTTGCCGGTCTCGCTCACCGCCGTCCCGAGATCGGAGGCGGCGGCCTTGAGCTTGGCCCAGTCGGCATAACAGGGTGAGAAGGCCAGACTCAGTGACAAGGCCAGCAACCAGTTACGATTGTTCATCTTCTTGCTCCCATTCCGTGTTACCCGTTTAGCCGCCCTCTCACCCGGAGCTCGGGTGATGGCCAACATAAACAGGTTTGTCGTGCATGTCGTGCGCAGGTCATCCCGCATTATCGGGACGATGGGCTATTGAGGCAATCATTGAGTCCATCCTCACCTCACACTTGGCACACAAACCCGTGCCGCAACCATAAAAAAAAGCTGCTCGCCAATGGCGAACAGCTTTGATGACAGCACAGGCAGAGGCGCTTATTCGACCATCATCACCTTGCAGGTGTTGGTACTGCCCACGGTTTCCATCTTGTCACCGTGAGTCAGCAGCACCATGTCGCCGCTCTGCAGCAGGCCTTTGGCCTTGAGCACGTCCAGCGCGTCGCGACACACTTCGTAGACCGGCTTGGTCTCGTCACCGTCAAACATCACCGGGGTAACGCCACGGTAGAGGTTGGTCCAGGCCAGGGTCTTGTTGTGGGGAGACATGGCGAAGATCGGCAGACCGGAGCTGATACGGGACATCAGCAGCGGGGTGGTGCCGGATTCGGTCAGCGCCACGATCGCCTTGACCCCTTCCAGGTGGTTGGCGGCATACATGGTGGACATGGCCACCGCCTCTTCCACCGAGGTGAAGGTGTAGTTCATGCGATGGTTGGAGACGTTCAGGCTCGGGTGTTTCTCGGCACCGACACAGACGCTCGCCATGGAGGTCACGGTCTCGATGGGGAACTGACCGGCGGCGGTTTCGGCAGAGAGCATCACCGCATCGGTACCATCCAGCACGGCGTTGGCCACGTCCATCACTTCGGCACGGGTCGGCAGCGGCGCGTTGATCATCGACTCCATCATCTGGGTCGCGGTGATCACCACCCGGTTCAGACGACGGGAGTGACGGATCAGCTTCTTCTGTACGCCAACCAGCTCGGGGTCACCGATCTCGACACCGAGATCGCCACGGGCGACCATGACGGCATCGGAACCGAGGATGATGTCTTCCATCGCCTCATCGGTCGCGACGGTTTCGGCACGCTCTACCTTGGCCACGATCTTGGCATTGGAGCCTGCTTCACGAGCCAGTTCACGGGCATAGCGCAGATCATCGCCACAGCGCGGGAAGGAGACCGCCAGGTAGTCGACGTTCATCAGGGCCGCGGTCTTGATGTCTTCCTTGTCTTTCTCGGTCAGGGCCGGTGCGGAGAGACCGCCCCCTTTCTTGTTGATGCCCTTGTTGTTGGAGAGCGGCCCGGCCACGGTCACCGTGGTGTGAATGCGGGTGCCTTCAACCTGCTCGACTTTCAGTTGCACACGGCCATCGTCCAGCAGCAGGATGTCGCCCGGTACCACATCGTTTGGCAGGCTCTTGTAGTCGATGCCGACCTGCTCCTGACAGCCTTCACCCTTGCCGAGTGCCGCGTCGAGAATGAACTTGTCACCGATGGCCAGATAGACTTTGCCATCCTTGAAAGTGGAAACACGGATTTTCGGGCCTTGCAGATCACCCATGATGGCGACGTGACGACCGAGCTTGGCAGCAATGTCACGCACCTGATTGGCGCGCAGGATATGGTCTTCAGCAGTGCCGTGAGAGAAGTTCATCCGCACCATGTCAGCCCCGGCGCGGATGATCCCTTCGAGGATCCCTTCGCGGTCGGTAGCCGGACCGAGTGTGGTTACAATCTTTGTACGTCTAGGCATGAAAGACTCCAATATGAAGTTGATATGACTTGAGATTCTGCCCCATCAAGCCCATGGCTCGATGCACCCGTTTGCAAACCATCTGGGTGGTTTTTGTTATTAAATTACAATACTACACCAAGGCGGGTGGCATAGACAGTCGGGGGCCGGAGCCCCCGACGGTTCAGGAAGAGTGCGGGGTTTCGAAGCGGGATTCGCGCAATCCCTCTTTCACTTTTTTCAGATTTTCGCGAAATTTCATCCCCCGGCGCAGGGTAAAACCGGTCGCCAGTACATCCACCAGCGCCAGCTGGGCAATGCGGGATGCCATCGGCATATAGACATCGGTATCTTCCGGCACATCCATGGAGAGCACCAGATTGCACTCGCGGGCCAGCGGGGAATCCTTGGCCGTCATGCCGATCACGGTGGCATCGTTCTCGCGGGCCAGCGCGGCGATCTCCACCAGCGCCTTGGTACGGCCGGTGTGGGAGATCAGCACTACCACATCCCCTTCACTGCTGTTGATGCAGCTCATGCGCATCATGACGATGTCCTCAAAACTCACCACCGGAATATTGAAGCGGAAGAATTTGTTCTGGGCATCGCGCGCCACGGCGGAGGAGGCACCCAGGCCAAAGAAGCTGATCTTCTTGGACTGGGTCAGGATATCGACACAACGGTTGATGGCGGAGATATCCAGACTGTTTTTGGCGGCATCCAGACAGGCCATGGTGGATTCGAAGATCTTGGCGGTGTAGGTATCCGGCCCGTCTTCCGCTTCCACATGACGATTTACGTAAGGGGTGCCATTGGCCAGGCTCTGGGCCAGATGGAGTTTGAAATCGGGAAAGCCCTTGGTATCGAGACGGCGGCAAAAGCGGTTGACGGTCGGTTCACTGACGTCGGCCATCTTGGCCAGGGCGGCGATGCTGGAGTGGATAGCGGTCTGGGGAGACGCCAGGATCACCTCGGCAACCTTGCGTTCTGATTTACTGAAACTTTCCAAGTTGTTCGTAATTTTATCAAGGGTATTCATCATCACCACCAGGCGTTTTTGTAATTTAGCTTCAGTGTCTTTGCACTCAATCTACGGCTAAGCAGGTTTCCAATCAAGCTAAGGACTATACAAGACAAGCGGTTATGGCCACTAACGCCTGCCATACAAAGTATGACTCATCTCTAATTATTTCGTACTTTTCGTTACAAAACGTCACCTTGCCGTGAAAGCGCTTACAAATGTTGCAAAGCAACAACACTGTGAGCAGGCGCACGTTTGTATCGATCCGGCGAGTGAGCGGGGCCCGGCTCGGATAGAATGGGCCGTCATAATCCAACAATAATCTCGGGACACCACGGTCGTCCCCATCCTGTAACGAAGGAGTTGTTATGCAGCATACCCATGCGCTGGTCGGCGATGTCGGCGGCACCAATGCGCGTCTGGCCCTGTGTGAGCTGGCCACCGGTACTATCTCTCAGGCAAAGACCTACTCAGGTCTGGCCCATCCCAGCCTTGAAGCCGTGGTACGCCTCTATCTGGACGAACACAAGGTAGAAGTGGGTGAAGCCTGCATCGCCATCGCCTGCCCCATCAACGGTGACTGGGTCGCCATGACCAACCACAGCTGGGAGTTCTCCATCAGCGAGATGCAGAGCAATCTCGGGCTGGCTCGCCTGCAGGTGATCAACGACTTCACCGCCGTCTCGATGGCGGTGCCGGTACTGGCTGAATCGGATCGCATCCAGCTGGGCGGCTCGGCGCCGGTGGCTGGCAAACCCATCGCCATCTATGGCGCGGGCACCGGCCTTGGGGTCGCCCATCTGGTCAAGGCGGGCGAGCAGTGGCTGAGTCTGCCGGGTGAAGGGGGTCATGTGGATTTTGCCGCCAACAGCGAAGAGGAAGATGCGGTGCTGCAGGTGATGCGTGGCGAACTGGGTCATGTCTCGGCCGAGCGCTTCCTCTCCGGCCCGGGTCTGGTCAATCTCTATCGCGGGCTGGTGAAGTCAGATGGCCGTGAGCCCGAGCCATTCGCCCCCAAAGACATCACCGAGCGCGCACTGGCCGGGGAGTGTCTCGATTGCCGTCGTACCTTGAGCCTGTTCTGCGTGCTGATGGGTCGCTTTGCCGGCAATCTGGCGCTCAATATGGGTACCTACGGCGGCATCTATATCGCTGGCGGCATAGTGCCACGCTTTCAGGAGTTCTTTACCGGTTCCGGTTTCCGGGTCGCCTTTGAAGACAAGGGGCGCTTCAAGTCTTACCTCAAGGAGATCCCGGTGTTCCTGATCACCCACGAAGGGCCGGGGCTGCTCGGCGCTGGCGCTTACTTGCGCCAGTCGATGGGGATCAGCATCTGATTGAAGAGGGGCATGAGGCGGGATCATCCATGGTTCAGCCTCGATTCAGTGTGAATGGCATAAAGTAGCTGCACGTAACCAAGAGGGTTGTGCTTCACAAGGAGTGGAAAGCGACTCTCATCCGCTGGATACGTTTGTCACCTGACAAGCCTGAACTGTTTCAACCGGCCTTTTGGCCGGTTTTTTTTATGTCTGAGATCCGGGATTACTGAGCCAGCGCCTTCAACTGCGCCTTGTCCGGCGGATTGTTCCAGTCGATAGGGCCGTGGGTAAAACGGTACTGCAACCGTGGCAGGCTGGTCTCCAGCCACTCTTCCCGAAAATAGGCATAACCCTGATCCCAATCCGGATCGTTGGCCCAACCGCTCTGCAGGAAGTAGAGGCGAGTGCCCTGCCCTTCCGGCACAAAACGCAGGCACACCTGGGTTTTCTGCTGGCGGATATGGGGTAGGCTAGGTGGGAAATTCCAGCTGAAACTGAGCAGGTCATAGGGCATGACGGCCATGACCCGGCACCCTTCGCTGCCACGCTCACCCAAGGGCGCATCAGGCCTGAAGTAGATCTCGAAAGGGCCATTCGGTTCGGCCACCATCAAACATTCGGGAGCCAGAAAGCTGCGCAGACCGCTCTCGGTGGTCCAGGCGTGCCAGACATCGTCTATGTGCGCCGGAACAAAAATGTTGCCTTCAATCTGTTTATTGTCCATAAATCAGCGATCCTCAAGCCATCCATACATGGGACTCCGGCAGTATAGCCCCATGGCAAATACAATGGACAGAGCTTAATCACACCCTTGTCATTTGCATCAGATTAACCTGCCGCCACGCGGTTGCCTCAGCGAACAGTGACTTGACCCGGGAGGTCATCATGATCCGGCTCATGGAAGAACAAGACATTCCCCAACTGGCCCGGCTGTTTTTAAAGAGCCGCCGCCACACCTTTCACTGGGTCGATCCTGCCCGCTTCCAGCTCGAGGATTTCGAGGAACAGACCCAAGGTGAACAGGTGTGGGTAGCCGAACAGGGGGGCAATATCTGCGGCTTTATCGCCATCTGGCAGCCCGACCACTTCGTCCATCACCTCTATGTATCAAGCGACTGGCACGGTCAGGGGATCGGGCGCGCTCTGCTTGAGCGGGGCCTCGCTGATTCGCCGCGCGGCTCGCTCAAGGTGGCGACCCGCAACACGGCGGCATTAGCCTTCTACCATCGACTGGGCTGGCAAAACAGCGACGAGACAGGCCACTGCGAGGTCACCGGCCCCTGGTGCAAACTGCTCAGAAACTAGCGAGTCACTCCGCGCCTGCGCTTTGCGGCTGAACAGGCACCAGCGGTGCCGGGGGGAAGAACCAGCGGTAGAGATCGAACCAGCCATCTCGCTGGGCAATCACGACCTCGTGCACCGGATCGCGCTGGAAGATCGCCACCTTGTTTTCGGTCAGCGGCACCCAGGCGTAATTGACCAGCGCATATTGCGACTGGATCAGGTTGTACTCATTGAGATAGGAGTCATCGTTATCCGACTCGTGCAGCTGGGTACGACTGTCGATGAGGTAAACAAGCTGGTTGAAGAAGGTCAGTTGAAAACCGGTCACCCGCCACTTCTCCCGGGTCGCCTCCTCCTCTTCAATCACGGTGATTTTTCCCCAGCGACACACCCCGTGATAGTTGACCCCGTTGGCCGACATCTTCAGCTCGTAATGACAGCCCAGACTGTTGATAAACATCCCGGCCACAAACAGCAGCACCAAAAGCAGTGGCAACAGCAGCAAGGTATTTTTCAGCGTTCGTTTCATCAGAGATCCCTTACAGCGTTTTTTCGAGCTCTTTATAGGAAAGCACGCGGACCTTGTGGCCGGAAACCAGCACCAGCGATGCCGGTTTGACTGGTGGCACGTCACTCCTGGCCTCCATCTGGCAAACAACACCGGTAGGCGAGTCGGCACACTGCACATGGAGCCACTCGAAATGGAGATAACTGGCGACAAAGACCACCAGCACAGCCAGTACCAGATTGACGTAAACCAGACTCCTGACCAGCATCGGCCGCCCGATACCGCTTAGAAAAGCGAGTTTGACACGCTCAGAGAAGGAACGGGCCGCGGCAGAAACAGGCTCTCTGATAGCCTCATTCTCAGGCCGTGGTGATGTCGACGATGACGGCTCAGCCACAGCGGGCGTGGGTTCGCTCACCGGCTCGGGCAAGGGCTCACTCTCTGTAGGCAGCGGCTTGCCGTAATCGCACTTCATCTTGCAGTTCAGATGCAGGGAATACCCTTTTTTCGGGGTACTTCTGATATCCAGCGTCTGGGGTGATGACACAAAGTGGCGGCGAATATTGGCGATGGCCACGTTCAGGGAGTTGGGGCTGATGGGGCGACCCAGCCAGCCGATATCGAGCAGCAGATCCTTGTCGCACACCTCGTCCTGATGATCGAGCAGGTAGCTGAAAATAAGGCTCTCGGCCGATGACAAGCGCACCACTCTGGCGCCTTGCTCGTTGTCCTTGTCGGCACAGAAAATCAGCTCTCGCCTTTTGACATCAAAGACATAATCACCGAAGTGATAGGCCGATATGTTATTGCCTGGCGCAGCCCCCGTCATACCAACCACCTGTTATTTGCATTCATCATGAAGAAGATGGGATTCCACGCCCGATGAGGCCAGATGGCGACTCAGGATGTAGTGTAATGGCGCGAAATTTTAATGGGTCGGGATCAGCGGCACAATAGATGCAATCAGGCATAAGCGGGGAAAATGAAAATATGCGTCCAGCGCTGTCGGAGTGCGTATTGGCCAGAGCATGATGCTACGATGCCCACGCGTCGCAGCCATGCCAATCTCAACGGAACAGCGGCGTGAGCATGGCTAAAAGCTCCACGACCGGACAGGGGGCCCTGTCCCTCACAACATCTCGCCGCTCCGCACAATAAAGAGAACCGGCCCCGCAGGATGCAACGACATCATCGGCGGGGCAAAGGGGCAAAGTTGACTGACTAGACCCGAAACTGCTTGAGCAAGGTGTCGAGCTGGGCCGACAACTGGCGCAGATCGCTGCTGGCTTCGGCAACCTGTGCCACTCTGGCCGCACTCTCGCTGTTGAGCGTCGCAATGCGGTTGACGCTGTGACTGACCGCCTCCGCCACCGAGTGCTGCTCCTCCGATGCCTGGGCGATATACATGTTCATCTCGCGGATCAGGCTGACCTGATTTTTTATCTTCTCCACCGAAGCCTGCACATCTGCCGCCTCGGCACCGGCCCGGGAGGCCTTCTCTTGGCTCTGCTGCATCCCGGCCCCGACATTCTGGGTCGCTTGCTGCAGCCGCTTGATGCTGGCACTGATCTCTTCCGTTGACTGGCGGGTACGGCCTGATAAGGTGCGCACCTCATCTGCCACCACCGCAAATCCGCGCCCCTGATCGCCCGCGCGGGCCGCCTCGATGGCGGCATTGAGGGCAAGCAAATTGGTCTGTTCGGCAATGCCGTTGATCACTTCTATGATGGTGCCGATGCTGCTGCTCTCGGTCGATAGGGTACGCATCAGCGTAGCGACCCTCTCCACCTCGCCCACCAGCTGATGAATCGCCTCATTGGCATGGCCCGCCAGATGGTAACCCTGCTCCACATAGTGATTGGCCTCATCGGTGGCGCCGGAGGTTTTCACCGCGTTGCCAGCCACCTCCTGCACCGCCTGACTCATTTCGGTAATGGCGGTGGCGACCTGATCCAGCTCGGACTGCTGGGCGTCACTGCCAATACGGGTATCTGCCGAGAGCGTGTCGCAGCGCTCGGCATTTTGCAGCACACCGGCGGACAGCTCATTAATCTCCGCCACCATATCCTGCAGCTTGGCAATAAAGTGGTTGATGTTGGTGGCCAGCGCCCCCATCTCATCCTGACGGTTGATCTTGAGTCGCCGGGTCAGATCCCCCTCCCCTCTGGCCAGATCAAATACCGCCTGATTCATCTGATGAAGTGGCCTCAGCACATTGCGGTGAATCAGCACCATCAGCAACGCGATGATGCAAAGATCGAGCACCAGGATCTGCCAGACGGTAGTAAGCAACTGCTGGCGCAAGTGGGCCTGAATGGCGGCATCACTGGTTTGCACCAGCAATCTGGCCACGGTGTTTTTCTGGCCGCTGTCGTCATAGACCAGATCATATTCCCCATAGGCAGAGGTATCGGCAGGCATGGCCGTCACGGGGGCAATGGCGCCCGCCGTGTCGCGGGCAAACCCGGCCACCAGCTTCTCCTTGTTGACCACCAGTAAAGCGCTGAGGATGTCGGCCGCCAGCTCGGACTTGAGCGATGCCTCGATGAAGGTCGATTCATAATTCCACAGCGGGCCGGGCAGGGAGAGTTGCAGCCGGCCGATGGCCTGTTCGACCAGCGCACTCTGTTTGCTGTAGCTCTCCGCTCTGGCGGCGTTGTAGTTGTAAGCACCAAACAACACCAGCAGCAGACTCACCGACAGGGAGGTCAACACGGCGATCCTGAACGTCAGACTTTTCCAATCCATGGCTTCCTCCCGGTTTTTACGGCAGCCGGCGCAGTGCCATTGCGTGGCACTTGCTATTGGTACTGTTACTGGTACTTGGCATTGATCTTGTCGATGGTGCCATCCGCCTTCATGGCGGCCAGGATCTCGTTGAGCCTGGTGATGAGCTCATCGGGCGTATCCTTGTTAAACGCCAAGCTCATCTGGGTTTCCTTGAATACGAAGACCTGCTTGGGACTGGCGACTTTCTCCTTGTTGGCCAGATAGGGGGCCAGATACTGGCCGGTAGCCCAGAGATCGATGCGGCCTGCCTCCAGTTTTTTCACGTTGGCGGTGTCGTTGGCCGCCAGCTGCAACTTGGTGAATCCCTGCGCCTTGAGATACTCGGCCGCCGCATCGCCGTTATAGCCCCCCACCGAATACTGCTTGGCATCGTCCAGCGAAGAGACGGTGATATTGGCGGTCGAACTGGAGAAGAAGACCCAGTTGTTATTGACCAGCGGCCCGACCCACTTGAACAGCGCCTCCCGCTCCGGGGTACGGGTCGTGGAGTAGAGGGCGGTATTGGGGGTGCCGAGGGTATCTTCGTACGCCCGCTTCCACGGCATCAGGGTCAACTTGTATTCGACCCCGGCACGCTTGAACAGCTCTTCAACCACCTCGGTCGACAGCCCGACAATCTTGCCCCCCTCCCCCTGCATGTTGAAAGGCGGGTAATCCTCGGTCATCACGTTCAGTGGCGCCGCCTGAATCGCGCTCATCGCCATCATGGAAGAGACTGAAAAAATTGCACTTTTCCACAGCAGTTGATAGTTCATTGCAACCTCGCTTTGCTTGCCATTCATCCCTGAACATCCGCCATTACCGATGGCGGTGCACGTCTGACCCGCCGGGGTCATGCCGGCTTTCACGGCTCGCCGCCCACCCATGTGCAGCAGCAAACAGATCCGGATTTGGCCAGCGCGCGATAAAACGCCACTGGCGAGAGAGGCTCACAACACATCGAGGTGGAAAACATGCCAGAGCAGCATGAGGGAAGCGTGTGGACAGGGGCGGAAAAAACCGGTGCCGTGCAACAGCGCCGTGGCAGAGAAGGGGCGCATCGTTCCATGACAGGGGTTTGGGAGAGAAATGATTGAAAACGCCAACATCCATTTTCCCATACAGCTCAAGGAGACCTCAGAGCCAAACCTGTCCTTTAGCTAAGGTCACGAAAAGAGATACGTCAAATGAGAGAGCTAACCTCCTCATCTGCTTCCAGATTACCTTCCTGATGGGCTCAGCCGAGCCGAAAACAGGCGCAAGAGACCCGAAAAACAGAAGGCCACCGCGAGGTGGCCTTCTCCGAATCAACGATGAACGTCTGGCGACACTCAATCCTTGGCAGCCTCCATCACACCCTCTTCGGAGTGTGCCGGCAGGATCAGGTTGAGCAGGATGGCGGCAACGGAGGCCAGACCAACACCGGCCAGCGCGAAGTCACCAATCTTCATCTCCAGCGCCCCGACACCCACGGTCAGGGTCACGGCGACGATGGCGATATTGCGTGACAGCCCCAGATCCACCTTGGATTCCACCAGGGTCTTGAGACCGATGGCGGCGATGGACCCGAACAGCAGCAGCATGATACCGCCCATCACCGGCATCGGGATGGAGGTGAGCAGCGCATTGAACTTGCCGAAGAAGGCCAGAATGATGGCAAACACGGCGGCCCAGGTCATGGTGACCGGATTGAAGTTGCGGGTGATCATCACGGCACCGGTCACTTCGGCGTAGGTGGTCACGGGTGGGCCACCGATGAAACCGGCGAAGCAGACACCGATACCGTCACCGGCCAGCGTACGATGCAGGCCCGGGTTCTTGGTGTAATCCTGCCCGGTTACCCCACCGATGGCCAGCACGCCACCGATATGCTCGATACAGGGGGCAATCGCTACCGGCAGCATAAACAGGGCGGCAGCCCAGTTGATCTCCGGCGTTTCGAAGTGAGGCAGCGCCAACCAGGGGGTGTTGATCAGGCCGTCGAAGTTCACCTGGCCCATCAGCACGGCAGAGACATAACCGGCAATCACACCGCACAGGATGGGGATCAGCTTGATCCAGCCCTTGCAGAACACCGCTGCAATCAGGGTCACCGCCAGCGAGATACCGGCCAGCGTCAGCGCAGTTCCCGCAGGCACCACCTGCTCACCACCGGCACGGCCCATCGCCATGTTGCAGGCAACCTGCGCCACGGAGAGGCCAATCACCATGATCACCGGACCAATCACCACGGGCGGCAGCAATTTGTGCACAAAGCCCATGCCCCGCACGCGAATCAGTGCGGCCAGGATGAAGTACATGAAACCGGCGGCAAACAGGCCAAACATGGTGGACGGCAATCCCCAGGTCTGGGTGGCGTAGATGATGGGGGCGATGAAGGCAAAGCTGGAACCGAGGAAAATCGGGACCTGGCGGCGGGTGCAGAGCTGGAACAACAGGGTGCCCACACCGGCGCCAAGCAGGGCCATGGAGGGGTTCAATCCGGTGAGCAGGGGCACCAGAACCATGGCACCGAAGGCGACAAACAGGATTTGCAGCCCGGCGACACTTTGCTTGACTAAGGAAAACATGGATGTCCTTAATTTTTTGATAACTGATGGGGATATTTATCACTTTTCAGTTATCACAAGACTTTTTCAAGGCACAAAATGAACACAAACGCGTCACTTGTTACCTTTTACTGCTTGGGGAGGGCATGAAACTGGCTTTTTAGGCGGGATTCGTTGCTACAAGCATCGAGTATGCGATTTTACGCATTATTGTGGCGAACGCCAATCGTTTTTCTGCCCAGTTTATTGAGATTGAATTCAACAGGGTGATGTTTTGTACGCCAAGTGGAGAAAACCACGGGGACTTGACCCCGATGCTGACAAGCTCACTATCTGGCTACCCGCTCTGGCAACCAAAACCGGAACACAGCGGTAAAAAAGGGGGATGGCCATGCCATCCCCCTTTACTATCAATATGTTAGTAAAACCCGTACGTGACCTATACCCGACGATAGGGCAGGTAAACCGGCTCCCACATGTGGTGGAGGATATGCTGCTGCAGATCCTGACCGATCAGCGAATGGGAGGGATCCCGGCGCACGATATCTTTCAGCACCGCGGTCGCCACATGCACCGAAATGCTGCGCAGCTCGCGAATACGCGGATAGACGGAGCCCTGTGCCAAATCCTCCTCGCTCACGCACTCGGCCAGTGCAAAAGCGGCGGTGGTGAAGATATCCGGGGTGATCTCGCGGATCTGGCTAACAATCGCCGCCAGCCCCACACCGGGGAAGATAAAGACGTTGTTACCCTGACCGATACGGTAATCCTTGCCCTCAAAAGCGACATCCTTGAACGGGCTGCCGGTGGCGACGATAGCCTTGCCGTTGCTCCAGCGATAGATATCCTCCGGCAGCGCTTCACAGTTGGCGGTCGGGTTGGAGAGCGGGAACACCATGGGGCGCTCGCAGTGCTTTTGCAGCAACTGGATATGCTCTTCCTTGAAGGCACCACCCGAGCCGCTGGTCCCCAGCAACACAGTGATAGGCACGTGGCGCAGCACATCGGCCAGATTGGCCTTGCCCGCCACCTCTGTATCCCAGCCCGCCAGCAGCAGACCCGGCTTGGCATAGCGGCGTTTGTATTCGTCGAGCCCTTCGCGGTTGTCACACACCAGCCCCTGGGTATCCAGGATATAGATGCGATCACGGGCCGCCTGCGGATCCATCCCCTCGCGGATCATCCCCGCGCAAATCTGATCCGCGACGCCAACCCCGCCAGCGCCAGCACCATAGACCAGATAGTTCTGCTGGCCGAGGGTTTCCCCCTTGACCTTGACCGCGCCTATGATACCGGCCAGCACCACGGCGCCGGTGCCCTGAATGTCATCGTTGAACGACGGCAGCGCCTGCTGGTAGCGGGCCAGATTGTTGAAGGCGTTGGATTTGCTGAAGTCTTCCCACTGCAGCACGGCATTGGGGAAGTGACGCTTGACCCCCTGCACGAACTTGTCGATGAAATCTTCATATTCCTTGCCACGAATGCGCTTGTGCGGGCGGCCCAGATACATGGGGTCATCGAGCAGTTTCTGGTTGTCGGTGCCCACATCCAGCGCGATGGGCATACAGCAGGCAGGATGGATCCCGGCCCCCAGGGTATAGAGCGCCAGCTTGCCGATGGGGATCCCCATGCCGCCGACCCCCTGGTCGCCGATCCCCAGAATGCCCTGGCTGTCGGTGACAACGATAATGCGGATCGATTTGGCATCGAAGTGGCGGGCCTGGATCCCCATGTCATCCACGTTGTCGGGAGTGATATAGAGACCACGCGGCTTCTGGAAGCGGTGGCTGAACTCCTGACACGCCTTGCCGACGGTCGGGGTATAGATGTAGGGAGTCATCTCCTCCACATGGCGCGACAACAGAGCGTAGAAGAGGGTTTCGTTGCGATCCTGCAGCGCCCGCAGGTTCTGGTATTTTTCGATGTCGCTGCAGGCACTCTTGAACCCTTCATAAACCCGCTCTAGCTGGGCTTCAAAGGTTTGCACCTGAGGGGGCAACAGGCCGTCGAGATCGAAATCGGCCCGCTCCTGTTCGGTGAAGGCAGTGCCCTTGTTGAGGTATCGATTGTTGAGCAGATCGGTGCCGGTCAGTGCAACGGGGCGAAAAGCCTGTCCCTGAGCATCTTTCCACAGCAGATATTGTCCGGTAGCCATAGTCATTCTCTTTGATTTACGTGAAATTGCCGTTCGGCAGGAGAGTAAGACTCATAATGAAATCAATCATATGACGTTTAATCGATCGGTTTTGTGAGCTTGGGCATACCCTGCGGCCAAAATAGGCGCCCGGCGCCCTCGGCGGGACAAATATCCACGGCAAGGAATGAGACTCATGTTAGCATTGCGGACAACCCAACCCCCTTAACCGCATTCCAGCCGGGAGTGACCCTGATGCCCTCGACTCAGCCAGCCTGCGCCCCCTTCTTGTTGCCATGCGCCTGATCCCGCTGCTTGCTCTGTGGTTGTGTCTGACCTGCCAGTCGGCTCTCGCCGCACCGGGGCGGGTGCTCAATATCATCGTCGGCGAGTGGCCCCCCTTTGTCTCGGAGCAGTCGAAACAGCACGGGCCGGTGGCGCATCTCATCCGCGATTTGTTCAAGGAGGCGGGCTATGAGGTGACGTTTCACTTCGCCCCCTGGGGGCGGGTCTATTCGCTGGCGGCCAACAGCCAGCTCTACGATGCCACCGCCGTCTGGATGTACAAGCCAGAGCGGGAACAGGATTTTCTGTTCAGCGAGGCGGTGCTGCAGGAGCAGTTTGTCTTCTTCTCCCTCAAAGCACGGAAATTGCAGGCCGAGCGCCTTGAGCAGATCACAGGCATGCGGTTGGGGGGCGATATCGCCTACAGCTACGGGCCCGAGCTGGACAAGATGGTAGCCGACGGCAAGGTAACCCAACAGAAAGTCACCGACGTGAAACAGAATTTCGGCAAGCTGCTGCGCGGGCGGATCGACCTCTATCCGCAAGAGCTGCGAGTCGGTCTGGCCGAGTTGCAGAGCCAGCTCGACCCCGCCAGCGCGGCACTCATCACCCACAGCCAGACCCCATTTCTGCGCAACGACAGCTTCGTGATGTTCCCGCGCAAGATGCCGGGCTCAGCCAAACTGCGGGATCAATTCAATCAGCAGTTGCAGCAGGCCATCGCCAGCGGACGTTATAAGCGCTACTTCGAACAGCTTTCCCGGGGGGAATATTGACCATGGCGAGGCAAAAACAGAGGGGATGAAACAACGGTGGCGGTCCTTTGTGGCCGCCACCGCCGTGATGCTTGTCAGCTGCTGGCATTAGCCGCTGATGCCCACCTCCAGCTTGAACGGCGTCTTGGCCTTGCTGCTCTCGGCCGCCCCCATCTGGTAGACCCGAATGGTATAAGTGCCCTTGGCTGGCAGGGTCGACTCAAAGTTGTTCCCTTCGGTAGAGCCGATAAAGATCGCCTCCCCCGTGCTGCCTGGCGGCAGAATATTGAAGTAGGGCTTGCCGGTCAGGATCACCACCATGCTCTGGCCCTTGTTGGCCGTCAGCTTGTAATCGAGGGTCTGACTGCCCTGAATGGTGCCGTTGATGGTCGCCCCGGACTCCCCCTTCTTGAACTGCACCTGCTGGGTCTTGATCCCGTCAGCCGCATGCGCAACGCCCGCCATACCACCGAATAGCGCCGATACACATACCGCAGCCAGCCATGCTTTTTTCATCATTTGTCATCCCTTATGTGAATGGAACCCCTGTTACTGTTGCTCAAGGTGGCCTAAAAAACCATCGCCGTTTGCGGCATCGCTCAATCAATTTGCCATCACCATCGACCCGCCATCAAAAGGGGCGCCGCAGCGCCCCTTCTCTTTACTTTTTGTCGACCATCAGCTTGATTTGCCCGTCTTGGGCTCATCGAGGGTGTGCTTCACCTCTTCATACCAGAGGTCGTGGTGCTCCCTGGCCCAGGTCTCGTCCACCTCGCCGGTCACCATCCCCTCCAGCGCCCCTTCCAGCTGGAACAGACCCATGTAGATATGGAAGATAAAGCCGCAGATGAGGATCAAGGCGCCTACGATATGGATAAAGCTGGCCCACTCCATCTGGCGGCGCAGCTGGCCGAAGATGGGGAAGTCCAGAAACAGCCCGGTCGCCACCACAATGCCGCCAAACCAGATCAGCAGCCAGAAGATCGCCTTCTCACCGCCGTTGGAGAAGCCCGCCGAGGGGTGACTTCCCTTGTGCTTGCCGAGCATGCCGCCAAACTTCATGAACCACTGCACATCCACCATATTGACGATGTTGTGGCGGAACCACTTGATGAGTACCCCCATCAGGCAGAGGAAGAAGAGCGGCCCCACATAGTTGTGGAACACCTTGGCAAACCATATCCAGTTCTCCCACACCCCGAGGCTCACCACCGGCTTGATGAAGTACTTGCCGTAGATGATGGCCAGCCCCGACCCGGAGAGGGTCAGGAACATGGCCGCCGTGGTCCAGTGCAGCGCCCGATCCAGCCTGCTCCAGCGCTTGAGCTTGCGCCCGGTGCGCGGTTTGGAGAGCTTGGTCTGCCCCACGATCAGGTACATCAGACCGCACATGGCCAAGGATCCGAAGATAGCGATGGCACCGAGCGGCGACACCCACTTGGTCTTTACCTCGAACCAGAGCTGGCCCGGCACCGAGATCAGCACCCCGTGCTCCGGCGAGCGGGAGGTGGTCACCCCCTCCTGCCCATCCTTCACCGCCCGCCAGTAGTCGGCGCCGGCAAAGCCGATCGTCTCCTTCTGCGCATCGGCGAAGCCGGGCGCGCTGAACAGCAGCAAGGCCGTCAGCAGCGCTGTCAGCCAGTGTCTCATTGGCCATCCTCCTGCTTGCCAAGCTTGAGCCCCTTGCCTCTGCCATCGTGAGGTTTGCTGGCATCGCGATAGAGCGCCTTATCATCCTCACCCCAGCCCGCATGAGGGGCGCCGCGATAGGCGACCCGCTCGCGGAAGATGTCGGATATCACCTGCGCATCCCCTGCCAGCAGCGCCTTGGTGGAGCAGAGCTCGGCACACATCGGCAGCTTGCCCTCGGCGATGCGGTTGGCACCGTACTTCTGGCGCTCCGCTTCACTGTGATCCTCTTCCGGGCCACCGGCGCAGAAGGTGCACTTGTCCATCTTGCCCCGATCGCCAAAGGCGGCGGTTTTCGGGAACTGGGGCGCCCCGAACGGGCAGGCGAACAGGCAGTAGCCGCAACCGATGCAGAGATCCTTGTTGTGCAGCACGATGCCGTCGTCAGTGTGATAGAAGCAGTCGGCCGGGCAGACCGCCATGCAGGGGGCGTCGGTGCAGTGCATGCAGGCGACCGAGATGGAGGTCTCACCCGGCAGGCCGTCGTTGAGGGTCACCACCCGGCGGCGCTGAATGCCCCACTCGAGGGCATCGTCGTTCTCGTTCTTGCACGCCGTCACACAGCCGTTGCACTCGATGCAGCGCTTGGTGTCACACATGAATTTCATTCTGGCCATGGGATCAGGCTCCTACTTTGCGAAAACGGCACAGGGTGACCTTGGTCTCCTGCATCTGGGTGACCGGGTCATAGCCATAGGTGGTGACTATGTTGACCGATTCCCCCAGCACATAGGGGTCTGACCCTTCCGGATATTTGGATCGCAGATCCTGGCCCTCAAAGTGGCCGCCGAAGTGGAACGGCATAAAGGCGAGCCCCGGCTTGACCCGCGGGGTCACCAGCGCCTTCACCTTGACCCGGCCCCCTTCCGGCCCCTCGACCCACACATCCTGACCGTCGCGGACGCCGACATCGTTGGCATCCGCCGGGTTCATCTCGACGAACATCTCCTGCTGCAATTCAGCCAGCCAGGGGTTGGAGCGGGTCTCATCGCCGCCCCCCTCGTACTCCACCAGACGGCCGGAGGTAAGAATGATCGGGAACTCCTTGCTGACATCCTTCTCCTGCACCGAGGCATACTGGGTCGGCAGGCGCCACAGGCTCTTCGAATCAGGCCAGGTGGCGTAGTCGGCCAGCAGATCCCGGCGCGGGGTGTAGAGCGGCTCACGGTGCTTGGGCACCTGATCCGGGAAGGTCCACACCACGCAGCGCGCCTTGGCGTTGCCGTAAGGCACGAAACCGTGCTTGATGGCCACCCGCTGGATACCGCCGGAGAGGTCGGTCTTCCAGTTCTTGCCCTCGGCCTCTTTCTTCTCGGCTTCGGTCAGCTCATCCCACCAGCCGAGCTGCTTCATCAGGTCGGCAGTGATCTCGGGATAGCCATCTTCCACCTCGCTCCCCTTCGGCCAGGAGTCTTCGGCCAGCAGCGAGACGCCCTGATACTCGATGCCGAAACGAGCACGGAAACCGCCGCCCCCTTCCGACACCGGAATGCTGGTGTCGTAGAGGATGTGGCTGCCAGGATGCTTCATCTCCGGGGTGCCCCAGCAGGGCCAGGGCAGACCGTACACTTCGCCACTGACCGGGCCGCCCTCAGCCTTGAGGTTGGTCTTGTGGAAGGTGTGCCAGTTCTGCTGGTGCGCCTTGAGCCGCTCCGGGCTCTGGCCGGTGTAGCCCACGCTCCACATGCCGCGGTTGTATTCGCGGGTGATGTCTTCCAAGAGCGGCTCGTTGTTCTCCACCTTGATGTGCTTGAACAGCTGGTCGGCAAAGCCGAGCTTCTTGCTCAGCAGATACATGATCTCGTGGTCCACCTTGGATTCGAACAGGGGTTCTATCACCTTGTCGCGCCACTGCATGGAGCGGTTAGTGGCGGTAACGGAACCATAGGTCTCGAACTGGGTGGTGGCCGGCAGCAGGTAGACGCCGTCGGTGCGATCATTCATCACCGAGGCGACGGTGGGATACGGATCGACAATCACCATCATGTCGAGCTTTTGCATCGCCTTCTTCATCTCGGGGCCGCGGGTCTGAGAGTTGACCGCATGGCCCCAGTAGAACATGGCGCGGATGTTGGAACCCTGCTCGATCAGATCGGCGTTCTCCAGCACACCATCCACCCAGCGGGAGACAGGAATGCCGTTGTTGTTCATCGGCAACTTGCCGTTGTAGGCCTTGTTGTCGAAGCGGGCCTTGATCCACTCGTAGTCGACATCCCACACCCGGGCCCAGTGCTTCCAGGAGCCCTCTTCCAGCCCGTAGTAGCCGGGCAGAGAGTCGGAGGTGACGCCAAAATCGGTGGCGCCCTGCACGTTGTCGTGACCACGGAAGATGTTGGTGCCCGCCCCGCTCTTGCCCACGTTACCGAGGGCCAGTTCGAGGATGCAGTATGCGCGGGTATTGTTGTTGCCGGTGGTGTGCTGGGTACCGCCCATGCACCAGACCACGCAGCCGGGACGGTTGTCGGCCAGCAGCTTGGCGGCGCCATGAACCTGCTGCTCGTTGAGGCCGGTCACCCGCTCAACTTCCGCCGGAGTCCAGCGCGCCACCTCTTTTTGCACCTCGTCCATGCCGTAGACGCGGGTGCGGATGAACTCCTTGTCTTCCCAGCCGTTCTTGAAGATATGCCAGAGCATGCCCCAGATAAAGGCGACGTCGGTGCCCGGACGCAGGGAGAGGTACATGTCAGCCTTGGCGGCGGTGCGGGTGCGGCGCGGGTCGACCACCAGGATCTTGCAGCCGTTGCGCTCTTTCGCCAGCAGGATGTGCTGCATGGCGACCGGGTGGGCCTCCGCCGGGTTGGAGCCGATAAACATGATCGACTTGCTGTTATGCATGTCGTTCAGGCTGTTGGTCATGGCGCCGTAGCCCCAGGTGTTGGCGACGCCAGCGACCGTGGTGGAGTGGCAGATCCGCGCCTGGTGATCCACGTTGTTGGTGCCCCACAGGGACGCCATCTTGCGAAACAGGTAGGCCTGCTCGTTGGAGTGCTTGGCGGAGCCGAGCCAGTAGACGCTGTCGGGGCCGGACTCCTTGCGCAGGCGCAGCACCTCGTTGCCCACCTCTTCGATGGCCTGATCCCAGCTGATGCGCTGCCACTTGCCGCCCACCAGCTTCATCGGATACTTGAGTCGACGCTCACCGTGGCCGTGCTCGCGCAGGGCCGCTCCCTTGGCGCAGTGACCGCCCAAGTTGAAGGGGTGATCAAAGGCCGGCTCCTGACCGGTCCAGACGCCGTTCTGCACCTCGGCATAAACGCCGCAGCCCACCGAGCAGTGGGAACAGATGGTGCGCTTCACCTCGACCGGCACCCCGGCCGCGACGGTTTTGGCTTCGGCCCGCTGCATCATGGCTGGCGCCAGCCAACCGGCGGCCACGGCGCCACCGGCCACCAGACCCGAGTTGACCATAAAGGCGCGGCGGGTCAGCCCCTGACCGCGAATGGCCTCATTGCCCTGCTCGCCCACTTGGGGCAGCTCGGCACGTTTTGTCAGTTTCATGAGTTCTCCTTCACTGATCCGGCTCAGTCGGTGCCGCGCAGGGTGCGATAAAAGTCGTGAACATGGGGGGTCTCCCGATAGCCCTTGTCAGGCTCGGTGTCGTGGGTCAGCACCTCTTTGCCCACCACCCGACCGGTGGCACCGGCCAACACGCCTATGGTGGCGACCACGCCAACTCCCTTGATTAGATTGCGGCGGGACGGGTCTTTCAGCTGTTCATCGCTCATTCTTGTGACCTCTGTTGTTGTTCTTGCTGGCGCCTGCGCGCCAGCTTCGCGTCCAATGGGATATCTCGTCTGCTCGTTTTGTTATGCGCAGCTCTTGTTATGCACAGCTCTTATTGTGCACAGACAGGGGCGTTCAGCCCCTCACCACGCAGGCGCCAAACGGCAGGCGCAATTCGTTTTCCAGCTTGAAGAAATCTTCGGCAAGGGCGCCGACCGCCCGGTAGAAGCTGCCCCCTTTCGCCTGTTGCTGATCGCGGCAGCAGGCGAGTACCCAGGGGGCAAGGTGGCGTTCATAGAAGCGGTTGCGCTCCGGGTGCTGCTCGCCAATCAGTACCGCCATCACCTCACAGAGGGCGGCGAGATGATCTTCCGGCTCGCATACTCCGCTCTGGCGCTCGAAACCGAGGGACTGCAGATCTGCGCGCAGCACCGCCAGCGGCAGCTCCATCAAAGAGCCGGTGAGATACCAGGATGCAAACGGCACTATCTCCCCGCGCCCCAGCCCGATAAAGAGATCCTGATACTCCTCGGTAAGCTCGTTTTCGTGGTGGCTGCTAGCCGCCAGCTGCACCAGCCCGAGCCCTCTGGCAAAGGGGCCCGGCATAGCCTGCAACCCTTGCAGCCAGGCGAGCTGTTCGCCACGGGGAGCGGCGCGCCAGAGGCTCGCCAGCAGGGCGTAGAGATCGGCGCTGCTCTGTTCCAGTTCTGTCATGGTCAGTTCGCCAGCCTTTTCGTTATGTTGTTCACTCATCACTGGCCCTCACACCTTGAGCTGGGAGACGGGATCCGCCGCCAGCGCCGCAAACACATCCTTGACCCGACAGTCCTCGCACATCAGCAACCGCTGGGCGGCCTCGTTCTGGAAGTGGGAGTGACCGGCCAGTTTTTGCTGGATGCGGCGGATCATCGAGGCGGGCGCGAACGGCTTGGAGCAGCGAATGCAGCAGGCAGCCTCTTCGGCTTTCAGGCTCTGCACGGCGCGGCGCGCTTCGGGCACGGGTTGCAGACGAGGCATGAGCACTATGGCCTGCTCGGGGCACGCCTTTTCACACATGCCGCACTGGATGCAATCCTGCTCGATAAAGTTGAGGCCCGGCGCATGACCCACCGCATGCAGAGCGCGGCTCGGGCAGACCGCCACGCAACCCATGCAGAGGGTGCAATCAGATTGTTTGAGCTCGACAGTGCCGTAAGGGGCGCCATGGGGCACTGCCAGCGGCTCGCGGCTCCCCTCATTGGCCTGCCAGAGCGCATCGAAGGCGGCGAACAGGTTCTCCCGCTTATCCCCTCTGAGTGGCTTCTCCAGCAGGGCAATGGCTGGTTCACCGGAGATCGGCTTATCTTGTTCGGCATCCGGGTTAAACAGGGCGATGCGATCGGTAGCAAGCCCAGCGCCCGCCAAGAGCACGGCGGCGCTGGCCAGCTCCCGCTCAACCAGCGCACGGACGCTTGCGGGGGCATCGTCGCCCAGCGCGATGCGCACCGCACTGGCGCCATAGGCGAGGGCGTCGAACCAGCTCTCGATGCCTAAACTGGCGCTCTCCTCCACCCAGACCGGCAGCCAGTTGGCAGGCAGAGCAGCAAGTTCGGTTTCCACCCATTCGCGCTCGTTTTCACCAGCGATCAGCAACTGCGGCGCTTCGCCGCCCGCCTCCCGATAATGCTTGAGCAATCGGAACAGGTAGTCACCGCTGGTGTTGGCATCGGGCTGGTGATAGGCAATCGCCCCGGTCGGACAGGCCGAGGCGCAGCTACCGAAACCCTGACAGAGATGGGGATCGATCTGGATGCGACCATTGATGGGCTTGAGCGCATCGGTCGGGCAGACATCGAGACAGCGGCTACAACCGGGCACGCCGCGGGCGGTAAAGGCGCAGGCCTCGGGGTCGAGGCGAAAATAGCGCGGCTTGTCGAAGATACCGGTCAGCGCACAGAGCTCGGCAAGCCGTTCGGCCAGCCCTTGATCATCGGCCAGATGCAGATAACCGACCGGCGGACGCTCCAGCGCAAAGAGCGGGGAACGGCCCAGATCGGCCACCAGATCAAAGCGCGGCTCGCCATTTTCCGCAGCCTGCTGAGTAAAACAGAGCGCCGCCAAGTTAACCCGCTCACCCTGCCCATTGAGGCCGGTAAGCTGGAACTGCCCCAGATACCCTGTCAGGCTCGGCTCGCGCAGGGCCAGGGCTGCGAGGGATGCGGTGGCATCGAAAATGGTTTCGAGATCGGCCGCCTCGGCATCGTGGACCGCTTCGCTCACCAGCAGGGTGGGCTTCACCCCGGCGGGCAGCAGGCTGGCGGCGCGGCGAATGCGATCTTCCGGGCCGACCAGCAGCAGGCGCCCCTGACTCTGGTAAGAGACAGTGGCCGGGATCAGGTTGTCGGTCTTGACCGTATGCTGCTGCGCATAGGCGCGAGCGCGCGCGTTATGCTCGGCCGCCCCCGCCCCATGGGCAAGATTGGAGGCTAGATTTGGGGTCAGATTTGGCAATGTTTGTTCAGTGCTCACATACGCTCCTGTGCGCACCACCTCATGGGATGGGCGCTTGTTGGTAAGCCGAGAGAGCAAGAGGCGAGCCAACTCCCCCGGAAAAAAAGTGACTGACAGGGAGTCAGGATCCTGAAGGTTCCATTCCCCCACCCTTGGTTGGGACATTTTGTCCACCAGAGGAAACCAAAATGTCCCGATCGTCGGTGTGGGTTTGAGAATGGTTATCAGCCAGCTCGTCGGCGGCAGGTGCGCTGACAAGCGCAACCGGTTCAACGGAGGCGCTGGCCGGGTTGGCCGATTCGCTGTCAGGGGCAGTCACCTGATCTACCAGCCAGTTGCGCAGCCCGGCGGTCAGGGCTGCGGGCAGCAATTCGGGCTGGCTGAAATCCTGGGTGTAGTCGTCGAGTCCATCCGGCTTGTGGCTGCGAAACATGGCCCGCAGCGCCTCCCTGTCGGGGAGTTTGGCCTTGCCCGGCTGGGCTGTTGTTAGCTGCGGCTCGCCACTCCCAGCCCCCTCAACGGCAAGGGGTTCACTGTTCCCCTTGTCAGTGCTGACTACGGGGCTATCCAGCGCAGTATCTGGAATTTCACCTTCGCCACTGCCTTCGATAGGGGCGGCAACCACCTCGGGGCTAACCTCTTCCTTCGGCTGCAATACCTGATGCTTGCGCGCCTCACTCTTGCGAGACGACCAGCGCTTGAGGAACTCACTCATGGGCGCTGTTTCCGGCCTTGTTTACGGCACAGGTTCCGGCGTCGCTGCCACGCTCACGGCCATCGGGGCCGGTGGCTTTGACGGCGCCACAGCTGGCTTGATCCTGGCTATCGACACCGAGCTGATCCTGCGCCCGCCCCTTGCCCTTCTTGCCCTTGCGACGGGCCTCCAGCAGCTCGCCGTGGCGACCGATAAAGGCCTCCACCCAGGCTTGCAGCGCCTCGGGCAGCGGGCAGGAGAGCACCTGCCGCTCGCCATCCATATAGGCAGCGGCCACGGTCTGGCTCAGGGTCAGGCCATCGGCCACAAAGCCACTGTCCACGCGGCTTCCGGTGACAAACAGGCGGGGCGAGCCGGAGCTCAGATTGAAGCGATAATCCCCCCGCTCATCACGAAACAGGGTAAGAGGCAAGGCACCGGCAGCCTCCGGTTCGGCGGGGTGGAGCGCCGCAATCTCGAAACGGCGGCTCTGCCAGCGGCCAACCTGGCTGTCGATGGCCTTTAACTCCAGTTGCAGCCAGCGCTGCGGGGACAAGGTATTGGTGGTGTCTTGCACTGTCACGGCTCCCATCAGAAAGTCTCTGCCGGGCCGCCCTCCCCCGTCATTCACCCCGTTCGGGGCGGATCACGGCAGGAAATTCATGGCGGCCACGGCCATCAATGGGATAAGACTTAGCAAGAGTGGGGCCAAGGCCGGTTTGGTGGTTGATGGGGGCTTTGATGCGGGTTAGGACGTCGTGCGGGACATAGGTTGGCGCAGGCGTAGGTTGGCGCTGAGCGCAGCGAAGCCCAACATGCGGAGTAAAACCAATCCGCCAGCGTCTAATCAAGAGGGATGGCAATAATCGAATAAGGCCGAATTATCCGATTATTGCCTTGATAAAGCTGTTCGCGGTAAACGTTGGGCTTCACTTAGTTCAACACCAACATACGAGTCGTTCAAGATGGAACAATATTAATCAATAGGCTACGAATAAAAACCTGCCTATGATTTAAAATTTATACTTACTTAAAAACGGTATGTTTTCCTTTACAGCCGACTCATACCATTTAAGACTCCATGACCACTCTTGTGCTCTAGGCTTACAGTCAGAACAACCTATACAATGCTGCTGTTTAAAGGAATATCCCAGATTAGGGCCATCCGAATCATCATATAACATGGTTAATAGATTTCCTGTTCCTTGAGCATAACCATACTTTAAGCATACTAATAGATGTAAACCACCAACAGAATGCATCCTTAGTGATTGAGCGATAATACCACCCGGACGATAATGAACAAATAAATGCTCACAATTCTTCATAATATTAGTAGGGTCATAGTTCTTTAACCCCATATCTACGACACGACCAAACTCACTGTCTTGGTCATCTGGATCCATTCCTAAGTTCTTAGCTATGTTTATAAAATATGCTTGCTGCTCTTCAATACTGATGGAATAAAAGTCTTGAACCTTGCTTTTTTCTTGTACAGCCCTCTCAATACCATCTAACACATCAGTCATATCAGGAATATTTGAAATAACGACTTCGCGTATCTCCTGCGCATTCACATGGTTTTTATTAACCATCATGAAAACCAAGTAGTATAATTGTTCAATTTTAACAAAATCTTTTGATATAACACAGCAAGTCATTACAAGACCAGCCATACTTTTATGCCAATTTCCCAAGAACTCTATTGATTCCTTTGTGCCACGTGCCTCATGAATTGAGGTAAAAATCAATATTGATGGGTATATATCGATAAAGAAATCAGAGAGGATATTATATTGTCCATCTCTTGTTAATCGATGGCATAACTCAATGCATTTTTGTAATGAAATGCAACCCTCATGATAGAGCTGCTGTGTTTGGTTATTAAATATAGCGTGTTCAAAAGAGCCTTTTTCAAAGTGACTAATGGAATTATGTATTGCATGCAATTGATCTAGTTGGAGCTTAAATTTAACTCTTCGAGCTTTGCCTATTGCAATCAGTCTATGAACCCTACTTTTTTGTTCTCTAGCCAGGGAAATAAACCTATGACAAATTTCATAGTTTTCATAAAGAATATCTTTACTTACATTTGTAAATGGCGCAATTTGAAAAGCTTGCCAATAATATAAAAGAGCAACGAACCTATCCTTAGCTGGAACTATTGGAGATAAGCATATTTCTGCGGCCTTCTGATAGACACCATGAAAATTCTTATCAAATAAATAATTATTTAGCTGCTGATGATACGCTTTGAATAGAGCGTCACCAATATCATCAATTTTCTTGCTCAGCGTTGATGGATTGACTATTGGATATCTTTTAATTGAATCCTGTAAGCCTTTCACATTAAGGTAATCCCAGCACTCCACAACAGACATCAGCATTTTGTTTGCTGAACTGGTATTTTTCCTAATTAAATAATTGTCGATTGGAAGGTGGACCTGAATCGACTCATTGTTTTCTGACTCCGCAGCTCTTTTTATTAAAGCCTCATTGTTTGTAATCATCAACCAGAAAATTTTCTCTGATGAGATTTCTACAACTACCAGAACAACTGGTACTTTGAAGTCTAAGTAATACTTCAACCTCTCCATTTTCAAATTAAAAGATAATATCTTACCATCGTTAATATATGTAGAGTTCTCCTCACCTTTAATCTGTACCTTAAAGACGCTTTCTTTACCTAAAGCCTTACCACTCTCATCCTTTAGCTCTATCTCGCCATCAATACCAAAATCATTTTGGTCCTCTTGACTGCGGAATATCCAGCTGCTTGGTAAGTTATACTCAAATATACGACCGGCTTCCGTTCCTATTTCACCTGCATTCATTAGATATTACAACCTTATTTAAAATATGTATAACGTGGATTCAATGGCATGTTTTACATACCACCTATAAAGTTTGGTTAAAATTCTAACCCTCTTGGTTTTCAAAGAAAAGCGTGACTGTTTACAACTTACTCAGAATGGGAGCAGGCTCGCTTTTATTAAAACAACATAATTATGCTTTGCGTACCATCACTCTGACATTTGGTCCGTCTCATTAATCTGGAACAAAACTTGCTGTATCCCTCCCCTTAGATCCCGGCAACCGGTCGCGAGGGGCCCATGACACCGACCTTTATCAAAAGCAATGCTGCCGCCCAGCTCACCATGGCCGTCGAGGTGATGGATGAACAGGGCACAATGAATACCCGCCAAATCGCCTGTGAACGGCCACTGACGGTCTACCTCAACTGGAAGGAGATAGTGACCCTGATGACGCTGGGGGCCCGCCCCGAGGCGCTGGTGCTGGGTTATCTGAAAAATCAGGGCTTTATCGAGGATATCTCGGCCATCGAGTCGGTGATTGTCGACTGGGAGAGCGAGGCCGCCGCCGTGGTGAGCAGCCAGCAGGCAGCCGATCTCGACAAGGCGCTGGAGAAGAAGACGGTCACCTCCGGCTGCGGTCAGGGCACCATGTATGGCAGCGTGATGAAGAAGCTCGAAGGGGTGGTCTTGGCGGCGCCCGAGCTTAAACAGAGCACCCTCTACGCCCTGCTCAAGGCGCTGTCGGCCCATAACGAAACCTACAAGATGGCCGGTGCCGTCCATGGCTGCGCCATCTGTCGCGGCGCGGAGATCCTCTCCTTTGTCGAGGATGTGGGGCGCCACAATGCGGTGGATACGCTGGCAGGCGAGCTGTGGATGCGCGGCGAGACCGGCCACGACAAGATCTTCTACACCACCGGGCGGCTCACCTCGGAGATGGTGATCAAAGTGGCGCAGATGGGGATTCCGGTGCTGCTGTCGCGCTCCGGTGTCACCCAGATGGGGCTGGATCTCGCCCGCCAGCTCGGCATCACCATGATTGCCCGTGCCAAGGGGCGCCACTTCGAGGTATTTAGCGGTCACGACCATATGGTGCTGGACGAGAAGCCGCCGGTGCTGGCGCCCAGTCCGGCCGGTCGCGGGATGCGGGACTAAGCCATGAACGAGTTTATGAACGTGAAGCAGGTGGCGGAATACCTCGATCTCAACGAGAAGAAGGTCTACCAGCTCGCCAACGAGGCGCGCATCCCCGCCACCAAGGCGACCGGAAAGTGGCTGTTTCCCCGCTCCCTGCTCGACCGCTGGCTGCTCGGCAGTTGCCACGAGGGGGTGATGAACGACCGGCTGCTGCTGGCAGGCTCGGACGACGTGCTGCTGCACTACGCCAGCAGCCGCTTGGCCCAGCAGCTCGGCACCCAGGCACTGGTGGGCTACACCCCGTGCGGCACCCGTCAGGGGCTGGCGATGCTGGCGCGCGGCCATGTGGATCTGTGCGCCATTCACTGGGGGCAGGCCGAAGAGGCGCACCTGCGCCACCCGGCGCTGGTGCAGCAGTATCAGGGCCACCGGCAATGGGTGATCGTTCATGGATTCAGGCGGGTGCAGGGGCTGGTGCTGCGCCAAGGGCTGCAACCCAAAGAGGCGAAAGAGGCGCTCGACTTGCGCTGGGCCATGCGTCAGGAGGGGGCCGGCAGCCAGCGCGCCCTGCAGGAGTGGCTGCAAACGCAAGGAGAGTCGCTGACCCGGCTGGAGCGCACCCTCGAGGTCAACAGCGAGCGGGAGCTGGCCGCCGCCATCAGCCGTGGCGATGCGGACGTCGGGCCCGGCGCCCAGAGCACCGCCACCGAGTTTGGCCTCGGCTTTATGCCGCTGTCACAGGAGTGCTTCGATCTGGTGATGCCACAGGGGGTCTTCTTTCGCACCCTGCTGCAACAGCTGATCGGCTGGCTGCAATCCCCCGAGGGGCGCGAGCTGGCGGCTCGCCTCGGCGGCTATGACCTGACCCAGAGCGGCAAGCTGGTATGGAGCCCGCAGTAAATAACCACTCACCCACAGACAGAACAGCCCGCCAACCATGTTGACGGGCTGTTTTTATCACGGGCCTTTTTATAACAGCATCAATCGCTTGTCTCACGCCCCTCGGCATTGAGCGCAATGCGCCACCCTTCCAGTTTCGCGGGCTCGCTGCCGCTGGGCAGCAGGGCGTGGCTGCGCAGCCGCACGGTAAAGCAGCTCCCCTGCCCCGGGGTGGAGTCCACCAACAGCTCCCCACCCCAGCGGTTGATGATGCGGTGGCTCAGGGCCAGCCCCAGACCGGTGCCGGTGGCGCGGGTGGTGAAGAAGGGGTCGAAGATCTTGTCGATAATGGCCGCCTCGATGCCGCTGCCGTTGTCGATCACCTGCACCTCGGCCCCGCGCAGCTGATCCAGTTCATCGACCCAGTCGCGGCTCTCGACCCGGATCTCCCCCTGCTCCCCCAGCGCGTGGCTGGCGTTGACCAGCAGGTTTATCAGCACCTGTAGCAGCTGCTGACGATCCGCCTCGATGGGCTGCTGGGCCCTGAGATCGGCCACCAGCTCCACCTGCTGCTGGCGCAGGGCGGAGCGCACCAGGGTCAGGCTCTCCTCAATGATGGGGTTGAGGTGCTGCCACACCGGCGCCGTCTCGTAGTCGCCGGGGCGTGAATATTGCAGCAGGCTGCGGGTGATGGCACGAATGCGCTCGATCTGGGCCAGCACCAGTGCCAGCTCCTCGCTGACCGGCTCGGCCGCTTCCCCCAGCTCCAGCTTCATCAGCTCCACATTGCCGAGGATCACCGCCAGCGGGTTGTTGATCTCGTGGGCCACCCCGGCGGAGAGCTCGCCGAGGGCCGCCAGCTTCTCGCTGATGAGCAGCTGCTGGCGCGCCTCGGTCAGCATATGGATATGATCTTCCAGCTCGGCGGTCTTGAGCTCGAGGCTTTGGGTACGCTCGGCCACCTTCTGCTCCAGCTCATCGGCACTGCGGGCCATCTGCTGCTGATGCGCTTCTTGTCTGTCCAGCATGGCGTCAAACTGGCGACCGAGTTGGGCCAGCTCGTGGTCAGGGTCGAGGGCCAGCGGGCCGATGCGAGCCGACTCCCCGGCCTGCACCTGCCGCACCACCTTGTGCATCCGCTCGATGGGGGAGAAGAGATCCCGCGCGCCGCGATAGACCAGCAGGCCGGAGAGCAGCAACAGCAGCACTACGCCCGAGCCCAGCTCCACCAGATTGGTGAGGTAGGTGCGGATAATGGGCCACTCGAGAAAGCCCACATAGAGCATGCCGAGCCGCTCGCCCCTGGCTCCCAGCAGCGGCTCGTAACCCGAGACATACCAGGCATCGTGGACGAAGGCGCGGTCAACCCACATCTCCCCCCGCCCCAGCACCTGCTCGCGCACCGGCGGCGAGACCCGGGTACCCACCGCCCGGCCCACCTGACGGCTGCTGCTGACAGGCACATTGGTGCTCACCCGCAGATCGTCGAGAAACAGGGTGACGGTGCCGACGCTGCCATCCGGCAGGGTATTTTTGGCAAACACCTGACCCTTGAGCTCATCTACCAGCCGAGTGCTGCCGTTGACAAGCTCGCCCCCCTCCAGCACGGCCCAAAGCGAGCCGTCGCGGCCCATCACAGGGGTCAGTGACAGGCTGATCAATCCCCTGTTCTCCACCACCCTGGTGCCATCCCGCTGCCACAGAACAGCCCGCTTGGCCAGTTGCGGGGAGAGGGTGAGCATCTCCTGCTGTGACCAGACCACAAAGTGGCTGACGCTGCGCCCGGCCGTGAGGGCGGCGCGCTCCTGCGCCGTCAGCTGATCCAGCTCGGGGCCACGGCGCAAGCGCAGAAAATCGAGACCATAGTTGGCTGCCAGCGGCATCACCCAGTCATGCAGCTGATCCGGCGATTCCCGCAGCCGCAGCTGAAAGGCCCAGGCATCGCGCAGATGCTCGAGATGCTCGGTCTGGCGCTGCTGCTGCACCGTGATGGCGTGGTGGGCCACCCCGAGATCGCTGCGCACCGTGGTGAGCAGGTTCTGCCAGCTGTAGGTGAGGGTCCAGTAGAGGGTGAGCGCAATCATGCCCACCAGGGTGAGCATGATGGGTACCGAGGTGAGCAGCAGCAGGCGCCAGCGCACTTTGGTGCGAACGCAACGGGGCAACAGGGCGCGCATGCAGCGGGAGAGCAGGGTCAGTTTCATCGCCACCCCATCCGATCAGCCTTCCTCATTCGATGGCCCACTCCTTGAATTTGCGATCCAGTGTCTTGCGCGCCACCCCGAGCACCCGGGAGGCGGCCGACTTGTTGCCATCATGGCTCGCCACCACTTGCAGGATGTGGGCTTTTTCCACCTCGGCCAGCGGCCACGCCAGCGGATAACCCTCCTCGCTCGTGCCCGGTTCGGCCGGCTTGCTGCTCTGCCAGTAATCCGCCGGGGGCTTGCCCAGCAGCAGGCAGCGCTCGATAAGGTTGCGCAGCTCGCGCACGTTGCCGGGCCAGGGGTAAGCCTGCATCGCCACCACATCCTCGTGGGTCCAGCTCAACGAGCCCATCCCCATCTCGGCGGTGAGCTGGCGGGTGAAGTGGTGTACCAGCGCGGGGATGTCATCGATCCGATCCCGCAGCGGGGCCACCGGCAGCGCCACCACGTTGAGGCGATAGAAGAGGTCTTCGCGAAAGCGGCCCGCCTCCACCTCGGCCTTGAGGTTGCGGTTGGTGGCGGCGACGATGCGCACATCCACCGCCAGCTCGCGCTCGGCACCCACCGGGCGGATGGCCTTCTGCTCCAGCGCCCGCAGCAGGGACGATTGCATGGCCAGCGGCATCTCGCCGATCTCGTCGAGGAATAGCGTCCCCTGATGGGCGACCCGAAACAGGCCGTCACGTCCCTTGCGGGCGCCGGTAAAGGCCCCCTGTACGTGACCGAACAGCTCGCTTTCGAGCAGCTCGGGCGCGATGGCGGCGCAGTTGAGCGGCACAAAGGCCCCCATCCGGCCGGAGAGTTGATGCAGGGCGCGGGCCACCAGCTCCTTGCCGGTGCCGGACTCCCCCTCCACCAGCACGGCGGCGTTGGAGGGGGCAACCCGGGCGATGAGGGTCTTGAGCTCGCGGGTCTTGGCACTGTCGCCAATCAGGGTGGGCGGGAACAGCTTGCTCACCTCCCGGCGCAGCAGCAGGTTCTCCCGCTCCATCTGGCGGCGCTCGATGACTCTGTCCACCGCCTGTACCATCTGATCGAGATTGAAGGGCTTGAGGATAAAGTCGCTGGCACCGAGGCGCAGCGCCTTGAGGGCCGTCTCCATATCGCCAAAACCGGTCATAAAGATGATGTCGCTGCGGCGGGTGGCGGGGTCGATGGCTTCGTGCCACTCGATGCCGGAGCGCCCCGGCAGCCGGATGTCGGCGATGATCAGGTCGAAGTGAAGGCGGCAGCGCAGGGCTTCCGCCTCCTCCACGCTGGCGGCAGTCTCAATCTGGGCGAAGCGCTTGGCCAGCGCCTTGGCCAGAAAGCTGCGCATGCCGGGCTCATCGTCAACGATGAGCAGGGAGAGGGCAGACCAGCGGCTGGCAGGTGCAGTCATGAAAAAAGTACCTCGGATGCACGTAAGGTCGGAGAATGTCCCGATAACCGGAACCTTAGTGGGACATTTTGTCCTTACCGTATCAAAAGCACCAACACCAATTATTAAAAGCGATAACAAGCTCACCTAATTGATTTTAATAAGCTTCTGTTTTTAAACGGCAAACCGTGAATGCAGCGACAAAGGTACAGTTTGGCACCTTGCTTGCTTACTCTTGCCCTCCTCTCATCGTTCATGAAAAGTTGCATCAAGATGACGATTAAAACCAACCTCAAACGTTTTGCCCTCTCCCTCGCGGCCAGCCTGCTGATCGCCGGGGCCGCCCACGCCGAAGCGGATACTAATGCCACAAAAGCGCCAATCCGCCTCGCCACCACTACCAGCACCGAGCAGTCCGGTCTGCTGGGCTGGCTGCTGCCCCAGTTCACCAAGGAGACCGGTTATCCGGTGCAGGTGATGGCGGCCGGCACCGGCCAGAGCCTGAAGATGGGCGAAAATGGCGACGCGGATCTGGTGATGACCCACGCCCCCTCTGCCGAGAAGAAGTTTGTCGAGGCGGGCTTTGGCATCGAGCCGGTACACCTGATGTACAACGACTTCATCATCGTCGGCCCGGCGAAAGACCCGGCGGGTCTTGGCAAGCTGCATGATGCCGCCAAGGGGCTGCAGGCCATCAAGGAGCAAGGCCAGACCTTTATCTCCCGCGGTGACGAGTCCGGTACCCACATCAAGGAGAAGACCCTGTGGCAAGCCGCTGACGTCAAACCCGAGTTTGCCGGGTACAAATCCATCGGCCAGGGGATGGGGCCGACCCTGACCATGGCCTCGGAGCTCGGTGCCTACACCCTGACTGACCGCGGCACCTGGCTCGCCTATCAGAGCAAGCTGGATCTCGCCGTGCTGCTGGAGGGTGACAAGCGCCTGTTCAACCCCTATCAGGTGATCCTGGTCAACCCCAAGCGCTACCCGGACCTCAACACCGAAGGGGCGCGCACCCTGAAAAACTGGCTGGTCTCCGACCATGGCCAGAAGCTGATCGGCGACTTCAAGGTGGCAGGTCAGGCGCTGTTTGTGGCAGATGCCAACGGGAAATAATGGCAACGCTGACTCCTGCGATGACCTTGATGGCCCTCCCCCGGTTCGCTGAGGAAGGTGCCTGATGCCGACCCTGCTCGACACGACATTAGCGGCCCTCGCCCTGCTGTTCAGTGGTGACACCGAACTGTGGCAGGTGGTGGGGGTATCCTTCTCCGTCTCCTGCATCGCGCTGCTGCTGGTGCTGCTGCCCGCCTTGCTGCTGGGCTTTGCCCTGGCCTATCTGCCGCTGCCCGGCCGCTGGCTCTGGCTCTCCTGCATCAATACCCTGCAATCGGTGCCGACAGTGGTGATTGGCCTCTTGCTCTACATGCTGCTGTCACGGGCCGGCCCCTTTGGCGACTGGAAGCTGCTCTTTACCCAGCAGGCGATGGTGGTGGGGCAGATGCTGATCGCCTTTCCGGTGATCGCCACCATGGCCCACGCGGCGTTTGTCCAGAGTGACCGCCGCGCCTGGGAGACCGCCCTGACGCTGGGGGTCTCCTGGCCCAAGGCGCTGATCGGCCTGATGCACGAGTGCCGCTTTGGCCTGCTGGCCGCCATCATCGGCGCCTTTAGCCGCATCGTTACCGAGGTGGGTTGCTCCATGATGGTGGGGGGCAATATCCTGCATTTCACCCGCAATATCCCCACCGCCATCGCGCTGGAGACCCAGAAAGGGGCCTTCACCCAGGGGGTTGCACTCGGTATTGTGCTGCTCACCCTCGCCCTGTTGCTCAACCTGCTGCTGACGGCCTGTCGTGGCCACAGCTATTTGAAGAACTGACCATGCCCCCACTGTGTATCAACAGGAGTACCCCATGGCCCTGACCGCCCAGCAACTCACCATGCGCTTTGGCGAGCGCCAGTTGTTCGAGATTGACCGGCTCGCCATCGCACCGGGGGATGCCATCTGGCTGCATGGAGCCAACGGGGTGGGCAAGACCACCCTGCTCAAGATCCTGGCGGGGCTGCTCGCCCCCACCCGTGGCCACACCAATCTGCCGGGGCGCTGGCAACAACGGCTCAACCGGCTGCTCAAGCGGGATCTGGGGCCGGGCCGGGTCACCTATCTGCACCAGACTCCCTATCTGTTCGATCGCACCGTGCACGACAACGTGGCCTGGGCGCTCGATAAACAGCTCGGCAGCGAGATCCGGGTGTTCGAGGCGCTGCGCCGGGTCGAGCTGGAGGGTCTGGCGCGGGAGCACATCAGCATTTTGTCCGGTGGCGAACGGCAACGGCTGGCGATGGCGCGAGCCTGGGCGCTGCAACCGGCCTTTCTGCTGATGGATGAGCCCACCGCCAATCTGGACACACATTCGGTTGCCCTGATGGCCGCATTGGCGCAAGATCTGCGGGAACATGGCAGCGGCCTGGTCGTCATCAGCCACCAGAGCAACGCCCTGACCGACCTGTGCGAGCGGCAATGGACCCTCGCCCGTGGCCAGCTGCAAGAGACGACCCCTTTAAAAATCATCGAGCGACATGACTTCAAGAAGCGAATCTCCCTCTAGGCTTTTTCCCGTATCGGCCGTGATCCTGGCAGGAGGCCGCGCCACCCGGATGGGGGGCGAAGACAAGGGATGGGTAGCACTGGCGGGACGCCCTCTTATCGACCACGTTTTGGCGCGCCTGCGCCCCCAGGCGGATGAGGTACTGATCAACGCCAACCGCAGTCAGGCCCGCTATCAGGCGCTGGCCCCGGTCATCAGCGATGACAACAACGACTATCTCGGCCCGCTGGCGGGCATGCAGGCAGGCCTTGCCGCCGCCCGTCACGACTGGGTGCTGTTTGTCCCCTGCGATGGCCCCGCCCTGCCGCTGGATCTGATGAGCCGCTTTCGCGCCGCCCTGACCCCGGATACCGAGCTGGTAGTGGCCCACGACGGCGACTGGCTGCAACCCGTGGTGGCCCTGCTGCACAAATCCCTGCTCCCCTCCCTCACCGCCGCGCTGGCAGAGGGTGAGCGCAAAATCGATATCTGGTTTGCCCGCCACAATATGGCGGTGGTGAGCTTTGCCGATCAGCCGGATGCCTTTATCAATCTCAACAGCCCGGACGAGCTGGCCGCCTACGAGGCCCGTCTGCTTGCCCCGGCTATCGACCCCCAACAAGGAGTCACCTCATGACCCCGGCCCCCACTCTTCCCCTGCTCGGCTTCGCCGCCTGGAGCGGCACCGGCAAGACCACCTTGCTGGAGCAGTTGATCCCCCTGCTGGTGGATCGCGGCCTGCGCATCGGGGTGCTCAAGCATGCCCACCACGACTTTGACATCGACCAGCCGGGCAAGGACAGCTATCGCCTGCGCAAGGCGGGTGCCCAGCAGATGATGGTGGCTTCCCGCCGTCGCCACGCTCGCATTACTGAAACAACGCACGGCGAGACAGAGCTGGCCGAAGCTGACTTTCGCCAGCTGCTGGCAAGCTTTGATCAAACAGAGCTCGATCTGCTGCTGGTAGAGGGGTTCAAGCACGAACACTTCCCGAAAATCGAGCTGCACCGCGCCGAAATTGGCAAGCCACTGCTTTTCCCCGAAGACGGCGACATCATCGCCCTGGCCAGCGATCAGCACCAACAGAGTGGCGAACAACAGCAGACAAGCCTGCCCCGCCTCGATATCAACGATCTGGCGGCCATCGCCGACTTCGTCTGTAGCTGGCTTGACGGCTGTCAGACCAAGGAGCCGGAGGCGGGCAAGGGCTTTCTCTCGGTCGAGGCGGCCCGCAACGCCATTCTGGCAGCCCTCACCCCGAGCAACGCCTGCTCGGACAAGCTGCTGGCCCAGTGCCACGGCGCTGTGCTGGCCGCCGATCTGATAAGCCCCATCAATGTGCCGCCCCACGCCAACTCGGCGATGGATGGCATTGGCCTTCGCAGCGACGATCTCGCCGCTGGTCGCTGGCAACTGGTGGGGGAAGTGCTGGCAGGCCAACAGCGCCACGAGCCGGTGCTGGCCGGTCAGGCGGTGCAGATCATGACTGGCGCCCCGCTGCCCCCCGGTGTGGATACCGTGGTAATGCGCGAAGAGACGCTGATTGAAGGTGAGTGGGTCACCGTCACCGCCCCAGTCCGGGCGGGGCAAAATGTGCGCCTCGCCGGGGAAGATCTCGCCAAGGGGGCGGTCGCCATTCCGGCAGGTACGTATCTTGGTGCCCCCCAGCTGGGACTGGCAGCATCGCTCGGTCAGGCATCGCTTAGCGTGCGCACTCCACTAAAAGTGGCACTGTTCAGTACCGGTGACGAGGTGCAGGCGCCGGGCGAACAGCTCGCCCCCGGCCATATCTTCGACAGCAACCGCTTCACCCTGATGGCCCTGATCCGCGCCGCCGGTTGCGAGGTGATGGACCTTGGCATCATTCCCGATGACAAGACCATCCTGCGCCAGCAGCTGGAGCAGGCCGCCGCCAGCGCCGATCTGGTGTTGAGCTCGGGCGGGGTCTCGGTGGGCAACGCCGACTTTATCAAGCTGGTGCTGGCTGAACTCGGCCAGATCGATTTCTGGCGCATCCAGATGCGGCCGGGACGCCCGCTCGCCTTTGGCAAGCTGGGGCAGACCCCCTTCTTCGGCCTGCCGGGCAATCCGGTGGCGGCGATGATCTGCGTGCTGCAGTTTGTCGAGCCCGCCATCGCCCGCTTGCAGGGCAAGCTGTGGCAGCCGCTGCGCCTGTCGGCGCTGGCAGACGAGAAGATGAAGAGCCGCCCGGGGCGCACCGAGTTTCTGCGCGGCATCTTCCATCAGGACCGTAACGGCCAGCTGCGGGTGCGCACCACAGGGCCACAGGGCTCCGGTATTCTGAGCTCCATGAGCGATGCCAACTGCCTGATTGAAATCGTACCGGACCAACCCGGGATCGCCGTTGGCGAGCGGGTCTGGATCCACCCATTGCAGGGACGACTGGCCTGAATCCCGACGGGGCGTCGGCCGGATGTAGGCGCCCTGTCAGCAACCTGATACGAGGCTCACTGTGCGTCTTGATGCCCCCCTCTCCCGACTCGATCTGCTGGTCTATGGCCGCTACCGGATCGTCCATGGCCTGCGCATTGCGCTCGCCTTTATGCTCACCTTTCTGCTGACCCGCGAGCTGAAACTGCCGGAGAGCACCTGGCCGCTGATCACCCTGGTGGTGGTGATGGGCCCCATCTCGTTCTGGGGCAATGTGCTCTCCCGCGCCCTGCAGCGGGTGGTGGGCACCATCTTCGGCGCCAGTTGCGGGGTGGTGGCGCTTTATCTGGAGATCTACTCCCTGCCGCTCACCCTGATCTGGTGCGGGTGCATCATGTTCCTTTGCGGCTATCTGGCCCTCGGCAAACGCCCCTATGTGGGGCTACTGATCGGTATCACCCTGGGGGTCACCATGGGGGCCATGCCGGGAGACATAGAGACAGCGCTGTGGCGCAGTGCCGATGTGATACTGGGCTCCCTGCTGGCGCTGCTCTTTTGCAGCATCTATCCCCAGCGGGCCTATAGCCACTGGCGGCTGCAACTGCACCAGATCCTGCAACAGTCGGGGCGGCTCTATCACACCCACCTCTCCCCCAATGTGTTGGAGCGCCCGCGCCTCAAGCACAATCTCTCCCAGTTGCTGGCACAGACCGGCAAACTGCGGGCCCTGCTGGCCCCCGCGGCCAAGGAGACGCGCCACAGCGTCGCCCTGTTTGATGCGGTGCAGGTCACCATGCGCAACACCCTCTGCACTCTTGAGATGCTGGCCAACACCTACTGGAACGATCGGGAGAGCCACTTCCTGATGCAGAGCACGGCTGCGCTGCAAGCCTGCCATCTGGCCACCGAGGAGGCGATCAACCAGCTTGCCCTGATGATGCAAACCGGTGACGGGCGTGGCGCGGATGCCGCCATCGCCCGCCTGCACGAGGTAGCGACGCAGGTGTCGCTGCCCCCCAACACCGAGGCGGCCATCAATGGCTACCTCTGGCTCAACGTGCAGCTGACCGAGCAGCTCACCCACCTGCGCCGCCTATTGGGGCTGATCCTCACCCCGCCCCATCGCAAGCAGCCCGACTAGGCCCAATGCAAAACGCCCCGCAGTTGCGGGGCGTTGTTTGTCGGTATGAGCCGTGATGATCAGGCTGCGGCGCTGGCGTTCGCGCTCATCTGCTCCAGCTCTGACCGGGTCAGGGTAGAGACAAACTTGCCGTCGAAGTAGATATCCATCAGCTCGCCGCGCTTCTCGCCGCGCATCATGCTGCTGCGACCATCCAGATAGTGCACTTCCATCTGGGCGGTACGCTCGTTCGGGTAGCTGATCTCCACCTCGCGCACCCCTTGTGGCAGCATGGCCAGCGGCACCTTCTTGAGGGCCGGATCCAGATGCTGGTTCACCTTGATCACCGGATTGGCCTTCATGTCCACCACGGCCGGGGATTTGCCGGTAATGGGGTTTTTGCCAGACCAGAACTCGATGGTATTGAAGACGAACAGGTCAGCGGTCGCTGCCAGACCGTAGACTGGTGCAAGCAGCATAAAGACCCCGGCACGACCGTAGCGGTTATCCACCACGCTCAGGTTGCCCTTGGTGACCATGCCGGAAAGCCCCATCTGCCCCATACAGCCGCCCAGACCCATGCTCGCGACCATAACCAGCAGGGCCATTGCCCGCCCCTTCTGTTGTAATGCCATCTTGTTCTGTTCCTGCTCTGAAATGAATGAGGCGGCAAGCCTAATCAAGAGGTCAAACCAGAACAATTCACAATGGCGGAACGATACAGGAGGGGTTCAGATTGGGGCACTGACTGCTCAAAGATGAGTCAATGCCCCGGCATGGCAGAACGTCCGGGGGCTCAGATCGCCAGATCCGAGACGGTGCTGGAGACGTTGTTGGCTTCCCGCCGGATCTCGCTCATCACCTCGTTCACCTCGCCCACCTGCTGTTTGCCCAGCTCGGCGCTGCTGGCGACGTCGGACATCTCGGAGGTGACCCTGGCGGTCAGCTCGCGGTTGTTCTGCACCACCTTGGCAATCTCGTCGGTAGAGAGGGAGGTGCGGGCCGCCAGCTGGCGAACCTCGTCGGCCACCACCGCAAAGCCGCGCCCCTGATCCCCCGCCCGCGCCGCCTCGATGGCCGCGTTGAGGGCCAGCAGGTTGGTCTGATCGGCGATGCTGCTGATGGTGGAGACGATCGCCTCGATGTTGCGCGACTGCTCGTTCAGCTGGTTGATCAGGCCAATGCTGTGGGTGAGCTGGCTGGCAATCAGGCTGGAGGTGTCGACCACCGAGGCGAGCAAACCTGCCCCGCGCTCGGCACAGCTCAGGGTCTCCCGCGCAGCACCGTGGGCCAGCATGGCCGCTTCGCGCACCGCATCGCTCTTGTTGATCCGCTCGGTGATGTCACTGGCGAACTTGATCACCTTCACCACCTTGCGATGCTCGTCGAGGATCGGGTTGTAGGTCGCCTCCAGCCACACCGTGCCGCCGTGACTGTTCTGGCGACAGAAGAGGCCGGACTTGTACTGGCCACGGCCCAGCTCCTCCCAGAAGTGGGGCTGTTCACGATAAAACTGATCATCGCAGAAGATACGGTGATGCTTGCCCTGCACCTGCGCCAGGGTATAGCCCATGGTATGGAGGAAGTTGCCATTGGCGGTAACGACCTCTCCGCTTGGGGTAAATTCAATCATCGCCATCGAGCGGTCCAGCGCCGTCACCAGCGCCTGCTGGCTGAGCAGTTGCAGATGGTGCTCGGTAATGTCGGCGGCAATCTTGATCACCTTGGTCACCACACCCCGCAACTTGACGGGAAAGTAGGTCGCCTCCAGCCAGATCGCCTCGCCCCGTTTGTTGAAGCGCTGGAACACCCCGGTACGGGAGCGCCCCTGTTTCAAATCGGCCCAAAACTGCTGATAGGCGCTGCTCTGGGCATACTGCGGGTCACAAAACATCCGGTGATGATGGCCCACGACCTCGGGCGCACTGAAACCCACCACATTGAGAAAGAGATCATTGGCGGCCAGCACTGTGCCATCCGGGGTAAAGGTGATGGTCGCCACGCTGCCGTGCACGGCGTCGAAAAATCCCTGCTGTGCCAGAAGTTGCTCCTGACACTGCTGCAACTCGGCTTTCAGTTTGCTATTGAACATCGAAACGTATCCTCCAGACTGGCCCCCACCATGGCCAAACCACACAGTGGATCAATAAGATAATGGTGGCGAGCTCCATCAGCATAGTTGGCCGCGTCATCGCGCTCCCATCTGACGCCATATTTATTGCGGTAAATCAAACGGACCGGCCGGGACTCACCAGAACGGGGTTGTCCCCTTATCCTGCCCCCGGTTGCCACTCCAGCGAGGCAGGATTGGTGACAAACCCGATCCGCTCATAGAGAGGGCGCCCCTCATCGCTGGCATGGAGCCACACCTTGCCGAGCTGACGCGCTCTGGCACAGGCGGTAATGGCGTCGAGCAGCGCCGTGGCGATCCCCTGCCGGCGCCATTGCGGCAGCGTATACATGTTGAGCAGATACCCTTCCACCCCCGCCAGATTGCCGGGATAGGGTGGCCGCACAAACAGCGCCAGCGTTCCCGCCGCTACGATCTGCTTGCCGCCCTCCTGCTTATCGACCTCGGCCAGCCAGGATAAACCCCCCTCTTCACTCATCGCCCGGGTAAAGTAGTCAACCGTCGCCTGCCACAGGGCAGGATCGGCCTGCGGGCTCGCCAGCTCACCCACCTCGCAGAACAGCTGCATGCGCAGCGCCACCAGCGCGGGAATATCTACGGCTCGGGCCTGACGAATGATCATCGCATCTCCTTGCATCACAGAGCACATTGAGAGAGGGGCCAAACGGAAGTGGGCCTGCTCGGCAAATCTGCACGGCACAGGAACCATCGACGCCGACCATGTAACCGGAATGCGGATAATAGCAGAGCACATAGTTAACTATATGTTTTTAAACATATAAAAAAAGACAGCCGAAGCTGTCTTTTTCATCGAAATCAAATTGCGGATTAGTAGAAGATCCGCTCGCCACGCTCGCTCATTTTGAGCCAAACCGGTTTGGTGCTGGTTTTGTTCCAGATCCGGTGCAGATAGCTGTAGAAACGGGCACGATCGCTGCGAAACAGCATCACGGGGAACGCCAGAATGCCCACCAGCAATACATAAATGCGACGAAGAATAATCTGAGTCAGGGAAAAGGGATGAAACATGATGTAACTCCTTACTGGTAAGACCACTGAGCAAAGATTACTCCACTCCATGTAGGATTACTACATCACCAACCCATTTTTTTATAAAAAAATGGCGAAAAACGGGAAATACTGAAAACGGGTTACGTCATTAACCAACAGTTAACAAACTTGCGAAAATCGTGCGCTTTGCCACAGTTATCAGGGGAAAAACATGCTGTAGGGAGACACGCATGAAACTGTCGGAAGTAGCACTGCTGGTGCTGATGATTGCCCTGACACGGGCACAACTGGAGGAGTGGCAGTTGAACAGGGACGATGCCATCGTGCTGGCCGAACGGGGTGTACCCACCGTCAGCCTGTGGCAATGCGGCACCCTGAAACAACGGATGGCGGATCTCGGACACCAGAGCGCCGAGCTGCAATTTCAATATCGGGGGCAAAACATGGCGGATGTGAGCCACTATCTCGAGCGCGAATGGAAACAGGCTGGTTGCGAACAGTTACTGGTTCAGCAAGGATACTGACCAAGGTTCACGGCTAGAAGAGTGATGATTCAGGGAAAACAGAGAGAAGATGGAGGCACGTTCCGGAGTCGAACCGGACTAAACGGATTTGCAATCCGCTGCATAACCGCTTTGCTAACGCGCCATGCTGACAAGACTGATTGTCTTGAAAGTGAGTTCCATCGTTGGTGCGATGGAAATTTGGAGCGGGAAACGAGACTCGAACTCGCGACCCCGACCTTGGCAAGGTCGTGCTCTACCAACTGAGCTATTCCCGCGTTACTGCTTTTTTCGTGCCAGTTGCCTGACAACGAGGCGCATTATACGTACCACGAGCGCCAGCACAACCCCTTTTTCGCAATTTAAGCCCTGACGCAGACTGTTTGCTCAGGGTTTAGACGGCTTGCTGCAATTTTCTCCATCCCGCTGTGACCCACCAAGCGAATTTGGGATAAAGTCGTTGAAATGATTACGCTTTCGTTCGAGACTTGAGCGGCTTAATAACCGGATTCTCAATTGAAAATCACAAGATGAAATGGATCTTCAAGCTTCGTGGACTCAGGCCGCAGCTAATGCTGGCTTTTTTCATGTTGGGGATGGTGCCATTTTTGGTCATCACCCTCTTCTTCCTCTACAGCCACGGCAAGGATCTCACCACCCAGACCTCCAACCATCTGGTCTCCGTCCGTAATATCAAGAAGAGTCAGCTCGAGGATTACTTCAACAACCTCAAAGAGCAGATCATCAACTTCTCCCAGCAGGATTTCGCCGGCAACAGTATCGGCCGTTTCTATGGCTTTACCGGTGCCTTCGAGAAACTAGGCACCACGCCGCAGGAGGCCCGCAGCCGCGCCCAGGCCCGTTATCTGCCCGGCACCTGGGATCAACTGCGCAAACCGGACAGCCAGGTGGAGATCGAGCCCTCCATCAGTGCCCTGATCCTCGCCGACGAGATGTATGGCCGGGTGCACCAGCGCTTTCATCGCGGCTATGCCGACATGGTGCGCAAGTCCAACTACAGCGACATCTTTCTGGTGGACCTCAACGGTGATGTGGTCTATTCGGTCACCAAACATCCTAACTTTGCCACCAATCTGCTCTCCGGCCCCTATCAGGGCAGCGGCTTGGGCCAGACTTTCGCCAAGATCAAACGCCGCCTCGATGGTGGCCAGAAGCCGCAGCAGATCTTCGAGTTCACCGATTTTGGCCGCAACGAGCTGACCGGGCAGGTGGTCGCCTACATGGCGGCGCCCGTGATGCAGTATGACTATGTGCGCGGGGTGGTGATTTTCGAGCTGCTGCCGGACAAGCTCAACCAGATCATGGCGGAGCGGGAGGGACTGGGCGAGACCGGCGAAACCATCCTGATCGGCCCTGACAAGCGGATGCGCGCCGATGCCTGGCTGGCGCCGGAGTTCAGCGTCGAGAACAGCTTCAGCCCCAACTTCCGGCCGCTGCAAACGCCCCTCATCACCAAGACCCTCTCCGGCGAGCAGGGGGTCGGGCTGTTCTACTCCTATCAGGATGACGAGGTGCTGGCCGCCTACACCCAGGTGAAGGTGTTCGACACCGAGTGGGCCTTTATCGCCGAGATTTCCACCCGGGAAGCCTATGCCCCGATCCGCCAGCTGGAAACCCTGGTGATTGTGCTGGGGGCGGGCTCGGTACTGCTGCTGATCCTCTTCTCCCGCTGGCTCTCCCACTCCATCACGGCGCCGCTGCGATCGCTTACCGAAGCGGCCGAGCAGGTGGCCGACGGCGCGCTGGATCACCCCATCGCCATCGAGCGCACCGGCGATGATATCGACCGGCTGGCCGAGGCGTTTCGCCATATGCAGCGCTCGGTGAAGGACAAAATCGAACTGATCGAGCAGCAGACTCAGGAGCTGCAACAGCAGGTCAAGCTGACCCACAAGCAGAACCTCAGCCTGCAACAGGCGGACAAGCTCAAGGATGAACTGCTGGCCAACACCTCCCACGAGCTGCGCACCCCCATTCACGGCATCAAGGGGATGGCCGAATCCATGCTTGCCAGCCAGCAGGATTTGACCGAAGGGCAGCAAAAGCAGCTCGGCCTCATCATCAAGAGTGCCGACGGCCTGGCCCGTCTGGTGGACGATCTGCTCGACTACCACCAGATGCGCTACGGCCAGCTGGAGATCCATCCACAGCCCGTCTCATCCAAAGGGGTGATCCGGCTGGTGCTGGATCTCTGCCAGCATCTGGTGCAGGCCAAACCCCTCACGCTGGTGGATATCAGCCCGGCCGAACTGCCGCCGGTGCTGGCCGACGAGCAGCGGCTCGAACAGGTGCTGTATAACCTGGTGGGCAACGCCATCAAATACACGCCGCAGGGCAAGGTGGTGCTCAGTGCCATCGTCGAGAACAACTTCCTGCGCATCAAGGTCACGGATACCGGCATCGGCATCGCCCCCGACCATCTGGAACATATCTTCGAGCCGCTGGTGCAGATGAGCCCGGAGGTAAGCAAGCAGGGGGCGGGCCTTGGCCTCTCCATCACCCGCCAGCTGGTACACCTGATGGGGGGCGAGCTGTTTGTCGAGAGCGAGCCGAGCGTTGGCTCCACCTTCGCCTTTACCCTGCCCCTTGCCACCGGCAAAGCCGCCAATCTGACCCTCGACAGCCGCCAGATCGAGCATCAGCTGGTGCGCCAGCAACCGCTGATCCTGCCGGACTGGGAGAGCGACGATCTGCCCCCTCCCCCCGAGGATGCGCCGCTTATTCTGGTGGTGGATGATGAGCCCATCAATCTGCACATCCTGCGCCATCTGCTGCAGCCCTGCGGCTACCGCATCCTGCCCAGCAGCGACGGTCACGATGCGCTGGCCAAGCTGGCCGAGGAGCCGGTGGATCTCATCCTGCTGGACGTGATGATGCCGACCCTCTCCGGTTTTGACGTCTGCCGCCGTCTGCGCCAGCAGCACCCGAAAGAGATGTTGCCGGTGCTGCTCCTCACCGCCCTCAACCAGCCCAAGGATATCGAGGAGGGCTTCGGGGCCGGTGCCAACGACTATCTGGTCAAACCCTTCTGCAAGGAGGAGCTGTTTGCCCGGGTCAAGGCACTGCTGGAGGCCAAGGCCGGACGCGCCTCTCTGGTGGAAAACCGGCTGTTGAAACAAGAGATCGAACATCGCCTCACCCTGCAGGATCGGCTGCATCAGGATCAACAGCGGCTGCTGGCCCTGCTCGGCGAAGGGGCCGACCCGATGATCTTCATCGACGAGCAAGGCACTGTGCTGTTTGCCTCGCGGGTGATGGCGCGCCTGCTCGGACAGGAGCCGGAAGCCATGGAGGGGCAACCCCTCAATGAGTGGCTCGCCACCCCGCTGCAACAGCAGTGGCCCGACCTAGCCAGCGAGCGGGAACATAATCTGGAGTTTCTGGTGGCCGGGCAGAAGGACGTGCTCAACGCTCGTGCCCTGCCTATCGCGCTCGGAGGACAGGCCGCTTTCGCCCTCACCCTGAGTACCGAACTGCGTCAGGACGAAAACCGGGTGATGGCGCTGGAGAACGCCCTCAAGAACCTCTCGCGGCAAGCCATCATCGAAGATGAGCAGCTGCTGGGCGAGCTGAGCCGCCTTGGCGGCGAGTTCCGCTCGCTGGCCGATGACCTTATTCGCCAGCAGGATGACGAGCCGCTGCGCCGGGCGCTGGTCGAGACCATGCAGCTCACCTTGGATGCCTGGCAGCAGGGCACCGGCAAGGGCAAAATCGTGCTGGCGGAGAAGAGCAAGCTGTGGCGGGTCTATATGGACAGATCCAGCCCGCAGACTCGCACCCTCGACAAGTATCTGAGTCTGGATACCCTCCCCAAGTCGCCGCGCTGGAAGACGGTGGTGGCCACTACCGAGTATGTGCTGGGCCACTGCCCGCTCAATGACCACCAGCGCCAGCAGTTGCAACACAGCGCCCAGACCCTGCGTCAACTCGCCAACCGCAAGCCGTGACCCGGCGCCCTAAACGGGCGCCGGATCACAATTGGCAATCTGGTTTCTTTTTGCGCAAAACAAAGCCCCGCACAACCCCGAAATCGAGAGCCGATCCAATTCACAATTTTGTCATATACGCCATTTTCACAGCCACTTTTTGCACGAAAACAAATAACGCAAACCAATGATTTTAAACAGATAAAAAAGCATTTTGACGAGATTGACGTGACGCCGTCAATTTTTACGAAAACGACGAAATCAATAGTTGTTGTTTTCCTGTTAATTCTGGTTTGCTAGGGACGTTGGAAAACAGAATGACAAAGGTTAGACACCTGACCAACACAGAGGGCCGATTTCATCAGCATGCGAAGTCGGTGCTCACACAAAACAAGGCGACCCCTCGGGAATGCCAAAAAAATAAGAAAGGAAAACATATGCTTGCCAAAGTATCCAAAATCTCTACTGCTGTAATGCTGGGCACCATGATGCTCGCCGGCGCCGCCGGCAACGCCATGGCTGCAGAAAACAAAACCGTGCTGACCATGGTCGCACAACAGGAAACTGCGTGGGTCAAGAACTTCAACCCCTTCCTGCAAGCGGGCCTGCTGCACACCACCCGTCACTTCATCTATGAACCGCTGGTGATCTTCAACGATATGCAAGGGGGTAAACCTGTCTATCGTCTGGCCACCAACTATGCGTTCAGCGATGACCTGAAATCCGTCACCTTCGATCTGCGTGACGGCGTGAAGTGGTCTGACGGCGAAGCCTTTGATGCCGATGACATCATCTTCTCCTTCAATCTGGTCAAGGCCAACAAGGCGCTGGATGAGCGCTCAATCTGGACCCAGATCAAGAGCGTCGAGAAACTGGCCCCCAACAAGGTCAAATTTGACCTGACCGAGGTCAACACCAACGTGGTGAATGATCTGGTGCTGGTACCCATCGTGCCGGAGCATCAGTGGAAATCGGTGAAAGATCCGGTTGCCTTCACCAACGACAAGCCGGTCGGTACTGGCCCCTTCACCGAAGTGGACAACTTCTCCGCCCAGCTCTATACCCAGTGCCGCAACCCGCATTACTGGGATAACGCCAACCTCGCCATCGACTGTCTGCGCATGCCGCAGATGGCCACCAACGACCAGGTGCTGGCTGCGGTCATGAAGGGTGACATCGACTGGTTCGGCTCCTTCGTGCCGGATATCGAGCGCCTCTACGTCGGCAACGATCCGAAGAACAATAAATACTGGTTCCCGGCCTCCGGTACCGTGGCGTTCAACGTCAACTTCCAGACCAAGAACCCGGGCAACCACGAAGCCTTCAACGACATCAACTTCCGTCGCGCCTTCTCCATGGCGATGGATCGCCAGTCCATGGTGGATATCGCGGGCTACGGCTACCCCACCGTCAACGAGTACCCGTCAGGTCTGGGCAAAGCCTTTGACTCCTGGAACAACCCGGAAGTGGACAAGAAGTACGGCAAGTACAACAAGTTCGATCTGGAAGGGGCCAAGGCACTGCTGAAAGAGGCAGGCTACAAGGATTGTGACGGCGACAAGTTCCTCGACACCCCGAGCTGCAAAAAGATCGAGTTCAAGGTACTGGTGCCGAACGGCTGGACCGACTGGGTCAACACAGTACAGATTGGTGTAGAAGGGCTGCAGGCACTGGGCCTGAACGCCAAGACCGCTACCCCGGAAGCGACCGTCTGGACCGAGAACCTCATCACTGGCGACTTTGATGTGGCGCTGCAGGGCTACTTTGCCGGTGCCAACCCGCACAAGTACTTCGAGACCGCGTTCCACTCACGCAACATGGGTGACCGTGGCAACCGCTTCGCCGCGCCGCGTTACAAGGATCCCGAGCTCGACAAGCTGATCGATGACTTCACCCAGACCGCCGATGCGGCCAAGCAGAAGGAGATCATGTTCGCCATCCAGGATCGTGTTGGTGCCAACCAGACCATCATTCCGGTCTTCAACAACCCGACCTGGTATGAGTACAGCACCAAGCGCTTCAACGGCTGGTTCAGTGCTGATAATCCGGTAGCCAAACCTCAGCTCCACCCGGACACCCCTGAGCGTCTGCTGCACGTGTTGTCCCTCAAGCCAAACAGCTAAACAATCCCGGCCCCCTGCGGGGGGCCATCTTCCCCGTTAATCCCCTTCTTGCCCGGTTCTGCCGGGGTTGGGGTAGCTATACCCGACGCGGGGCAGGCTTGCAGTAAAAGGTACCATCATGGGATTCATACTGAGACGCTTTTCCTTCTACCTGGTTGCCTTTCTGGTAGCCGCCACCATCAACTTCCTGTTACCTCGTGCCATGCCTGGCGACCCCGTATCTGTTATGTTTGCCCGTGCTGGCGCCATGATGGAACCCGCCGCCCTGGAAGCGCTCAAAGCCACCTTCGGTTTTGTTGACGGCCCCATCGGCACCCAATTTCTCACCTATGTGAAGAGTGTCTTCACCTGGGATCTCGGCACCTCGGTGCGCTTCTACCCGCAGCAGGTCTCTGACGTGCTGGGCCGTGCCATCGGCTGGACCCTGTTTCTGGTCGGCACCTCCACCATCCTGAGCTTCTCCATCGGTTCCATCGTCGGCATCTTCGCCGCCTGGTACCGCGGCGGCCGGATGGACAGCATTCTCTCCCCGCTCACCCTGGTGATGCAGGCCATTCCGCCGGTGGTGGTCTCCCTGCTCGCCCTGTTCCTGTTCGGGGTCAGCCTCGAGTGGCTGCCTATCGGCTACGCCTACAGTCCGGAAATTCCGGCAGACTGGGGCTGGGAGCACATCAAGAGCATCATGACCCACGCCATCATGCCGGTGCTGACCCTGGCCATCGTGCAGGTGGGGGGCTTTCTCATCACCATGCGCAACAACATGATCAACCTGCTCGGTGAGGATTACATCACCATGGCCAAGGCCAAGGGGCTCTCCAGCAACCGGGTGATCTTCAACTACGGCGCCCGCAACGCCATTCTGCCCAGCGTCACCGCCCTCTCCATGGCGCTCGGCTTCGTCATCGGTGGCTCCCTCATCACCGAGGTGATCTTCAACTACCCGGGGCTGGGCCTGACCCTCTATCAGGGCATTCTGGCGCGCGACTACCCGCTCATTCAGGGGCAGCTGCTCATCATGACCATCACCATGCTCAGCTTCAACTTCCTGGCCGACGTGCTCTACGTCTTCCTGGATCCCCGTCTGCGTACAGGAGGCAAATAAGATGCAAATGCCCACCATCCTCAAAATATTACTGGGCAACCGCAAAGCCGCCTGCGGCCTCGCCATCGTGGTTGCCTTCGTGCTGATGGCCATCTTTGCCCCCATTCTGGCCAGTAACGAGCCGACCAAACGGGTGGCTCGCCCGCACCAACCGCCCAGCACCGAGTTCGTGATGGGGTCCACCCGCATGGGCCACGACATCTGGTCCCAGTTCACCAACGGCGCCCGTATCTCGCTGCTGGTGGGCTTTAGCGCTGGCCTGCTGGTATGCACCCTGGCCGTTGCCATCGGCATCACCGCCGGTTACTTCGGTGGTCTGGTGGATGAGTGCCTCACCTTCCTGATGAACGTGGTGCTGGTGATCCCCAACCTCCCCTTGCTACTGGTGTTGGCGAGCTTTATCGGGGAGGCGTCACCGACGGTGATTGCCGTGATAATAGGGTTGACCTCGTGGGCCTATGGCGCGCGGGTCATCCGCGCCCAGACCCTGGCGCTGCGGGAGAAAGAGTTCGTCATCGCCGCCGAAGTGCTGGGCGAGCCGGCCTGGCGCATCATTCTGGTGGAGATCCTGCCCAACCTCATCTCCATCATCGGGGTGAGCTTTATCGGCTCCATCATCTACGCCATCGTCACCGAAGCGACCCTGGAGTTCCTCGGTCTCGGCGACCCGACCGTGGTGAGCTGGGGCATCATGCTCTACAACGCCCAGACCTCCAGTGCCATCCTGATCGGCGCCTGGTGGGAAGTGCTGGCCCCCTGCTTCGCCATCGCCACCCTGGGTGCCGGTCTGGCCCTGCTCAACTTCGCCATCGACGAGATCGCCAACCCGCAGCTGCGCTCCCACAAAGGGCTCAACCGCTGGAAGAAACTGGCCACACCGGTCGCCACACCGCTCTCTGCCGCACAGGAGAAGACAGCATGAACAAGCATCCCCTGCTGTCAGTACGCAATCTTTGCGTCGACTACATCACCGAAAACGGCGACGTGCGCGCCGTCAACTCGGTCAGCTTCGATATCAGACAGGGTGAGGTGTTCGGCCTCGCCGGCGAGTCGGGCTGCGGCAAATCCACCGTCGCCTTCTCGGTCGCCCGGCTGCACAAGCCGCCCGCCTACATCAGCGGTGGCGAGATCCTGTTCAAGGGGGAGAACATCCTCCACTACAACGAGGAGCGGCTGCGCTCCTACCGCTGGCAACAGGTGTCAGTGGTGTTCCAGTCCGCCATGAATGCCCTGAACCCGGTACTGCGGATGGAAGAACAGTTCTGCGACGTGCTGCTGGCCCACAACCCCGGCATGACCCGCTACGAGGCGATCAAGCGCGCCCAGGAGCTGCTCACCATCGTCGATATCCACCCGAGCCGGCTCAAGGATTACCCGCACCAGTTCTCCGGCGGCATGCGCCAGCGGCTGGTGATCGCCATCGCCATGGCGCTCAATCCCGAGCTGCTGATCATGGATGAGCCGACCACGGCGCTCGATGTGGTGGTGCAGCGGGAGATCCTGCAGAAGGTCTATGCCCTGAAAGAGAAGTTCAACTTCTCCATTCTGTTCATCACCCACGACCTCTCCTTGATGGTGGAGTTCTGCGATCGCATCGGCATCATGTATGCTGGCGAACTGATTGAAGTCGCCCCCTCCAAGGCGATCCTGACCGCGCCGCTGCACCCCTATACCAAGGGACTCGGCAACTCCTTCCCGCCCCTGCACGGGCCGAAGACGGTGCTGGAGGGGATCCCGGGCACCCCGCTCAACCTGCTGGAGGTGCCGGTCGGCTGCCGCTTCCAGGCCCGCTGCGGCAAGGTGCACGATCGCTGCCGTCAGGAGTACACCAAGTTGGCCGAGATCCGCCCCGGGCAACAGACCGCCTGCCACCTCTATGAAGAGCAGGGGCGGCAACAAGATTCCGTGATCTATCTGGACAAGGCCGCTGGCTGTTAAGGATGTCTGTCATGCAAATCGCCAAAACCGATGCACCCATCATCGAAGTCCAGCACCTCTACAAGGACTTCCCCATCAACTCCAATGCCATCAAGAGTGGCAAGATGCGGGCACTGTCCGACATCACCTTCAACCTGCACCGGGGCCGCGCCCTGGCGGTGGTCGGGGAGTCGGGCTCCGGCAAGAGCACCATCGCCAAGATCATCGCCAAGATGTACAAGCTCAGTGCCGGGCGCATTCTCTATCGCGGCCACGATCTGGAGGAGTTCAACAAGGGCACCGCCCTGCTGGACTATCGCCAGAGCGTGCAGATGGTGTGGCAAGACCCGTTCGGTTCATTGAACCCGACCCACACCATCTATCACCACATCGCCCGCCCCCTGCTGCTGCACAGTAAGGTGATCGACAAGAAAGATCTGCCCGACATGGTCCACGCCCTGCTGGAGAAAGTCGGCCTGACCCCCGCCAAGGCGACAGCGGCCAAATATCCGCACCAGCTCTCCGGCGGTCAGCGCCAGCGGGTCAACATCGCCCGCAATCTGGCGGTGGAGGCGGAAGTAGTGCTGGCGGACGAGCCGACTTCCATGCTCGATGTCTCCATTCGCATCGGCATCCTCAACCTGATGGAGCAGATGAAGAACGAGCTGGGGGTCTCCATGCTCTACATTACCCACGACATCGCCACCGCCCGCTATGTGGCGGAAGATCTGGCGGTGATGTATGTGGGTCACATGGTGGAGTGGGGCGAGGTGGACGAGATCCTGCACCACCCGCAGCACCCCTACACCCAGCTGCTCATCTCGGCGGTGCCCGACCCCGAGAAGAGCATCCACGCCGAGCTGGAGGGCGGCCGCAAGGGGGAGATCCCGCTCTGGACGCCAGAGTCCTGCGGTTGTCCGTTTGCCGGGCGCTGCAATCAGGCGATGCCCCGCTGCAAGGAAGCGCTGCCTGCCATCACCAAGCTTGCCGACAACCACTTCGTGCGCTGCTACCTCTACGAGTGATGGTGAGCCTTAGACCGGCCGGACAGCCCCGTCCGGCCATGCCTCGATACGGGGCGGCCACAGCCCCGTGATGTGCCTCACCGCCCGGCGGTGAACCACAGGAGTAAGAAGTTGATGGAACTCTTGATCAATCAGGTGGGCTACGAGTGCGACGGACACAAGGTCGCCCTCTTGCAAACCTCCCCCGCCCCTGATCTCGGCGGCTATGTCAGGCTGCAACGCCTCGACGATGGCCAGATCCTGTTTGAAACCCCGCTGCAACCGGCCGGCAGCGTGCCCGGCTGGCAGGGCCGCACTTACCTAAGCGCCGACTTCTCTGCCTTCAAGGAGCCCGGCCATTACCGGCTGGAGGCAATAACGGCCCAAGGCATTGTCCGTTCGACCCGTTTCGCCATCGGCCAGGATCTGCTGGCTAGCCGCTGCCTCTCCGATGTCATTCACTACTTCAAGGGGCAGCGCGCCAGCGGCACCTTCGATCGGGCCGACCGCAGCGCCCGTCTGTTTGGCACCGACCTGCGCCGGGACGTGCACGGCGGCTGGTTCGATGCCAGCGGTGACATGAGCAAATACCTGAGCCACCTCTCCTACGCCAACTACCTCAACCCCCAGCAGACCCCCATGGTGGTGTGGGCCCTGCTCAAGTGCCGCGAACTCTTGGCCCCGCGCCGCGATATCGACGGGGTGAACCTGTGCAAGCGGCTCAATGACGAGGCGCTGCACGGCGCCGATTTCCTCTGCCGGATGCAGGATGAGTCGGGCTTCTTCTTCATGACCCTGTTCGACAAGTGGAGCAAGGATCCCGCCCAGCGCGAGCTGTGCGCCTATGCCACCCAGCAGGGGCTCAAATCCGCCAACTGGCAGGCGGGGTTCCGCCAAGGGGGTGGCATGGCCATCGCCGCGCTGGCCCGCGCCGCCCGCGAGCACATCGGCGGTGACTTCTATACCAACCATTACGCCGAGGCGGCCAGACGCGGCTACCTGCATCTGCGTGAGCACAACCTTGCCTATCTGGACGACGGGGTCGAAAACATCATCGATGACTACTGCGCCCTGCTGGCAGCGGTGGAGCTGACCCGCATCTTTGGCTCCGAGTGGCTGGCCGAGGCCAGAGTCCGTGTCAGTAAGCTCTGCGCCCGTCAGCGCATCCATCCGGAGCTGGGTCACTACTGGTCGGCCAACGAGGATGGCTCGCGCCCCTACTACCACGCAGCAGAAGCGGGGCTGCCGGTGCTGGCACTGCTGGAATATCTAGGCATAGAGCCGGATCAGGAGCACAAGGCCCGGGTACAAACCATAGTGGAGCAGGCGCTGGCCGCCGAGCTGGCGCTCAGCGCCAGCGCGGGCAATCCCTTCTCCCTCGCCCGCCAATATGTCAAAGGGGTGGATGAAGCGCCGCGCGTCAGCTTCTTTATGCCCCACAACAACGAGTCCGGTTACTGGTGGCAGGGGGAGAATGCCCGCCTAGCCTCGCTGGCCGCCATGGCGTTTGCCGCCGCAGCACAACTGCCCCATCAGAGCAGGTTGCTGCGCACTTTCGGTCAGCACCAGCTCGACTGGATCCTCGGGCAGAACCCGTTCAACGCCTGTATGCTGGCGGGTCACGGCATCAACAACCCCGCCTATACCGCCGGGTATCCCAATGCGCAGGGGGGGATCTGCAACGGCATCACCGCCGGGTTTGATGACGAAAACGATGTGGCATTCATCCCCGAGGAGTACAAGGATCGGCTGGATCAGAACTGGCGCTGGGGCGAGCAGTGGATCCCCCACGCCGCCTGGTTTGCTCTGGCCATCAGCTGGCAGAGCGCTTTGGGTGATCGAAATGAGCAGGGAGAGCACCATGATTGAGATCAGCTCGAGCATCATTGGCATTGGGGAGAGTAGTGGATCCTCCATACAGCCAGCCTGGTTTGCCCTGGCCATCAGCTGGCAAAGTGCCCTGAGTGATCGAAATGAGCAGGGAGGTCGCCATGATTGAGTTCTGGGTCGGCGTCGATGGCGGGGGCACCCACACCCGCGCCCGCATTCGGGATCGGGCGGGCAAGCTGCTCGGAGAGGGGCGCGCGGCCGGCTCCAATCTGGAGCTGGGCATCCCCCATGCCCACGCCAATGTGCTGGCCGCCATCGCCAGCGCCCGCCTTGCCGCCGGGATCGCTATCGAGTGCGAACAACAGATGGGGGTCGGGCTGGCGCTCGCCTCCGCCGAGCTGGCCGACTGCTATCACGCCCTGCTCGAGATGCCCTTCCCTTTCGCCAGCGTCAGGCTCACCTCCGATGCCTTCGGTGCCTGCCTCGGCGCCTTTGGCGGCCGTGAGGGGGCCATCCTCATCGCCGGTACCGGCTCGGTGGGGCTGGTCTATCAGGAGGGGCAGATCCGCACCTGCTCCGGCCGCGGCTTCCCCATTTCAGACATAGGTAGCGGCGCCTGGCTGGGGCTGCGCGCCATCCAGCAATCCCTGCTCTGCCACGACGGCATTCTGCCCCCCAGCACCCTCGCCATCCGCCTGATGGACCGCTTCAAGCGGGATCAGGCCGAAGTGGTACGTTGGGCCGCCCGCGCCATTCCGGCGGACTATGGCCACTTTGCCCCCTGGGTGTTCGATGCCGCCAGCGATGGCGACGAGCTCGCCAATCAGCTGCTGGACGAAACCTGCGAACAGCTGCGGATCCTGCTGGAGGGAATGACCCAGCTCGGTGCCAGACAGATCGCCCTGCTGGGAGGGATTGGCACCCGCCTCGCTCCCCGTCTCGGCCAGCTCAACCTGACCCCCCCCCAGGCAGATGCGCTCGATGGCGCCATCCTGTTTGCCCAATCAGAGGATTTTCCATGTCTACACCCCTGATCCACACCCAGGTCGCCCGACGTGACGGCGAGGATGTCTGGTTCACCTTCACCCTCTCCCGCATGCCGGATACCAAGTGGAAGCTGCACTTCTGTCTGGCTCGCCATATCGACCCCGATTCCTTGCAAGGGGGCGAGCTGGAGCGCCAGAGCGGCAGCTACAAGGTGATTGTCCCGAACGCTGACAGCTGCGAGCTGCGCTTTTGCTGCCGCCAGACCCCCATCAAGAAGCTCTCCGACATGCCGCAGGGCTTTTTCCTCAGCTTGCCGGAGGCGACCACAGGTGCCCAGCTGCTACCGGTGACGCTGGCGGCGCAGGATCTCGGACTGGAGAACCCGCCGGTAACCCGCCCAGATCTGCCGGATGTCGAGCCCCTGCCCGGCATAGTGCCACAACCGGCCCATCTGGTACTGCTGGAGGGGAACTTCCGGCTGGCCGAGCGGGCTCATGTCAGCGCCCCTCACGATGTGCCGAAGCTGCTGGCCCACTTCAACGAGCTGACGTCGCTGGCACTGGAGCAGGATCACGACGCTGAAATCCGGCTGACCGAGGCCAAACTGGCCCCCGAAGCCTATCAACTCACCATCACGCCGCAGGAGGTGGTGATTGCCGCCGCCGACGAAACGGGCTGGCGTCATGGGCTGGTCACGCTGGCCCAGTGGTATCTGCAACATGGGGAGAGCCTGCCCTGCGTCACACTGGAGGATGCCCCGCGCTTTGGCTTTCGCGGCATTTTTCTCGACTGCGCCCGTCACTTCCACACTCCGGCCACCATCAAGCGCCTGCTCAAACTGATGAGCCTCTACAAGTTCAACCGCTTCCACTGGCACCTGACCGATGACGAGGGGTGGCGACTCGAGATAAAGGCCTTCCCGGCACTGACCGACGTGGGTGCCTGGCGCGGCCATAATCTGGCGATCGACCCCCAGCTCAGCGGCGGCGCCGAGCCCTATGGCGGCTACTACACCCAGAGCGAGGTGAAGGAGCTGGTGAGCTATGCCAGTGAGCTCGGCATCACCGTCATTCCCGAGATCGACATTCCGGGCCACTGCCACGCCGCCATCAAGGCGCTACCCGAGCTGCTGATCGAAACGGCGGATCACTCCCGCTACCGCTCGGTTCAGCATTTCGATGACAACGTGCTCAACCCCGCACTCCCCGGCACCTACCGCTTTCTGGAGACTGTGTTGGACGAGGTGTGCGAACTCTTCCCCGGCCCGCAGATCCACATGGGCGGTGACGAGGTGCCGACCGGTGTCTGGACCGACAGCCCAGCCTGCCAGCAGCTGATGACCGAGCAGGGCTACTCCGACTGCCGCGAGCTGCAGGGCCATCTGCTGCGCCACTGCCAACGCTATCTGGCCGACAAGGGCAAGCGGATGATCGGCTGGGAGGAGATCCTGCACGGCGACAAGGTAAGCCGCAAAGCCGCCGTCTGTGCCTGGACCAGCTTCCAGGCGGGGCTGGACGCCGCCGCAGCCGGTTATCCGGTGGTAATGGCGCCCGCCCAGTCCCTCTATCTGGATCTGGCCTGGAGCCAGGACATTCATGAACCCGGCCTCTACTGGGCGGGGACCCTCAATCTGGAGCAGGTCTATGCGTGCGATCCTGCGCCAGCCGATTTCCATGCCAACGATAACATCCTCGGGGTGCTGAGCCCCTTGTGGTCAGAATTGATCACCAGCCGTGATCGTCTCGACTACATGTTGTTCCCGCGTATGCTGGCCACGGCCGAGGTGGCCTGGAGCGATCCCGCCCACAAGGGCTGGGATCACTTCGCCGCCCGCCTGCCGGGCCAGCTGCAGATCCTCGATCAGTTGCAGGTGCGCTACCGGATGCCACAGAGGTAATGTTGTCTCTATTTTGGCGGCCGCTTGGCCGCCTTTTTTCATTTCAGCCCCCGCCCAACCTTATTCCGCCCACTCTCCCGCACTCTTGCTACCGGCTACGCCAAGAGGCCACAATGGCCCATCCGTACAACAGCAACTACCGCAACAACAGGCATCCATGTTTCACCCCTCCAATGAAAAAGTGGCAAGAATCGAGGCGATCATCGCCCTGATCCCGGCTGGCAGAGTGGTCAGTTATGGTCAGGTGGCCGATCTGGCCGGGCTGCCCGGACGGGCAAGACTGGTGGGCAAGGTGCTGCGGGAAACCGACAAGGTACTGCCGTGGCATCGGGTGCTGGGCGCGGCTGGTACCATCTCGCTACCCAAAGGATCGCAAGGCTTTGCCGAACAGACGGGACGCCTGCAGCAGGAAGGGGTCGTGGTGATCGGGGGGCGGGTCAGAATGAAGGAGTGGCAATGGCAGCCCGACTTGGCCGAGCTGCTTTTTCTACTGCCGTTTTGAGGGGGTCACTGCCGGATCACTCCAGCGGCGCCAGGATCTCTTCGCTGCGCACCTGCACCGGTATGGTTTCGTCCTCGCGCTGCAGCAGCACCAGCAGGCTCTGCCGATCTACTTCCAGCACATAGGCCGCCCCTTCCCGAGTCATGCAGCTCATGCCCGGCCGGATCTCGTTAATTTCCATCACCACCTCCTTGTTACAACGCTGCACTCCTTGCAGCTGGTACTCAGTATATGCTGCTCGACAAGCAAAGAGGCCCCTTGTCGGGGCCTCTTTTCATCACGCTTTCTTCGGCTTCGGCAAGCTCTCTTGCCAGGTGCCGTTGTCGTAGTGAGCGGTCCAGCCCGTCGCCTTGCCGTTGACCTCGCTCATCACGTACTGCTCCTTGGTCTTGCGACTGAAGCGCACGATGGCGGGGTTGCCATCCGGATCGGTGAGCGGGGCACCGGCCAGATACTTGTGCTTGGCGGAGATGCGATCCTTGAAGCGCTGCAGCTCTTCCACCAGCGGCGCGCGGGTCTCGCGGGATTTGGGGAAGTTGCTGGCTGCCAGGAACAGACCGGCAGCCCCGTCACGCAGCACGAAGTGGGCGTCGGACTGGGTGCACTTGAGCTCAGGCAACGGCACCGGATCCTCTTTCGGCGGTGCGATATCGCCGTTTTTCAGGATCTTGCGGGTGTTCTTGCAGGTGTCGTTGGTGCAACCCATGTACTTGCCGAAACGGCCGTTCTTGAGCTGCATCTCGCTGCCGCAGCGGTCGCACTCGATGCTTGGCCCTTCGTAGCCCTTGAGCTTGAACTGGCCTTTTTCAATTTCGTAGCCATCGCAATCCGGGTTGCGACCACAGACGTGTAGCTTGCGGCTGTCGTCGATGATGTAGGCATCCATCGCGGTGCCACAAACGCCGCAGCGGTGCTTGGCGCGCAGCGCTTCGGTTTCCGCTTCGTCACCGTCAGTGGTGGAGACAAACTCGTCGGCAGAGACCAGGTTGATGGTCTTCTTGCAGCGCTCTTTCGGCGGCAGGGCATAGCCGGAGCAGCCGAGGAACACGCCGGTGGTGGCGGTACGAATCCCCATCTTGCGGCCGCAATCCGGGCAGTCGATATCGGTCATCACCATCTGGTTGGCACGCATGCCGCCCTCTTCGGGCGCCTTGTCGGCCTTCTCCAGCTCCTGGGTAAACTCGGCGTAGAAGGCATCGAGCACCTTCTTCCACTCCAGCGTCCCTTCGGCGATGCCATCGAGCTTGTCTTCCATCTTGGCAGTGAACTCGTAGTTCATCAGCTCGACGAAGTTCTCCACCAGACGATCGGTGACGATCTCGCCCATCTTCTCGGCGAAGAAACGACGGCTCTCGACTCGCACATAACCGCGATCGACGATGGTGGAGATGATGGAGGCGTAGGTAGACGGACGGCCGATGCCGCGTTTTTCCAGCTCGCGCACCAGCGCTGCTTCGGTAAAGCGGGCAGGCGGCTTGGTGAAGTGCTGACGGGGATCCAGCTTGACCAGTTTCAGTACCTCGCCCACGGTCACCGCAGGCAGCTGGCTATCTTCACCCTTGCGGCCCATCGGCGGCAGCGCCTTGGTCCAACCGGCGAAGCGCAGGGTACGGCCACGAGCCTTGAGTTCGAACTCACCCGCCTTGACGGTCAGGGTAGAGGAGTCGTACTGGGCCGGGGTCATCTGGCAGGCAACAAACTGACGCCAGATGAGATCGTACAGACGCATGGCATCCGGCTCCATCCCTTCCAGCATCTCGGACGTGACCAGCACGCTGGAGGGACGGATCGCCTCGTGCGCCTCTTGAGCGCCCGCCTTGGAACCATAGAGGTTCGGCTCGGCCGGCAGATAGGCTGCGCCATACTGCTCGCCGATATATTCACGCACCGCCTCGACCGCCTCTTTGCTGAGGTTGGTGGAGTCGGTACGCATATAAGTGATGTAACCCGCTTCATAGAGACGCTGGGCCATCATCATGGTCTTCTTGACCCCGAAGCTCAGACGGGTAGAGGCCGCCTGCTGCAGGGTGGAGGTGATAAACGGCGCAGAGGGCTTGGAGCCGGTCGGCTTGTCTTCCCGGTTCACCACCTTGTAGTCGACCCCTTCCAGGGCAGCCACGGCGGCGAAGGTCTCGGCCTGGGTCACCGGCTTGAAGTCGGCGCCGTTGCGGCTGACCACTTCCATCCGCAGATCAGCCTTGTCACCGGTCAGCAGATCGGCATTGAGATCCCAGAACTCGACCGGTACGAACGCCTTGATTTCGCGCTCTTTATCGACAATGAGGCGCACCGCAACGGACTGCACCCGACCGGCGGAGAGACCGCGAGCCAGCTTCTTCCACAAGAGCGGGGAGACCATGTAACCCACCACGCGGTCGAGGAAACGACGGGCCTGCTGGGCATTGACGCGGTCAATATTCAGTTCGGATGGCTGGGCAAACGCCTCCTTGATGGCGCTCTTGGTGATCTCGTTGAACACCACGCGCTTATAGCGGCTGTCGTCGCCACCGATGATCTCGCGCAGGTGCCAGGCGATCGCCTCTCCTTCTCTATCCAAGTCGGTTGCGAGATAGATGGTGTCGGCTTTCTCGGCCAAACTTTGCAACTCGCTGACCACCTTCTCCTTGCCGGGCAAAATCTGGTAGTTAGCCTGCCAGCCAGCGGTCGGATTGATACCCATCCGGGCAAACAGGGCCTTGCGATCCTTGGCAGCCTTCTCGGTTTCGCTCAACTTGATGCCGCGAATGACAGGTTTCTTGGGCTCGGTGCTGGCGCTGCCGCTGGTGGGCAGATCGCGAACATGACCCACGCTGGATTTCACCACGTAGTCCTTGCCCAGATATTTGTTGATCGTCTTGGCCTTGGCCGGAGACTCCACTATGACCAGTGATTTGCCCATGCTGTAACTATTATCCTCATTGCACCCGACGGGGTTGGTGTGCGGTTTTGTGGGGCTGTATAAGAGATTTGGCGCGAAAAAGCAATCTTGTGAGCAAATTTGCCTGACCAGCCCGAACCACACGGCTTCTTTTATTGCTTCTTTATTTATTAATGCGAAGGGTGCGGGCCAGACGCAACCGCTTTTTCAATTTTCTGCCATACCGCCCCTCTTTTTATATCTGAAACGACATAAAAACGTCTGCTGGTTACCGGCTTGTTACAAAAACATAAAATCTCTTTATAATGGCCCAACCCCGACGCATCGTGCGCGGAAGGAACCGCTACCCATCATAAAAATCGAAAGGATGTACTCAATGAAGCACTTCGAGGTCAATTTCGACGGTCTGGTCGGCCCGACTCACAACTATGCCGGCCTCTCCTACGGCAACGTTGCCTCCCAGAGCAATGCCCAGGAGGCCTCCAATCCGAAAGAGGCCGCCAAACAGGGGCTGCGCAAGATGAAGGCGCTGACCGAGCTTGGCATGACCCAGGGGGTACTGGCGCCACAAGAGCGCCCCGATCTCGCTACCCTGCGCCGCCTCGGCTTCACCGGCAACGATGCCCGAGTGCTGGAGCAGGCCGCCAAACAGGCTCCCGCCGTACTGGCCGCCTGCTATTCGGCATCCAGCATGTGGACCGCCAACGCCGCCACCGTCTCTCCCAGTGCCGACACCCAGGATGGCCGCATTCACTTCACCCCCGCCAACCTGACCAACAAGTTTCACCGCTCCCTGGAACCGGACGTCACGGGCCGCATCCTGCGCGCCGTGTTCAACAATGATCGCCACTTCAGCCACCACCTCCATCTGCCGGAAAATGATCACTTCGGCGACGAGGGCGCCGCCAACCACACCCGCCTCTGCCGTGCCTATGGCGAGGCAGGCGTCGAGCTGTTCGTCTATGGCCGCAGCGCTTTTGACCACTCCCGCCCGGCGCCGACGCGCTACCCGGCTCGCCAGACCCTGGAAGCGAGCCAGGCCATCGCCCGCCTGCATGGCCTCGGCGAGGAGAGCGTGGTGTTTATCCAGCAAAACCCGGAGGTGATCGATCAGGGGGTGTTCCATAACGACGTGATTGCGGTGGGCAACCAGAACGTGCTGTTCTTCCACCAACAAGCGTTCCTCAACACCGAGGCGGTGCTGGCCGAGATCAGCGGCAAGTTTGGCGAGGGGGACCTGCACTTTATCGAAGTGCCGACCGCCGAGGTCTCCGTGCTGGATGCGGTGAAATCCTACCTGTTCAACACCCAGATCCTCACCCTGCCCAATGGCGAGATGACCATCATCGCCCCTACCGAGTGTCGCGACAATCCGGCGGTCTCTGCCTATCTCGACAAGCTGCTAACGCAGGGTACCCCGATCAAGACGGTGCATTACATGGATGTGAAACAGAGCATGCGCAATGGCGGCGGCCCGGCCTGCCTGCGGCTGCGGGTCGCCATGAACGATCAGGAACTCGCCGCGGTCAATCCGGCCTGCCTGATCAACGACAGCCAGTTTGCTCGCCTCGATGGCTGGGTAGATCGCCACTACCGCGACCGTCTGACCCTCGATGATCTGCGGGATCCGGCGCTGGTGCAGGAGTCCCGCAGCGCACTGGACGAGCTGACCCAGATCCTGAAACTGGGTTCGGTCTACCCGTTCCAGCGCTAGATGTGAGGCCCAGGAAGACCGCCGACACTGGCGGTCTTCTCTTATCTGCCTCGTGTTCACCGTGATCGCCAGCTTGCACGCATGCTGTTTTGTGCAGAAAAGCAGCGCACAACTTGCTGATAAGCTTGAATTTTGAGCTGTATGTATAAAAAAATCGACGAACAGTCATTTTTTACTGCCAGAAGCCTCATCAAGGGGTTCACAAAGCCTCTGGATCTGATAGTATGCGCCTCGCACTTGGGGAGGGGTTCCCGAGCGGCCAAAGGGATCAGACTGTAAATCTGACGGCTCTGCCTTCGAAGGTTCGAATCCTTCTCCCTCCACCATTCAAGTGCAAAAGTAGTGACAATCAGGAAATACCCCGTGGAGGGGTTCCCGAGCGGCCAAAGGGATCAGACTGTAAATCTGACGGCTCTGCCTTCGAAGGTTCGAATCCTTCTCCCTCCACCATTTCCCTGATTGAAATGGCTGAATACAATTTGCTTTACCCCTGTGGAGGGGTTCCCGAGCGGCCAAAGGGATCAGACTGTAAATCTGACGGCTCTGCCTTCGAAGGTTCGAATCCTTCTCCCTCCACCATTCTTCAGAAGACCCGGCCTCGCGCCGGGTTTTCGCTTTGTATACCCACCCACTCGTTTCTGCCCTTGTCAGATCTGACAGTTGCAATTGCATCCGATCTTGCTCATCGTGGCATCATCAATATCAGAGTATTCACATCATGTTTGAAGTCTGGGACGAGCACGGTCATGCCATCGGTCTGACACTGCAGGCGCTCAAAGTCAGAATAAGCAACGACTATCGGGGCGATCTGATGGTGCGCTACAGCAACAAGCTGGGACTTCCCACAACCCTTTTTCTGACCATCCATCAGGGCGTGGCCTATCAACGCTTCAAAGCTGGCTCGCCAAAACTGGATTGGGAGTGGCTGGCCGGTGCAGGCAATGGTCACAGCCCCCGCGATTTTATGAGTGAACAGTTTCCACTATTTCAGCTCTCCCTCGATAGCTGAGTCGCTCTCGCTCAACTGCCGCAACTCCCCAATGATGTGCTGCAACCGGGTGCGAAATAGGGCCAGTTCGCTCATACAAACCTGCGCCCCGAGCTGACGGATCTTCTCTTCCAGTCGCCATGCCTCTTCGGCAAGCTGCGGCGCCATCATCATACTGATGGTGCCAGCCTGACGATGTACCCAATTGGCCAATGCCTTGTCATCCTGTGGCTGCTGCGCCATCGCCTGTTCAAGCTCCTGACGAAAGAGCGGAAACATCTGCCGCAATTTGTCACCTTGGCCAAAAAATGCCGCCATGGCAGCGACATCAATCAAGGGGGGCGATGGCAAGATGCGCCACTTCTGCAACATCTGACGCAGCCCGTCCAGCAGCACCGGCTTGCCCAGAAGATCGTCCATGCCCGCGGCGAAACAGCGTTCAGCCTGTTCCGGCAACACATTGGCCGTCATGGCGATGATCAGTAACCGCTCGCCCTGCTCGGCTGCACGTATACTGCGCGTGAATTCATAGCCATCCATCACCGGCATCTGGCAATCACAGAGCACCAGATCATAGGAGTGCTGTGCGACCATTTCGAGGGCCTGCTGGCCGTGCTCCGCCAGATCGCAGCCCAGATCAAGCTGCCTGAGCTGGCGCATCACCAGTGCCTGGTTGAGGGGATTATCCTCCACCAGCAGTACTCGACAGGGCAGCATGAGCGCACTCTGTGTGCTCTTTCGCATCGCTGATGTGGCAGTCCCATCGCTCAAGCCAAGCTGGCGATAACAGACCTCCCGCACCGCATGCCAGGTCATGGGGTTGCTGTTGAGCAGATAGCGTCCCACCTCGTAGCGATAGCCGAGGGGTGATGTCAGTGGCAACACACAGATAACCCCTTCAGGCGCCTGCAGATTGTCACTGAAACGCAACTCGGCGTCGCTGTGCTGCGTGGTGCGCTCAATCCCCAGTGCCTCGAGGTGCAACAGCAGGGTGTGGCACAACTTCTCGTCATGCAGCTCGACAGAAGCCTGCATCCTGTTCAGCCGGGGATCCGGCTCTCGCTGCGCCAGTACCGGCAACGTGACCGTCAGGGTGATGAAGGTGCCAAGCCCGGGCGCACTCTCCAGCCGGATCTCCCCCCCCATCAAGCGAGCCAGGGTCTGACAGATACTCAGCCCCAGCCCGCTGCCACCATGGCTGCGGGTGGTGGAACTCTCCGCCTGTTCAAAGGCATTGAAGATCCGGCCAAGCGCCTCGGCACTCATGCCGATGCCGCTGTCGCGCACGCCGAAGCGCAGTTGCTGTTGCCCCTCCTCCTGCACCAGCCGTTGCACCGAGATCTCGATAAAGCCTCGCTCGGTGAACTTGATGGCATTGCTGACAAAATTGAACAGGATCTGGCGCAGACGCAGCGCATCACCGCTGACCCGGGCTGCCACACCGGCATCCGCCCACAGGTAGACGCGCAACCCCTTGCGGTGTACCTCGCTCATCGTCATGGTCATGGTCATGGTCAGCACGCTGTCGAGCAGCTCACGGATAAGAAACGGCTCGAGCTCAAGCTGCATTTTGCCCGCCTCCAGCTTGGCGAAGTCGAGCACATTGTCGATCAGTGCATGCAACCCCTGCGCCGAGGGGAAGAAGAAGCCGAGACGATAAAAATTGGCCTCATGGAGTCGCTCCCCGTAGATCTGGGCCATCCCCAGCTCGGTTGACTCCCCTTCCTGCCAGGTGGCATCCCCCTCCATAAAGGGGGTCCACTGTCCCCAGCTGCCTTCCAGCTGCAGGTTGTAGTGTCCATTACGCTGAGTACCCTGCACCAGGTTCAGCTGGTTCTGGACAAGCAGCCCCTTGCTCTCTTGGGGCAATGCCATAAAGCGCTGATCCCGCGCCTCCTGCTCCACCTTGCCGGTCAGCACCGAGAGCTGGGACTCCTCCAGGCTGTATTGCAATCCCACAATGCCTTCAGGACAGGCACGGCGGCACTCGCCGAGCGGCAGCTGGGTTCCCAGCTTGCTCAACCAGCGTTCACGTGCCCCCTCATCAAACTCGCTCTCCTGCACATCCAGCAGCGAGAGTAGTTGCAACGAGTTATCCCGCCCGAGCAGCACTTCACCATCACCTAACAGGCGGCCATCGACGGTAACTCTCACCATCAGCGGCACACCAAAAAAGTGCTCTTCAAACCCATCTGGCAATTGTCGCGCCTGTTGCAACAGCAGTGCTGGCTCTACCGCTATCACAGTGGTCGAGAGCAACAACCCGAACAAGAGAAGAAGAGAACGAACCATGAAGTGCAACCGTAAGCGTCCAGCGAAGGCC
>NZ_CDBR01000118.1 GCF_000819685.1 Aeromonas allosaccharophila | reverse complement strand
CCAGACCATCCAGATCACGACTTGTCCTGGTACCGTGGCCATTGGCACGGCTGGCAGGGTAGGGCAACCAGGTGAACCGGATCACCGGCGACCAGCTGGCCAGCGCCCGCCATCGAGGCGGCCATCACCTGCAGCTGCTCGACCGTTCCCCCCGGGCCAGCAGTAAACCTCCCTCCCTGGCGTCCAGATCTCAACTTGTCCGGGTACCGTGGCCACCGGCCCTATCGGGGCCCAGCACGAGATCACCGGTTCCCCCATGGCCATCGAGCACCAGGGCAACCAGGTGCACCAGATCCACACTGCCGGCGACCATGTGGGTTCCAAAATTGAAATGGACTGAACAGGCATCATTTGTACTGACGCATACGGAATCGGCTTGATATTTACAAGATTCCATTTACTTTCAATCACTTAATTTCATGGTACCTATGCGTTTTCATTAGCACCGAGCCAAACCAGTAACGCACAGTGTTGTCAGGTCACAGTTACTACCAATCAACAAGATCACGTTAATTATCAATATATTACCTAGCATTTTCTGATTTTAATTAGTATGAGTACCCGTACTCATACTAACGGCAGTCTCGTGCCGTGTTTCGACAGCTTGAACGCCATCTAAGTTGTGTTATATTCACTGGGAACCTATAGCAGCCGGACACCAAAGCGGGCCGGATCGGTTTGAACAGGATGTGGACTTGAGCCTGTCAAACTTAAACAGAGGGAGGTTGAGGAGGTATCCTCGCGGCGGTCAGACCCTAGTCCACCGACCAATGCAAAAATCCAGCAAGGCCAGCTTTCGAGCTGGCCTTGTTCGTTGTGAAATTCCACGATTATTCACAACTGGTACAGAGCAGCTTTGGAATCCACAGACCAGCTGGCCAGCGCCCGCCATCGAGGTGGCGATCACCTGCAGCTGCTCGACCGTTCCCCCGGGCCAGCAGTAAACCTCCCTCCCTGGCGTCCCGAACACGGCTTGTCCGGGTACCGTGGCCACCCGGGGCCCAGCACGAGCTCACCGGTTCCCCTTGCCAAAGCCCAAAAATAAAAAAGCCGGGTGGAAGCCCGGCTTTTGAGATTTCGGTTTTTTATTTAACCAATTCTTACACCTCTTGAATGCGTATTTTCTGGTTTACGTTCTTGAACAATTGACTGCTGAGTTTTTTGGCTCTGCTCCAAAACTTGAGTAAGTGCCGAAACGGCCTGGCGCTGTAGGCCTTCCTTACCAAGCAAACTTCTGGTGCTGAGATCATTAAAATCAGTGTGAGATTTCATGTCATTCAAAGCAGACAACTGGTTGGCAGACAACAAGCTCTCTTTACACTTTTGCACTTCTGCATCAGTAAGCTGAGCTTTGCCTGCTTCAGCGGCATCCAAGCGTTGGCGAGCTCGCTCATGCTCACGGTAAAGCGCGGGAGTGATCGCGGGTAAATCTGATGGATAAGTATTTTCCCCGGGGGCAAAAATTGGAAAAATCGCCTTTCCACCAACAGCCTTGGCAGCCGCAGTAGCCTTGCTACGTCCGGGGTTTACTCCTTGGGTCATCTCTAAATGACGGTCATCATCCCCAGCAACGATCACTGGCTTCTCTGGATACTTTTCATGCAAGGCCTTTACTACCGCCTCTAAATTTCCACTATCAAATGCCGCAACAGTAGGCTGGCCCATCGCTTCGGCTAGTGATGTTGCAGTTGCATAACCCTCTGCGACAACCAGAACTGGAGCGGTGGCGATAGCATCCAATCCACCGACTGGATGGAAACACCCCTCCTTGCGTGAGTCTTTAGCAAAACGCTTGGTGCCATCCTCCTGGATGAACTGCATAGTCCATTGCTTTCCGGTAGCGTCGAAGGCGGGGAGATAAGTCTTCAGACCATCGCGGTCTGTCATAACCCCTGGGTGAATATCGATGCCTTTGGCTTCCAGGTACGGTGTTTTTTTACTTGGAATAACCAGCGTTTCCATCTGCTTGGTCACTCGCTGCGATGTTGCCTCTTGAGCTCTCTCCTGCTCCGCAGCTCTCTCTGCCATTTTTTCTGCAGCTTCAGCTTGAAGCTTGGCTTTTTCTTGGGGGTCAAGAGAATATCCTTTTGACTTCCACCGCATTTCCACGCCGGTTCGGTTATTTAATATGTACCCTGCTGGATGACCGTCGAGGTGGCCGACATAAAAACCTGCACCAGACTTGTGAGAAACATTTTTTTTGTCTCCCTCGACTCTGATCCTGTGCTTTTTGCCATCCATGATGGGGTGATCACCACTCACTTCACAGCCAAGAGATTTCAGTGCTTCGGCAAATTCATCCCTAGGGGTCATTGCTGGATGCTGTTCGCCTTGTACGTTTTCTGGTAGCCAACGCTGTAGTCTTGTCATATCAGCTTGTGGTGGTGCATACCATGACGTGGCATTTTTATCCCATGCTGCGCCTGCAGCTTTTGCAGCCCCTCTTTCCCCGTATGGAACAGCAAGGTAAGTCCTTTCCTGCAGTGCTTTTGCAGCTGGTTGCCCTTGTTGCTGTTGAGCTTCAAGAACAGCACCAGTGGCACCCCATTTGGCGAATTTGGCAGGGTCAACACCGTTCTGGATGTACCATGACTGTTTAGGTCTGTCCCAACGAGCCCCTAAAGCTTTGGCCTCCTCTTTTTCAGAGAATGGCACCTTTATATAAACCCGCTCTTTAACTTCACGCTCAGCTTGATTGGGTTCTTTCCGCGCACCTTCATCTGAATTATCAAAAAGAAACTTCTCTGAAACCGCAGTTTTAACAGCGTCTTTAGCCGCTAAAATCTCTTCTGGTTTACTTTCAGGGTCTCTTTTCACTCTGGCTTCATTTATTTCTGCGAGCTTGACATTTTTTGCATGTTTGTCATCTAGGACATTTGCGCTGATTATGTTTAACCTTTCTGAAACTTTTTGCGCTTCATCTTTGGTTATATAGTCAGCTAAAAATTGGTGCTGCCCAGATTCACGCTGCGCATAAACACTCCAGAATTGAGGCTCAACACCAACTTCATCGGCTGGCTCAATGTATTCATCCCCATCAACCTCAATAATCGCGTTTCCCTGAATCTGAACCTCACCGTTCCAGTCATGAGGCAATTTGAAATTAAGTGCTGCTGTGGCTGCCTCGTCCATTGCATTGGCCTCCCCCGCTTTCCAAGCAAGGGAAACGAGCGAGTCAAGACGGCGAGATTCAAGATCTACACTTGCATTTTCAATCTTCGACTCGAAATCTTCAGCATTAACAGGAAGGACATGGCGACTCCAAAAATCATTACTAACGCTAACAGGCTTCATCGCGTTAACGATTTCAATTGTTTTATTTATCTGCTCATGACTTGCACCATCCAGAGCTTTAATTAACCCCTTTTTCTCTACTTGCCAAATAGTCCAATCTTCAGCAATGTTTACGCTTTTCGATTCGACATCTGCCCCTTGTTGTGCGCTCTCATATACCCGTTGGTCGTTATCAACCCCTTCGGACAAACTGGATATTGCACGTAACACCTGAGCAAATTCCTCGGCGTCCTTTTCATTATCAAAGTCACGATCCAGTAATCTCTCTTTACCGTCCCCTCTGTCAGCGTGAAGTGTCCATAAATAAGGCTCTTGTCCAAACTCAGAGGCAGCCATGATCTCTTCTTTCCCTGACTGTGAGTTATACTCAAATACACTCCCCTGAACTCTTATTCCTCCTTTCCAATCTTTTGGCAGGGTTAAATGAAGTTTTTCCTCTGCAAGGTCATTCATCTTGTCGAAATCTTTTTGAGACTTAGCCGCCGCAATGATCTCAATATCGGCTTGAAGTGAATTCATCAACTCAGATGCTTGCGGCATGGTGTCATTAACTCCCTGCTGTACGCTGCTTTGCTGGATCTGTTTCTGCTCAAATGCCATAACATAATCATGGATTTTTTCTGCATCAGCAGCAGCCCTGAATATTTCCAAATGATCATCTTGCAACGCTTTAATCCATGAGCCAACGTATGCAGCATGCTGACTAGGATCATGACCTATGCCGAGTTCGTCACCCAATATCATTGATGAAATCTCTGCTCTCAGCTCCTCTTTGGCATATGCCTCACTCCCAAATGGGTGGCCAAGGTCACGATCCAGCCGAGACGAGTGGCCAGTCCAATGGCCAAGCTCATGCAAAGCCGTAGCATAATAACGGTCAGCACTTTCAAATTGACTTCTTTCCGGCAGGGTTATGCGGTCTGTACCGGAACTATAGAAAGCTCGATTGCCAGGCGTGTGAGTAATTTTCGCTTCAGAAGCTTTCAGAATATTCTCGGCCCGCTCTACAGCATTCCATTTTTGATCTTCTTTTATGATGGGCTGTAATTTAGGCAGCCCCTCAATCTGCTCGCCATTAAATACGGTAGCAAAAAAAACCCGGGGGCGCTCAAGGTTAATGATCTCTTTGATTGGTTTACCATCCGAACCAATTTCTGGCTTCCCATTATCACCTAATTTATCGCGCTCCTCGGTGAATTTCCAATATTGAACCGGAGTACCCTTTTCACCCTTGAGAACTTGCGCACCAACACTACTGGCTTGCTTATATGTCATCCATCTAGGGTCAGTACGCCCTTGACTCATCAAATATAAGGCGTTGATCCCTTTATAGCGCTTTCCAGTGGTCGGGTTCATTGGTAAAAACGCACTGGGAATACCAGGTTTCCAAGGTTTTTGCCATGGTGCAGTTCCCGTTTTAAGTTGCTCGATCAGCTTCTCAGCAACCACTTCCGAGAATGATTTTTTTTGTTCCATACATTACCCCTCAAAAATATGCCATGGCATTCATTAAACACCATGGCACAGACATTTAACCTTGAAACTCCACCGGCAACTCAATGCAACTATCTAGTGCATCATCCTCGCCAAGCGCATCCTCTTTAAACGCACCAGCCATATCAGCCTCGCCAGGTGAAAACTCCGCTTGATAACCAGGTGTCATCGCATCACGCAGTTTGTCAGAGATAAGCTCATTATCTGGCACATTTTTATTTTCAATAGTCATGGATACATTCCTTATTGTGGTGATTATTCTGAGTCAGCAGGGCCATTTCGCCCTTTGCTGTAATCAGGACGACCTTTCAGGTCTGGATAAGTTTGCTTGCAAGTAGGGTAATTACTGCAACCCCACCAAAAATGCCCCTTTTTCTTTGGCAAAGGACGGCGAGACAAACCTGATGCACAAGACATACATTTATAAATAGCCGAAACCGGGGCGGCTTCTTTGCCTCCTGCGATTTTGACAGCTCCGTCATTAGCCTTTGCGACCTGATCTCTGATGAAAGCCTCTTGCTTGGAAATGAAAGTATCGAGCTGAGCTGTACCAGACTGAATGCTTTGCAGCATACGTTCGTACAATGCGGTCAGCACAGGACTTTTGACTACCTCTGGTAACGCATCAATAATGCTCCTTCCCAGGGTGGTACTAATAATATGCTTACCCTTTATCTCCAAATAACCCCGGCGCTTCAATTCAGATAGAATTGACGCCCTAGTTGCTTCTGTACCTATACCGTCCCCTTCGCGAAGAATTTTTTTATGTTCAGAGTCAGGCACGAAACGATGAATGTTTACCATCGCATTGACAAGGGAACCTTCCGTAAAACGAGCAGGTGCCTTTGTCTTGGCGTCTCGCCGCACGGCTTGACTGCACGTGATATCGTCGCCCTCTTTCATCTTTGGCAAAGATTGGTCTTCATCATCTTGGCCATCTTTATCGTCATCCGAATTATCAAGATAAACACTATGCCAACCGATTTTCGTCACGACCTTACCTTTTGCGGAGAATGTCTCCCCAGCAATATCGATTGTAACCGTAGTGCTCATAAATTCGTGAATAGGATAGAATTGTGCAATGTATGCACGAACAACCAAGTCGTAAATATTACGCTCTTTTTCATTTAATTTATTAATATCTCCCCTGTGCATGGTAGGGATAATGCCGTGGTGAGCCGACACATTTTTATCATTCCATGTGCGCGATTTAATTTTTCTATCAGCCCCATCGACAAGTCCAGCCAAGCCAGGGTTAACAGCTTTGATAGCCTCCAATACATCCGGGGCATCCGCAAGCTGGGATTCAGGCAAATATGCGCAATCTGTACGTGGATACGTTGTTAACTTGTGTGTCTCGTAAAGAGACTGGCAAGTTTTTAAAGTATCTTCAGCGGTATATCCAAAACGTTTTGACGCCAAAGTGGTCATGTCAGACAGGCTGAACGTCAGGGGGTGGTTTTGTTTCTTTGCCTCTTGTTTGTACTCGCTGATAGTTCCCTGCTTTTCAAGCACGGACTCTACCAGAGCATTAGCCACTGCGGTATCGACAAGACGCCCCTCTGCATCAAGACCAGCCTGATCTTCTTTAGCTTGCCATCCAGCCCAAAACTTACCTGCAGGATGTTTTACTTCTGCACGAATAGTATGGAACGGGATCGGCTTGAAAGATTCGATTTCACGGTCACGAGCAGTAACTAGAGCCAGTGTTGGCGTTTGCACCCGCCCAACAGTCAGTAACGCTCGCGAACCGCCTCGTTGAGCTCGGAGAGTGTAGGCACGAGAAAGGTTCATACCAATTAACCAGTCAGCCTTACCCCTCCCCTCTGCTGCCTGAGCGAAACCCTGGTACTCTTGGTTGTTTTTCATATTGGCCAGAGCGCGTTTGACTGAAACTGAGTCAATTGCGTTTGTCCAATAACGAACTACCGGCTTTGAATTGTTGAAAAACTCTAGCAATTCATCCACCAGTAGCTGGCCTTCTCTATCGGGATCGCCGGCATTTACAATCTGCGAGGCAGATTTAATAAGGCCACCAATAATTTTCACCTGTTTTTTTGCATCATCTTTGACGCGAAAGATCCAATCTTTGGGAATAATTGGCAATTCATCAACCCGCCAAACTTTAGCACCCTGGCTGTTTGTTGGTACATCGTCTGGCGTATATTCATCAGGGCCGACCATTTCAAGCATGTGCCCAAAGCACCAAGTAACAGTATCTTTTCCACATTCAAGATAACCATCCCCCTTGTTTGTAACACCGAGTTCAGCAGCAATCGCCTTTGCTACTGATGGTTTTTCTGCAATAAAGAGTCTCATTTTTAATCTCCACTACCAGGTAACAATAGGCAATATAACTGCCTGAACTTGTGACACATTTATCGGGCCATAATATCGGCCATCAAATGACGTTGAGCTTACTTCAGACATAGGCAGCACCTCCGAGTCTTTCAGCACTCGATGAATGCGGTAATGAGGCATTGCCCGGCCCACATCATCTTTAGGTAAAGGCTTACTAAAAGACAAAATGACGCCATTAACGTTCACTCCTTTTTCTGATATCACAACGTCATCGCCTTTAGCCGCTAAAATCCGCTTCATGAGATAGCCATAATTTCCAGGACAAAACCCAGCCCCAACATACCCTCTTTCCTTGGCGTCATGAAAAATCTTGTTTTCTGTGGGGCAGAATATGACATAACTCCCTTTTTTAATTTGCTCGTCAGTAGTCCTGTAGATGCCAATAGGAATACTTTTAGTTGTATTCACTCGGATGCCAGAAAAATAAAGGGAAGCTCCAATAACCATGGCCGAACCACCGACAGCGCAAACACCAATAGTTAGCGTAGTCAGGCTTAGCTTCATATTTTAATCCCCTCTCCATCTGCAGGGAAAGTAGTAAAACGATCACTTACTTTCGGTGGGGCAATTGAAGCTCTCGCTTGAAAAATAGGATCTTTGAAATAAAGAGGTTGTTTCCCATATATAGCAGGAAAACCAGCCACATATATTACCATGTCTCCCGCTACTTCAATTTCCCCTTTGTCATTCTTCTTCGGGCCTGGCATACGCAAACATTCATCCGGGGTCAACAATGGTCGCTGTACTTCCTGAAATGTTCTGGAAACTTGACCAAGCATTGCCGATGTGCGACGGCCACTGGTTGTAATTTGCTCTTTGACTATGGTTGTTTGGCCTGTCAGACGAGATAAATGCTCTGCGGTTTCGACACGGTTTGGCGGATAAGCATTTTGGACGTGGCAGTTGGATGTGATTTGTTCATCATGCCCATAACCAGTTTCACGGCTTCTCAGCTGGTTAATATCTTGGCAAATGAGATAGCACTTGATTCCATAACCAGCCACGAACGCCAATGACTCTTGCATGATTTCTAACTTACCTAGGCTAGGAAATTCATCAAGCATCATCAACAAGCGGTTTTTGTAGTGAGCAACAGGCCGGCCATTCTCAAAATCCATTTTATCTGCCAACAATCGCACGATCATATTCGCCATGATTCGCACCAAGGGCCGCAGCCTGGCTTTATCATTTGGCTGGGTAACTATATAGAGACTGGCCGGGTCGTCGGCGTGCATCAAATCTCGGATCCGAAACTCAGATCTACTGACATTCCGAGCAACGACAGGATCACGATAAAGAGAGAGATAGGACTTGGCTGTAGATAGAACGGAACCGGCCTCTTCTTCAGGCCTATCCATCATGTCGCGAGCAGCGGTACCCACTGCCATATGGTTTTGACCGTCAATGTGGCCATATGTGGCCATTTCCATCCATAACTCCCCAATATCACGGTTTGGGTCAGCCATCATCGCGTCAATAGACGGTAGAGTTGCAGGAGTGCCTTCATTTTTTGCTTTATACAGAGCATGAAGAATCACACCGACTAACAGCGAAAATGCTGTTTTTTGCCAATGGCTCTCCATCCCCTTCCCATCGGGATCAACTATAAGAGTTGCCAAGTTCTGCACATCACCGACTTCGTATTCCGTACCGACCCGGATTTCATCCAGGGGATTCCAACACACACCACCATTGCTGGAAGCAGGCTCAAAGCGTAGAACCTTATTACGTGCATGTGTCTTCCGCCATCCCGCGGTCAGAGCCCACAACTCACCTTTCAGATCCGTTATTACTGCAGATGCCCCCCAGGAAAGCAGAGTAGGGACGACCAACCCAACTCCCTTACCAGATCGAGTCGGGGCATATGTCAGAACATGTTCTGGTCCGCTATGACGTAAGTAGTAAAAATTGCCTTCTTTATCTTCCCAACCGCCGACATAAACACCGGTTGCGGTTGGAGCATCTTTGCCCGTTACGATCTCCAAAAAGTTCCGGTCACGAGGTAACAGGCCTGCTGTTTGAATATCTTTTTTCTCTGCCCACCGGGCGGAACCGTGAAGATACTCGTTAGCCTTTGACGTGTTCGCAGCAACAACCTTCCCGATAGCTACAGCTAACAAACCGACACTGGATACCAAGATCCCTGCGCCTCCTGCTCTCGTGATTTCATCGGGATAATCGCTGTACCACTGCCCAGCCCACTGCAGAATTGACCAGGGAGCATATATGCCGTTGAAGTTATGACCGAGCACATCCTGATAGTTAAAGGCATAGGCAAAATATTGAGTTGCAGCCTGCAGGCCTGCCCCCATCGAGAGTGCACCCAGGATGGGTAACACCTTGCTTTTTTTTGCACCCTTGTCCCGTACCTGGGGGCCAACGGCATTATTCATTTTTATCTTCATCTGCTCCTTCCTTTCGAAGTTTTGATAGATCCTTTTGGTGTGACGCTTACGGCGTCTCCAATGGAGATTTTTTTCAATCGATTAGCAGTGGCGGTGTCTATCGGCATTACAAAAACCGTGTCTTCATCACTACGTTTCAAGAGCGCCAATGCCTGATCCTCAATTCGCCTTACCCCCGCGAAGGTGAGCGTTCCACCTTCGGCATTATACCGACAATGTTTCGATATATCGAATCCAAGCAGACGTTTAGCTTCACGTTCAGCAATGTATTTATCCGCAGCGCCCAAGGCCTTGGTTACTCCTCCTGTCCCAGAAACTCCCCGCTGCAATGCGTGATCTGGTTTTGATCCTTGGTGCTCCACGTGACCAGGAACATGACCCGGCAGTAACACCTCACCTCCGCTGGCGATGCGAACCACACCGAGTTTGGACAGTGCTCGCAGACGGTTCTTGCTTTCGGGCGGCGGGACTCGTCCAATGCGTCCAACGTTGGGCTTCCTGTTGTCTCTGGTGGTGTCCACGCCCCCAGCACTTCGTTCTCTCCCTGCTGGACGGGGATTGTTGCCGCCTCCATCATTTCGACTGTGGGCAGTGGTTCTAGATCCATCGCGGCCATCGCTGCGTCGATCAGCTCGTCCTCTGTCATCTGGCTCTCTTCTTCTAGCATCATCTTGTTCCTTCTTGTTCAATAGCTCTTGCCGGCGCAACTCAAGGCCTGGATCAGCAAAAGTGATGGGGAGTTGTGAATCAACTGCCGCCCGGATCATTTGGGCTTTGAACTCTGGGGTACCGTTGACCGTTATGCAGCTGCCGTAACGTTTCGCAGCCATATCAAGCGCAGCGCTTAATAACTCAGGTGTTGTGGCGGTAGATACCTGCAGGCGATCCCCATCGTCACGGACTGCAGATTGGCCGGCGCGATAAATGATCGTGCCTTTCTTAGTAATGTTGTCGATTACTGAAGAGGGTGAATAACCGGGGGGGGTTACTCCTCCTGCCCCAGAAACTCCCCGTCGCAATTCGTGATCTGGTTTTGATCTTTGGTGCTCCACGTGACCAGGAACATGACCCGGCAGTAACACTTCACCTCCTCTGGCGATGCGAACCACACCGAGTTTGGACAGTGCTCGCAGACGGTTCTTGCTTTCGGGCGGCGGGACTCGTCCAATGCGTCCAACGTTGGGTTTCCTGTTGTCTCTGGTGGTGTCTCGCTCTCTCCCTGCTGGACGGGGATTGTTGCCGCCTCCATCTCCATCGTTTCGACTGTGGGCAGTGGTTCTAGATCCATCGCGGCCATCGCTGCGTCGATCAGCTCGTCCTCTGTCATCTGGCTCTCTTCTTCTAGCATCATCTTGTTCCTTCTTGTTCAATAGCTCTTGCCGGCGCAGCTCAAGACCTGGATCAGCAAAAGTGATGGGGAGTTGTGAATCAACTGCCGCCCGGATCATTTGGGCTTTGAACTCTGGGGTGCCGTTGACTGTGATTCTTCCTGCATAGCGTTCAGTGGCTATTTTAAGGGCGGCAGTTAACGCCTCTCGGTCAGCATTGGCAGACACCTGCAGGCGATCACCATCATCACGGACAGCAGATTGACCGGCGCGATAAATAATCGTCCCCTGACCTGTGATTGTGTTTCCTTGGAGACCTTTAGCCGAATCCCTAGCGCGAAGTGCATTAAGCGCCTGCTGGTTTCCGTTTTGAGCCTCGTGTTTAAGCCAATCTGCCCAGGTGCGGCGTTGGAAACCTTTAAAAAGGAGCTCTCTTTCCTTGGCATATTCTTGATGAATGGTGTCCAGCTTGGCTCGATATGCGGAAAAAGCTTGGGCATAAAGAACTTTTTTATTAATGCCCTTGCTATCTACAACCTTTATTGTTGCCCGGCGAAGAGAATTTTCCCTCTTGGCGTTTTCAACTGCCTTATCTTTATTCCGCCGAGCCCTCTCCAAAGCTTCTGCTCTATCAGCTGTGAGGTTCTTTTGCTCTTTCCTGTACCTAGCGTAAAGCTCAGTTGTGTTTACTCGGGAGCGCACTGGTTTTTTATCATAAGTTCGCTTGGCCTTAGACTTCCCCTCTCCACTAGAGGAAATAAAAGCACCAAGCTTTGCCTCTAACGCTGGCTTAGATAGATCTCTTGATAATGTGCTGCCTTTGACTGCAGTACCATCTGAAGATTCAAATACCAAGCCGTTGCCTCTTTCTCGCAACGTTAAGCCATTTTCACCTAATACTTTGTGTAACTGCTCCCAGGTAGTGGCAGCCCTAATTTCAGTCAAACACTCTCGCTTAATCCAACCAACAAGACTTTCAACGCCTGCATGCCGCTCCATGTCCTGGGCTCGACCAGCTGCACCTCTCTTATTTGGCATGTGGTTATCACGTTCGAGACCGTAATCTCGCTCACACAATTCGCATAATTCAGATAAGGTTCTGTGTGGATAATACGGTTCATGAATCGTCCCTTTCTCAGGGTGAATCTTGTTGATGGCAATATGTATATGGAGATTATCTGTGTCAGTATGCACCGCGCTAACACGCTGATGCTCACCAAAACCTAAGCCAGCACAAATGCGATCTTCAATAGCTTTAAGAACATCATCACTTATTTCCTCCCCCGCCCTGAAACTAACTATCAGGTGATAGGTTTTGTCGCTTTTCGCCCTCGTATTTATATGCTGTGTTGCAAGGATTTCTTCTATTGCTGCCTTTAGATTTGCAGACTCACAATTTGTTACGTTCACCGCCCCAAGGCGATGTTCTTTACTTTGTTCATCAGTAAGGTAGTTCGCGAGATCTGCGAAATTACTTTTGCCAAGACTTCGCATAGGTACATGCTTGGCAATCATTTTACGATCCTCATTTTTTTAGCCGCTAAAAGCATTACTTAACTGCTCGGGGGCGAACAATGGACTTCATGACATCAGCCATTTCGTCTTGTGTCGCCTCTATACGAGACAGCAGGCGTAAGATTGTCTCTACATCAAATCCCGCAGTCCTCACATCGTCAGTGAGCCACATCTTCAAAAGGCCTCCAAGGCGGCCCAAATCGCCATTGATCCGAGCAAGCTCACGCACTCTCTCATAGTCTGTAACACCTAGTATTTGATAACCCTGACCGACCTCCCTCAGGTAGCGAGCAATACTCAGACCGGCGGCCTTGGCCTTCGCTTCTATGGCTTTTTCTTCTTCTGGTAACACCGGCACCCTCAGGTGCTTTTCTCTTTTTTCTCTTACTTGCTTTGCGTTATCCATGGTCGTTCACGTGTCTCATTGTTAGCTGGCGGTAGCCAGCAGCCTCGCAGAGCAGGATACCCGTTGAGCGAAGCGAATAAGGGACAGTGAAGATAGTTAACCGGCTTGCCCGGTTAGCTAACTTCACACATCCTGCCCGCCTTACGGCGTTGGGTACTCCAAGGAAAGTTTACCCTAGCCCCGTTGGAATTTCTTGCATTTAGTGTAAAAAGGTGGCGGATATATCGAACAAGGGTTTAGAATGTGCCAAAACCGCATGGAATACGGCTTTCAACACATAGTTTCCAGCGGCTTTCCACTATCTTTCCGTGGACTTTCCACAAAAAAAAGCAGGACAATACGCCAATAATGCAATGCACGGACTAACAGTAATGAGTAAAAAATATCTTGATGAGTTAGCTGCGTGGGTAGAGAAAAGAGCAGAGAAAAAGCGGCGGCAAGATGCCGCTGTGGTGGCGTTTATGGCTGTGAAGTCTGATGTGATTGACGCTATGGTGGCCGGTTATTCACTGACAACCATATGGGAACATATGCACGAAACAGGCAAGATGAAGTGTGGTTATGAGACCTTCCGTAAACATGTTCATCGCTTCATTAAGACGCCGACTTTAGCGGCTAAAATATCGCCAACATCGCCAGATATGGTTTTGGCGGAAACCCCAGTTTCAGCTTCAGCCAGTCCAGCTCCTGGGTCAGCTGGGTCAGCTTTTGGGAAAGATCATGTGGTAACTGATGCAAATAATGGGAGCATAAAAGCTGCTTCTTCACCGGGTAAAATAAGCGGATTCAGTTTTGATGCTGAGCCTAATAAAGAGGATTTGATTTAATGGCTAAGATTCATATGGTTTTGCAAGGCAAGGGTGGTGTTGGTAAGTCTGTCGCGTCTTCTTTGATTGCTCAATACAAATGGAGCAAAGGGAATAAGCCGCTCTGTATCGATACAGATCCAGTAAACCCCACGTTTTGCGGATATAAATCGCTCGATGTAAAACGAGTAAAAATAATGGACAATGACGAAATTAACACCCGCAATTTTGATGCAATGATCGAAATGATCGCCAGTAGTGAGGATGATGTTGTAATTGATAACGGCTCACCCTCTTTTGTGCCGCTGTCTCATTATTTAATTAGTAACCAAGTTCCAGAACTACTCAAGGATATGGGGCATCAATTGGTTGTTCATACTGTAGTAACAGGGGGGCAAGCGCTTCTGGATACTATTAACGGTTTTGCGCAACTCATAAGCCAGTTCCCAGAGGAATGTATTTTTGTCGTTTGGTTAAATCCATACTGGGGAGCTATTGAGCACGAAGGTAAAGGCTTTGAACAGATGAAAGCCTATCTGGCAAATAAAAATAGAATTTCTGCTCTTGTGCATATGCCTCAACTCAAAGATGAGACGTATGGGCGAGATTTCGCGGATATGCTTCAGGATAGGCTCACATTCGAAGAGGCATTAAGTGACACCTCTCGAACCATAATGACCAGGCAGCGCCTTAAAATAGTGAAAAGCCAGATCTTTGGACAACTAGAAAATGTGGCGGTGCTTGAATGACCGATCCATTTGAAGAGATTATTCAAGAAATTGCTTTAAAACACGGTGTTGCAATTGGCCGGGACGACCCAATTTTGATTCTTCAGACACTTAACAATAAGCTAATGAAGGATTCTGTTTTAGCCCAACAAAAACAGTTGGATTTATTCAAGGAAGAATTAGAGGCCATAGCATATCGATGGGGGGAAGATGCTAAAACAAAAGCGGAACGAACCCTTAATGCAGCGATGGCAGCCAGTAGAGAGGAAATGTATAAGGGCATGAAATTAGGCGCTCAAGAGGCGGCGGTAATAATGAAAAAAGAAGTGGCTGAAGGTTTAAAGCTATTATCACAACCGATAAATGAAGCTAAAAGAGTGGCACATATGAACCTGGTCGCTGCTGGCATGGTTGTATTCGCAGCGGGTTTGGCTTTATTGGCTGCGATTATTTAACCTAAGTTAGAGGAAAAAAAACAATGTTCTTCAAAAGCGTGAAAGCAGCCTGGGAGGCTGGAAAGGTTAAAGTCGGGCTGCCTGCGATCGGGCACGGCGAAAGCGTAACTATCGAAGCAAACGGCTTAGTCGGGTTCAAGGCAAAGTTTCTCAGTCATGCTGAGCGACAGGAACTTGCTGCCCTATCGAGAAAGGATGCTAAAGAGTCCTGCACTGCCCCCTGAGTAAGAGGAATAAAAGGCCATGAGCAAGGAACGTGCGTCAGCTACTTTAAGCAGTCATTTCTACCCCAGAGTGGGGGAATTATGGGATTGTGAAGGTCATTTATCATTAATTGCAGGGAACATGCCAGAGGAAGGGCGTGCTCTATGGGTTATGGATTGGGATACCGGCGAGCGTGGGAATGCCCCCTTATCGAGCCTGATTGAGCGGGCAGATCGCTTCTCGATTGACCAGCCAACAATGCTCGCTCGTTTCAAGAAATGGGCAAGAGAGGGCAATAGCCATGCAATGTGGTTTCTGGGGTGGTGGTATGAGGTCATCAATCATCAGCGCTCAGTATGGTATTACGTTGCGGCGTTACGTGCTGGCCCAGACGAACACAAATGGGCCTATAGCCGGATTGTTGCTGATGCTCACTCTTCTGTTCCTCGCGCACTTAAAGAGAACGGCATAACAACCCATTATCCAGCTGCAGACCTTAATTTCCTTGAACAAATTCCAGAAATGTCTGAGGCAAAATTATATTGTAGTAAGTGGGCTGAAGCTGTCGAGAATGCAGAATCTGCACCAGAGGTTGTACCTGTACCGGAACCGGATGGAAATAGCCACCAAGTAAGGATCACTGACGTTCGGCAATGATAGGGATGAATGTGGGAGGAAAATAAAACTTGCGACGACTTGCCAATGAAAAGCCCGGCCAATTGCCGGGCTTTTCATTATGGTATTGGCCTGCTCGTAAGACCCAAGGATTGCGACCGACCTTGTTCTTGTTTGCGAGCCCGCTCGCTTTCTTGTTGTCTCGATAGAAGAAGATGACGACGACTGGCCTCCCGCATCGAATCCCAATCGGCTGCTAACTCTGGGTTTTCAGCCCTCATTTTTCTTGTGGCCAACTCTTCAATCTTGGGGGAGTGCACCCCCATCCCATCCTTGATTTCGCGCACCGATTCTAAGCGGTTATGCAAGGTATGGAGCCTCGCTTGCTGTTGCGATTGCTGAGCCTGCCAGGAACGCTTTGTAGAGGGCAGGGATAGCATTCGAGGGGCATTAGCTTGCAACTGTTGCAATTGCGCCTGGTGCTTGCCTATGAGGCTTTCTAGGCGATCCTCGATTCTTTCCACTTGCGTATGCTTTGCCTGAACGTGGAGCACCAATGCTTCCTGGTACGTCTGTTCAACTGGAGCAGATTCCAGCATTGCATGCTGTTCTTGCTCAGCGGCATGAGTTTCGACCAGGGAAGCATCATCTTGCTCAGATTCAGAAACTACCTCGCCAATTTGCGGCCTTGCTCTCTGCGCCGCTTGATCTCTGCTCGCATCAATTCGCTCGATGCCTGCATGTCTTGCTTCAGAGATACGATCTCTGATGGATTCAACAGATACGGCAGCTTTGAGGTGGCCTGCCTCTCCTTGTGTGAGTCTTTCAATTCCATATCCAAATGTCTCCTTCCAGTAATCATTAATCGCTGGCCCATGTTTTTTCTCAATGGCCGCCAACATGCTAGGTTTGATGGGTAGCTCTAATGCACCTTCGTGAGCGACCATCACTGACGCCCCCACGACCGCCCCCCCATTATTTTCCACGTAGCCACGTAACGAAGCGACCGTTCCTCCCATCGTAAGCGTGTCATCCAAAATCAGATATTTCTGACTAGGATAAACATCGCCTTCAAAGGTAGGATTAAACGCCAAACGGTGATCTGACCCAGCGCCTGTTCGACCAACCTTTTCACGCTGGACAATGCCAAGCTCGACCTCTAACCCAAGGCGCTCGGCAAGCACTTCGGCCATGGCCAATGGGATCTTGTTATTGCCTGCATCCTCAACAGCCAGAATGGGCAATAGGCGTGGCTTGTCTTCTCCTATTAGCGTTTTTATCTGGGAGATCGTGTCGTCTGTAAGTAGACGATCAACCAAGTCTAGCGCAGCAGTCCAATCTCCACTTTTCGCAGCTTTGTATTCAGGCTCTTTGGCAAGCTCACCTAAATTACCGTTCCGAACAATTTTAGGGAACTTCCCCCAGGGCGCTCTCTCCCCGATACCTAACTTGTTCAATTCCGCCTCCCGTTTTAGCGGCTAAAATTGTTACCGGGAGCGACTGCGGGCCAACGTGACATTTTCTGTACTCACACTAGCCTTGTTTTGGGCATCATACGTGATGCTTTTGGCACTCCCTACATCAGGTACTTTATCGAAATCCGACCGAGAGTGCATGACAAAGTTTTTTCCAATTTGCTGGTACACATTACTGCTATCGGTATGGACGATCACACCAGCATATTGCTGGTTTTTATCAGCATTCTTTGCCATAAACAGGTTGTATATCCCGGGTTTCAATTCGCCGGCTTTATCAACCTTTTGATTCGTCCATGCCCCTTGTTGCTCGACTTGAACGATACGTTGGCCGTTCATGACTAACAGGCGTTGCTTCATATGGGGCTGGCTCCTGAGATTCCAAATTTAGCCCCTGCAATACAATTACAGCAGGGGTGGAAGATTGATTTTATTGAAAAAAAATGGATTTTATCAGGTGTTTATTATTTTTTTAATGATGCAAAGTCAACCATAGATAGTAACTATGCCTTTGCTGAAGGATCTGGCACAAAATCCTGGCGCACGACAAACTCCAATGACTCGACTCGGCCTCTCAACGTCGCGGCTTCTTCTCTTGCAGCTCTTGTTTCAATAGAAGCTTTGTCCAGTTTGTCGGATAGCTCTTGATGTGCTGACTTTGCAGCATCAATTTCTGCCGCTGCACTCACCAATGCTTGGTTCATCTTATCCGCTTCTGTATGCGCCCGATCCAGCTCAGACCGCAAATCAGAGGCTCGGCGTTCCGACTGCTTAGCTGTCGCCTCAGCAGTTGCAAGCGACCTCGTAAGTTGCTCTATTTGATCACTCATGAGCGTTACTTTCGCTGCAGCCTGCTCCCGCTCTCGATCCAACTCAGACCGCAAATCAGATGAAAGGTTCTCGGCCTGGTTAGCCGTGGCTTGAGCCGCAGCCAGTGACCTTGTGAGCTGTTCTATTTGCTCAGCCATGAGAGTTACTTTCTCTGCAGCCTGGGCCCGCTCTCGATCCAACTCAGACCGCAAATCAGATTCGCGCCGTTCTGCTTGCTCTGTAGCTTTACGCAACTCCTCCGCCCGAGCTTCCGCTATGGCGGCCCTCTCTTTCATCGAGCTCAACTCAATGCGCAATAGTCCAACCTCCTCTCGGATTGAGGACTCATTGTTTCGGGTGGACTCCAAGAGTGATTTTGCTTCGTCCAACTCAATAGTCAGTTGGTCGGCCAACTCAGACACTTCTTGCCGCGCAACATCCATATCTTGTCGTTCGATTTCCATGGCATCGCGATCTGAGGCAAAACGGCCATTCGCTACCTCTAAGGCAATCGACCAAACATCACCACCCAGCTCAGTCAATTTCTCTACCAAAGCCTGCGGCGTCGGCTCTCTGAAAGGCGGCATCTTGGATGCTTTGGCCTGACGCCATTCGGCCATCATTTCAGAGATCGTGGTGAAACTTCCCACTCCTCCGATAGCTTTGCGAACAGCAGCCAATGTTGGCTTTTGTCCATTCGCGTCCAGCTCATCTGCAGCTGCCCAGACCTGCTCTTTTGATATGGCCATGTTCTGATCCCCGAAATGTAATATGTTGTAGTATGTATTTTCATACAACACGCTACACAATACAACCAGATATTCATTTCAAAGGGCGCTTTTCACGCTCATAGCTCCCAGCTAAAGAGCGAAGAAAGCTGTGGATATATCGAAGATCGGGCTGGAACGCCCACGGGACGCCTAACTCACAAGGCTATTTAACATAAAAAGGCGAGTGACGCAGTTTGCCGCTGGCTCTAAATGGCCCCATTATTAGGCCGCTTTTTAGTGTCATCGCAGTAGCCAAGTGCTACGCATAATCGCCCCCCCCCTGCCGCTTTTTTAACTGGTGCACCGGATCCGCATTGCCTGCGACCAGCTGGCCAGCTCCCGCCATCGAGGAGGCGATCACCTGCAGCTGCGCGACCGTTCCCCCGGGCCAGCAGCAGGAGCGCACCAGACCATCCAGATCACGACTTGTCCTGGTACCGTGGCCACCGGCACTGCCGGGCGGCTGTACCACGCCCAGGGAACGCCAGGGCAACCAGGTGCACCGGATCCACACTGCCGGCGACCAGCTGGACAGCCCCCGCCATCGAGGCGGCGATCACCTGCAGCCGCTCGACCGTTCCCCCGGGCCAGCAGCAGGAGCGCACCAGACCATCCAGATCACGACTTGTCCTGGTACCGTGGCCACCGGCACTGCAGGGCGGCTGTACCACGCCCATGGAACGCCAGGGCAACCAGGTGCACCGGATCCGCATTGCCTGCGACCAGCTGGCCAGCGCCCGCCATCGAGGCGGCGAGCTCCTGCAGCTGCGCGACCGTTCCCCCGGGCCTGCAGCAGAAGCGCACCAGACCATCCAGATCACGACTTGTCCTGGTACCGTGGCCACCGACACTGCCGGGCGGCTGTACCACGC
>NZ_CDBR01000117.1 GCF_000819685.1 Aeromonas allosaccharophila | reverse complement strand
GAAGGCCGGAGATATCGCCGTGCTGGTGCGCACCGGCGCCGAGGGCAAGCTGGTGCAGCAGGAGCTGGCGCGCCTCGCCATCGCCTCCGTCTATCTGTCGAACCGCGAGAGCGTGCTGGAGCAGGTGGAGGCGCGGGAGATCCTGCTGATTTTGCACGCCTGCCAGAACCCGAGCGAAGAGCGCAGCCTGCGGGCGGCGCTGGCGACCGGGCTGTTTGATCTCGACGCCAAGGCGCTCGATGGGCTGGCCAGCGACGAGCGGGCGTGGGAGAGCGCGGTGCAGGAGTTTATGGAGTACCGCAAGATCTGGCACCGCCGCGGCGTGCTGGCCATGCTGCGGGCCTTGCTGCACCGGCGCAATCTCGCCTCTTCGCTTTTGGCGAGCCCCTATGGCGAGCGGCGGCTGACCAACTTCCTCCATCTTGGCGAGCTGTTGCAACAGGTGAGCAGCGAGCTGGACGGGGAGTACGCCCTGCTGCGCTGGCTGGGGGAGGCGGTGAGCCGCCCCAACGGGCAGGATGCGGAGCAGGTACTGCGCCTCGAATCAGAGCGGAAATTGGTGCAGATCGTCACCATCCACAAATCCAAGGGGCTGGAGTATCCGCTGGTGTTCCTGCCCTTTATCTGCAGCCACAGAACCGCCGAGACCCCGCTCTATCACGAGGCGGATGAGGCGGGCAATCGCACCATTCTCGATCTGACCGGCGCCGACTCGTCGCTCGCCGAAGCTGACAGGGAGCGCCTTGCCGAAGATTTGCGGCTGCTCTATGTGGCGCTGACCCGGGGCGTCTACGCAACCTGGCTGGGGCTGGCGCCGGTGCGGGCGCGCGCTCTTATACACATCTGACGC
>NZ_CDBR01000116.1 GCF_000819685.1 Aeromonas allosaccharophila | reverse complement strand
TTATTCGCACCTTCCCTAGCCTGAATTCCCCCAGGGCAGAATAACAGGCAATAAAAAGCCGGTCTGACGACCGGCAAAAAGGCATTGAATAATAAGGAAAACCAGCACAACAAAAAATCAGGTACGGATATATTTGGCGGTACGGGGGAACGCCTGCTCCTTGGCATCGAACAGGTAGCAGGCCTCGGCCGGAATACCCACGCTGTAGGTCTGACCGGTCGCCACATCCACATCCGAGGTGGCCTTGACGGTAAAGTCGTGACCATCCACATCCATATAGACGAAGGACTCGGCGCCCAGGTGCTCGGCCACCTGCACGATCCCGCTCACCTTGCTGTGCGCATGGGGGTGATCCAGCGGCATCAGGTGCTCGGGGCGAATACCCAGCTCCACCTTGTCACCCACCGCGCCACTGCGGGCATCGACTCGGGCACGCACGGTATCGCCGGAGGTCAGCTTGACCACGCACTCCTGCTCGCCAATCTCCAGCAACTCGCCCGCTAGGAAGTTCATCTTGGGAGAGCCGATAAAGCCTGCCACGAACTTGTTGTCCGGGTTGTGGTAGAGATCCAGCGGTGAACCGAACTGCTCCAGGTTGGTGGCCGCCTCGCCCTTGAGCGGGCTCAGTACCACGATCTTGTCGGCCAGGGTCATCGCTTCCACCTGATCGTGGGTCACGTAGATGATGGTAGAGTTGAGCTCTTTGTGCAGCTTGGCGATCTCGATCCGCATCTTGACCCGCAGCGCGGCATCCAGGTTGGAGAGCGGTTCGTCAAACAGGAACACCTGCGGCTGCTGCACGATAGAACGACCGATGGCAACCCGCTGACGCTGACCGCCGGAGAGCGCCTTGGGCTTTCGGTCCAGCAGCGGCTCGAGACCCAGGATCTCGGCGGCGCGCATCACCCGCTTGTGGATGTTCTCCTTGTCCATCTTCTTGAGCTTCAAGCCAAAGGCCATGTTCTCGTAGATGTTCATGTGGGGATAGAGGGCGTAGGACTGGAACACCATGCCAACGTTGCGCTCGACTGGCGGCACGTCGTTCATGTAACGACCGCCGATGGTCAGCTCACCGCTGGTGATGTCTTCCAGACCCGCGATCATCCGCAGCAGGGTCGATTTACCGCAGCCGGACGGGCCGACGAAGACGATGAACTCCCCTTCCTTGATGGAGAGGTTGATGTTGCGCAGGGTGTCCTTGTGAACAGCCGGATCGTAATTTTTGCGAACGTTGTTGAGTACTACTTCAGCCATGACGAGCTCCGCTCTTGAATCTTTGCAAATCGTGATAGCGGGGGGAGTCAGCTCCCCCGGCCATAAACTTAACCTTTCACGCCACCGGCGGTGAGGCCACCGACTAACCAGCGCTGTGCAAGCAGGAACACCACTGTGATGGGGAAGCCGGAGAGCACTGCGGCCGCCGCGAAATCACCCCACAGATAGTTCTGCGGATAGAGGTACTGCTGGGCCCCGACCGCCAGGGTCAGATTGTTCACATCCTGCAACAGGATGGAGGCCATGGGCACCTCGGTAATGGAACCGATAAAGGCCAGAATAAACACTACCGCCAGGATGGGTACCGACAGAGGCAACAGGATCAGACGGAATGCCTGCCACGGGGTCGCACCGTCGATGGCCGCCGCCTCCTCCAGAGAGGAGTCGATGGTCTCGAAGTAGCCCTTGATGGTCCAGACGTGGAGGGCAATACCGCCCATGTACGCCAGGATCAGGCCACCGTGGGTGTTGAGACCGAGCCAGGGGATATAGTCACCAATCTTGTTAAAGAGCGCGTAGATGGCCACCAGCGCCAGTACCGCCGGGAACATCTGGAAAATCAGCATGCCCTGCAGGATGGTGGACTTGCCACGAAAACGCAGGCGGGCAAAGGCATAGGCACAGGTGGTGGAGAGCGTCACGATCATCAGGGCAGTGATGCCGGCGATCTTGATGGAGTTCCACAACCAGGTCAGCACCGGGAACGGCGGCGGCGTGATGCTGCCGTCGGCGTTGGTGATGGACATGCCCAGCGCCAGCTTCCAGTGATCCAGCGTCGGATTGGAGGGGATGATCTCCCCTACCGCGAAGTTACCGTTACGGAACGAGATGGCGATAACCATGATCAACGGGAAGATGATCAGCGCCAGGAAGCTCCACATGACCAGGTGGGTTGCCCACACCCGGTATTTGACTGATTTGGGTTGTACGATTGCCATGTTGAAGCCTCCTTACAGCTGCTTGTCGGCTTTGGACAATTTCAGGTTGAGCAGCGCCAGCGCACCTACGATGAGGAAGATAGCTGTGGCGATGGCACTGGCCAGACCGTAGTCCTGACCACCCGATCCCTGGAACGCAATCCGGTAGGTATAACTCACCAGCAAGTCGGTGGTACCGGCCGGGGTGCTGGCGCCGATGATGTCCGGCGCACCGTTGGTCAACAACTGGATAAGCACGAAGTTGTTGAAGTTGAAGGCGAACGAGGCAATCAACAGCGGTGTCAGCGGCTTCATCAACAGCGGCACGGTGATCTTGAAGAAGTTCTGCACCGGACCGGCACCGTCCATGGCGGACGCTTCATAGAGATCTTCCGGAATGGCTTTGAGCAGGCCCATGCAGAGGATCATCATGTAGGGGTAGCCGAGCCAGGTGTTGACGATCAGGATCATTACCTTGGCCAGGAAGGGGTTGGTATACCAGTCCGGCTTGATGCCGAACGCCGCTTCCAGGAACATGTTGATCTCACCGAAGTTCTGGTTAAACAACCCCTTGAACACCAGGATGGAGATAAACGCCGGGATCGCATAGGGCAGGATCAGCATGACCCGATAGAAACCGCGCCCCTTGAGCGACTCCCACTGCACCAGACAGGCCAGCACCATGCCGATAGCCAGGGTGAAGGCAACAGAGCAGCTGGAGAAGATCACTGTCCAGATAAAGATCTGCAGGAACGGTGACTGGATGCCCGGATCGGTGACGATGCGCGCGAAGTTCTTCCAGCCCACACTGACCACGAAGCCGGGAGCCACGCCCTTGCCGACAAACTGACCCTGTTCGTCGATGTACTGATAGAAGCCGGTGTCACCGTTGGGCAGCATCAGCTGGCCATTCTGGGTATCACGCAGCAGGTTGCTGTCTTTGATCACCACGCCGGACTTGAGCACGGCGCCATCCATCAGACGGGTGTACTGCTGCTTCTGGGCGGCAAACTTGCGCAGGCTGCTCAGGGTCAGGTGGGTACCGCCATCCGGCAGCACCAGATCCAGGTCACTCAGGTGAGTACGATGCTCAACAATGGCGCGGATCGGTGCGGCCTTGCTGGCGGCTTCGCCAGTGAAGGGCTGCAGCTCGACCACTTGCTGGGTGCTCTGCACCCGGCCCTCGCGGGACGCCAGCTCACGGGCCTTGTTGTTCATCAGGGAAACAGGTTGGCTGATAAAGGATTGATCATCCTGTGTCAGCAGCAGCTGGAACTGGCCATTGTCGCCACCCAGCAGGGTAAAATCGAATTCACCGCCCGCCACCTTGTAGCTTTTCTTCAGGTGGTAGTCCCGCGCCTGCTCCACGGAGAGCAAGTTGGACCCCGAATAGTTGGTGAAGGCGATGCCAATCGTGTAGGCAAGAGGGAAGATGATAAACACAACCATGCCCGCAACACCTGGAAAGATGTAGCGATGGGCATAGGTCTTCTTGTTCATGAAGACATACAGACCGACGGAAACCACCACCAGATCCAGCAGCGCGAATACCCACTCGCCACTGGCGTACATCATCACGGCTGCGTAGCCGTTGAGGATGGCGACCAGGGCCGCTATGGTCCACTTAAGCCAGGTGTGCTTATCCTTCGGACCGGCATAGGACTCAACAGAAGGTACTACTTCCATGCCAATTAACCTTTATAACGCCAAGAGAGATTTGAGAGAGTGGGAGGCCATTGCGGCCTCCCGGGTAGTGCGTGCTTACTGAACGATACGCTTGGCAGCGGTATCCAGTGCTTCGTCAACACCCTGACGACCGGAGGTCACGTTCTTGAGGGCAGTTTCGAAGGAAGACCAGAAACGGCTCATCTCGGGAACGGATGGCATCGGCTCGCCAGCCTGGGCGTTCAACATGGTGGCCTTGATGTGCGGATCGGATTCCAGGGTCTTCTGGAAGGATTTCAGCGCAACGGCACCCAGCGGCTTGTCGGCGTTAACCGGCGCCAGACCTGCATCGGTCAGCAGGTAGTTTTCCAGGAACTCGATAGCCAGATCCTTGTTCGGGCTGGCGGCGTTGATGGTGGCACCCAGCACGCCAACGAAGGCTTTAGCCGGCTTGCCGTTCAGGGTCGGCAGCGGCGCTACGCCATACTTGATGCCGCTCTTGTCCAGGTTGCTCCAGGCCCAGGGACCGTTGATCATCATGGCCACTTCGCCCTTGTTGAACTTGGCGTCCATCACACCGTAGTCGATGCCTTTTTCCAGGTGACCGGACTTGATCATCTCGGAGATGTAGCCCACGCCCATCTTGGCACCTGCGTTGTTCACGCCGGTATCTTTAACGTCATAACCGGTAGCGGTTTTCTTGAAGGCGTAACCACCGTTGGCAGCCACCAGCGGATAGCTGAAGTACGGGGTGTCATAAGCCCACATGATGGCGCGCTTGCCGTTTTTCTTCAGAGTCTCGTCAATCTTGGCGATCTCTTCGAAGGTTTTCGGCGGCTCGGGCAGCAGGTCTTTGTTATAGATCAGGCTGACCGCTTCCATGGCAACCGGGTAGCCATAGGTTTTGCCATCAACAGTCATGGCATCCCATGCCAGCTGTTCAAATTTGCCTTTGGTGGCAGCGTTCGGCGTTACCGGAACCAGCAAACCGGCTTTGACCCACTCACCGTAACGGTCGTGAGCCCAGAAGAAGATGTCCGGGCCGTTGCCAGTGGCGGCGGCTTGCTGGAATTTCACTTCAACCTGATCCGGGTGAGCCACAGTAACCTTGATGCCGGTTTCTGCTTCAAACTTCTTACCCACTTCAGCCAGACCGTTGTATCCCTTGTCACCGTTGATCCAGATGGTCAGCTGGCCTTCATCGATGGCAGCAGTAGCAGAGCAAGCGACGCCAAGAGTGGCCAGACCGATCAGGGATGACAGCAATTTCTTTTTCATGAGCCTTTCCTTGTATTAGTTCCGCGCTGTAAGAGCATTGTGTGCGAGATGAATATTATCCCAAGCGGCAAACGGCTCACATGACGCAACTCGCATTTTTGAAATGCAATTACGTATTTCCTTCCAGGAAGTTTTGAAAACATTTTCTTATTTCAGGGGGTTAAGGCCATTTATCGACTTAATTACGGACAACAGCAGAATATTAATTACCAAAATGAAATAAAATTTCACAAATGAAAGGGTTTTCACCTCAATGAAAACCCTTTCAGGTGATTTATTTTGTTTGATTTGTTAACAAAGTACCGCAGCGGTTTCGAGGCATGCCGCGGCGCAATAAAAAAAGAGACCCCGCCGGGGCGGAGTCTCTTTTTGCCAGAAATGACGACTTGATCACACTACTGATCCCACTACGACTGACGCAGCAGCTGATCCTTGAGATTGGGCGGCACGCCCTTGATGGTCAGGGTGTCGGTCTGGGGATCGTAAAAAATGCGGCTGTTCAACAGTTTCTGCTCGAAGCTCAGGGTCAGACCGCCACCGGAGCCGACAAACTTGGTCAGGCCGCGCAGGGTAGAGCGATCCGCCGGGAAGCGCTCTTCCAGCTCATACTCCTGACCGATAAAGCTGTAAAAATCGAGATCACCGTCGCCGCCATCTTTTGCGGAAAGTTCTGCAGACAGCTCCTTGATTTCGATCTCTTCACCGGCACTCGCCTGTTCGGTGCAATATTTGAAGACCTGCTTTTTGTAATCGTTGCGCTCGGTCGGTTCGAGCTGGCGACTGTCGCAATAATCTTCGACCGCCTGTAGCAAGCCTTTATTTTGCACCTTGGCATCCATGCCCTCACGGGCACCCAGCAGATCCATAAAGAAGTCGCCCAGTTTGCGACCGATACGTCCCTTGCTGAAGGTGATATAGCGGCGCGAATCCGGTTGGGTTTTCCATTCGGTCAAATCAATGCGGGCCACCAGATTGAGTTTGCCGATATCCAGATACTGGATATGACGCAATTCCAGCGCTTCGCTGACGGTGACGCTCTCCTTGCCCTCCAGCAGGGCAATCAGCAGATAATCGACCCCGACATAGTTGTATTTGGCAAACAGCAGCACCCCTTGCTCATCGAGGGCGTGCTCCACCAGCTGTTTGACCAGCATCTGGGTCACATTGACCGAGAAGGGAACGAATTCGGTCTGCTCACTGAGCAGTTGTTCGAGGGCGATACGAAACGCGGGTGAGGGCTGCTTGGGGGCCTCTTCCCCCTCCGCCAGCTCGGCGACGGCCGTTTCAGGGTCGGCAAAGAAGCCAAAACCCTTGCCGCCCTTGCCGTTATAGATCCGATGCAGTTCCGCCATCAGTCCCTGTACCGCCTCGTCGGGAGGCAGGGTCTGGCTGCGGGTATCGGCGTGGGGTTGACCATCGCCGCCCTGGCGCAAGGAGTGAAGAATGATCTTGTCGATATCGAGACTCATGTCACAAAGCCATAGTGTTAGCCGAAAGGGTGAAGTATTATAAGGCGCTTTGAACCGAGATGAACTGAAGATTATGCCTATCGTATCAAAGTACAATAACGAGCAATTTGACGCCCTGATGAACGACCTGATCACCGCGCTGGAAAAGCATAAAGCGCCGGTAGATCTCAGCCTTATGGTGCTTGGCAATCTGACCACCAATATCATCAACGGTATGGCACCGGCCCAGCGCCAGGCCATCACTGAAAAGTTTGTCCAGGCCCTGACCGCATCGGTCGATAATCGCCACGACGCACACTGAGTCCTGCGACTCTGTTGATTTGACGTTTCTCAACGCAGATGGATCACTATGGTCGAAACCGGTAACCCCTATCGTGATAATGTCTCTCGCCTGATCACCTGGGGGCATTGGTTCTCCTTCTTCAACATTATCCTGGCCATGCTTATCGCCACCCGCTATCTGGGTGCCATCGGCTGGCCATCGACCACGCTTGGCGTGATCTATCTCGTTGTAAGCTGGATTGGCCACTTCTCGTTCCTGAGCTTCGTCACCTACCTGTTGACGGTCTTTCCGCTCAGCTTCGTGCTGCCCAAAGAGAAACCGCTGCGATTCATCTCGGCCATCATCGCCACCCTGGCGCTGGTGCTGTTGCTGATCGACACCCAGGTATTCCGGCTGTTCAAGTTTCACCTCAACAGTCAGGTATGGCAGTTGCTGCTGGATCAGGCACAGACCGAAGAGGGCTCGATCTGGAGCATTATCTTCGTCGCCGTGCCGACCATCTTCCTGCTGCAACTGCTGCTGTCGGTCTATGTCTGGCGCAAGATCAACAAACGCAAGCGCCGCCAGTACGGCAATCAGGTGGGGCTGGCCCTGCTGGTCTGCTTTATTCTGACCCATGTGGTCAACAGCTGGGCGGATGCGACCCTCTATCAGCCCATTACCATGCAGAGAGCCAACTTCCCCCTCTCCTACCCCATGACGGCCCGCTCCTTCCTGGCCAAACATGGCTGGCTGGACTTGGATCAGTACGAGAAGCAGGCGGCCTCCCAGGGTGATGACAGCGACAGCCGGATGCACTATCCGCTGCGCCCGCTCAACGTCAATGCGCCGCTGGCCCACAGCAATCTGCTGATTGTGGTGGTCGACTCCCTGCGCTTTGACATGCTCAACAACATCAACATGCCCAATCTGCAGCGCTATGCGGATCAGCACCTGACGTTCCGCAACCACATGAGTGGTGGCAACGACGATCTGATGGGGATGTTCAGCCTCTTCTACGGCTTGCCCGGCCACTACTACAAGGACATCAGCAGCGACAAGCGTCCGCCGGTGTTGTTCGACGAGATGCTGCGTCAGGATTACCAGTTCGGGCTGTTCGGCGCGATGGAAGATGCCCAGAAGTATCGCAAGAGCATCCTCTCCGGCCTGCGCAAGCAGGTGTTTGTCTCCGAACAGATCGATGATGGCAAGCTGCTGACCGACTGGCAGCAGTGGCTCGGCAAGCGCACGCCGGAGCGTCCCTGGTTCTCGCTGGTCTATCTCTCGAGCCCAGGTGACTACCAGTTGCCCGCGACCATGAAGGGGCCATTCCAGCCGGAGCTGGCCAACTTCAACCCGGCGACCGCCTATCGGGCGGAGAACCTGCAAAAGCTGGAGAACCGCTACAAGAACTCGGTCTTCTATACCGACCAGTTGCTTGAGCAGATGCTGACCAGCTTGCAGTCGCAGGGAATGGACAGCAATACCGTCGTCGTCATCACCGCCAACCACGGTCAGGAGTTCAACGACACCCGCAGCAACAGCTGGGGTGCGGGCAGCAACTACTCCCCCTATCAGGTACAAGTGCCCATGGTAATTGCCTGGCCGGGTCGCGACAGCCTGGTACTGGAACAGCCGAGCAGCCATCTCGATCTGGCCCCGACCCTGATGCAGGGGATGTTGGGGGTACGCAATCCGGCGCGCGATTACAGCATTGGTCGCAACCTGTTCGATACCACGCCCCGTAACTGGCTGCTGGCAGGGGATCAGAACGATTTTGCCATCTATCAGGGCGACACCATCACCCACTTCAACAAGCAGGGTGATTTCGAACTGCTGGAGCGCAACAGCTATCGCCCGATCAAGCACGGTACCCCAGATATGGGCGCCATGATCCAGGTGATGAACGAGCTGAACCGCTTCTATCGCAACCAATGAAACCTGCACTGATGGCTTGATACCATAAGAAACGCCCCACATTCGGGGCGTTTCTCGTTGTATAGCGGGGCCACTTTCGCGACTGTTAGCCACCCCACCCTTGCGGGTACTTGTAGCCGACGAAACGCTTGGCCGCATAGGCCTTGAACGCCGCCGAGTTGTAAGCCGCCGCCACATCCCTGGCAAACGGTTGATCCGCATCTGCGCTTTTCACCACCACCCAGTTGATGAAATCGTAGCTGCGCTCCAGAAACAGTCCTTCACTGAACGGGATACCGCTGGAAGCGGCAAAGTTACCGTTGATCACCGAGAAGTCCACATCCTCGCGCGAACGGGGCAACTGTGCGGCTTCCAGCAATACCAGCTTGAGATTGTGCGGATTATTCACCACATCAAACTCGCTCGCCTTGAGCGGGTTTATCCCCTCCTTGAGGGTGAGCCAACCGAGATCCTGCAGCATCAACAGCGCCCGCGCCTGATTGGTGGGATCGTTGGGGATAGCCACCGTGCTCCCCTCTTTCACCTTGTCGAGTGCCACCAGCTTGCCGGAGTAGAGACCCATCGGGCCGGTGGGCACCTGGGTAATGGGCGCCAGCGACAAGCCGCGGTCTTTGGCAAAACTCTCCAGATAGGGTTTGTGCTGGAAACAGTTCACATCCAGTGACCCGTCAGCCAGAGCAATATTGGGTGTCACATAGTCGGTGAACTCCACCAGCTTGACCTTGTACCCCCTGGCCTCCAGCTGCGGCTTGATGGAGTCGGTCACCATGTCGGCAAAATCCCCCACCGTGGTGCCAATCACGATCTCCTGCTTGGTCGGCAAGGGGGCATCGGCGGCAACCGCGGAAAAAGAGAGGCTCCCTACCGCCATCGCGGCAATAAAGGTGCTGGCGCCAGCAGCGGCGCGCAAGGAAGCAGTGCAAGAAGAAGGTAAGAAGGAACGAAACGGCATAGGGACTCCCTGTCAGGTACGCATCAAGATATGGGCCTGCGGCGGGGCCGCCCTCAGAAGTAACACCCTTCACACCGCAGCAATCCAGCCATCCAAACGGCTATTTTAATTACCATAACAGAGCCATCCACCGCCGCCAAGCAATAAACCGCTGACCACCCCCACCTCATCCCCCTTGCAGTCTCACCCGAACGCATACCAGCACTCACATTGGCACACACCACCATGCCGTTCACTGTCAAGAGCGCACGACGCCCCCTTCGGGATTGCCCCGAATCGGTATGGCTGCGGCGAAGGAGAGTCACGAGAGAGTGAATTACAGATAAAAAGATCAGTAATGGGCGGTGAGAACCATTCTCAATAGAACACATAATCAGCCTCATTGGAATACCTACCACAAACTAGATCGGATTTCTTTGAACCTCGTTGCGCTTTTTGAAAATGGCTCTTTTTGAACCCCTATCACCCGTGTATAGATTTCCGTCGCACCCAGGATGGTGCGATCCAAGATGGAGTTTAAAAATAATGAAGCAAACATCGTTAGCACTGGCGATCACAGCACTGCTGTCGACCCTGCCCAGTGCGCTCGTTCAGGCAAATGAAGGTTGTGCGCCGCTCACCGGCAAGGAGAGCGGCGTGGATATCGGACGCAGCAGCACCGAGCGCTGCCTGCCAGGTACCAATCCCCTGCAGGATCAGCAGTGGTATCTGCTCAACAGCGGACAGGATGGATTCAGCGCCCGTGGCGGCATAGCGGGCAATGATCTCAACCTCTGGTGGGCTCATCGCACCGGCGTGCTGGGTCAGGGTATCAATGTGGCTGTCGTGGATGATGGTCTGGCCATCGCCCACCCGGATCTGGCGGACAACGTGCGTCCGGGTTCGAAAAACGTGGTGACCGGCAGCGATGATCCGACCCCGACCGATCCGGATACGGCCCATGGCACCTCGGTCTCCGGCATCATAGCGGCGGTAGACAACGCCATCGGTACCAAGGGGATCGCCCCGCGAGCCCAGCTGCAGGGCTTCAACCTGCTGGATGACAACAGCCAGCAGTTGCAGAAAGATTGGCTCTACGCCCTTGGTGACAGCGATGCCAGCCGCGACAACCGGGTATTCAACCAGAGCTACGGCATGAGTGTGGTGGATCCCCGCTCTGCCAACTCTCTGGATCAATCCCAGCTCGACCGTCTGTTTGAACAGCAGACCCTCAAGGCGCAGGGCGCGGCCTATATCAAGGCCGCCGGCAACGGCTTCAACAAGATAGCGGCGGGCGGCTATATCCTCAACCGCACCGGCAATGGCCCCAAATTGCCGTTTGAAAACAGCAACCTCGACCCCTCCAACAGCAACTTCTGGAACCTGGTGGTGAGCGCCCTCAACGCCAACGGGACCAGATCTTCCTACTCCAGCGTCGGCAGCAACGTCTTCCTGAGCGCCACCGGTGGCGAATATGGCACCGACTCGCCAGCGATGGTCACCACGGATCTGCCCGGCTGCGACATGGGCTACAACCGCACCAATGATCCCAGCACCAACCGGCTGCACGGCAACCCACAACTGGATGCCAGCTGCGACTACAACGGCGTGATGAACGGCACCTCCTCCGCCACCCCCAGCACCTCCGGCGCCATGGCGCTGCTGATGTCCGCCTACCCGGACTTGCCGGTGCGGGACCAGCGGGATCTGCTGGCTCGGAGCGCAACCCGGGTCGATGCCACACATAAACCTGTGATGGTCAGCTACACCAGCAGCACCGGCAAGGTACGCGATGTGAAAGGGCTGGAAGGTTGGGAGCGCAATGCCGCCGGCATGTGGTTCAGCCCCACTTACGGCTTTGGCCTGATCGACGTCAACAAGGCCCTTGAGTTAGCCGCCAACCACCAGCCGCTGCCGCCCCTGGTGCAGTTGCCGTGGCAGAAGACCAGCGTCACCGGCAGTACCGCCACCATTGCGGATGCAGGCAACAGCCCGACCCGTTCCACCACCCGCATCGCGACACCATTGACGGTGGAAGCGGTTCAGGTGATGGTGAGTCTGGATCACCAGCGCCTGCCCGACCTGCTGATCGAGCTGGTCTCCCCCGCCGGCACCCGCAGCATCCTGCTGAGCCCGTTCAACAGCCTGGTCGGTCAATCCCTTGATCAGCAAAAACTGGGATATGTGCGCACCAAAGGGCTGCGTGACATGCGTCTGCTCTCCCACAAGTTCTACGGTGAAGCGGCCGAGGGCGACTGGCGACTGGAAGTAACCGACGTTGCCAACGGTACCCGTCAGGTCTCTCTGCTCAATCGCGAAACCGGGGAGCGCACTACCCTGTCCGAGCGCAACAATCGCCAACCGGGCAAGCTGATCTCATGGTCCCTGCGGGTCCTGGGTCACGATGCCAACCGCAGCTAACACGCTAGGAGTATTACCATGAACAAACCTGTTACCTTGCTTCTGGCAACCCTGCTGGCCCCCCTCTCGGGACAGCTCTGCGCCCAGGAGTCCGTCACCATGGATGGCAAGCAGTACAGCACCATAGAGGTGAACGGCCAGACCTACCTCATTCCCGACAACGGCAGCAAGAAGCGGGTCGCCCGCAGTCTTGATGGCAAGACCCCGCAGCAGACCCCGCAGCAGACCCTGCGCCGCGGCGACGTGTTGATGCAAGGGGCCGCCAGCCCTGAGCTCACCGTCAGCGGCACCCTGCTGGTGGAAGCTGACGATGCCACCGCCAAGGCGCTGGCAACGCGCCACGGCTTAAACTTCAAGCAGAGCAGCGGTGGTATCGCCCTGCTGGAGGCCAAATCGGGCACCGATCTCAACGCCATCGCCACCAAGCTCAAGAGCGAAGGGGTGAATGTGCAGATCGAGCTGTCGGGGGCCGAACAGCAGCCGAAATAGGCCGCGCCACACAGATAACAAAGGGGGCCATCATGGCCCCCTTTCTGTGCTGCTCATTTTGGCAGTGGCTTACTTGGCGCCATGCTGCTCAGCCAGATAGAGCCAGGTATCAACCACGGTATCCGGGTTGAGCGACACCGAATCGATCCCCTGCGCCACCAACCAGGCGGCGAAGTCCGGGTGATCGGATGGGCCTTGGCCGCAGATCCCTACATACTTGCCCGCCTTGCGCGCAGCCTGGATCGCCATCGACAGCAGCGCCTTGACCGCCTCGTTGCGCTCGTCGAACAGATGGGCGATTAGCCCGGAATCCCGATCCAGCCCCAGGGTCAACTGAGTCATGTCGTTGGAGCCGATGGAGAAGCCGTCCACGTGCTCGAGGAACTTGTCTGCCAATAGGGCGTTGCTTGGGATCTCGCACATCATGATCACCTTGAGGCCCCGCTCGCCACGGCGCAGACCGTTTTCGGCCAGGATGTCGATCACCTGCTCCGCCTCGCCCACGGTGCGCACGAAGGGGATCATCACCTCGACGTTGGTCAGCCCCATCACATCGCGCACCCGCTTGATCGCCTCGCACTCGAGGGCAAAACAGGGGCGGAAGCTGTCGGCGATGTAGCGGGATGCGCCACGAAAACCGATCATCGGGTTCTCCTCGTGGGGCTCGTAGCCACGGCCACCCACCAGATTGGCGTACTCGTTGGACTTGAAGTCCGACATCCGCACGATCACCCGCTCCGGCCAGAACGCAGCCCCCAGGGTGGCGATCCCCTCGGTCAGCTTGGCCACGTAGAACTCCCGAGGGCTGTCGTAACCGGCGATCATCTTGGCGATGGTGGCCTGCAGCTCTGGGGTTTGCTGGTCAAACGCCAGCAGCGCCTTGGGATGCACGCCAATCATGCGGTTGATGATGAACTCAAGACGCGCCAGCCCTACCCCAGCATTGGGCAATTGGGCAAAGTCGAAGGCCCGATCCGGGTTGCCGACGTTCATCATGATCTTGATGGGCAGGCGTGGCATGTTGCCCACCTCGGTCACCGCCACGTCGAAGTCCAGCTCGCCGTCATAGATAAAACCGGTATCCCCTTCCGCGCAGGAGACGGTGATCCGCTGACCTGGCTCAATATGGTCGGTGGCGTTGCCACAGCCGACCACCGCCGGAATGCCCAGCTCGCGGGCGATAATGGCGGCGTGACAGGTGCGGCCACCCCGGTTGGTGACGATGGCGGAGGCCCGCTTCATGATGGGCTCCCAGTCCGGGTCGGTCATGTCGGTCACCAGCACGTCGCCGGGCTGCACTTCATCCATCTGGCTGATGGAGGAGATAACCCGCGCCGGGCCTGCACCAATCTTGTGGCCGATGGCGCGCCCCTCGATCAACACCTTGCCCGCTTGCTTGAGGGCAAAACGCTCGAGGGTGTTGGCCTCCTGTCGGCTACGCACGGTTTCCGGACGCGCCTGCACGATATAGAGCTGGCCATCCTGACCATCCTTGGCCCACTCGATATCCATCGGGCGACCATAGTGCTGCTCGATGATGAGGGCCTGTTTCGCCAGCGCCATCACCTCCTCATCGGTGATGCAGAAGCGGCTGCGCTCGGTCTCATCGGTGTCGACAATCTTCACCTGACGGCCGTGACCGGCATCGTCCGAGTAGGTCATCTTGATAAGCTTGGAGCCAAGCGTCTTGCGTACCACCGCCGGGCGGCCCCCCTTGAGGGTCGGCTTGTGCACATAGAACTCATCCGGGTTGACCGCGCCCTGCACCACCATCTCGCCAAGACCATGGGCCCCGGTAATAAAGACCACGTCGTTGAAGCCGGACTCGGTATCCAGAGTAAACATGACACCGGAGGCGGCGAGATCGGAACGCACCATCCGCTGCACCCCGGCCGAGAGGGCAACGCCCTTGTGGTCGTAGCCTTGATGCACCCGATAGGAGATGGCGCGATCGTTGAACAGGGAAGCAAACACATGCTTGACCGCCGTCATGACGGCATCGATGCCACGTACGTTGAGGAAGGTCTCCTGCTGACCGGCAAAGGAGGCGTCCGGCATATCCTCGGCGGTGGCGGAGGAGCGCACCGCAAACGAGGCCTCGACACCGGCACTCAACTTCTCATAAGCCACCCGGATCGCCTGCTCCAGCTCGGGCTGGAACGGGGCATCGATCACCCAGTTGCGGATCTGCTGCCCGGCCCGGTTGAGGGCGGCGATATCGTCCACGTCCAGATTGTCGAGCAGATGGTGGATCTTGCCGTTGAGGCCGCTTGACTCCAGAAACTCGTTAAACGCAAAGGCGGTGGTAGCAAAGCCCCCCGGCACGGATACTCCGGCGCCAGAGAGGTTGCTGATCATCTCGCCAAGGGATGCGTTCTTGCCGCCAACGCGTTCTACGTCCTGCATTCCGAGTTGTTCGTACCAGAGCACGTACTGTTGCACTTGGATGTCTCCAGGTTGGTGGGCACCGATGCCATAGCACCTCGTGCGCCCGATTTAATCGATGAGGTTATGGGTAAGTCTGGTGCGTTATTGTCTGTTTCTTTTGTTGCCAACGACCATGAAAACGTTTTCTATTGGTTTTCAAAAAAATCCCCGAGCAAGAGTTGGGGATGGTCGAATGACCGGAACATTCTACAATGGCGACACAAAAAGATAACGATTCAGGTTTGCAAGCCACTTCACAACTTGGGCACAGCAGACCGGTTGACAAAACTGGTATGGTTTCGAGAGATACTTCTCACCCTTTACCCCATGCGACCCCACCCGCCGGTATCACAGGAGCCCCACGTGCACACCGTATTTTATGTTTCAGACGGCACCGCCATCACCGCCGAAGTGTTCGGCCACGCGGTACTGAGCCAGTTTCCGCTGGCCTTCGAGCAGATCACTATCCCCTTTGTGGAGACACTGGAGAAGGCGCGTCAGGTGAGGATGCGGATCGATGAGCAGTTTCGCCAGACCGGGGTGCGCCCCATCCTGTTTCACACCATCGTCGACCCGCTGGTACGGGAAGAGGTACTGAAATCGGAAGCGTGCGGCCACGACTTTCTAAATACCTTCGTCAGCCCGCTGGAGCAGGAGCTGGGGGTGAAAGCTGAGCCCCGCCTCCACCGCACCCACGGCATGGAGAACCGCAAGCTCTATGACGATCGTATCGAGGCGGTCAACTTCGCGCTGGCCAACGACGATGGCATCACCACCAAGGAGTACGACGAGGCGGACATTATCCTGATCGGCGTCTCCCGCTGCGGCAAGACCCCCACCAGCCTCTATCTGGCGCTGCAATTTGGCATTCGCGCCGCCAACTACCCCTTTATCGAGCAGGACATGGGCATGCTGGAGCTGCCCGCCCCGCTCAAGGCCAACCGTCACAAGCTGTTTGGCCTCACCATAGCGCCGCAGCGGCTGCACGAGATCCGCAACCAGCGCCGCGCCAACAGCCGCTACTCCTCCATCGAACAGTGCGAGCAGGAGCTGGCCTGCGTGGAGCGACTGTTTCGCCAGGAGGCGATCCGCTTCCTCGATACCAGCTCCCACTCGGTGGAGGAGATCAGCGCCAAGGTCCTCGAGGCGACCGGTCTGCGCCGCCAGCTCTGTTAAGCCAGCTTGACAGCTATCGACATTAACAAAAGATAAAAACCCCAGATCGGCGGTAAAAGTCAGCTGTTGTAAGTTGTGATTTGGATAGATGACAGTGAAAAACGTGGATGAAAAAGGGATAAGCACCACAAATGCTTATCCCTCTGCTTGCCAACCTGTTCCTACCTGTCGTTGCGCGCCTGCCGCCCGTTAGCCGCCGTTCTGTTCCGCTCTGCTCTACTGTGCTCTGCTCTGCGAACAGCCAGAGTTAACTAACGATTGAGTTCGGGGTTGTTCATCAACCGGGCATAGAAGGCCAGCAAGCTGTGGCGCAGGCGAACCCGCTCTGCCAACCAACCACCAGCAACAGCACCCGTTACCCCGCCAACCAGCAACAGCGGCTGCCAGTAGTGCAGCAACCCCTGATCACCGAGCGAGAGCCAGCCCAGCAGCATGGTTGCGGCCACCAGCAACAACAGCGGACTGGCGGCAATCCCTAACCAGAGCACCACCAACACTCCCCGGCCAACCCCTTGTTGCAGCACGCTTTCGCGTTCCCAGTACTCCAACTCCCCGCACTCTTCCCTGCATTCTTCCCTGCACTCTCGCTTGTTTGGCATCATTTGCATCCACCTATGGCCCAGCACAACAAAACCCCACAAATCACACCAAATGTCAACAAAACAAAATTTGATTGCACAAACATCAACCAAAAACTACCAGCACGCCTCTTCAGATCATGAAAAAGCTGCCGTTGGTACAAAATACGGCCATTAGAGATGGAAAACAGGTGCATTCATGGCGGATTATCACTATTCTGCTTCGGTTGCCAGTCAACACTAAAAATTGCAAATGGCATGGCGTAACGAAATAAATACAGCTTTCGTCAGGTTTTGGCTACGCACTGCGGCCTGCTCAGGATGAGCCCAACACCGACCAGAGACAACAGAGACGTAAGGACAGACCCATGGATTTGAAACAAGACGGTGAGGAGCTGAAGCGCGGCCTTAAAAACCGCCACATTCAGTTGATTGCTTTGGGCGGCGCCATCGGCACCGGCCTCTTTCTGGGCATTGCCCAAACCATCAAGATGGCGGGCCCCTCGGTCCTGCTGGGCTACGCCATCGGCGGCTTTATCGCCTTCCTGATCATGCGCCAGCTCGGTGAAATGGTGGTGGAAGAACCGGTAGCCGGTTCATTCAGCCACTTTGCCTACAAATACTGGGGCGAGTTTGCCGGTTTTGCGTCCGGCTGGAACTACTGGGTGCTCTACGTGCTGGTGAGCATGGCCGAGCTGACAGCGGTGGGCATCTATGTCCAGTACTGGTGGCCCGAGATCCCGACCTGGATGTCGGCAGCCTTCTTCTTCGTGCTGATCAACGCCATCAACCTCTCCAACGTCAAAGCGTTTGGCGAGATGGAGTTCTGGTTCGCCATCATCAAAGTGGTCGCCATCATCGGCATGATTGGCTTTGGCGGCTATCTGCTCATCTCTGGTGCCGGCGGCCCCGAGGCGAGCGTCACCAACCTGTGGGCACAAGGGGGCTTCTTCCCCAACGGCATCAGCGGTCTGGTGATGGCGATGGCGGTGATCATGTTCTCCTTCGGCGGTCTGGAGCTGGTGGGCATTACCGCCGCGGAAGCGGACAACCCCGAGAAGAGCATTCCCAAGGCCACCAATCAGGTGATCTACCGCATCCTCATCTTCTACATCGGCGCCCTGGCGATTCTGATGTCCCTCTATCCCTGGGGTAAAGTGGTGGAAGGCGGCAGCCCGTTCGTGATGATCTTCCACGCTCTGGACAGCAATCTGGTCGCCACCGTGCTCAATATCGTGGTGCTGACGGCAGCGCTGTCGGTCTACAACAGCTGCGTCTACTGCAACAGCCGGATGCTGTTCGGTCTGGCCAAGCAAGGCAACGGCCCGAAAGCCCTGCTCAAGACCAACAAGAGCGGCGTACCGCTGGTTGCCCTCTCGGTCTCGGCCATCGCCACCCTGCTCTGCGTGCTGATCAACTACCTGATGCCGGGCAAGGCCTTCGGTCTGCTGATGGCGCTGGTGGTCTCCGCACTGGTGATCAACTGGGCGATGATTAGCCTCGCGCACCTCAAGTTCCGCAAGGCCAAGGTCGCAGAGGGTGTCCAGCCCAAGTTCAAGGCGTTCTGGTATCCCTTCGGTAACTACCTCTGCCTCGCCTTTATGGCTGGCATTCTGGTGATCATGTATATGACCCCCGATTTCCGCATCTCGGTCGAACTGATCCCCGCCTGGCTGGTGGTACTGGGCATCGGCTTTATCATCAAGCGCAAAGGGCAAGCCCAGAGCAAGGTCGCAGCCAATCTGGGTTAATTCCCGCAGTTAGCGACATCAATGCAAAACGCCGATCGGATGATCGGCGTTTTTTATTGTTCAACTCAGTCTGCCCCCCTGTCTGTGATGAGGCACTTGTCTGGGATGTAAAACCTGACCATTTACTGGATTTGAATACCCAAACTCCCAAGCAATTCAGTTGTCAGCGTGCCTGTGGAACTTAACCCATGGTCACGCTGATAACGTTTAATCTGAGTACGGGTTTTGGGGCCCAACTTGCCATCAATAATGCCCACATCATAGCCTTTGGCAAATAGCGCGACTTGCACTCGCATGATCAACTCCATCATCGCACTGTCATTTGCAGTAGGACGTTTTACCGTAGAAGAACCTGTGGTGGGGTACAGACTTTCTTTAGTAGCGCTATTGAGACTGCTGGTGCTACTGCTCGTAGAGATGGAGGGCGAATTCACAGGGGCGCTATAGGTCGAGGTACCATAGCCAGAATAGTGAGAACGATGACTTGAATGCGAGCGATGTGAACTGTGTGAGCGATGTGATCTATGGGCTGCATAGAGGTTGTTCACATTCAAGTTCAGCGACGATTCCATATTTGGCAAGTTGTCCAAATTCAATTGACTCAATGCTTCATCAGAAAGGTGTGCAGGACTGGCCGTAGCGCCATGCCCACCCAAAATACTCAGACCAAAGACTCCCCATCGTTGCAAAGTGGACATGAGTTTTTTCATAGCTGCTCTTTTACCTCAATATAAGATTCATCATTAATGCCATTTAACGACTTAATTAAAATACCGGACTTATGATAAATGTTCGACTCAAAAAAGCCACAACAGATAGCTTTTGACGCGCAACCATCACAACCATTAGGAAACTCATTTTTCCAGTCAGAAATGCTTTGTACTGCAAGATCTCGCAAGCTCAGCGGGAGATGACATTGTGGAACATTGTAAATTAATGCCTGTATTCCATTTAGTTTAAGGATATTAACTCCCGATATCAATGCAGGTAAATACCCAGCAATTGAAGAATAAACTTGTTTATAATTTCGTTTGGCAAGGCCGGTTAATTCAACTCCCATTAACGCAACAAATGAGACGAATGATAAGTTCCTGGAAATAAATTCACATAATGCTTCAATATTATTGAGCACATCCATGGTTAAAACGATGCGCAATTCAATATGTTGCCCGATTGTTTCAAGGTGATAAAGGCAGGGTAAGAGCATGAATG
>NZ_CDBR01000115.1 GCF_000819685.1 Aeromonas allosaccharophila | reverse complement strand
ATGTTTCCCAAATCAGCCATAAGGTTACAACGTCCCCAGCCCCAAGTGACAGCAACACTCGAGGCTGTCTGATAGGCAGACCAAGGGCTGTCTCTTGATCACAACTGTTGATGCTCAAGAGACAGGGCCAGTTCATAGCCTTCAAGGAGGGTCTGTAACCTAAACCAGCCCTCCCATAACACCGCTATAGAGGCTCGCCCCGTGCGCTTGGTGTCCTTCCAGCCCCCCAGTATCGCCAGGCTCTTGTACGCCCACGCCATATCGGGGGCTTCATTTGGCAGGGCCCTCTTCTCCATCTTCAACCACAGCAGCTTCCAGCTCTTTGTGCCAAACAGCCCTCTGCAGCTTTCTCCCTGCGCGGCAGGCTCCTCTTTGATAAATCGCAACTGCAGCAACCGTACCGCGATAAAGGCCAGGATGACGCTCATACGCGTCAGGTTCTCCCGACTCTGCATCCTCAACGCCTTGTAGTGGTCTAATCATCCCGGACACCATTTTAGGTGGTAGAGTCGCCACCATGACCTGAGGTGTTCAATGACAAGATTACGTCGCTCATTTACTGCCGAATTCAAACTCGAAGCCGCATCCCTGGTGCTCGACCAGGGATATTCTGTCCCCGAAGCCAGCCGTTCACTGGATGTCGGTGAAACCATACTTCGCCGCTGGGTTCAGCAACTGCAATCCGAACGAACCGGCACCACGCCTATCAGCAAAGCGCTGACCCCGGAGCAGCAGAAAATCCAGGAGCTGGAAGCCCGCATCCATCGGCTCGAGCGCGAAAAGGACATTCTAAAAAAGGCTACGGCTCTCTTGATGACGGACGAGTTCACACGTACGCGCTGATAGACCAATTAAGAGAGCAAGCCCCCATTACCCTGGTCTGCTGCGCTTTCGATGTTCCAACATCCTGTTTTTACGACTATCTGGCTCGCAAGCGGACGATTAACCGTGAGCGGATACAGCAACGCAGCGAGTTGCGCCGGTTGTTTAAAGAGAGCCGGGACTCGGCAGGCAGCCGCGCCTTGATGTCGATGATGCGGGAGTTGGGGTATCAGATTGG
>NZ_CDBR01000114.1 GCF_000819685.1 Aeromonas allosaccharophila | reverse complement strand
GAATCCTCTCACACCGACCATTTTCCCCGAGAATAGCCCAGTCAAACGACTGGGCTATTTTTTGCCTCCGATTTATCGTCCTGACGCGGCCTGCCCATCAAGCACAAAAAACACTCAGAACCACTTGAATCTTTTTGCCGAACTCTTTAAGATGCGCAACTTTCCGCCGGTAGACAAAACAGGGAGGTGGAAACACCAGTGAAGGGATCACTGTCCGGCTTGCGTTCAACACAGGACCAGGCATGCACCAGACCACAGATCTCACACCCGCCAATACGCTTTATTCCGTTCCTCACGACACCCCTTGCCATACCGAAAACGAAGATGAACAGGTCGTCCAGCTCGATGTGATCGATCTTGCCGAACCGGATGATGACTATTGAGCCCGGCCAGATGGCCGCTCAATCCCCGGCGCATCGCCTGTTCAACGCCCTCCGTTTCCCGCCCTTGGCGAGAAATCAGCAAAAAACGACAAACTGCTAATTCTATCTAGGATGGCAGTATTATTGAC
>NZ_CDBR01000113.1 GCF_000819685.1 Aeromonas allosaccharophila | reverse complement strand
AACCGGGGCGACCATCTATGCGTCATCTACCAGATCTACCCCATGAGTTTTCAGGACAGCGATGGCGACGGCATGGGGGATATCAACGGCATCCGTCAGCGCCTCGACTATCTGGCACAGCTTGGTGTCGATATGCTGTGGCTCACCCCCATCTATCGCTCCCCCAAGCGGGACAACGGCTACGACGTGGCGGACTACCGCGCCATCGACCCCGCCTTCGGCACCCTGACCGAGATGGAGCAGCTGATAGCCGACGCGGCCGCTCACGGCATCGGCCTTATGATGGATATCGTCGCCAACCACACCTCCACCGAGCATGAGTGGTTTGTGCAGGCGCTGGCCGGCGATCCCCGCTATCAGGGCTACTACGTGTTTCGCGACCAGGCCTTTGTAGATGCCCACCCGGTCACCTCCATCTTCGGTGGCAGCGGCTGGCAGTATGTGCCGGCGCTTGATCGTTACTACCTGCACAACTTCGATGTGAGTCAGGCCGATCTGGACTGGGACAACCCGGCGGTGCGCGCCGAAATGGCACAGGTGATCAACTTCTGGCTGGGCAAAGGGATCAAGGGATTTCGCTTCGATGTGATAGACATGGTGAGCAAGGATTGGGACCGGCTTGCCATGAGCAACGGCCCGCACCTGCACGACTATATCCGCGAGCTCAATGCTGCCAGCTTCGGCGGCAAGGGGATCATCACGGTGGGGGAGACCTGGGGGGCCGATCTCGCCCATATGCAGTGCTACTCCAGCACAGATGGCAGCGAGTTCAGTATGGTGTTCAACTTCGAGCATCTGGGGCTGGGCAGTGACAAGTGGACCTCCCGCTTCGATCCTCTCGCCTTCAAACGGGCCATGGCCCGCCACCAGCAGGGCTGCACGGGCGGGGTTGGAACAGCCTGTTTCTGAATAACCACGACCTGCCCCGCGCCGTCTCCCGCTTTGGCGATGACAGACCCGAGTGGCGTGAAACCAGCGCCAAGCTGTGGGCCACGGTGCTGCACATGATGCAGGGCACCCCTTTTATCTATCAGGGGGAGGAGCTGGCCATGACCAATCGCCACTGGCAGGCCGACGAGCTGCGCGATGTGGAGGCAATCAACTACCGCGCCAGCCAATCGGGGCTGGCTCCTGCCGAGCTGAACCGGCGACTCGATGCCATCGGCCGCGACAACGCTCGCACCCCGATGCAGTGGGACGCAGGCCCCCACGCCGGATTCAGCACGGCCGCGCCCTGGATTGCTCTCAACGCCAACCACCTCGAGATAAATGCCGCCGAGCAGCTGGCCCGCCCCGACTCGCCGTTTCACTGCTATCGCCAACTCATCGCCCTGCGCAAGGCTCACCCGGTCATTCGCCACGGCGAGTTCGAGCTGCTGGATGGGGATGACCCCGAGCGCATTGGCTATCGCCGCCACTGGCAGGATCCGGCCAGCGGAGCGAGGCACACCCTGCTGCTACTCGCCAATCTCACCGCGAATCCCTTGCCGATGCCGCACGTTGAACAGGTGGAACAAGGCGCCACCCTGCTGATCAGTAACTACCCCACTCAGCCTGAACCGCTGTTTGCTCCTTACCAATGCGCGGTATGGCTACACGGCTGATCAGGCGCTGATAGTAGCCAGCTCGTGGCGCTTCAACGCCAGCAGGGTCAGCAGCAGCGCAAACGTAGCGATGATCGCCATTCCGATATAGGTGGCACTGAAGCCGGGGGCCAGCAGCTGCGGGCTCAAGGCGCTGAGCTGACTGGCACTGCCAGCAGGCAGCTGGGCATTGAACAGCATGGAGCAGATGGCCACGCCGACGGCTCCGCCGAGCTCACGGCCGAAGTTGAACAGCGACATGCCGATACCGCGATCTTCCCGTGGCAGGGCATTCTGTACCACCACCGAGAGGGCGGGCAGCACCAGACCCAAACCCAGACCGGCAAACCCGAGGGCCAGCTTGACCCAGGCATCGAAGTGGATCTGCCAGAGCGCCACCGCGGCCAGCGCAAACCCCACCGCAACAAAGCTCTTGTAGTGACCGGTACGGCCAATCAGCTTGCCGCCGACAAAAGCTCCAGCGGTGATGCAGATCATGAAGATCACCATGCTCACCCCGCTCTCGCTCGCGCTCAGCCCCTTCTGCCACTGCATCTGCAGCGGCAGATAGACCAGCACGGCAAACATCAGCAACTGGGAGAGCATCACCAGCAGCACGCTCACCAGATAGCCGGGCAGCCGCGCCAGATGGGCGGGCAGGATGGGATCGTGAGCCCGTCGCTCAATCAGGATCAACAGCAGCAGCGAGACCGCCAGCGCACTCGCCAGCAAGACGGCGGGCAGGGCGGTCTCCGGCGAGAGCAACAACAGGGTCAGGGTGGTGACGATAATCAGCAGCGCCGCCCCCTTCCAGTCGAAGCGGCTGTGACGACGAACGTTGAGCTGCTTGAGGTTGCGGTTGATGAGGAAGACAGCCAGCGCCCCGAGCGGCAGGTTGATCCAGAAGATCCAGCGCCAGCTGAGCTGCTCGGTAAAGTAGCCGCCAAGCAAGGGGCCCGCGATGCTGGAGACCGCATAGACCGCCGAAATGTAGCCCTGATACTTGCCCACCTCCCGTGGCGGTATGGTGTCGGCAATCACGGTAAACGCGAGGGCAATCAGGCCGCCGCCGCCCAGTCCTTGCAGCACCCTGGCCGCCAGCAGGGTCGGCAGATCCTGGGAGAGCGCGCAGGCCACCGAGCCCGCCAGAAACAGGCCGATGCCGATATTGAGCATCCGCACCCGGCCAAACAGATCGCTCAGTTTGCCATAGAGGGGCAGCACGGCGGTGGCCGCCAGCAGGTAGGCGGTCACCACCCAGGTGAGGGCAGCACCGGCGTGCAGCTCGGCGCCAATCATGGGCAGCGGGGTGGTGACGATGCTCTTTTCCAGTGAACCGAGCGCGATCACCAGCGCCACACTGGAGAAAATGGTTTTGGGGGATATTTTCGAGGTCATAAGCGGACTCGCTGATCTGATATGCCAAAGTATCCGGCAATGAACGGATTATTGTCTCACAAATCAGCAAGAGATAGAAAAAACGGCGGCCACAATCTGCCCAACCATGAAGCAGATCCCACAAACTGCCGACCGGTTCTGTTAGCCTGCGCTATTTAGTCCGAATTCAGTCCGAGGAGTCCCCATGAACGAGCAGTACCGGTTTGATCACTACGATGCCCTGATTTTCGATATGGATGGCACTCTGGTGGATTCCATGCCCCTTCATCTGGATGCCTGGGAACTCACCTGTGCCGAGTTCGGCATCCCCTTCGAGCGGGAGCAGCTCTATCAGTACGGCGGTATTCCCACCCGCAAGATCATCGCCATGTTGGCCGAGCAGCAGGGGTTGACGGTGGATGTCGAGGCCTTTACCCACCGCAAGATTGCCCTCTATATGGCACATATCGACAAGGTTTGCGTCTTTCCCAAGATGTGGGAGCTGGTCAGGCACTATCACGGCAAGGTGAAGATGGGAATTGGCACCGGCTCACCGCGCAGTCAGGCGGACTCCATCCTGAAAAGTACCGGGCTCGATGCCTATATCTCGGTGGTGGTCAGTGCCGATGATGTCACCAATCACAAGCCTCACCCGGATACATTTCTGAAAGTGGCCGAACAGCTGGGGGCCAATCCAGCTAACTGTCTAGTCTTTGAAGATACCCGTATCGGCCTTGAAGCAGGCAAGGCGGCAGGGATGGATACAGTGCTGGTTATCGAAGGTGATCTGCACCAGCGGTAAACGGCTCAGGGCAAGCAGGCAAACCGATAAGAGGGTGCCATGACCATGGCACCCTCTTTTTACCTACGCGGGCATGGCGCTGGCGAGGTTCAGTGCCCGGTCAGCGCGGCGATCGCCGCCGGAATAGCGGCCACCGTCAGGCAAAGGGCGTTGGCCTGCGCCTCATCTTGCAGCGCCTGATGAGTGCGCAGCAGCTCAAGGGCTTGGGCCGGGGTATCTGCAAAGGTGGGGGCGGCGATGGCGGCAAATCCCTGTTCAACCAGTTGACGACGCTCATCGCTATAGCTGGGCGCATTGGCATCTAGATAGGTAAGCGCCTGACCCTGCTTGAAAAAGTGATAGTTAGGCATCGATTGGCCCCGCAAAAATAAAGCGTCATTCTACTCCTTTTTGCTCCACCGCCTGCGTCAATCTGTGGCGCGTCAGGTGATCTCGTTCACATTTTTATCAACAAATCTTTATCAGTTGGGCGCCGTACAAATCCCTTTCACTGAGGTGTCAGGCAACACCCGCCACCCTCACTCGGCGCCAAACAAAACGCCTCCGGCGAGGAGGCGTTGCGACTGAAACAGGGTGGTTCCCGTTACATGGCATTCGTCGACTCGAAGATCTTGTCGGCCGACGCCTCGACAAAGCCCGGATAGAGCACGCCATCCGCCTGCGGGTAGCGCAGGGCAAACTCGTAGAAGCAGCTCGGGATGGTACGCACCCCATCACTGAACGGCACCTCGGCTTTGTCGGCCATGGTGGAGGATTGCTCCAGCATCACCTGCGGGTCTCCCTTCACCTCGCCACCCACGCTGTTGAGGACAAAACCCGCAGCCTTCAGTGCCGCATTGACCTGATGGATGGTGTCGAAATCCTTCAACTTGTTGATATTGACCGTGAAGTGGTTGGCACGATAGCCCCATGCCGCCATCCAGGCCGCATACTCGCTCTCCGCCAGCAGGGTCTGGTAATCGGCATAGGAGACCTGCCAGGGGGCACCGGTGTAGAGAAATGCCGGGGTATCGGTCAGATGATCGGGCACCTGATCCGCCAGCTGGTGGATGATGGCCTGCGCAGCCGGGGAGAGCTCTTCCACCTTCAGCTCGCTGATAAATACCTTGGGTGCGTCCGGATCCTGATGCTCGAAGTGCTTGGCGTAGAGCTTCTTGGCCTTGAACACATACTCGCCCTTCTGCTCGTAACCGAGCGCCAGGAAGTGGGCGGCCAGCTTCGCCAGCCCCAGCTTGGGCAGGTTGTAGGTACGAAACGCCACGTGATCGTTGACGATGGGCTCGCCGCCACCCAGCAGGGTGTGCACCTTGAGGGCGCTCGGGGTCACCTTGATGTAGTTGTCCCACAGATGGCTGAACAGGGTGTCGATATCCTTTTGCATCTCTCTTTCCTTTGATTGCGGGTACAGATCGGGGCACCGCTGGATGCCCCGTGTCGTTATTAGAAGCGCAGGCCGGGCGACAGCTGATCCGGCATGGCGGCCTTGCTGTCTTCGACGGAGGCAACCGGGGATATGACACAGTTGTCGGCGGCGTTGAGCCATCTCTGCTGCATTGGCATCCCCATTTGCTCTTAAAACGTCAAGCCAGGCGACAGCTGCTCCGGCATAGCGGCTTTGCTGTCTTCGACAGAGGCAACCGGATACGCACAGTAATCAGCGGCGTAGTAGGCGCTCGCTCTGTGGTTGCCGGAGGCACCCACGCCACCAAACGGCGCGGCACTGGAGGCTCCGGTGATGGGCTTGTTCCAGTTGACGATGCCGGCGCGGATCCGCTTGAAGAAGTGCTGCCAGTCCGCCTCGTTATCACCCAGCAGACCGGCCGAGAGACCATAACGGGTGGCGTTACCCTGATCGATGGCGGCATCAAAATCGTCGTAACGAATGAGCTGCAGCAGCGGGCCGAAGTACTCTTCATCAGGCAGCGCGCTGACTGCCGTCACGTCGATAATACCCGGGGAGACAAAGCCGGTACCCGCTTCCAGGTGCTTGAGGGTAAGCAGGTTCTCACCACCGAGGCGCTGCAGGTTGGCTTGCGCCTCGACCATGCCGAGCGCAGCTCGCTCGCTGATCATGGCGCCCATGAACGGCTGCTCGGTGGCGTCATAGAGGCCGACCTTGATCTGGCCGACCACCTCCACCAGACGCTTGACCAGCGCATCGCCCCGGGTGCCGCGCTCGACAAACAGACGGCGCGAGCAGGTGCAGCGCTGACCGGAGGTGATGAAGGCGGACTGGACGATGGCATGGACGGCGCCGTCGATGTCGCTCACGTCTTTCACGATCAGCGGGTTGTTGCCGCCCATCTCGAGAGCCAGAATTTTGCCCGGCTGACCGGCAAACTGCTGATGGAGGAAGTGACCGGTGCGGGACGAACCGGTGAAGAAGAGGCCGTCTATATCGGGATTGCCAGCCAGCGCCTTGCCGGTCTCGACCTCCCCTTGCACCAGATTGAGCACGCCCTTGGGCAGCCCAGCCTCCTGCCACACCTTGACCATGGCTTCGGCCACCATGGGGGTCAGCTCGGAGGGTTTGAACACCACGGCGTTACCCGCAATCAGCGCCGGCACGATATGGCCGTTGGGCAGATGGCCCGGGAAGTTGTAGGGGCCGAACACCGCCACCACACCGTGGGGCTTGTGACGGACAAACGCCTTGGCGCCCGGCATGGCATTTTCAACGGTGCCGGTGCGCTCGTCGTGGGCACGGATGGAGATGGCAATCTTGCCCTGCATGGCCGCTACTTCGGTACGGGTCTCCCACAGCGGTTTGCCGGTTTCGCGGGCGATGGTCAGTGCCAGCGCCTCTTTCTGCTCGCCGAGCAGGTCGGCATAACGACGCACTATGGCCAGGCGATCCTCAAGGCTCATGTCCGCCCAGTGGTAGAAGGCGGCGCGGGCGGCCTTGACGGCAGCATCCACTTGCGCCGCGCTGGCGGCAGCCCCCTGCCAGATCACCTCGTTCTTGGCCGGGTCCTTTGACTCGAACGGCTTGCCTTCACCGGCAAGCCACTGACCGTCGATAAATTGCACTGACTGGCTCATCCATTCACTCCCTGTCGCTGGCAGGCAGCCTCGGCTGCCTGTCTGATAATCGGTTTGCTTGTCCTGTTTGCCTCAGTCGAGGTCAACCACCCGCACCATGTCGCCATCCTGCACCTTGAGTGCCGCCGCCATCTTGGGCGGGATGATGGCTTCGTGCTTGTCGAGATCGACCCGGATATTGCCGTAGCAGGCGCGGTAATGTTCGAAACGGCTGTTGCAGAGCAGGTGGGTCTTGCCACCGATGGGCTCGCCCACCAGCACCCGCAGCTTCTTGCTGCGGCGCACGCTGCGGATATTCTTCACGTCACACTCGACGGTGGGGCCCGCATCGAAGATATCGACGTAGCCACGGTTCACGAAGCCCTCGTCCTGCAGCATCTTGATGGCGGGACGGGTCTTCTCGTGGGTCTGGCCGATAACGGCCCGCGCCTCTTTGCTCAGCAAATTGACGTAGATGGGGTACTTGGGCATCAGCTCGGCGATAAAGCGCTTCTTGCCGATGCCGGTCAGATAGTCGACGGTGGGAAAATCCATCGAGAAGAAGTGGGTTTGCAGCCACTCGTAGAAGGGGCTGTGACCGTCGGCATCGGAGACGCCACGCATCTCGGCGAAGACGGTCTCGTCAAACAGCTCGGGGTGCTCGGCCATAAACAGAAAGCGGTGCTTGGAGAGCAGGCGGCCGTTGAGCCCCTCGCGGGCACATTCGCGCAAGAACAGGGTGCAGAGCTCGGAGTTGCCGGTGTAGTCGTTGGAGAGGGTCAGGGTTTCAACGACGTTGTAGATGCCGAGCTTGGGTGAAGAGTGCACCACCTTGCCGATGTGGTAGTTGTAAAACGGCTGGGAGAGACCCACCGCGGCATCGATGGCGCAGGTGCCCACCATCTCGCCGGTCTCCAGATCCTCGGCCACGAAGAAGTAGAGGCAGTCCCCTTTGCCAGCAGGCTTGTCGGAAAAAGTCTGGGTAGAGGCGTCAATCTTGCGCTGCAGCAGCTCATCGTTGACGGGCAACGAGGTCATGCCGGTGCCGGACTCGATGGCGCAGGTCTTGAGCCCGGCAAAATCTTTTTGCTCGATGGGACGGATAACCAACATAAATGACAACTCCCTTTCATTGACGACAGGTGGGGTCCCGGCTCCTGCCGGGAGAGCTCCCCACCTCAATTTGAAATCAGGCGTTAACCACCTGGGCAACCGCCTTCTCGAAACGGGCCAACCCTTCCTTGATGTCCGCTTCCGGGATCACCAGTGAAGGAGCAAAACGGACCACGTTGGTACCGGCCACCAAAGCCATCAACCCCTTATCGATAGAGGCCAGCAGGAAGTCGCGCGAGCGCCCCTTGTAGTCGTCGTTCAGCACGGCGCCCAGCAGCAACCCCTTGCCACGCACTTCGCTGAAGCAGTGGTATTTGGCGTTGATCGCCTCGAGCCCGTCGCGGAACAGCTGTTCGCGCTGCTTGATGCCGCTCAGCACTTCGGGGGTATTGATCACGTCGATCACCGCTTCGGCGACCGCACAGGCCAGCGGGTTGCCGCCGTAGGTAGAGCCGTGAGTGCCCACTTTCAGGTAAGCCGCGATCTCATCGGTGGTCAGCATGGCGCCGATGGGGAAACCGCCCCCCAGTGCCTTGGCGCTGGTGAGGATGTCCGGCGTGACGCCGAGCCCCATATAGGCGTAGAGATCACCGGTACGGCCGACCCCTGACTGCACTTCGTCATACACCAGCAGGGCATTGTGTTTGTCGCACAGCTCGCGCACCCCTTTGGCAAACTCGTCGGTAGGACGAATGATGCCGCCCTCGCCCTGCAGCGGCTCCATCACCACGGCGCAAGTGTTGTCGGAGATCACCGCAGCCAGTGCCGCCAGATCGTTGTAGGGAACATGGGTGATATCACCGGGCTTGGGGCCGAAGCCATCGGAATAGGCAGCCTGGCCACCGACGCTAACGGTAAAGAAGGTACGACCGTGGAAACCCTGATTGAAGGCGATGATCTGGGTCTTCTGCTCGCCAAACTTCTCGATGGCGTAGCGGCGGGCCAGTTTGAGAGCGGCTTCGTTCGCTTCGGCACCGGAGTTGCAAAAGTAGACCTTGTCGGCAAAGGTGGCGGCGACCAGTTTCCTGGCCAGACGCAGGGCCGGCTCGTTGGTCATCACGTTGGAGAGGTGCCACAGCTTTTCGCCCTGGGTTTTCAGCGCCTCGACCAGCTTGGGATGACAGTGACCCAGGCCGTTAACGGCGATGCCACCGGCGAAGTCGATGTACTCGCGCCCTTCCTGATCCCAGACACGTGACCCTTCACCACGCACCGGGATGATCTTGGCGGGCGCATAGTTGGGAACCATCACTTCATCAAACACTTCACGTGTCACTGCCAACAACTCTGACATATAGCTCTCCTTCGATTCGGCGACAGAATAATCCACCGCCCAAAAGTTAAATCCGTGTAAACGTGACGGGATTATCACAGAAATAAAGTAAAAAGTCTGTAACAAGACGGCCTATGAGGAACAATGTTCGATTGACCTTGAGATTTTAGGCAACCGCATTGCATAACGACTCAGGGGGGCTTGGCAAGAGATAATTTGGGCAGGAGAGGGGGTGAATAAAGTGTCAGGGAAATTTTTTTTGCCTTCTCTCGAACTTGAGAAGGCGATCACAACTTTTTATGTATGCGCCAGAAAATTGGCCAGCAACTGATGGCCCTGCTCGCTCAAAATACTCTCCGGATGGAACTGAACCCCTTCGACAGGAAGTGTCTTGTGGCGCAGCCCCATGATCTCGTCAAACGCGCCATCGGCATGCTCGCTCCAGGCGGTGATCTCGAAGCAATCGGGTAGCGTGTCGCGCTCCACCACCAGCGAGTGGTAACGGGTCACCCGCAGCGGGTTGTTGAGCCCCTTGAACACTCCCTCATCCCGATGGCGGATGAGCGAGGTTTTGCCGTGCATCACCTGACGGGCACGCACCACCCTGGCACCGAAGGCTTGCGCCAGCGACTGATGACCGAGACAGACACCGAGAATGGGCAACTTGCCAGCGAAGTGGCGAATGGCGTCGAGGGAGATCCCCGCCTCATTGGGCGTGCAAGGTCCAGGGGATATAACCAAATAACGAGGAGATAGCTGCGCTATGGTATCCAGCGTCAGTTCATCATTACGCCTGACCACAACTTCTTGTCCCAGGGCGCCGAAATATTGCACCAGGTTCCAGGTAAAAGAGTCGTAGTTATCGATCAACAACAGCATGAGATAACCAACAGCGGAGAATTAACGATCGAGATAACGACCCTGTTCCATTTCCCGTTCACGCTGACACTCGGCCAGATAGATGGCAGCAGCAACGGCAGGGGTTTTATGGTGCTTGTCGATGGCATTGGAGACCATCAACTGCAGGGTATTGAGGTTTTTCGCCTTGCGAAATTTACGTAGCCAGTGACCTTTGTCACTCAGCTCTTCAGCAGAAATAGTTGGTTGAACAGACATGCTTTCTCTTGGGGATATTACCCACGGTGAAATAAATAAATTAAACAAATAGCCGGTCAGAAAATAAAGAAAGCCAGGCAAATACCCAGCTCTCTTCTACTACACCTTCCCAGTATGTCAGGCTCGAGGAACGAAGCCGACTACATCATATACGCTGGTCAGGGTTTTTTCAGCTCTTTCACGCGCCTTTTGTGCCCCTTCGGCCAGAATCGCGATCAGATGGGCCTCATCCTGACGCAACTCGTGGAAACGCGCCTGGATCGGTTCCAGCAGCGCAACCACGGCTTCGGCGGTCTCGGTCTTGAGGTGCCCGTACATCTTGCCTTCGAAGTGCAGCTCCAGCTCGGGGATGGAGCGGCCGGTGACGCCGGACATCAGGGTCAGCAGGTTGGAAACACCCGGTTTGTTCTCCGGATCGAACCGTACCACTGCCGGCTCGTCGGAGTCGGTCACTGCACGCTTGATCTTCTTGACGATCTGCTTGGGATCTTCCAGCAGACCGATGAAGTTGGCCTCGTTGTCATCCGACTTGGACATCTTCTTGGTCGGATCCTGCAGGCTCATCACCCGCGCCCCTTCGGTCGGAATGAAGGGCTCCGGCAGGGTGAACACCTCACCATAGAGGTTGTTGAAACGGGTGCAGATGTCGCGGGTCAGCTCCAGATGCTGCTTCTGGTCGTTGCCGACCGGCACCTGATTGGCCTGATAGAGCAGGATGTCAGCGGCCATCAGCACCGGATAACCGAACAGGCCGACGTTGACGTTGTTCTCGAAACGGGCGGACTTGTCCTTGAACTGGGTCATGCGCGACAGCTCACCCATCTGGGTGTAGCAGTTGAGGATCCAGCCCAGCTCGGCGTGCTGCGGCACGTGCGACTGGATGAAGACGGTGCTCTTCTTGGGATCGATACCGACCGCCAGATAAAGGGCGGCCGCATCCAGGCAGGCCTTGCGCAGGGCAACCGGATCCTGACGGGTGGTGATGGCGTGCAAGTCGACGATGCAGTAGAGGCAGTCGAACTCATCCTGCATGTTGACCCACTGACGCAGGGCCCCCATGTAGTTGCCGATGGTCAGTTGGCCGGAGGGTTGCGCCCCGCTCAATACGATTGGTTTGGTCATGAGAGTGTTAATCCTTGTTATTCAGCCAGTCCCGCGGTGCGATTAGCTCAGCAGCGCATCGAGCTGGGAAAAATGTTCGAACACCCAGTCAGGCCGGGAGTCGGCGATGGGGCGGCCATAGTTGTAACCGTAGGTGAGCCCCACCACCTTCATACCAGCCGCCTTGGCCGCCAGCACGTCATTTTCGGAGTCGCCCACCATCAGGGTGCGAGCCGGGCTCACCCCCAACTCCTGGCAGGCGTGCAGCAGCGGCTCCGGGCTCGGCTTCTTGACCGGCACGCAGTTGCCACCGAGCCAGAGCGCGAAACAATCGCTGATGCCAAGGGCATCGAGGATCGGTGCCACGAAGTCACTCGGCTTGTTGGTCACGATCGCCTGTTTGTAGCCCAGGGTTTGCAGGCGACGCAGACTCTGCGCCACCCCGTCATACATCGCCAGCCCTTGCAACAGGCAGGCGTTGTAGTGCTGGAAAAAGATCGGGCGAGCCTTGGCAAACAGCTCGGGGTCGGCCTCGCGATAGGCGAGCGCCCGCTGGATCAGCTTGTCGGCCCCGTTGCCGACCCAGGTACGGATCACGGCTTCATCGGCCTGCGCCAGACCCAGATCGGTCAGCGTCAGATTGACCGCCAGCGCCAGCTGGGCGGCGCTGTCAATCAGGGTGCCGTCCAGATCAAACAGCACCAAATCAAATGCGCGCTCAGCGTGTGACATGAGCCAGCTCCGCACGCATCTTGTCAATCACCGCCTTGTAGTCAGGCTGGCTGAAAATGGCAGAGCCGGCGACGAACATGTCGGCGCCCGCTTCGGCGATCTCGCGGATGTTGTCGACCTTGACCCCACCATCGATCTCGAGGCGGATATCGCGGCCGCTCTCGTTGATCAGACGACGCACCTGACGCAGCTTGTCGAGGGTGCCGGGGATAAAGCTCTGGCCACCGAAGCCCGGGTTGACCGACATCAGCAGGATCACGTCCAGCTTGTCCATCACATACTCGAGGCAGGAGAGCGAGGTGGCCGGATTGAGCACCAGACCCGCCTGGCAGCCCATCTCCTTGATCAGGCCCAGAGAGCGATCAACGTGGTCGGACGCTTCCGGATGGAAGGTGATGAGGGAAGCACCGGCCTTGGCAAAATCGGGAATGATGCGATCCACCGGCTTGACCATCAGGTGCACGTCGATGGGGGCCTCGATACCAAAGTCACGCAGCGCCTGACAGACCATGGGGCCAATAGTCAGATTGGGGACATAGTGGTTGTCCATCACGTCGAAGTGAACCACATCGGCACCGGCAGCCAGTACCTTGGCGACATCGTCACCCAGACGGGCAAAATCGGCAGAGAGGATCGAGGGGGCAATCAGAAAGTCTTTCATCAGCATCATCCATTGGCAGCCAGGGAGAAAAAGCGGCGCAATTTTAACGTAAAAGGCGGGCGAAAACGACTCGAATGCGGGGTAAATGGGGCAATCGCCTCCCCTCCCCCAGCCACCCGGGTTATGGGACATCGGCACGGGCGCTGACTCGCCCATAAAAAACGGCGCCCCTGGGCGCCGCATTGTCTGTTACGCCAGTGGCAGCAGTTCGCTGTCGCTGGGGTAGTAGCCCTGCTCCGGCTCGATTCCGGGCGGATAGAGCGCCAGCAACTCGGCCACCTTGTTGCGGGTGCCGCCGTTGCGGCTGATGGTGCGCTTGACCAAAATCTCGTCGAGACGGGCACCGCGATAGAGCTCACGGGTCAGCTCGATATCGTGGTTGCTGATCAGCACCGGCACCCCTTTGTGAGCGGCAGTGTGACGAGCCAGTCGCGCCAGGATCGCCTGATCATCCAGGGTAAAACCGCCGGAGGCATAGCTGGTAAAGCTGGCGGTCGTGGAGAGCGGCGCATAGGGAGGATCACAGTAGATCACCCAATCCTCTTCGGCCCGCTTGATGGCATCGGCGTAGCTCTCGCAGATAAAGGTCGCCTTCTGCGCCTTTTCGGCAAAGGCCCACAGCTCTTTTTCCGGGAAATAGGGCTTCTTGTAGGAACCGAACGGCACGTTGAAGCCGCCCTTCTTGTTGTAGCGGCACAGTCCGTTGAAACCGTGACGGTTGAGAAACAGGAACAACAGTGCCCGCTCGAAGGTAGTCTCGGTCTGATTGAACTGGGTACGCAGCCGGTAATAGGCAGCTTTGTGGTTGTGTTCAGCCACAAACATCTTGCGCGCCTCGGCGATGAATCGGTCAGGCGTCAGCTTGAGGTGGTTGTACAGGCAGATCAGATCCGGATTGATGTCGTTGAGCACATACGCGTCGTAGTCGGTGTTGAGAAACACAGACCCGGCCCCGACGAAGGGCTCCAGCAACACACGCCCGGCCGGCAGGCGCTCGGCAATCTCTTCAACCAGGGAGTATTTTCCCCCGGCCCATTTTAAAAAAGCGCGTGTTTTTTTCATGGAAATCCGGTGTGTAAGAAGGCAAGACCCAAAAAGGGGGACGATTCTACCCCCTTATCCGGTATCAAGGCTATTGCTTCAGCTCTTTTTGTACCTGTGCAAACGACTTGGGCCAGGGCTGACCTTTCAACAAGGCAGGCGAGAGCTTGCGAATGGCACTCTTGGCCTGGGTCAGACCGGCATAATCCCCTTGCAGCACCACGTACCAGGGGCTGCCACGGAACTTGGTCTGATAGACCCATACCTTGCCCGCCAGACCATGCTCGGCGACAAACTGATCCACCGCCTTGGTGTTGCTCGCCCCCATCAGCTGAACGCTGTAATGGTTGCGCGGCTTCTTGTTCAAGGTGGCGACCGGTGTCAGGGCGACCTTGGGTGCGGGCGCGGCAACCGGCTCGCTGCTGGCGGTGTTGGTGGTAGCCGCAAGTGTTGGGGTTGTCACTGGGCTCTGTGCCTTGCTGGTGCTGGCTGGCGCTGTGGTTGCGATAGCGCCACTGGTGGTTGCGCCGTTCGGGGTCTTGCCGGTCAGCTCGTCCACCACGTCAGTAGGCAGTGCGCCGCTCACCTTGGGTTCGGTCATCAGCTTTTGCACGACCTCGTCAGAGATCACCACCCGACGCCCTTCGTAATTGGTTGATTCGGTGGTCACGGTTTCGCTCTCCACCGATTTGGGCAGCACTTTTGCTTCCGGCTGCCAATCCTTCACCACCCCGTTGGGATTGCTGGCTGCATCACTGTCTTGTACGCCTTGCGCAGCAGCATCGGTATTCGAGTCGCCTGCGGTGAGGGGATCGCCTCCCGCTACCGGGATCGGCAATGCAGTGTTCTGCACAGGATCCTGCAGCGCCGGTTTGCTTTCATTGTCAAACAGCGCAGGCAGCAGGTAGCTCATCGCCAGCAGGCCGCCAGCGACCAGCGCGATAGCGGTGGCAATCTTCTTGACAGGCAACTCCGCCTGACGCTTCTTGGGCCTTCTGTCGGTCATGATATCCTCCAGTAACTGCATGATGGTGGACGGATGTCCGTTCGCCGTTTTCAGGATCTCCTCCACTTGCGGCTTGGGCAAGAGGGTCGCCGGGATCTTGAGCTCTTTGGCTTTCTCATACAAGAAGATGCGCTGCTCGGGCGGGCTCAGGGGCGGCACTTCCAGCTCAAGGGCTGGCATGGCGCGCCCTTTGAGCTGCAGTCGTTGGGTACGACACCAGACGTCACTGCCCGAGACGATAATGGCCAGCTGATGGGGCGCAGCCAGAGAATCGTTATGACGGATGATCGCCCACAACTCTCCCAGTAGCTCGGCTGGTAACTGGTCCGCCCGCTCGATCATCAGCAGCAGGGTGGCAGGCTTGCTCCCCTCCAGCATACGAAAGAAGCTCTCTGCCAATGCATCCTGTGGATTGAACAGCGGCCGCGCCACCACCTGTGGCAGCAACAGCTGGCGCACATCCACCATCTTCATGGCTGGCGTACCGATCAGGCTCACCACCCGCACTTTTTCCGGCAACACGCCAAGCAGGGATTCGCACAGGGTACCGCGACCACAACCGGGTTTACCGGAGAGAAAAACGAAAGGGTGATTGAATTCAATCAGATGCAGCAGCCGGTCAACCAGCTGCCGCTGGGAAGGAAGTTTTAGCAGTTTATTCGTCACGACCAGACTCGATCACCGCCAGCAACTCAGCATCGGACACATCCCCCACCACCTGCGCATGGCCGATGCCAACCGGCAACACCAGACGCAGCTTGCCTTCCAGCACCTTCTTGTCACGGCGCATATGGCGAATAAAGGCGGAAAAATCCATCTCGGCAGGAGCATGAATGGGCAAATTGGCGGCCAGCAGCAGGGCGCGCACGCGTTCAACGTCCGCTTCGCTCATCTCGCCACGGGCCTGCGCAGTCCAGGCAGCCAGCATGGTGCCAGCTGATACCGCCTCACCGTGCAGCCAGTTACCATAACCCTGCTCGGCCTCGATGGCATGACCAAAGGTGTGGCCCAGATTGAGCAGCGCACGGACGCCGTGCTCGGTCTCATCCTGACCAACTACATCGGCTTTGATCTCGCAGCAGCGTTTGATGGCGTAAGCCAACGCGGCAGGTTCCAGCTGTTGCAGACGCACCATGTTCTGCTCCAGCCAGCTGAAGAAATCAGCATCCCAAATGATGCCGTACTTGATCACCTCGGCCATCCCTGCGGCAAATTCGCGGGCAGGCAAGGTACTCAGACATTCGGTATCGATAACAACCTGTTTGGGCTGATAAAAAGCCCCAATCATGTTCTTGCCGAGGGGGTGGTTGACAGCGGTTTTACCGCCGACAGAGGAATCAACCTGGGAGAGCAGGGTGGTCGGGATCTGGATAAAAGGAATGCCACGTTGATAGCTTGCTGCCGCAAAGCCCACCAGATCCCCGATCACGCCGCCCCCCAGAGCGATCAGCGTCGTATCGCGTCCATGGTTGGTTTCAAGCAGAGCAGACATGATCTGCTCAAAGGTCGCCAGGTTCTTGTATGCCTCGCCGTCAGGCAGGATCAGGTGTTCAACCTGAAAACCCGACAGCAGGGCCGTTACCCGTTCAAGATAGAGCGGAGCAACGACCGTGTTGGTCACGATCATCACCCGCTTGCCCTTGATGGTCGATACCAGCGCCTCGGGGCGCTGCAACAACCCGGCAGCTATCTCGATGGGATAGCTGCGTTCACCCAGTTCGACCTTCAACCGTTCCATGGACGTCCTCTAGATTACATACCGATCAGCTTTACAATTTGATTGGCAACGATTTTTGCGCTCTGGTCATCGGTATGCACAACAAAGTCGGCAACCTCTTCATACAGGGCATTGCGCTCTTGTGCCAGACGTTCCAGCACTTCGCGTGCCGGTTCTTCGGTCTGTAGCAGAGGGCGGCGTTTGTCTCGCTGTGTGCGCGCCAGCTGCTTTTCAATAGTGGTTTCGAGGTAGACCACGATGCCACGAGCAGACAACTTGTTGCGGGTTTCGCGACTCTTGATGGCACCGCCACCCGTCGCCAGCACGATACCCTGCTGCTCTGACAATTCGCCGATCACCTTCTCTTCGCGAATCCGGAAACCTTCTTCGCCTTCAACATCGAACACCCAGCCGATATCAGCACCACTGCGGCGCTCAATCTCATGATCTGAGTCGAAAAACTCCATATGCAGTTGTTCTGCCAGATGTCTACCTATGGTGCTCTTGCCCGCACCCATGGGACCTATCAGGAAAATATTGCGTTTCTCAGCCATGTCTTTTCGTTAGTAATTACAAACTGTACGACCCCGATGAATACTGGATCGGGGTACCTATGAACCTTATCTTGCGATGGATCAGGAGGGGGATTATCTCAATAGATATCGGGACTGGCAACCGCAGCCCTTACGCCCCAGCCTCATTGGGGCGTAAGGTTATATGTGTTTTACCCTTACATGTAAAGCATTCAGAAGGCGTCGGTGACAATCTTGGGCGTCACAAAAATCAGCAATTCCCGCTTTTTGTTCTCGCTGGTGGTCTTGCGGAACAAGGCCCCCAATCCGGGAATATCACCAAGCAGCGGCACCTTGGTTACATCGCTCTTGATGGTCTGCTGATAGATACCGCCGAGCACCAGCGTCTCGCCATTGTTCACCAACACCTGGGTGGTGATGGACTGGGCGTTGATGGAAACCGCATCCCCAGTACCGGTCGGTACCGTTTCACCCTTGGTATCCTGGGTCACGGTCAGATCGAGAATAACCCGATTATCTGGCGTGATCTGCGGGGTAACCTTCAGACTCAACACCGCCTTCTTGAAGGTGACCGAGGTGGCCCCGCTGGAAGAGGACTCCACATAGGGGATCTCGGTACCCTGCTCGATCAGTGCCGGTTTCTGGTTCGCCGTGGTCACCCGCGGACTGGCGATAATCTCGGCCTTGCTCTCTTTTTCCAGCGCCGACAACTCGAGATCCAGCAGGGTACCATCGGCCAGACGGGCCACCTGGAAGGCCAAAGTACCGGCCGCATTGGTCACCGGCAGGTTAACGTTCATCCGATCCTCTACGGAGGGCTTGGTATTGGTACCTGTTCCGTTACCAGAGCCATCATTCCCCTCGATGGAGCCGGACGTGCTGTTGCCATGGCCATCGTTTTTGGTCACGCCCCAACGCACCCCGAGCGCTTCATCAAAACCGTCATCAATGGTCACCATCCGCGCCTCGATCACCACCTGCTTAACCGGAATATCGAGGATATCGAGCATCCGCTTGATGCTGCTGATGACATCGGCGGTATCCTTGACCACCAACACGTTGGTACGCTCATCCACGCTCACCGCACCACGGGGTGACAGCAACTTGGTACTTTCGGAAGAGAGCAGGGCCGCCACTTCCGACGCCTTGGCATAGTTGATCTGCAGATATTCGGTATAGAGCTGCGCCAAATCAGCAACCTGATTGCGGCTCTCCAGCTGCTGTTTCTCGCGGGCTGCAATTTCCTCGGCCGGTGCCACCAGCAGAATGTTGTTGTCCAGTCGTTTGTCCAGCCCCCGCACCTTCAAAATGATGTCGAGCGCCTGCTCCCATGGCACCCCATCCAGACGCAACGTAATATTGCCCCCCACCGAATCTGTGGTCACCAGATTGAGATTGTTGAAGTCAGCGATCAGCTGCAGCACGGTACGTACAGGAATGTCCTGGAAGTTCAATGAGATGGGTTTACCCTGATACTGCTTGGATGCAGTGGCCGTTGTCCGCTTTTTCACCTCGATAATGAAGAGCTTGTCTGCCTGATCATAACGGTAATCAAACTGACCATTGATCGACAGCTCAAACAGGGTATCGCTCCCCTGCCGAGAGACTTCAACCTGAGAGACCGGCGTTGCAAAATCCTGCACATTGATCAGATTAAGCAAGCCATCGGGCACCCGAGTACCATGAAACTTGGCCAGAACGGTCTGGCCGCGACTGCTCACATCGACGGCGGCCGAGCTGTTATCCAGCGTGACCAGAAATTCCCCCTGACCATCCTTGCCACGACGAAAATCCACACCGGTAACCGAATTGAAATAGGCGCCGCCCCCACGGCTCTGATAGTTGTTGAGCACCGGCTTGCTGGCGGGCTGTGCTGCTACAGGCGCTGTCACGGGTGCAACCGGCATCGACCTGGCAACAACCTGAGGATTGAGCAACGCCGAGGAGGAGGTGGTAGCCACCATCGCAGAGGGTGCTGACACCGGGGTAACCGAGGTAGCGGGTGCAATCAGGGCGCTCTCACCATTGATGAGCCCGGAGGACGCCCCCTCACCCAATGACACCAGCAATTTGTTACCCTGTTGCTGTACCTGATAGGGAGCCAGCTGATCGAGCGCGATCTTGATATCCAGACCGGCACCCTTGCCTTCCACCTTGATATTATCCACCCCCTGGCGCTGGATAGGCAGCGGGTTGACCTTGAGCGCCCCCACCGCACCGGGAACATGCAACAGCAGTTGATTGGGTTGATAAGAGAGACGATCAGTAAAGCCGGTGACCGGCTCACTGAAACTGAGCTCCACCAGCAGTTGATCAGCAAGCAGAGGATTAACCTTGATCTCCTGCAGGGTTGCCACTGCCCACGCCTGACTGACGGCGCTGGCGCAAAACAGCAAAGCCACTTTGGTTACACGCTCGATTGTTGTTCTCATTGCTGTTCGTCCCTGATTATTGTTTTTCTTGCACATTGGCCATCGCCAACTGGGTTTCTCTTGTTACCCAGCACCCCTTCCCGTCCGGAATGGTTTCCAGCAAGTCCACTGCAGTGTCGGTAATCTTGATGACCCGCCCCTGATCAAGCCCCATATACTGATTGAGACCAACCCGCATCGATTTGCCATCCGGGGTACTGATCAGTGCCCATAACTGCCCCGCCTTTCCCAAAGAGCCATGCATCGACAGGCTTGCCAGCGAATAATTTTCCAGTACCTCTTTCTCCCGGTCCATCAAGGTCTGAGCACAATCCGGCTGAGCCTTGGCACTGCTGGTACTTCCGACCGCCGCCTCGGGCTGGGGAATCATAAAGGGGCTGCGCAACTCCCGCTGCTGGTATTGCATGGGGGCAAAAGGCTTCAGCTCGGGTAAGGGCTCGATAGGTACGGGAGGCCTTGCCTTGGTCTCGGCGACATAGCTATCCATGTCCTCCTGGCCACCACACGCCGCCAGCAAGAGGGCAGGTAACAACCAGCAGATGCGTCTCATTGTTTCGACTCCACTGTTTTACCGTTGTACTTGTAGGTCTTGGCCAGCATCGACATCGAAATCAGATCTCCTGCATCCTTGCTCTGACCCAGGGTGAAGGAGTCGAGGATGACGATACGGGGCAAAGCAGCCATATCAGCGGTGAACTTGCCAATTTCATGGTAAGTACCCACGACTTCGATACGCATCGGAAGTTCGGTCGAAAACTCGTGCTTGAGCTCGGGTTCCCAGTTTATCCGGTTCAATTTCAGGCCGTTGTCGGTAGCAATAAAACTGATATCGTCCAGCAGACCGGCGACCTCATGGGTATTGGGCAACTGCTTGAGCTGGGTATCAACCAATTGCTCAAGCTGCACCATTTGCGCCTTGTATGCCCCCAGGTTGGCAGCCAGCATCGCCTTGCTTTCAAACTGGGCTTTCAGCTCGCTCTCCTTCCCCGCTTCCTGGGTCAAATTGGTCAGGGAATTGGCAATCACGTAGTAATAGATGGCACCACCGGTCAACACACAGCAGAGAAGGATGAAGATCCCTTTTGCCCATTTTGGCCAACTTGCAATGTCATTGATATCCAGCTCATTGAGTTGCTGAAGATTCATTTTTGCTCCTTGGCCGCATTCCCGGCAGCCGCAGCATTGTTGGCAATCAGGAACATCATGGAAAACTGGCTCAATGACACTGGTGCAACATCAGCTGCAAAAATAGTGCTTATCTTTGACTGGCCCAACCAGCCTGAACCATCAATCCGCCGCATCATGCTGGCTACCCGGCCATAGGCTTCAGTCTTGCCGTTCACATCTATCGTATTGTTCTGCATCGAGAGGGTATTGAGGTAAACCCCGTTGGGCACCAGCGAGGGCAGCTGATTGAAAAGGCGTACCGGCACATTGCGGCGCATCTGTAACTGCTCGATAAGCTGCATCCGATCGATCAGCTCCTTGCGACGCTCCTTGAGCAGACGGATCTCCCCCAGCTGGGCATCCAGAATCGTCATCTCCTGAACCAGCCGCTGGTTGCGTTGCTGCTGGGCGGCGATCTGGCGTTCTACCAACCAGTTGGCAAAAAATCCCAGCGCCACCGTGGCCAGCACAAAAATCCCCAGCAAGGCCCCGAACTGTTTCTTTTGGCGCTGTGCAAGGGCTTCACGCCAGGGCAGAAGGTTTATATTTGACATGGTGTGAAACTCCTCAGAGCCAACCCGAATGCCGTCATATACTTAGCGCCATGTACCAGCTCGGCCTCCCCTTTCGGTTTGCCAAACAGGGCAAAAAGATCCGGATGCAACACCTCGCAATTGACCTCTTCTTTTACCTGCACCAGCAGGCCTGGCAATAGACTGCCACCGCCCGTCAGCACCAGTTTTGCAATGTCGCGGTAACCGGACGAGCTGCAAAAGAGCTGAATATTTCGTCGCACCTGCTGCAACAGCAAGTTGATGTGAGGCATCAGCACATCCAGCTCATGGTCCACGGGCAAGGTACCGCTGGTCTTAGCCTGTTCAGCCTCATCGAGCGCCATACCATAAAAAGAGGAGAGCGCCTGACTGTACTGATCGCCACCGAAGTTCTGCAAACGGGAGTAGATCACCTCCCCTTTGACCAAGGCGGCAAAGGTCATGGCGCTGGCACCGATATCGATCACCCCGATCGGCCGTTCACTCTCTTGCAGCTCGGGCAGACAGGCCACTACAGCGCGCCCCAGCGCATGGGCGCCCACATCCACCACCTTGACGGCAATGCCTGCCTCGGCGAGAGCGCTGACCCGACCGTTTACACTCTCGGTTCTCGCGGCACTGAGCAGGACATCCTGACGATCTTCGCTATTGCCGGTGCCCAGCACCTCAAAATCGAGGCTCACTTCGTCGAGGGGGAAGGGAATGATCTGTTCGGCCTCAAGCTGAACCTGATTCTCCAGCTCCTTGTCGCTGAGACGGGCATCAATCTGGATCACCTTGGTAATCACGTTGGAGCCGGTCACTGCGGTAGCGGCATAGTCGCTATGGCCCTGAATCAGGCGCTTGAGAGTCTTGAGAGATTGGCTGACGCGCTCGATATCCTGTAATTGATAATCGACCAGCGTCCCTTTCGGGGTAGGAACATCGGCGACTGACTCGAGATGCAGCTTGCCCGGGCGGCCACTGAGGGTGACGGCCTTGATGGTCTGGCTACCGAAATCAATGCCCACCAGAGGGAGGAGGGAGCCCTTATTAAATAGCCCAAACATATACACATCCATGCGTTATTTGGTGTTATTCCTGAACTGAGTGTAGGACACCCGATCAGAGGAGTGCTTGACTCATCCTAAATGCTCTAACTATCAATGTCATAAAGTTTATACCGAAAAGTGACCCATCTCGCTTTCTTAATCAGGCAGGGCCCTCCTTGGTTATTGTTTCCTGTAGTGCTAACCTCTCGCATCCTTTTGAGGCAGGTGGCTCGCCACAGGAAAACCTCGAATTCCCGATGGCAAAAGGGCTATACTCTGCGCCCGTTGGCTAATTTTAAGACGATTGGTAGTTCTTCCATGCTGAAATGGCTCGTTCGCCTGTTTATTGTCATGATGCTGGGTGCTGTGCTGGGTGTTGCCAGCCTCATCGGTATCTACTTCTATATCAAACCCCAACTGCCCGATGTCACCGCATTGCGTGACGTCAAGCTGGCAACCCCGATGCGGGTTTACAGCCGGGATGGGGAATTGATCGCCCAATATGGCGAAATTCGTCGCATTCCGTTGCGTCTGGACGAAATTCCGCAACCCATGATCGATGCCGTTCTGGCGACCGAAGATGCCCGTTTCTATGAGCACCCGGGCATTGACCCGATTGGTATCATTCGCGCCGCATCGGTGTGGGCTGTCTCCGGCCATGCCCGTCAGGGGGCCAGTACCATCACCCAGCAGGTTGCCCGTAACTTCTTCCTGAACAATGAGAAGACCATCATCCGCAAGGTCAAGGAGGTCTTCCTGGCCTGGCGGATCGAGCAGAATCTCTCAAAAGACGAGATCCTCGAACTGTACCTCAACAAGATCCCCCTCGGTTATCGCTCCTTCGGGGTCGGTGCTGCGGCGCAGGTTTACTTTGGTAAAGAGGTCAAGGATCTGGGACTGGACGAGATCGCCATCATTGCCGGTCTGCCGAAAGCCCCGTCCATGCTCAACCCCATCCGCTCCCCCGAGCGTGCCTTTGCGCGCCGCAACGTCGTGCTGGGCCGGATGCTGGAAACCGGCAAGATCACCCAGGCCCAGTTTGACGAAGCCTCCAGGATGCCGATCAAGGCCCGTTACCACGGTGCCGAAGTGACCCTGCATGCCCCCTATCTGGGGGAAATGGTGCGCCAGAAGATGGTCGAGCAGTTTGGTGAAGATGCCTACACCATGGGCCTGCACGTCTACACCACCGTCTCTGCCGAACGTCAGCGGGCGGCCAGACAGGCGCTGCTGGATGGCGTCTTTGCCTATGACATGCGCCACGGCTATCGCGGCCCAAGTGCGCAGTTGTGGAAAGCGGGTGAAACCAGCTGGGATTACGAACAGATCGTCGCACACCTTGGCAAACAGCCCACTTATGATCCGCTGATGGCGGCGGTCGTGACCAAGCTCGGTGACCGCAGTGCAACGCTGGTGCTGAAAAATGGCAAGGAAGCGGAACTGGGCTGGAACGGTGTCAAGTGGGCCCGCTCATTTATTACCGACGACCGTCAGAGCTACGCCCCGAAATCGGCGCGTGATGTGCTGAAAGTGGGCGCCCAGATCTGGGTACGGGAAGAGGGCGAAGAGCTGCTGCTGGCCCAGATCCCGGATGTGAACGCCGCACTGGTTGCCATGAACCCGAAAAATGGCGCGCTGGAAGCACTGGTAGGTGGTTTCAGCTTCGAGCTCTCCAAATTCAACCGGGTCGATCAAGCGCGTCGCCAGATCGGTTCCAACATCAAGCCTTTCCTCTATGCCACCGCGCTAGAGCATGGCTATACCCTTGCGTCGCTCATCAACGATGCACCGATCAACCAGTGGGATCCGTCAAAAGGGCCCATGTGGCAGCCCAAGAACTCCCCGGCCGTCTATGATGGCCCAACCCCGCTGCGTCTGGGTTTGGCCAAGTCCAAGAACGTGATGTCGGTTCGACTGATGCGCGCCATCGGTCTGGATACCTATATCGACGGCCTGACTCGCTTTGGCTTCCCGCGCGACTTTATCTCTCCCCATGAGTCGCTGGCGCTCGGGGCTGCCGAATTCACCCCCCTCGAGGTGGTACGTGGTTATTCGGTACTGGCCAACGGCGGCTTCCTGGTAACCCCTTACTTCATCGACAAAGTGACCGACAGCCTGGAGAACACCCTCTATCAGGCCAGTCCTGCCATCGCTTGCACCCGCTGCGAACAGCAGGCCGCGTCCGAGCAGAGCACACTGCCGGAGCCAACTGTTGATGGAGCAGCGCAAGATGGCACGCAGACCCCTCTCGCGCCGACCATAGCCCCGCATACTATCAGTGCCCAGAGCGCGTTCCTGATCACCGACACCCTGAGCACCGCAATCTGGGGTGGCAACGGCTGGCGCGGTACTGGCTGGCGTGCAGCCCGCGACCTGAAACGTCACGACATCTCCGGTAAAACCGGTACCACCAACGAATCGCGGGATGCCTGGTTCTCCGGCTACACCCCGGATATCGTCGCCACCTCCTGGATCGGTTTTGACAACCACCAGCGTGGCCTCGGCCGTGCCGAGTTTGGTGGTGGCGCCGCGCAGCCTATCTGGATCGACTTCATGAAAGTCGCCCTCAAAAAGCTGCCTGAGCACAAGATGCCGGTTCCCGAGGGGATCATGACGGTGAAGATTGATAGCGAAACCGGCCTGCTGGCAACCAGTGGCGGCACCGACGAATACTTCAAGGAAGGGACCGAGCCGACCCGCTACGCAGCACCGAGCTCGGATGGCAATCAGGTCTACGGTGGTGACAACCCCGATGTGGAAGGGCCTGTCTCAACCGACGATATCTTCTAAGCTGCTCTTGCGGCAGAAGCAAAACCGGCAGCCTTGGCTGCCGGTTTTTTTATTGGGCCAACTGCTTGCTCATCAGTGTGGCGATCGAGGCGGCCAACTCATTGAAGCAGGGACGACGCACCGAGTAGTGGCGATAGAGCAGCGAGATGGTACGCCCCGGCCCAGGGTCAACCACGGGACGATAGCTCACCCCGCCCTCATCATGATCGGCAGGTACGGCCAACTTTGGCACCAAAGTCATGCCACTACCGGCAGCCACCATGTTGCGCAGGGTCTCGAGACTGGTGCCCTTGAAGCGTTGATCCTCACCTATCCCGCCGGCGAAACAGAACCCCATCGCCTGATCCCGCAAACAGTGACCATCGGCCAGCATCAGTAATTTCTTGCCCTTGAGATTACCAAGCGGCACCTGTCTGGCCTGTGCTTCGGGGTGATGGCAAGGCACCGCCAACCACATCGGCTCATGATAGAGCTGGATTGAACCAAACCCTTCCATCCCCGGCATCTCGGCCAGAATGACGCAATCCAGCTCCCCCTCTTCCAACCGCTTGAGCAGGGTTTGGGTCTGCTCCTCATAGAGGTAGAACTCCAGCTGGGGAAAACGCTCACGCAGGGTCTGGATAATACGGGGCAACAGGTAGGGGCCCACGGTTGGAATAAAACCGATATGGATCTCCCCGGACATCGGCTCGGAGAAGTGCTGACCGATGCTCTTGAGCTCGCGCACCTCCTTGAGCACCCGACGCGCCTGATGGGCCATGGCATCGCCAGCCGGAGTAAACAGCACCTTGCGCGAGGTACGTTCGATCAGAATGACCCCGAGTTCATCCTCCAGCTTGCGCAGCTGGCCGCTCAGGGTGGGTTGACTGACAAAGCAGCGTTCGGCGGCTTTGCGAAAATGTTTTTCCTCATCCAGCGCCACCAGATATTCGAGATCGCGAAGATTCATACAGCAAGAGTCCTGCCTGGAAAATGGGTCATCAGCATGCACAATATCGTCCGGCGGGACAAGTCATCCGCTCGCAGTGAGCCTCTCTGGCTGCAGCGCAAAAATAGAAAGCCCGATCACCTCGCGGCAATCGGGCTTGTTTGACTCGCCGATGGATTACACCCTGAAGCGGCGCACCATATCCTGCAGCTGGGTAGCCAGATGGTTCAGCTCGTTGCACGCCTGAGCCATCTGGGTGGCACCGGCAGCCACCTCTTCGGAAGCATGGCTGATATTGACCACGTTGCGGTTGAGCTCTTCGCTCACCGCCCCCTGCTCTTCGGTGGCCGTCGCAATCTGGATGTTCATGTGGGAGATGCTGCTGACCGAGCCACTGATCTGGGAGATGGACTCGCCAGCTTCCCGCGCGGTAGACACCGTGGTGTTCATCAGCTCCTGACTCTGTTGCATGGTACTGCCCGCCTGCTCGGCACGCTGCTGCAACTCGGCAATGATGGTGTTGATCTGGGAGGTGGAGTCCTGAGTGCGCTTGGCCAGCGTACGCACCTCATCGGCCACCACCGCAAAACCCCGTCCCTGCTCACCGGCACGGGCCGCTTCGATGGCGGCGTTGAGCGCCAGCAGGTTGGTCTGCTCGGCAATGCCGCGGATCACCTCCAGTACCATGCCGATATTGCGGCTGTCATCACCCAGCTGGCGGATCACCGCTGCGGTACTCTCGATGGCACCAGCGACCCGTTCAATACGTTGAATGGAGTCATTCACCGTTTGCGCACCTAGTTCAGCCGTCTCACTGGCCGAGGTAGCTGCACTGGCCGCATCGCTGGTGTTGCGAGAGACCTCCTGAACCGTGGCCTGCATCTCGTTCATCGCCGTCGCCAGCTGATTCAGCTCATGTTGTTGAGAATTCATATTGTCTGCCGACTGCCGTGCCACAGCACTGATCTCTTCTACCGCAGAGCTCATCTGTACAACCGAACCGGATACTTCCCCAACCAGTTTGCGCAAATTTTCTTGCATCTGCACAAAGCCTTTCGCCAGTTGTCCCAACTCATCCTGATTGAACGCATTCAAATCCAAACGATGGGTCAAATCACCAGCGGCGACACTCCCTACCACTTCCAGTAAACGGTTAACGGGCCGTTTGATTTGTTGGCTCAAATACCATGCAATCAACACCACGAAAACGAGAGTCGCTGCACCGGTCAAGATGCTGAGGAATTTGGAACTGTTGTACGCCTCTTCCCCTTGGGCATCCATCTCCTTGCCAATACGTTCATTGATCTCTCGTAAATCCACGGTTAATTTTGTGGCTTGTTCCAGCGTTGTTCTGATATTCCCTTGCAGAATATCTCTTATCTTGTCACTACCCTGTTTCACCGCCTGATAAAGTGGATCATGAGCTGTAAAATAGGCATCACCAGCAGTTTTCAACGCGTTAAAGGTTTGCTCTTCATCAGCAGCATTAAAAGCCAATCCACCATAATCAGCCGCAGCCTTATCAAACCGGCTCTTTGCCTCCATCACACCTTGCTGAGTGCGTTCAATATCTGCGCTGTCGTTGTGGCCCATCGCGATCACCATGGATAATTGGAAACGCCGAGCATCGAGCAGTGCGATATTCATCTGACTGGCATAACGGACGGACGGGATCAGATTCTCTGCCAATACTGTGTTTTGTTGATTGAGATACGACAGTCGCGAGACGCCATACCCGGCAAGCAGACATACGCAAAGTGCCAACACTGCAAAGCCAGCACTCAACTTCTGGCCTATGGACATATTCTGGAGCATAGATTCATCCTTAACTGCGTGTCATCGTTTAATGTCGGTTTTGATAGGGGCTATGTGTTCATATTTTTGTAATTGAGCATAGCCGTAGAGCAGGGCTTTTGTAGTTTGGATAAGCACCATATATCGCTATCGACACGCAGAGAGGGCACTTTAACTAACGCAAACTAATAACGCTTTACTCTATTGCTCGCACCAGTCGTGGGATCAGCAACTCCGGCTCTCCCAGATACTGGTTGGCCTCTATCCTTTCGAGTTTGCCTCCTCGTTCTATACCCAAAGTGGGATAACCCTGACCGCCCAGCTGTTTCATCCAGCCCTGGCTATCTGCCAGATGTTGCAGCAAAGGGGCCTGCAGATAAGCTTGCTGGAATGCCTCGGCAGCAATCCCCTGCTCTGCCGCCAGCGTGGCGAGAAACGCCGGTTCACCAATCCAGAGCCCGTCCCGATAGTGGGACTGCTGGATCCGGTGCAGCATCGCAAGACCATCGCCCCCCAGTGACGTGACGGCCAAAACCGCACGGATCGGCGGCTCGGAGTCCAGCAGACAGCCTTCCCGCAGCAGCAGTTCGTTAAAGTAGCGTTCGCCAAAATGCTGGCCAGTCAGCGCTTCAATCCGCTGATCATGGGGGCGCACATAATCACGCAATGCCTCACCCATCGGCTGACGGCGGCTGCCCAGCCAGAGGCCGCCCGCATGCAATTCAATCTTGAGGCCGGCAATGGTGGCTGCCGCCTGCAGCAGTGGGGCGGCACCGTAGCACCAGCCACAGAGCGGGTCATAGACATAATGGAGGGTGGTTTGTTGTTTGCTCATCGTCATTCTCGCTTCAATCTTGGATAAAAAACCGGGCCCTGGGGCCCGGTAAAAAACACAGGGAGAGCAGGCTCAGTGGCTTACCACTTCATCTCGCCGGTATTGACCTTGGCGCCGATGGCCAGACCATCGTCAACCGGCAGTGCCGGGTAGGCCTTCTTCAGAGCCTCGATCAGCTCGCCAGAGTTTTTCGCCTTAGCCAGCGCCTGCTCGAAACCCTGTACATAGTCACGGGTAAAGGTCACTGCGGCAGTGCCTTTGGGAGCAGTGCCCAGGAAGTGACCCGGCACCACGCGCTCGGGTTTCAGTGCCAGCAGGTTATCCAGCGCCTTGACCCAGTTGCTGCGGGCCGCTTTGGTCTGGCTGTCCGCCATCCAGACATGCACCCCGTGATAAACCGGCACACCACCAAAAGCTGTCTTGATGGAAGGGGCCCAGAGGTAGGCATTCGGGGTGTTCATCTCTTTGATTTCAATCTTCTCGCCATCCAGCGTCAGGTGGCTGGCAGTCATCACTTGCGGCACGGTCAGGCTCTTCGGTGCGCCCTTGCCCAGGATCGGACTCCAGTAGCTCAGCTTGGCATCCTTGGTCTGGTTGATATGGTCAACCACATGCTGGTCAGCCAGCACTTTGACATCCGGGAACGCGGCCATGACCGGCTCCAGACCGAAGTAGAAGTCGGGGTCACCGGCACTGATATACACAGTGGTCAGCTTCTTGCCGCTCTTCTTGATCATGTCCACCAGCGCCTGACCATTTTGCACGTCGAACTGGGCATCGATCAGGATGGCCTCCTTGTCACCGGTCACCAGTGAGGAGGAGACCGGGAAGATCGCCTTCTCGCCAGGGTTGTAGACGATCACGCTCAGGGGGGCGGCCAGGGCAGCGCCACTCAGCAGGGTGGTAGCCAGAGTCAGGTTGCGGATCAGGGTGTTGTTCATCATCTATTCCTCATTAAGTATTCGGGGGTTCATTTGATGGACAGAGTGTATTGGATCGCCTAAGTTGCAAATACAGCGTAAAAAGCGCATCACTGTTGCATATATCGAACATATAGAGAGCCATAGATGGATCGACTGACCGCATTGCGGGTCTTCGTCAGCGTTGTCGAGCAGGGGAGTCTGAGCGGCGCCGGGGAGAAACTGGATATGTCGCGCGCCATGGTGTCGCGCTATCTGGCCGAGCTGGAGAGCTGGATGGGCGCCCGCCTGCTGCACCGCACCACCCGCCGTCTGAGCCTGACCGGGCCGGGAGAGGAGGCACTAAACCGGGCCCGCGCCATGCTGGCGCTCGGCGAGGAGATGGAGCAGATCGCCGTGAAGAGTGATGACGCCCCCAAGGGGCAACTGCGGATCACCAGCAGCTACTCCCTGTCTGAAGCGCTGCTGGTCGGGGCTGCCAACGACTATCTGGCGCAATACCCGGGGACGGCCATCGACATTCTGCTGCTCGACAGAACCGTCAATCTGGTAGAGGAGCGGATCGATCTGGCGGTGCGCATCACCAACGACCTCGACCCCAATCTGGTGGCGCGCCGTCTCGGCACCTGCCACTCGGTAGTCTGCGCCAGCCCGGCCTATCTGGCCCGTCATCCGATGCCACACAAGGTGCAGGATTTGGCGCTGCACAACTGCCTCACCTACACCTACTTCGGCAAGAGCCTGTGGGAGTTCAATGGACCGGACGGCCCCGAGTCAGTGCCGGTCAGCGGTAACCTGAGCGCCAATATCTCCAACCTGCTGCTGGAAGCAACGCTGGAAGGTGCCGGGATCAGCCTGCAACCCCGCTACTCGGCCCAGCCCTATCTGGAGCGCGGAGAACTGGTGCCCCTGCTGACCGACTGGCAGCCCAAGCGCCTCGGGGTCTACGGGGTGTATGCCACCCGCAAACAGATGTCGCCACTGCTGCGCAGCTTCCTCGATTTTCTGCTGGCCCGCATGGCGGCGGATCCCATCTGGCAGGAGTAAGCACTCCGCACACTCAAACATAACGAAGGGGCCGCTGCGGGCCCCTTCTTCACTCTGATCCCTTGATCAGGCTTCAAATCCGAATGGTTCTGAATGCGGCGCTTCCGGCAGAGCACTCTCGTCCAGGAAAATATCCCGATAAGCCACATAGATGGAGTAGTTGAGCGCCGGGATCACCACCAGCAGACCTACCAGCAACAGCACAGCGCCAAACAGCAACAAAATGGCTGAGAGCAGCCCCCACCAGAAGAAGGGAAAAATATTGCGCCAGCAGCCGAAGAAGCTCAGCCGTACCGCCTGGATGATGCCGATATCGTGGTGGTAGATCAGCGCCGGAGCAAAGGTGACCCCCATCAGCACGGGAATGATGAGCAGCATCCCCACCAGCAATACCAGCAGCAGTTGTTGCAACTGGCTGGCTGAGACCACCATGCTCTCGGGATCCTGCGTCAACAGCGGGAGCAGCCCCCACATGGAGAGCAGACCGAGACAGACGAGGCCAACCAGGCTAAACAGCAGCAACACCAGCAGACCGCCTAGCATCAGCGGGGTCAACTTGTGGCGAAAACCGGCGAAGAGATCGACAAACTGCAGTGGCTCCCCCCGATAACCCCGAGTGGCGACCGCCACCCAACCCGCGCCCCACACCATATAGAGCAGCTGAGAGATAAGGCCACCCGCCGGCAGTTGCTCCAGCAGAATGCCCACCATAAACCAGACCAGCACCATGGCTACGCTGATCCCCATCCCCTTGTTGAAGATATCGAACCCGCTGCGAACCCAGAGCCAGCCACGACCTGTCGTGTACCGGGCCGGTGTAGTGCGCAAAGGGGGTAATCCGTTCATATCGTCTCCTCGGAGTGTCGGTGGCATCAGTGCCGGAAGCCGATTCTAGAGCCAGGGCGGGGGGCGACTCAATGGCGAAGCAACCCGACCACGACATAAAACCTGACGCAGCGATGTACAAAAGGGGCGTCAGCCATGCCTCGCCTCTGGCTGCCCCGACTATAACGAGGCACAATCTGTGTCCCTCCCCCAGCCGCGCCTGTCGTGGCCAGCGTGCCGTGGTCACCCTTTAGTGATCGACGAATGCCGGACAGGGGGTTGTCATCGCGGGCGTTTTAACATCGAGTGGTATCGTCATGAGAGTTGTTTGTTGTCTGTTGTTGTTACTGACCAGCCAGTCAGCCCTGGCCGAGGGTTTTATCAGTCGCCTGCTCAACCATCCGGTGCCGGGTGGCGTTGCGGTGATCCCTCTTGGCACGTCACCCACTGCCCCCACGGCCCGCTATCACGACAAACCCGTGCTGGTGGTGCGCGAAGACAACCAGTGGATCGCCATCGTCGGCATCTCTCTGAAAAGCACGCCCGGCGCCCAGCAACTGAGCACAGGTGATGGCCGTACTCTCGGCTTCACTGTGACCCCCAAGCACTACCGCGAGCAGCACATCAAGCTCAAGAACAGCCGTCAGGTCAATCCGCTCGCCGAGGATATGACCCGCATCAACCGCGAGCTGGCGGAGCAGACCCGGGCTTACCAGACCTTCAGCCCCAACCAGCCGAGCAACCTGATGTTCGACAAGCCGGTCAACGGCCCCCTCTCCAGCCCGTTTGGCCTGCGTCGCTTCTTCAATGGCGAGGAGCGCAACCCCCACTCCGGCCTCGACTTCGCCGTGGGCGCCGGCACCCCGATCAAGTCCCCCGCCGCAGGCAAGGTGATCCTGATCGGCAACTACTTCTTCAACGGTAACACCGTCTTTGTCGACCACGGTCAGGGGCTCATCAGCATGTTCTGCCACATGTCGAAGATCGATGTGAAGCTGGGTCAAAACCTGCCGCGCGGCGGCATCGTCGGGCGAGTCGGTTCGACCGGTCGCGCCACCGGCCCCCATATGCACTGGAACGTCAGCCTCAACGACACCCGGGTCGATCCCGCCATCTTTATCGGTGCCTTCAAGCCCTGAATCTGTCCCGCCCGTTAACAAAACAGGCAGCCCATGGCTGCCTGTCTGCTATCTGCACGTCGAACCTGATTGTCTATCCGGCCAGTGCGTGGGCGCCAGACTCCCGACGCATCGCCCGCCACATCACCAGCACCAGCAAGGAGCTGCACGTTGGCAATGCCAGCCAGACGCCGGGCACGCCCCACAAGGTCGAGAATCCCCACAAGAAACCGCCGATCAGCACCAGCTTGCCGCCGGTGAGCAGGGAGGCGATACGGGCCCGGTTGATGGCCTGGAAGTAGGTGGCCCCCACCAGCAGCAAGCCCTCCATCGGCAACCCCCAGAAGTAGAGCCAGATCCCGAGGCTTGCCACCGGCAGCAGGGTGGCATTGTCACCGGCAAACAGATAGACCGCAGCCTCCGGCCACAGATAGAGCGGGATCATGGCGCACAGAGCGATCCCCAGCGTCACCCCGAGCGCCAGGTTGCGCACCCGCAGCACCCGCTGCCAGTGACCAGCACCCGCGTTGAAGCTGGCGATGGGCTGGATACCCATGGCGATCCCCTCGAACACCAAGTAGAAGAAAGCCTCGGTGTAGCTGATCACTCCGTAGGCGGCCACATGCAGCGACGTACCCACCGCCAGCAGCGCCTTGTTGTGCAGCGCCAGCACCACCGAAAGGTAGAGGTACATCAGAAAACTGGAGATCCCGAGGCGCACCGTCTCGCCCATCAACCGCAGATCGGGGCGCAGGGTGTCCCAGCTGATCCGCAGCTGACTGCGCGGCGTGAAGAAGTGCCACAGGCAGGCGAGGCCCGTCACCGCCTGGGAGAGCATGGTGGCCGTCGCCACCCCGGCCAGCCCGAACGGGAACACCACCATCAGCAGATAGTCGAGCAGCACGTTTAGCAGCCCCCCGACCACCATGATGATGGTGACAAAGCCGGGACGACCATCGTTGCGCAGCAGCGAGCTGAACGCCATCGACAGCACCGCAAAGACGCCAAGCCAGGCGTAAGCCTGCAGGTAGGCGAGCCCGGCGGTGAAGATCTCCCCCTCCGCCCCCATCCAGGCCAGCATCGGCTCGCCATAGCGGATCCCGATAAAACTGAGCAGCAGCGATGTCAGCAACACCATCACCAGCGCATTGCCGACAATATGGCGGGCTTTGGCCGCATTGCCCTGCCCCAGATAGAAGGAGACCAGCGATGAGGCTCCCATGCCGATCAGGGCCCCCACCGCATAGAGCACGGCGCAGATGGGGTAAGCCAGCATCAGACCGGCCATGCCATCCTGACCCAGCACATGGCCAACGAAGATGCCATCGATGGTGACATAGATGCCGGTGATCAGCATGGCCGCCACGGTCGGGGTTACGTAACGCCAGAAAAGGCGAGATAGCGGGGCTGTGCCCAGATCAACAGCTGACATATTCAACCCGGTGGAGAGAGAGCGGCCGGATCATAGCTAAACGGCAGCATGACTTCCTGTTATTTGTGTTATGAATCATTAATATGGACTGCTTTACCCGCCTCCCTGCCCTGTTTTAGGCTAGGGCCACCTCTTCTGAACGGAAACGAGCCTCATGTTGCAACGCCTGCTCACCCTCTTGCTGCTCTCCCTTATCTTGTTGCCGCCAGCCGTGCGCGCCGACGATGCCATTGACCAAATCGAAGCATTGCTACAGAGCGTGCCCAAGAGCGACACCCCGGAAAACCAGAAACTGCGGGAGAGTTACCAGCAAGCGCTGCAATTTGCCAGAGAGGCCGAGCGCTACCGGGAGCAGAGCAAGGCCTATCAGCAGATCCTCATCGATTACCCCAAGGAGTCGGCGCGCCTCAAGGAGAGCCTGCACAACTATCAGCCCGCCGATCGCCCGCCGCTGACGAGCCTCAAGGAGGAGGCACTGCGTCAGGCCATTGGCCTGAGCAGCAACCGCCAGCTCAACCTGCGCAAGGAGCGGCAGGGGGTGATGGACAGCCTCAACCAGCTGGAGAGCACCGGACAGGAGTATCACCTGCGAGTGGATGATCTGCGCAAACAGCTGCAACTGACCCGCAGCCAGCTGGAGCGGCTGAGCTTCAGCAGCGAATCGGATCGCCAGCAGGAGGCCCAGCTGCTGCTGACCAGAATGAAGGAGCAGAGTCTCTCCGACCGGATCCAGATGCTGGAGCTGGAGCAGCTCTCGGCCCAGCAACGCAACGATCTCGGCAAACTGAAGCTGCAGGAGCTCAATCTGGCCATCGCCGACGAGGATGAGTGGCAAGCCAGCCTGCTGACCCAGCAGAACCAGCTGCGGCGGGAGAAGACCGAGCAGGCACTGGAGGAGAGCGAGCGGCTGCGCAAACAGCTCACCACCGACATGCCGCTGCTGCTGGAACAGCAACAGCAGAATCAGGCGCTCTCGATCCAGCTCGGCACGCTGGAGGATCAGATTGAGCGGGTGCAGGACGAGCAACGCAGCGTCGACAAGAATCTGTTTGAACTGAATGAGCTGGTCAACTCGGTGCGCGAACAGCTGGAGTGGCTGCAGATCAGCAACGCCTACGGCGAAAACCTGCGCAGCAAACTCTCCGATCTGCCCCCCCTGTTCCCCCTCGACAAGCTGGAGTCCGCCATCGTCAACGCCCGCATGGCCAAGTACCAGTACGAGAGCGAGCAGGATGGCCTCAAGGATACCCGTCTGTTGCGCGACAAGCTGCTGGCCGAAGAGGAGGTTACGCTGGATCGCCCGCAATTGTCGGTGCTCGACAACCTGCTCAAGGCCCGTCGCCAGCTGCTGACCCGGCTCAACGACGCCTCCGATACCCTGATCCAGGAGCAGACCCGGCTCAAGCTGCTCTACAGCCGCCAGAACAGCAAGATCGACGAGATCCGCGAGATCAGTGCCAGTCACCTGTTCTGGATGCCGGATGTGCGCCCCTTTACCCCACAGGTGATGCTCGGTATTCCCGCCGCGCTGACGCTGGCCTTCAACCCGGACAACTGGCTGCAATTGCCCTATGCCATCGCCGAGAACAACCCGCTGAGCCTCACTCTGGCCGGTATTGGTCTGCTGGTGCTGGCCTGGAGCTGGTTCAAACTGGCCCGTCACCTGAACCAGTATTGCGACCATATTGCACCGCGGATCGGCAAGGTGACCCAGGACAAATTCAGCCTCACCAGCCGCTTGCTGCTGCGCTCCCTGCTCGCCTCGCTCCCCTTGCCCGCCATGGTGCTGATGGTGCGCGGCCTGCTCGAAGGGGCCTGGCAATACCCGTTTGCGGTGGCGGTAGCGCGTGGCCTTGGCGAGATCTGGTTTCTGCTGCTGGCGCTGGTGATGGCCCGCCATCTGACCCTGGAGAAAGGGATCCTGATCCACCACTTCCGCTGGCCGAGAGAGCGGGTGCAGCAGGTTTGGAACCAGTTTCGCACCCTGCTGCTGGTGCTGATCCCGAGTTTCTTCGTACAGGGGATGGCCAACAGCTATCAGGAACACGCCTTCTACGACTCCCTCGGCCGGATGGCCTTCATGATCGGCGCCCTCTGGCTGCTCCTTTTCTTCGCCCGCCTCAACCGGGAGCGGCTACCGCTCACCTGGGGCCAGATCGACATGACCAAGCCCCACCTGCTGCACCACTTCATCTGGAACAGCCTGATGCTGGCACCACTGCTGGCGGTGATCGGTGCCCTGTTTGGCTACTTCTACACCTCGCGCATCCTGTTGCGCCAGCTGGAGCTGAGCCTGCTGATGGGGCTGGGCTGCCTGTTGGTCTACTATCTGGCCAGACGCTGGATGCTGATCCAGCGTCGCCGTCTCGCCTTCGAGCGCGCCAAGAGCAAACGGGCCGAAATCCTGGCCCAGCGTGGTCGTGACGACAATCAGGAGGAGCTGAGTTCGGAGATCCCCGATGTGGTGGAAGAGACCGAGCTGGATCTCGATACCATCAGCGCCCAGTCGCTGGGGCTGGTGCGCACCCTGCTGATGCTGGGCTTCACCATGCTGGTGGTGGTGCAATGGTCGGATCTCAACTCAGCCTTCAGCTTCCTCAGCAATATCGAGGTGTGGCAGGTGAGCAGCAAGATTGGCGGCATCGAGCAGCTCTCGGCGATCACCTTGCAGGATCTGATGCTGACCGCCTTCGTCTTCATCCTGACCGTGGTGACTGCCCGCAACCTGCCGGGGCTGATGGAGCTGACCCTGTTGCAACACCTCAGCCTCTCCCCGGGTACCGGCTTTGCACTCACCACCACCAGCAAGTATCTGGTGATCCTGATCGGCGCCCTCACCGGCTTCTCCATGCTTGGCATCGACTGGTCGAAGACCCAATGGCTGGTCGCCGCCCTCTCGGTGGGGCTGGGTTTCGGTCTGCAGGAGATCTTCGCCAACTTTGTCTCCGGCCTCATCATCCTGTTTGAAAAGCCGATCCGGCTCGGTGATACCGTCACCATCCGCGATCTCACCGGCACGGTCACCAAGATCAAAACCCGGGCGACCACCATAGTGGATTGGGATCGCAAGGAGATCATCGTGCCCAACAAGGCCTTCATCACCGAGCAGTTCATTAACTGGTCGCTCTCCGATGCCATCACCCGGGTCAAACTGCGGATCCGGATCGGCCTGACCCGGGATCCGAAACTGGTACAGCGCATTCTGGAAGAGTCCATCCAGGCATCAACCCTGGTGCTGGAGACGCCGACGCCCGAGGTGTTCCTGATCGAATTTACCGACTCGGCGCTGATCTACGAGATCCGCCTCTACGTCAACAACATGGATCACCGGATGCCCATCACTCACGAGGTTCACTCGCTGGTGCTGGAGAAGATGCAGCAGCGGGGACTTACCCTGCCCCATCAACAGATCGACATTCACCTGAGCCGCGGCTGACCCGCGAGGTAAAAGGAGCAGAACATGCAGATTATTGCCCACCGTGGCGCCAGCGGTCTGGCACCGGAGAACACCCTCAAGGCGATGGCCAAGGCGCTGGAGCTGGGAGCGCCAGCCATCGAGATCGACGTACAGGCGGCCGATGGCGAGTTGTGGGTCTTTCACGACCGGCGGCTGGAGCGCTGCACCAACGGCAAGGGGGTGTTAACCGAGCAATCGCGCTCCTATCTGGAGCAGCTCGATGCCGGTGAGGGAGAGCTGATCCCGACCCTGTGGCAGGTGATGGAGATCATCGCCGGACGCTGCGAGTTGCATATCGAGCTCAAGGGCGCCCATACCGCCGACGCGGTGGCAACCCTGACCCGACGGGCAGAAGCCGAGCTTGGCTTTACTCCCTGCCAGTGGGTGGTTTCTTCCTTCCATCACCCGGAGCTGGCCCGCTTTGCCGCCTTGCGGCCCGATATCCGGCTCGGCGCCCTGACCGCCAACCTGCCGCTCAACCTGGCGCTGTTTGCCGACGAGCTGGGAGCCTGGTCACTCAACTGCGACGTGGATTTCGTTGACCCGACGCTGGTTGAAGATGCCCATCGCCACGGGTTAAGGGTGCTGGTTTATACCGTTGATTACCCTGAGGATTACGAAACGCTCGCCAGAATGGGGGTCGATGGAATCTTTACCAATCGGCCGGATCGTTTTCTGGCGCCATAAGGGCGCGATACACATATGGATAACCACTGATTTAGGCACTAACTTTAAATAGCTGACCGGGATACAAAGAGTTCAATTTCGGCCGATAAGAACAGGCTCATAACAATAACTAGTTTCCAACACTCAGACTGACGCTCACAAGGATGTAATTATGAACTTATCCATTAAAAACAAGCTGGTCCTGGCTATAGGTATCATCATTCTGGTGATCACCGGCCTGCAGGTCTGGTACAACACCTCACAACTGCGCAGCGAGACCCAGCGACTGGTCTGGAACATCATCGACGAGAGCTCGATGGCCAACGTCAAGGGGATCTCCCGCTGGGTCGACTCCCGTATCAGCATGGTCAGCACCACCAAGGAAGCATTCACCAAAGAAGATGAGCCCATCAGTCATCTGGCCCAATCCATGAATGCCGGTGGCTTCGACCTAGTCTATGCCGGCACCGCAGACGGCAAGATGATCCAGAGTAAACCCACCAACCTGCCTGCCGGTTATGATCCCCGTCAACGTCCCTGGTACAAGGATGCGATGGCAGCAGGCAAGCTGGTCATCACCGCGCCCTATGCCGATATCTCCACCGGCCAACTGATCGTCACCATCGCCGAGCCGTTCCAGCGTGGTAACACCCAGGGGGTCATCGCCGGAGACGTCTCTATCAGCGCCCTTATCTCGGACATTCTGGCAGTCACCAGCGAGGGCACTTACGCCATGCTGGTCGACAGCAACGGCACCATCATCGCGCACCCCGATGCCTCCATGAGCCTGAAACCCGCCACCTCGCTGGCCCCTGAGTTGACCGCATCCTATATCAACCAGATCGCCCATGACGGCATGATCAACGAGCTAATAATCAGCGGCAAGAAAGAGGTCTTTGACTTCAACGCGATCCCCAATACCAACTGGTATTACGGCATGATGGTGGATGAGGAAACCGCCTACCAATCGGTACGCAGCATGGTCACCTCATCCCTCATTCAGGGGCTCATTACCATACTGATCGTGGCTGGCTTCTCCTATGTCGCCATCAACGGCTCGCTGGCCCCCCTGAAAACCTTGGGCGAGGCGATTGCCGATCTCTCCCGTGGCAACGGCGATTTGACCCGCCGCATCAAGATCGAGCGTGAAGATGAAGTGGGCGCGGTTGCCAAACACGTCAATACCTTCATCGACCGGATCCATGTGATGGTGCAGGATATCTCCAACTCCTCCGGCCAACTCAACCAGCAGGCCAAGTCCTCCCACAGCATGGCGGAGAAGGCCAATCAGGGGCTGGCACGCCAGCAAAACGAGATCTCCCAGATCGCCACTGCAGTGCACGAGATGTCCGCCACCGCGGTCGAGGTTGCCAGCAACGCCGAGCAGACCGCCGAAGCAGCCCGCAGCTCCTCCAGCAGTTGCGAGCATGGCAAACAGGTGATCGCCCGCAACCAGCGCTCCATCACCGATCTGGCCACCCAGGTGGAGCAGGCCTCCAACATCATTCAGGAACTGGAGAAGAACGCCCAGGAGATCAACACCATCCTCTCCACCATTCAGGGCATCGCCGAGCAGACCAACCTGCTGGCGCTCAACGCCGCCATCGAAGCGGCGCGGGCCGGTGAACAGGGCCGTGGCTTTGCGGTGGTGGCCGATGAAGTACGCGTCTTGTCACAGCGCACCCACAGCTCGACTGTCGAGATCCGCAGCATGATCGAAACCCTGCAGCGCAATACCCAGGGCGCGGTCAGCACCATGCACGAAGGCCAGCAGCTGGCCCAGAACAGCGTGGATGACGCCAACAACGCCACCCATGCGCTGGAGCAGATCACCACCTCGATCAACCAGATCTCCGACATGGCGACCCAGATCTCCAGCGCAGCCGAAGAGCAGCGAGCCGTCACCGACGAGGTAAGCCGCAACATTCAGGCGGTCAAAGATGTCTCGGACGAACTGGCTGTGGATGCAGACAGTTCGCGCCATCTCTCTGAACAACTTAAAAATATTTCGGGTGAACTGAGCAATCAGGTCGGCATGTTCCGCATTTGAGCATGAGTAAAAGGGGCCGTACAGGCCCCTTTTATTTTTCTAAATAGCGCTTAATTTTCAGTGATTAATCTCATATTACCCGCCAAATCCCCGGCACTTAAATCCTTGTGATTCATCTGGATTTATCCAATCATCTCCGCAGCAGTCGCCGCAATTCGGATTATTTATTTTTATCCAAATAAATAAATGCCAATAATTCTCATTAAAAAATTACAATAAAAAACTTAAAATTTTTTTCGTGAGTACCTAAAAAGAGAGGTGATTCGCATTTTATTGAAAGAAAACTACGTACAATCCAGAAGTTAAAGTATGCGTAGCAAGGTGTTCAACTGCTCAGTAACACCAAAAAATGGCGATAATAACGACATTTTCATCCAGGGATTTGGGTGTTTTATAGAAAAATAACCAATAAAAATGGAATAAAACCTAGCAGTTTGACTTGCATCAAGCCTGAATTTTTTTCATAGAGCAAAATCGTGCCCAGCAAATCTATCCCTAAGGAGGCAGATGTGGATATTATCAAGACCGATGTTGCCATCATCGGTGCCGGTGGTGGTGGCCTGCGTGCCGCAATCGCCATTGCAGAAGCCCACCCGGAGCTGGAAATCGCCCTGATTTCCAAGGTCTATCCGATGCGCAGCCATACCGTGGCCGCCGAAGGTGGCGCCGCAGGCGTCGTCCGTGATGACGACTCCCTCGAAAACCACTTCAATGACACCGTCTCCGGTGGTGACTGGTTGTGTGAGCAGGACGTAGTCGAATACTTCGTCAACAACGCCACCAACGAAATGATCCAGCTGGAGCACTGGGGTTGCCCCTGGAGCCGCAAGCCGGATGGCAAGGCCAACGTCCGCCGTTTCGGCGGGATGAAGATCCCGCGCACTTGGTTCGCCGCAGATAAATCCGGTTTCCACATTCTGCACACCCTGTTCCAGACCTCCATCAAGTATCCGACCATCAAGCGCTACGATGAGCACTTCTGTCTGGATCTGATCGTGGAAGATGGTCGCGTTCAGGGCGTACTGACCTTCGATATCCAGAACGGTATCACCCGCTTTATCCAGGCCAAATCCGTGGTGCTGGCGACTGGCGGTGCCGGTCGCGTTTACCGCTACAACACCAACGGTGGCATCGTCACCGGTGACGGCATGGCGCTGGCCTACCGTCACGGCGTACCGCTGCGTGATATGGAGTTCGTCCAGTATCACCCGACCGGTCTGCCGGGCACCGGCATCCTGATGACCGAAGGTTGTCGTGGTGAGGGTGGCATCCTGCTCAACAAGGATGGCTACCGCTACCTGCAAGACTACGGCTTGGGCCCGGAAACCCCGGTTGGCCAGCCGAAGAACAAACACATGGAGCTGGGTCCCCGTGACCGTCTCTCCCAGGCATTCTGGCAAGAGCAGCAGAAAGGCCGCGTGATCCAGGGCCCGATGGGCGACGTGGTTCACCTCGACCTGCGCCACCTCGGCGAGAAGTACCTGAAAGAGCGTCTGCCTTTCATCTGCGAACTGGCCAAGGCCTACGTGGGTGTGGATCCGGTCAAGGAGCCGATCCCGGTACGTCCGACTGCCCACTACACCATGGGTGGTATCGAAACTGACGGCAAGTGCGCAACCCGCATGCCAGGCCTCTACGCCGCTGGCGAGTGTGCCTCCGTCGGTCTGCACGGTGCCAACCGTCTGGGTTCCAACTCCCTGTCCGAGATCGTGGTATTCGGCAAGGTGGCCGGTGAACAGGCAGCCGAATTCGCTGCAACCCAGCAGCACGGCAACACCGAAGCGCTGGTCGCCAAGGCCGAGCAGTTGATCAAGCAGCACCTCTCGCTGATGGATATCGACGGGACCGAAAACCCAGCCGACATCCGCAACGAACTTGGCATGTCCATGGAAGCTGGCGTTGGTATCTACCGTACCGAAGAGCTGATGCAGGGCACCATCGACAAGATCAACGAGCTCAAAGCCCGTTACAAGAAGATCAAGATCAACGACAAGTCCTCTGTCTTCAACACCGATCTGCTGTACGCCATCGAACTGGGCTACATGCTGGACGTGGCCGAAGCCATGGCTCACTCCGCCATCAACCGTAAAGAGTCTCGTGGTTCCCACCAGCGTCTGGACGGTTATGAGGAGCGTGATGACGTGAACTTCCTCAAGCACACTCTCTCCTTCTATGCACCGGAAGGGGCCCCGACCATCGATTACTCCGATGTGAAGATCACTAAATCCCAACCGGCAAAACGTGTGTACGGTTCCGAGGGTGAGAAACAAGACGAGGCTAAGAAGAATGGCTGAGATGATCGAAATTGAAATCCTGCGCTACCGTCCGGAGCAGGATAACGAGCCCTGGATGCAAACCTTCCAGGTGCCTTACCTCAAAGAGATGTCCCTGCTGGATGCGCTGCAGTACATCAAGGATCACCTGGACTCTACCCTGAGCTTCCGCTGGTCCTGCCGGATGGCGATCTGCGGCTCCTGCGGCATGATGGTCAATGGCGTACCCAAGCTGGGTTGCAAAACCTTCCTGCGTGACTATCTGCCAGGCAAGATGACCATTGAACCGCTCAACAACTTCCCGATTGAGCGTGACCTGGTCGTCGATATGTCCGATTTCATCGAGAAGTTGGAGAGCATCAAGCCCTACATCATCCCGAGCGAACCGCGCAGCCTGTGCGATGGCGAGTACACCCAGACTCCGGCTGACATGGCGAAGTATCACCAGTTCTCCATGTGCATCAACTGTGGTCTGTGCTACGCAGCCTGCCCGCAGTATGGCATCAACAAGAAGTTCACCGGTCCGGCGGCACTGGCTCTGGCCTATCGCTACAACGCCGACAACCGCGACAGCGCGTCCAAAGAGCGGATGAAGATCATCAGCCAGGACGAAGGTGTCTGGGGTTGTACCTTCGTGGGCTACTGCTCCGAAGTGTGCCCGAAAGGCGTGGATCCGGCCGCAGCCATCCAGCTTGGCAAGGTCGAGAGCGCCAAGGACTACATGATCGCCATGTTCAAGCCAGATTGAGATCAGGAATGAGACCATGAACAACACCAATAGCAAACGTAAGCCTTACGTCCGCGAAATGAAGAAAGACTGGTGGCTGAAGAACGCCTTCTACACCGGTTACATGATCCGTGAAGGCACCAGTATCTTCGTCTCCATCTACGCCGTTGTGCTGATGTGGGGTCTGATGCGTCTGGTTCAGGGTCAGGAAGCGTTCAACGGCTGGCTGGAATCCCTGCAAAGCCCGATCGCCATCCTGTTCCATGTCATCGCACTGGCGGCGTGCCTGTTCCATGCCAAAACCTGGTTCGCCCTGGCGCCGAAAGCCATGCGTATCTTCCGTGGTGAAGACCTGGTACCGGAGAAGCCGATCGTTCTCGCCCAGTATGTGGCGCTGGCGGTGGTGTCCCTGCTTGTCCTGATCATCGTGGCCTGAGGAGAAATCAATGAGACGTTCTGACGAACCAATTTACTGGGGTCTGTTTGGTGCGGGTGGCATGGTCGTTGCCATGCTGCTGCCGGTCATTGTCCTCATCACCGGTCTACTGGTACCCATGGGTATCATGGACGTGGAAGCCATGAGCTATGACCGCGTGCACGCGTTCGCCAGCTCCTGGTGGGGTGCCTGCATCCTGCTGGTGATCATCGCCCTGCCAATCTGGCACGGCATGCACCGTATCTACCACGGTCTGCACGATCTTGGGATCCACACCACCAAGCTGCACCACTATGTGTTCTATGGCTTTGCCTTCCTGGTATCTGCCATTACCGTCGGCCTGCTGATGGTGCTGGTACTCCAGTAATCACATCTGACTGATTGACCAAACCGGGCCTCGTGCCCGGTTTTTTATTGTCCCTGATTAACCAAAAGGGCCAGCCGGTTTGCACCGGCTAGCCCTCCGTTCATCTGCACCCACAGACGGATTGCAGCACTTCGTGGTTACTCCATCGGTGGCAAGAAGCGGCGCATCACCTCATCCCCATGCCCTCCTTCCTGAAACGCCACCAGTGCCTGATTGAGGGTATTCACCAGCTCATGGGCGCGGGGGGAGCCCTTGCTCACCAGCAGATAGAATCCCTTGCGGCTGGGCAGGGCGAGGTTGAGCAACCCGCTCTCGCTGCGGTAGATGCCAAGGCTGATACCACTCACCAGCGGTTCGATTTCACTCGGCAAAAAGTCGCAGCGATCCCGCCCCATCATGTCCAGCGCCTGCTGCAACTGCTTGACCCGGCGTGGCTCTTGCGCCAGCCCATAGGGGGTGTAGTTGTAACCAATCACCCCGCACACCCGGGAGCGGTTGACCGTCTGCAAGTCCGGCGTCTCGGGAAAGCGGCGCTTGAGATAGAAGAAACCGAGGTGGGTGTAATAGAGCGGCACGCTGTAGAAGGCAAACTCGGCCCGCTCCGGCTTGTAGCTGGCATCCCAGGTCAGCTCGCACAGACCGTTCTGGCGATAGTCCGCCAACTCCTGCTGAACCCGCGCCCAGGGCAGATAGCGGATCTGGTGCGAGAGCCCGCTCTGTTGCAGCGCATCGAGCACCAGCGTAGTGGCTGAGCCGGTCAGGCGGCTGATATCCGGCACGCCGTCCTTGCGCTCCCAATAGGTAAAGGGGGCCCACTCGTTGCCCTCCCCCAGACAGATCTTCACTGGCGGCTCTTGCCCCCATAGCGCGGGGGACAAGATGGCCATCGCCAATCCCGCCCACCATGTTTCCGCTCGTTTCATCTCCCGCTCCCGAACTGTTTATCCCTCTTGCAGCTTAGTCCAGAAGGGATAGTGCTCACTTTGCAGAGACGCTTTCATGCCACAACGCCAGCAAATTGGCCGGAATGACACCACAACGAAGCTGCGGCGTCTGGTGCCACTCGGCCAACTTTTGCAGGGCTTTCGCCAGATCCTGTGCAAGGGTGCGGGTCACTCTAACCCCCGCTTCCAGATAGAGGCTCTTGATCTCGAAGATCCCCTGCTGGCGATGAGCCTTGGCATCCATTCTGCCCACCAGCTTGCCGCGATGGAGCAAGGGCAACACGAAGTAGCCGTACTGACGCTTGGGGGCCGGGGTATAGCACTCGATGCGATAGTCGAAGTTGAACAGTTCACTGGCCCGTTTGCGATCCCACACCAGCGGGTCGAACGGCGACAAGGCGGTGATATGGGTCGCCTTGAGGGTGCCCGCCTGCGCCCTTGCCAGCTCATCAGCCAGCGAGGCATGCACGAAGGCACCGTGCTGCCACCCCTCCACCCGTACCGGCAACAGCTCCCCCTCGTCCGCCAGCTGATGGAGCAGGACGTCGTATTTGCCGCGCCGCAGCCGGTAGTAGTCCGCCACCCAGCCGGTTTTGACCAGCCCCAGCGCCCGGCAGCTGGCGCGCACCATGTCCCGCTGCGCCTGCTCGACGCTTGGCAGATCCCTCTGGTCGCTCCACTCGGGGATGACCCGTTCGGCGAGATCATAGACCCGCTGAAAGTTGCGCCGCTCCCGCACCATCAGCTGACCTGTGGTAAAGAGTACCTCCAGATGGCGCTTCTCCGGCTTCCAGTCCCACCAGCCGTTCCCCTTGCCGGTTGTGCGTTCAAAGTCAGCCGCCCGCACCGGACCATGCTGACGAATGCGCTCGATCAGCTGGCCAATCTCCTGCTGATGGGTGGCGAGCCAGTTGGCTGAAAACTTCCAGCCCATGGCGGCGGGATCGAGCATCCGGTGGCGCAGCAATCGGTAATCCTCCCGGGGCACAAAGCAGGCCTCGTGAGCCCAGTATTCGAAGATCTCGCCGTCGACCAGCAACTGCTCCAACCAGCGCGGTTCGTACTGGCCAAGCCGACTGAACAGCACCAGATAGGGGCTACGCGCCACCACCGAGATGGTATCAATCTGCAGCAAAGCCATGCGGCGAATGGTGGCCAGCAGATCGGCCGGGGTCGCCTTGCTGCGACGGGGAGCGAGCAGCCCCTGCGCCGCCAGTTGCAGATGACGGGCATCCTGCAGTGAGAGGTGGGGTATGGACATGAAAACAGGGCATCCGTTCCAGAAGTCAGGCGATCAGCATGCCCAATCCATGATCAAATGAATACACCCTGTTCAAGGTTTGGTGATAACCGCCACATCGGCGTGGGGGAAGCTGAGCTCGGCCTGCCAGCTGGCGGCCAGCACCTGAAACGATGCCTCGGCAAAGAAGACGATGTGAGTCGGGTCGTGGCGATAGCGCCAGTTTTTAAACCGCTCGTCACCGAGCACCCGCTGGGTCTGCAACACCAGCAGGCCACCGGGTTTGAGGCAGGCCCACAACTGCTCCAGCACGGCACGCGGCTCGGCGATATGCTCGATCACTTCGGTGCTGGTGATGAAGTCATACTGACGCGCCAACAATTCGGGAAAATCGGCATAGAACTTGTCGTAACCCGCCATCTGGTAACCCGCCTCGCGCCCCATCGCCACCAGCGCAGGGCCCGGGCCACAGCCAAAATCGAGACCACTGGCAGGGGTTGGCACCCGACTCAACACCTCGCCAAAGGCCCGCATCAGAAAAGTGCGATAACGGGGATCATCCACCCGGTTGTCGTGACCGTCATAAACCGCCTTTTCGGCCACCTCATCCAGATGATCCGCCTCGTCCAGCCAGACCAGCTCGCACGCGAGGCAGCGATGATAGCGCTTGCCTGCCACCGGCAGGGGATAACTGCGATGGCTGGCGCACAGGGGGCAGCAGACACTGGATGACATGGCGGTTCCTCTTGGGTGCTTCCTGTTGGATAACAGCGGCGCAGATTGCCTGCCCGTCGCGTCGCTGACAACTTTTTTTGCTGCTTAAGGGTTTCTTAAGTTTGGGCTTTTACTCTCAAACCATCGCAAGAGAAGGAGTCACCCATGACCATCGAGATCCAAGCCCCCTACAGGTTGATCCTGGCCGAGTCCCCGCAGCAGGTCATGGCGCTGCAAAGCTATATCCAGGCCGCCTATACCCTCGAGTTCAACGCCCGTATCCCCCATTTTCTCCCCTGCCTGCTGGGGCTCTATCGGGCGGACGGGACGCTGGTCGGTGCCTGTGGTCTCAATCATGCCAGTGAGGGGCCTCTCTATCTGGAACAGTATCTGGAGCAACCCATCGAGGCCGCCATCAACACCCGCCTCGGGGTCTATCCGGCACGCAACCGCATTATCGAAGTGGGCAATCTGGCCTGCAGCGAACCGGGCAATGCCCGCCTGATGTTTGCCTCCCTCTGCCGCATGCTGTGTGAAAACGCCCTCGACTACGTGGTCTTTACCGGCACCGCCAAGCTGCGCAACAGCTTTGCCCGTCTGCAACTCAATCCGGTGGAGCTGGCCCCCGCACAGGCCCATCAGGTGGGTGCCGACGCCGATGCCTGGGGTGAGTACTACCGTTGCCAACCCAAGGTGATGGTGGGTGACATCAATCAGGGGCGCGAGGTGCTGGCCCAGAGCAGCCTGCTGCTCAATCTGCTGGCCCCCATGCCAGTGCTTTTTACCGATGCAACCCTGACCAGTGAGAAAAGGTGCGCCCAATGAGCCTGTTCGACGCCATCGCCAAACATGCCCGCGATAATCCGCAATCGCCTGCGCTGCTGAGCAGCCAGCAGCGCCTCGATTACCAGACCCTGTGGCAACAGATCCAGCGTCTGGCCAACCAGTTGCAACAGCTCGACATCAGCCGTCTGGCGCTGCAACTGGACAACGGCCTGCCCTGGGCGCTGCTGGATCTGGCCTGTACCAAAGCAGGGATCGTAGTCATCCCGGTGCCCCACTTCTTCAGTCAGGCCCAGCAGGTCTGGTTGCTGGAGAGCAGCGGTGCCGATGCGCTGGTCGGCCCACATCATCAGGGGTGGCATGCCGCCGAACCGCTCTCGCTGATCACCGGCGAGCTGCCGCTGTGGCGCCATACCCCGACCAATCGAGCGGCGCTGCCCAAGGGCACCGCCAAGATCACCTACACCTCCGGCACCACGGGCCAGCCCAAGGGGGTCTGCCTGTCACTGAGCCAGATGATGGCGGTGAGCCATGCGCTGGCCGAGCGGGTCGCGCCAGCCAAGGTGGAAAAACACCTGACCCTGCTGCCGCTGGCGACCCTGCTTGAGAACATCACCGGCCTCTATGTGCCGCTGCTGACCGGCGCCTGCAGCCGTATTCCATCCCTCGGTGAGCTCGGCTTCACCGGCTCCAGCTCGCTCAATGGGGCCATGCTGGGGGAGGCGCTGCTGCGCTGGCCGACCCACAGTCTGGTGCTGGTGCCCGAGCTGCTGCGCCTGCTGCTGGCACTCTGCACCAGCACACCGACGCTGGCCCAACAGCTCAAGAACCTGCGCTTTATTGCCGTCGGTGGCGGCAAGGTGGCCCCCGACCTGATCAAACATGCCCGCCAGCTCGGCCTGCCAGTGTATGAGGGGTATGGCCTCTCGGAGTGTGGCTCCGTGGTGGCGCTCAACAGTCCGGATGCTGACAAGCCTGGCAGCGTGGGCCGCCCCCTGCCCCACTGTCAGGTCACCATCGCCAGCGATGGCGAAATTATGGTGAGCGGCAGCGCCATGCTGGGCTATCTCGGCAACAACGAACCGACTCCCGAGCAGATTGCCGCTGGCGAACCTTCTGCCATGCAGATCGCCACTGGCGATCTGGGTCATCTGGATGATGAGGGCTACCTCCATATCACCGGGCGCAAGAAGAATGTCCAGATCACCGCTTTTGGCCGCAACTTCTCACCGGAGTGGGTGGAAGCCGAGGCCCAGCTCTGCCCCGCCATCGCCCGCATCGTGGTCTTTGGCGACGGTCAGCCCGCCAACGTGGCGCTGATCCAGCCCCTGCCGGGAAAAGAGGCGGATCTGCCACGCCAGATCGCCGGTCTGAACCAACGGCTGCCCGATTATGCCCGGCTGCACCACTGGTTACCGGTGGCGCTGGATCAACATCCCGGGCTGCTGACCGCCAACGGGCGTCCCCGTCGCAACGAGATTTACCAACACTTTTCCCAACAAATTAGCCAATGCCTTACCGGAGAATCGTCATGAGCTTTTATCAGACTCTGCAACAAGCCACTGCCGAGGAGCGTGAGCATCTGTTCAACGCCCCCATCATCGAAGCCTGCCGCCGTGGCGACATCAGCCGTGACACCTATCTCGCCTTTCTGGCGCAGGCTTACTATCACGTGCGCCAGACTATTCCGTTGCTGATGGCAACCGGCGGCAAGCTGGGTCAGGAGTACGAGTGGGTGCGCGGCGCCATTGCCGAGTACATCGACGAGGAGTATGGCCATCAGGAGTGGATCCTCAACGACATCCGCGCCTGTGGCGGCGATGCCGAGGCGGTGCGCCACGGCCAGCCGGGGCTGCCCATCGAGCTGATGGTGGCCTTCCTTTACGACCAGATCCAGCGCGGCAACCCCATGGGCTTCTTCGGCATGGTGCAGGTACTGGAAGGCACCAGCGTGGCCATCGCGCTGACCGTTGCCGACCAGCTGAAAAAGGGTCTCGGCCTGCCACCGCAAGCGATGAGCTACCTGAGCTCCCACGGCACCCTGGATCAGGAACACCTCAAGTTCTTTGAATCCCTGATGGATCGGGTCGAAAGTCCGGCGGATCAAGCCGCCATCATTCACTCGACCAAGGTGGTCTACCGCCTCTATGGCGAGATGCTCTACAACCTCACCGCCACCCCGTAAGTCGGCAGCGGATCAGCAGACAGCAAAAAGGGAACCCACACCATGAATCTTGAAGGGAAACTCGTGCTGCTCACCGGCGCCAGCGGTGGCATAGGTGAAGAGCTGGCGCAGGAGCTGGCGGCCCAGGGTGCCCACCTGCTGCTGCACGGACGTCGCGGTCCGGCACTGGAGCGGCTGTGCAAGTCACTGCCACATCCCGAGCGACATCAGGTGGTGCTCGCCGACCTCGGCTCTGCGCAGGAGCGGGCCAAGCTGTTGCAACACCCGGCGCTGGAGAACGGGCTCGACATCCTGATCAACAACGCCGGCTGCAACCAGTTTGCCTGGTTGGAAGATCAGAGCTTCGAACAGGTGGAGCGCCAGCTGCTGCTCAATATCGAGGCACCGATCCAGCTCACCCGGCTACTGCTGCCCAGATTGCGCAAACCGGGGATCATCATGAACATGGGGTCGAGCCTGGGCAGCATCGGCTACCCCGGTTACAGCGTCTACTGCGCCAGCAAATTTGCCATGCGCGGCTTTAGCGAGGCGCTGGGACGGGAGCTGGAGGGCAGCGGCATCAAGGTGCTGCACTTTGCCCCCCGCGCCACCCGTACCAAGCTCAACTCCGAGGCCGCCTACGAGATGAATGCGGCGCTCGGCACCCAAACCGACAGCCCGCAGGAGGTGGCCGAAGAGGCCGTCATCGCCCTGTGCAACGAAACCCGCCGCAGCTGGCTCGGCTGGCCGGAAAAACTGTTCGTGCGGCTCAATGCCCTGCTGCCGGGCATTGTCGACAAGGCGCTGGCCAGACAGCTGCCAATTATCAAACGTTATGCCCGTCATCTTCAGCCAAGGACGACTGATACCAGCGCCAACAGTGCGCCACAACCAGACTTGTCCCGCCCGATCCCGACCAAGAAGGAGCATTAATATGAATTTTGTCCGTCACTCCGTGACCTCTTGTGCCATCGCCATCCTGCTGGGTTCCACCTCGGTCATGGCCGCGGATGATGCCCTCGCGCCCATCCAGCAGCAGTGGGCGGTCTGCCAGTATCAACAGAGCGGCAAGGCGAAAGAGAGCTGTCTCGAAACCCTGAGCACTCAGGCCGAAGCGGCCAGCGCCAAGGAGCCTTTTCGCGCCGATCTGCTGATCTGGTCTGCCATCGTCAAGAGCACCTGGGCAGGGGCCAAAGGGGGGCTGGGGGCACTGGGTCTGGTGAAAGAGGCCAAAGCCAAGCTGGAGCTGGCGCTCAAGCAGGATCCCAAGGCGCTGGATGGCTCTGCCTACACCAGTTTGGGCTCTCTCTACTATCAGGTGCCCGGCTGGCCGGTCGGCTTTGGCGATGACGAGAAGGCGGAGCAACTGCTCAAGCAGGCGCTGGCCATCAATCCGGATGGCATCGACCCCAACTTCTTCTATGGCGATTTCCTGCTGGATCAGGGTCGCAAGGCCGAGGCCAAAACCTACCTCGACAAGGCGCTGACCGCCCCGGCTCGCCCGGGCCGCGAAGTGGCCGATGAAGGGCGCAGGATGGAGATCCGCGAAAAACTGGCCAAGCTATAAATCCCTGATGGATCAAAGATCTATTTAAACTCTGTCCACCAGCTTGCATACTGGTGGGCAGCGTTGTTTATGCCACGGCACGCCCTGGCGCTAAGCCCCATCGCGACACCCAACAAACAGGGAGAAAAGAATGCGGATCCTGCTGGTAGAAGATGATGTGATGCTGGGGGATGGTATGCAGGATGCACTGCGCCATAGCGGCTACACAGTGGATTGGCTGCAACAGGGATTGCCCGCCCTGACGGCCCTCAAGAGCGACGAGTTCGCCGCCCTGATCCTCGATCTCAACCTGCCCGACATCGATGGCCTCAGCCTGCTGCGCAAGTTACGGCGCGAAGGCCACCAGTTGCCGGTGTTGATCCTCACCGCCCGCGATGCGCTGGACGATCGGGTGGTCGGCCTCGATGCCGGCTCCGACGACTACATGGTCAAGCCCTTCGCCCTGCAGGAGCTCAACGCCCGCCTGCGGGCCCTGGTTCGTCGCAGCAAGGGGCAGGCTCAGGCGGTGCTGGAGTATGGCGATATCCTTATCTATCCCGAATCCCAGCAGGTCACCTATCAGGGGGAGGCGGTCAAACTCACCCCCCATGAATACAAGCTGCTGCAGGAGCTGATCAGCCAGAGCGGCCGGGTGCTGAGCAAGGATCAGCTGCAACAGAGCCTCTACGGCTGGGATGAAGGGGCCGAAAGCAACGCGGTAGAGGTGCATATCCACCATCTGCGCAAGAAGTTCTACAGCGACCTCATCCGCAATATTCGCGGGGTCGGCTACATCATTCCCCAGCTCGAACAGCCAAGCCGGACACCCGCACGATGAAACGTCCCCGCTCCATTCGCCGCTTTCTGCTCACCGGTATCCTGACGCTGGTGAGCCTGAGTCTCACCATCAGCGCCTTTATCGGCTACATGGAGGCGAGCCACGAGATGGAGGAGCTGTTTGATGCCCGCCTCGCCCAGTCGGCCCGCATCACCAACCAGCTGCTGGCCCGCTACCTGGCCCAGCAGGGGAAACTGCCCGCCAACGGCACCGTCTATCAGGAGTGGGAGGCACAAAATCCCGATGAGTGGCAAAAAGATCCCGGCCTCAACCTGACCGGCGAGGATCGGGAGATCACCCCTTACGGCCACGAGTTCGAGCGCAATCTCTACTTCCAGCTGCTCGATGAAAAGGGCGGCTTGCTGCTGCGCGCCCCCAGCGCCCCGGAGCAGCCGCTGGTCACCCTGGCCATCGGTTTTGACACGGTCGAAAAAGATCGCCACCAGTGGCGCACCTTCACCCTCTACAACCAGCAGGAGCAGACCTGGCTGGTGGTGGCGGAGCGGGACGACGAGCGCAGCGAGCTGGCCAGCAAAATGGCCACCCTCACCATGCTGCCACTGCTGATCACCCTGCCCTTCCTGCTGGCCCTGCTCTGGTGGCTCATCACCCGCGGGCTGGCCCCCCTGCGTCAGCTGGCCCAGGCCATCAGCGAACGTCACCCCGCCAACCTGAGCCCGCTCAGCCTCAAGGTAAGCGCGCAGGAGCTGACGCCCCTCACCAACGAGATCAACCGGCTGATGCAGGCGCTGGCGGAGACCATAGAGCGGGAGAAACAGTTCACCAACGAGGCGGCCCACGAGCTGCGCACCCCGCTGGCGGTGCTGCGCATCCACAGTGAAAATGCCCTGGCAGCCGATGATGACACCAGCCGCCAACAGTCCCTGCACAAGATGCTGCAGGCCCTCGACCGCAGCGATCGGCTGATCCGCCAGCTGCTGACCCAGGCCCGCATCGACAACCAGCAGGGGCTGGTATTGACCGAACTGGAGGTGGGCCACCTGCTGCAAGGCACCCTCGCAACACTGGCTCCCATTGCCCTCAAAAAGGATCAGCAGCTATCGCTGGAGTGTGACTTGCCGCTGCTGGTGATGGGTCAGGCCACCCTGCTCGACCTGCTGTTCAGCAACCTGATCGACAATGCGCTGCGCTACACCCAGCCGGAGGGCGAGATCAAGGTGCGGGTTCAGCGGGAGGGCAACCGGGTGAGGGTGGATGTGAGCGACAACGGCCCCGGCATTCCCGCCAGCGCCTTGCCCCGGCTGTGTGAACGCTTCTTTCGGGTCAATCCCCAGCAGGGGGATGGCGTCGGCCTTGGCATGGCCATCGTCTCGCGCATCGCCCAGCTGCACGGCGCCGACCTCGATGTCCACAACCGGCCGGAAGGGGGGCTGGAGGTCAGCGTCTGGCTACCGCTGCCACCAGAAAAATAGATGCCAAGGCGAGTTCGCCCACCATGGGGGCGGCTCACTCTTGGCGGCAGGCGGGCTGTACGGTAAAGGTTCGACTGGAATCCACCGGGCCCAGCTCCGCCAGCAGACGTCGGCCCAGCAGCACCGGATAGATCATCTTGCTGCGATCCCGCAGGGTGAACCACTCCTCATACACCTTGTCCCCCAGACAGATGGACATGGTCACCGTTGGCCGCTGCTCCATGCCGCCCGCCCCGCGCACCGTCACGCTGCGCTCGACCCGCCGTTGGAACTGTTGTTTGACCAGTTTGCCGCTGTCGGCATCGGTCACCACCAGCATGAAGCGCACCCAGGGCTTGCCATCCCGTTTGAATCTGGTGATGGCGCGTGCATCGAGGGAAGAGGTGAGCGCCCCGGTGTCGAGCTTCATCTTCACCGCCACGCCGGTAGGCAAAATAAGCCCCTTCTCGATCCAGCCATAGCTGGTCGGGGTCTCAGCCAGCGCACTGCCACACAGTGCCAGCATCAGGGTCATTCCCACCATCATCTTGCCCATTTTACGGTCCTGCCTTGTCAATCCTGCGCCCAGATCTACCACAGTCGCCTCGGGGGTCAATCCGATTTATTTCAGTTACTTGGATAATGCCGGGCGGATCAGAAGAGAGGCGACAAGGAGTGGCCAGACGGCGGCCCAAGCGGGCGAGAATATCGACGGGGAGCAAGGCACCGGGCGGTGCTGGATGAAACTGGTGGTTAACCTCAGGTTGTGACGCCAAAGGCTACCACAACAGTGAGTGAATTATCAGTCTTGTTCTGGAGGGATTTTTGCCTACACTGTTGTAAACCGGAGGGCCTGAAAACCACCGGTTTTTTTGCGCCTGCCGAAAATTTGCCACTGCAAAAGTGACTTTCAACAAGGCTCAATAAGGAATTTGTAATGCGTATCGAAGAAGACTTGAAGCTCGGTTTCAAGGATGTCCTGTTCCGCCCCAAGCGCTCTACTCTCAAGAGCCGTTCCCAAGTCAGCCTGACCCGTCAGTTCACCTTCAAGCACACCCAGACTCAATGGCAAGGCGTTCCCGTTATCGCCGCCAACATGGATACCGTCGGCAGCTTCGCCATGGCCAGAACCCTGGCCGGCTTCGAGATGATGACCGCAGTCCACAAACACTACAGCCTTGAGCAGTGGCAAACCTTCGTCAACGAAACCGATCCGGCGCTGCTGGGCCATGTGATGGTATCGACCGGCACCTCGCCGGATGACTTCACCAAGACACGCCAGATCCTCGCCATGTCCGAAGCACTGCGCTTCATCTGCGTTGACGTGGCCAACGGCTACTCCGAACACTTCGTCGAGTTCGTGCGCAAAATCCGTGACGCCTGCCCCAACCACGTCATTCTGGCGGGCAACGTGGTGACCGGCGAGATGGTGGAAGAGCTGATCCTCTCCGGCGCCGACATCGTCAAGGTCGGCATCGGCCCGGGCTCGGTCTGCACCACTCGCGTCAAGACCGGTGTGGGCTATCCGCAGCTCTCCGCCATCATCGAGTGTGCCGATGCGGCCCACGGTCTCGGTGGCCAGATCGTCGGTGACGGCGGCTGCACCTGCCCGGGTGACGTCGCCAAAGCGTTCGGCGGCGGCGCCGACTTCGTGATGCTGGGCGGCATGCTGGCAGCCCACGAAGAGTGCGGTGGCGAGATCGTCGATGTGAACGGCGAGCCCTTCATGAAGTTCTACGGCATGAGCTCCTCCAGCGCCATGGACAAACACGCCGGTGGCGTTGCCGAGTATCGCGCTTCCGAAGGCAAGATGGTGCTGCTGCCCTATCGCGGCCCGGTCGAGAATGCGGTGCGCGACATTCTGGGCGGCGTGCGCTCCACCTGTACCTACGTCGGTGCCAGCCAGCTGAAAGAGCTGACCAAGCGCACCACCTTTATCCGGGTACGTGAGCAAGAGAACAACGTCTACGGCAAAGAGTAAATCTGGTTTATCTGCTTTACCGCCAGCTTAAAGAGCTCACCAAAGCACACACCACCTTTATCCGGGTGCGTGAGCAAGAGAACAACGTCTACGGCAAGGAGTAACCTGCCGCAGCGACCGTCACGCGCTGACGGTTAGAAGCCAGCCAACCGGTGTGCTACCCTGCGCACCGGTTTTTTTGCATCTGGGATCCCGAGCCATGACAACTCCCCTGCCCCCGTTTGACTGGGACATCTTCTGCTGCGTCGTCGACAACTTCGGTGACATCGGTGTCACCTGGCGACTCGCCCGCCAGCTAAAACGGGAGGGGAATATTGCGGCACATGGCAATGAGGTTCAGGTGCGGCTCTGGGTGGACGATCTGGCAAGTTTCGCCCGCATCTGTCCGGGGCTCGACCCGGCGCAGGATGGCCAGTGGGTCGATGGCATCTATATCCAGCACTGGCATGAGACCCTTCCGACCGACATGACCCCAGGCAAGGTGGTAATCGAGGCCTTTGCCTGCGAGCTGCCCGCCCCCTTCATTGAACGAATGGCCGAACTGATGGCGAGCCAACCCAGCCCCCCATGCTGGCTCAATCTGGAATACCTCTCGGCAGAGAGCTGGGTAGAGGATTGCCACGCCCTTGCCTCGCCCCAGCGGGTTGGCAATAAAAGCCTCAACAAATACTTCTTCTTCCCAGGCTTTACCGCTAAAACCGGCGGCCTTTTGTGCGAGCACGACCTCATCGCCGAACGGGAGCAGTGGCAGCAAGATGATGCGGGACTTACCGCCTACTGGGCCAGCCTCGGTTTGCCGCCAAAACAAGAGCACGAGCTGCGGGTCAGCCTCTTTACCTACGAGAGCGATGCGCTGCAAAGCCTGATCGAGAGCTGGTGCCAGAGTGCCACGCCCGTCACCCTGCTGCTGCCGCTGGGGCGCTCTCTCAACGATGTGCTCACCGGTGCCGGTCTGACTGATGCCATCCCTGCAGCCAAAGCGGGGGAGCTGCTCCACTCGGGCAACCTCACCATCAAGCTGCTGCCGATGACAGATCAGGCCGGTTACGATCGACTGCTGTGGAGCTGCGATCTCAATCTGGTGCGTGGGGAGGACTCCTTCGTGCGGGCCCAGTGGGCGGCTCGTCCTTTCCTCTGGCACATCTACCAGCAGGAGGAGGAGGCCCATCTGGTCAAGCTGGAGCAGTTCCTTGACCACTACTTATCCGATCTACCCGCCGAGTGCGGCCAATGGCTGCGCCGCTTTAATCTGGCTCTCAATCGTGGCGAAGATTGCCGCGAACTTTGGGGCCAATGGCCACGATATAGCGCCATTTGGCAGCAACATGGGCGAAGCTGGTCACAGAAGTTGCTCCGGGATGGGGATCTCGTCACACGGTTGGTGAAATTTTTAGAAAGCCGTATATAATCTGGCAGTTTTTATCCGTCCGTTTCACGAACAGGAATTTTTTACATGAAAACCGCACAGGAAATCCGCGCTGGTAACGTAGTCATGATCGGCACCGAGCCGATGGTGGTTCAGAAGGCTGAATTCAACAAATCCGGCCGTAACTCCGCCGTGGTCAAAATGAAGCTGAAGGGCCTGCTGAACGGCAGCGCGACCGAGACCGTCTTCAAGGCCGACGACAAGCTGGACGTAGTTCAGCTGGAACGTAAAGAGTGCACCTACTCCTACTTCTCCGATCCCCTGTATGTCTTTATGGACACCGAGTACAACCAGTACGACGTAGAGAAAGACAACCTGGGTGACGTGCTCAACTACCTGGTAGACGGCATGGAAGACATCTGCGAAGTGACTTTCTACAACGAGAAAGCCATCTCCGTAGAACTGCCGACCACCATCGTGCGTGAAGTTGAGTACACCGAGCCGGCTGCCCGTGGCGACACCTCCGGTAAAGTGACCAAGCCTGCCCGTCTGAAAGGCACTACCTACGAGCTGGCTGTTGCCGCCTTCGTAGAGATCGGTGACAAGATCGAAATCGACAGCCGCACCGGCGAATTCAAGCGTCGCGTCAACTAATTGACCGCCATGCGTTGAATGAAGAAAGCGAGCCACCGGCTCGCTTTTTTTATTGTGGGCTCTACCGGCGGCTGTATTCTGTACACCAACATGGCTAAATGGTGCCATGCATGCCAACTCTTGCCCGAGTGATACCCCATATGACATTGACCACCAAAATCCTCTTGCTGCTGGCCACCTTGCTCCTGCTGGCGCTCTCGGGCTGGCAGCCTTATGACAGGGCGACCTAGCTGATGGAAGTCGCGCCGGTGATCATCACCATCCCATTGCTGCTGCTGACCCATCGCACGTTTCCCCTCACCAGCCTGCTCTATCTCTGCATCTTCCTCCATGCCATGGTCTTGATGCTGGGAGGCGCCTATACCTACGCCCGCGTGCCGCTCGGTTTCGAGCTGCAACAGTGGTTGGAACTTGGCCGCAACCCTTATGACAAGATTGGTCACTTCTTTCAGGGGTTTGTGCCCGCCCTGGCCTGTCGGGAGATCCTGCTGCGCGGCGGATATGTACAAGGGGGCCGCATGCTGGCGTTTCTGGTGGTCTGCGTGGTGCTCGCCATCAGCGCCACCTATGAATTTATCGAGTGGGGAGCGGCACTGGCGCTGGGTCAGGGAGCCGACGAGTTTCTCGGCACCCAGGGAGACCCCTGGGATACCCAATCCGATATGTTCTTCGCCCTGATCGGTGCCGTAGCCGCCCTGCTATTGCTCTCGCGCCTGCACGACAGGCAACTGACCGCTCTCTCTTCACTCCGCCACCGATAGGGGAGCACGCAACCTCTCCCGAACGGCACGAGACTCCCCCTGCGGGGGTGCCTCCTCTCAAGAAAATCCCGCTGCCGCCGCTAACCCAGATAACCGGGGGAGCACACTATGGCCAGATTATCCTTATCACTGCTGTTATTGACCTTGCTGGCTGGCCATGGGGCAGAGGCGAGCGAGGTCGCGCCCCCCGTTGCCGAACCACTGCCCCTCGACTACTGGCAAGCCAGCGACTGGAAAGGGCTGCCCGATGCCACCCGGATCGACAAACAGACGGTGCTGTTCGCCAAACACGACAGTGAAAACTATCTGGGACTGGCCATTTTACTGCCGGACTGGCAGCGCAGCGGCCAACTGTGGCAACTGACCCGCGCCCTCGGCCAGCTGGGCTTTGATACCCTGCTGCTGCTCCCCTCTCCCCAGCAGACCGAACTCGATCCTGCCGCCGAGAAAAAAGCGAAAAACAGCTATGAATTTCGCAAGCAGTTTGCCGAGCGGATCAGCAAGCTGGTCGATGCCAAGCTGCAGGAGGGGGGCTTCAAGCTGATCCTGGCGCAAGGTACCGGCGCCGCCTGGACCGCCAACCTCATCGCCAGCGAACAGTTGCCCGCCCCCGATGCGCTGGTGCTGCTCGACGGTTTCTTCCCCAACCAGCAGAGCAACCAGACCCTGGCCAAACAGGTGGCTCAGGCGGCCATCCCCACCCTGGATCTCTATCAGGAGGATGGCGGCCGCTGGCCCCTGCTGGCCGCCGAGGCCCGCAAAAGCGAGAGCCGCCGCAGCCACAAGCTCAACTATCGCCCCTACGCCCTGATGGAACTGGAGGAGACCCCCACCCGCATTCAGGGCTGGCTCAACCATCTGGGCTGGCTCTAAACCGGCCGCCACCGTGGCGCAACAAAGCGCGCGCCAGCTCACATCTGCCGGATAAAGCGCCGCTCTGGCACAGCGGCGAGCTAGCCCTGACAGCATCCTGTTTGGCATCATGGCTCCTCGAACCTGAACAATGGCAGGAAGGTCCATGCAGCAAATCGTATTTCTCGACAGCGATACCCTGGATGCGGGCATCACCCTGCATCACCCCGACTTCCCCCATCACTGGCAGAGCTATCCGCGTACTGCCCCGGAACAGGTGGTGGAGCGGCTCAAAGATGCCCGTATCGCCATCATCAACAAGGTGCGGATCGGCGCCGCCGAGCTGGCCCAACTGCCTGAGCTGAAACTCATCGCGCTGGCCGCCACCGGCAGCGACAACGTGGATCTGGAAGCGTGCCGCGCCGCCAATGTCGGAGTGTGCAACATCCGCAACTACTCGGGCCCCTCGGTGCCGGAGCACGCCATGGCGCTGATGCTGGCCCTGTCGCGCAACCTCTTCTGCTGGCGCCAGTCGCTGCTGGAGGGGCGCTGGCAACAGAGCGGCCAGTTCTGCTTCTTCGACCACAACATCATGGATCTGCACGGCAAGCAGCTCGGCATCATCGGCAAGGGGACGCTCGGTCAGGCGCTCGGCGAGCGGGCCAAAGGGATGGGGATGACGGTGCGCTACGCCCAGAGTCAGGTCGGCGCCAGCCACGACGAGGATAGGTTGCCCCTCGACGAGTTGCTGCAAAGTTCGGACGTCATCAGCCTGCACTGCCCGCTCACCCCCTACACCCGCAACCTGATTGGCGAGCGGGAGCTGGATCTGATGAAACCGGGCGCTTTGCTGATCAACGTCGGCCGGGGTGGTCTGGTGGATGAAGAGGCGCTGCTGCAAGCGCTGGCCAACGGTCGGCTCGGCGGTGCCGGTTTCGATGTGGCGAGCGTCGAGCCGCCGCCCCCCGACCATCCCTTGATGAAGGCGCTGCAATACCCCCACTTCATTCTGACCCCTCATGTGGCGTGGGCCAGTGAGGAGTCGATGCAGCGTCTCGCCGATCAGCTGATAGACAACATCAACGCCTTTGCCGCCGGTCGCCGCCAGCACCGGCTGGTGTGACCGCGCGATCTGGTAACCGCAAAATCGGGTGACCAGACCATGCAAAACGGGGCCAACAGGCCCCGCTTTGCATCTTCCGCATTCACTGCGCACGCATCAATCGTCGTCGTGCCATCTGTGCTTTTTGTGCTTCTTGTGGTGTTTGTGATGGTGATGATCATCGTCGTCATCGTAATAGCGATCCTGACTCTTGTGACCATCGCCGGTTTTGGCGCCGATGGCCGAACCACCCGCCCCGCCGACCCCTGCGCCGATCAGTTGACCGGTATCGCCGCCGACACTCTTGCCGATGGCGGCACCACCCAGCGCCCCCACCGCGCCGCCAAGGGCCGCTTCATTCTTGTTGCCCTTGTTGGCCGTCGCCGCGCCACCTGCAGCGCCGCCCAACACAGCCCCCACCAGCGCGCCGGTATCACCCCCCAGCTCCTTGCCGATCATGGTGCCCGCCACTCCACCCGCCCCGCCACCGAGAATGGTGTTGAGGGTTTCCGAACCGTGGGCCGCCGTACTGCCCAGCAATAACGCCCCCAGCAGAGCCAGAGCGCCGATGCCACGCGTATTCATCTCCATGGGTACTCCTGTCAAACCTGATTAATTTCCTCTGCACTATACAAACCGGCAGGCAGCAAGCCAGTGGGGGGCTAGCGGCAAGTAGACTCTCAGTTGAAGCCCGGCAATGAGCGTGACTGGCAAGCTCGAATTCAATCAATTGAATAACCACAAGAAAATTTTCATTTCACAGCAATGGCGCGTCCCTCGGCAGGGCGGGGAGGCTGTCGCAGCCCCACCCAGACTGCTGGCGATCGGACAACTCCTGTCACCTGCGCGGGACTTGCGAGCGCAATCTCAGCTGGGCTGGCTGTTCAGCTCACCCCAACCCCGTTAACTGACACTCAACGGGAGCAGCCGTGGACGAGGTATTAACCCTCAGTTGAAAGTGTCACCACTGTGTGTAAACGCTCAGAAGATAATCGGGTGGTATAGTCTATAGCTTGAACAACAGGGGATGACTGGCCGCAAGGCTGGCGCCCGGTGACTATCAAGCAAAGGAGATGTTATGAGCAGTCCGTTTATCGAGCAGATCAAAGCACGTCGCACCATCTATGCCCTGGGTGACCAGGTATCCCATACGCCGGAGCAGCTGACGGCCCTGATCCAGGATGCCATCAAGCACAGCCCCTCCTCCTTCAACTCCCAGAGCTCCCGCGCCGTCATTCTGTTTGGCGCCCAACACCACAAGCTGTGGGATATCGTCAAAGCCGAGCTGAAAAAGATCGTGCCGCCGGAGGCCTATGCCCAGAGTGAGGCCAAGGTGGATGGCAGCTTCCGCGCAGGCTTTGGCACAGTGCTGTTCTTCGAGGACACCGACGTCATCAAGGATCTGCAGCAGAAATTTTCGCTGTATGCCGATAACTTCCCCGTCTGGTCAGAACATGCCACCGGCATCGCCCAGTTTGCGGTCTGGACGACGCTGGCTCAGGAGAAGATCGGCGCATCCCTGCAGCACTACAACCCACTCATCGACGAGGCGGTACGCAAGGAGTGGAACCTGCCCGCCAGCTGGCTACTACGCGCCCAGATGCCCTTTGGCAGCATCAAGCAAGCGGCCGGCGACAAGACCTTTATCGACGACGCCACCCGCTTCCGCGTCTTCAAGTAATCGCCAGATAGCAAAACGCCCCCGCAGTTCGGGGGCGTTTTTATTGCGACAGGCGGTGCTGATTGCGCTGGCTCATGCCGCAATATGTGGCCGCTGCACATTCTCTTAGGCGCTCAAGCGGGTAACGTCAGCAGCAGGGATTCGCCTTCCCCCAACATCATCTTCACCTCGCGCCAGTCGCGGATCACCGCCACCACCGCCGGATTGAGCGGCGCATCGCCTCCTACCTGCACCACGGCGCAGCCAGCACGCAGGGCGCTCTCGATACCAGCCGGTGCATCCTCGAACACCAGACAGCGAGCGGGCGGTACGCCCAGCCGCTCGGCCCCCAGCAGATAGGGTTCGGGATCGGGTTTGCCCTTGGTCACCGTTTCGGCGCCCACCAGCACTGCGGGGAGTGGCAAAGCAGCACCATTCAGGCGATGGCGGGCAACCCGATCACTGGCGGAGGTCACGATGGCCCAGCACCGGGGCGGCAAGCGGCGCAATAACTCGCCAGCTCCGGCGATGGCATCGCCTCCGGTATGTTCCATCTCCAGCTCGTCGAGGCGCGCGGCCTCCCGCGCCACATCCAGTTGCGGAGCCAACGCCCGGATCACCTCCCGTGAGCGCATGCCGTGGCACATCGCCAGCACCGGCTCGGGTGCCAGCTGATGATGCTGGCACCAGAGCCGCCACACCTTCTCCACATCACCGGTCGAGCGGACCAGGGTGCCGTCCATATCGAGCAGCAGGGCGGCGACCATCACGGTTTTTGTACCCGCACTGACGTCCATACAGGCGCTCAGTTCGCTACTCATGCAGATACTCCCGTCAGCTCCGGTGCAGCGCCAGAGAGCGCATCGGCAAACGCCTGCTGCTGGGCGGCACGCTCATAACAGGCCAGCGCCTGCTCGGCACTGCCAGCCCACACTTGCAAGGGGCCGACCACAAACCCCTGTTGCAACAGGCTAGCGAGCAATTCCCCCGTCTCCGGGGCCGCCAATGGTTGGGCCAGCACCAGCGTGCCCTTGATCAAAAAGAGATAGCGTTGGGTAGACATGATATGGCTCCTTGTTCCGGTTCTGAGGAGGGCGATTCCCCCCTTGCCAAGCCATTAGAACAAGGCGATTAGATAATTTATAATCAATAAATCGCCACTTTGGATAACCAATTGGAATGAAATTCGACTTGAGGCAACTGCAGGCGTTTGTGACGCTGGCCGACACCGCCAACTACCGGGAAGCGGCCAGCAGCCTCTTTATCACTCAACCGGCCCTCACCAAGCAGATCCAGGGTCTGGAGCAGACGCTGGGCTGCACCCTGTTCAAGCGGGGCCGCCACGGTGCCGAGCTGACGGCGCTCGGCGCCCAGCTGCTCACCCAGGCAAGCGCACTGGTCAAACACGGCAGGGAGTTTGAACGTCACGCGCTGGCAGTAGCGAGCGGCGTGGCCGGTCGGCTCAAGATTGGGTTTGGCCTGTCGAGTTTTGCGTTGGCCCCTGCGCTGGTGGCCCGCTTCAAACAACAGGTCACGGACGTGATGGTCCATCTGCAGGATATGCCCTCCGCCATCCAGCAGGAGCAGCTGATCTCCGGCCAGTTGCAGCTTGGCTTTATGCGCAGGCCACAGATGCCGCAGTTACAGGAGCACCGGCTACTGATCGACCGGCTGGTGCTGGCGGTGCCGACCCGAATGACCGAACCGGACCCGGCCGCATTCGACGTCCAGCAGGCACTGATCAGCCAACCGCTGTTGCAGATGGTGGGCCACCGCTGCCCCGGTCTCAGCCAGCAGATCGCCGGTTTTCTCGGCGCCAACCGGCTGACTGGCATGGTCCAGGAGGCCGAGGATATCCAGACGCTGGTGGCGCTGGTTGCGGCAGGCATCGGCAATGCCATCCTGCCGCGCAGCGTCAGCTTTATCGCAGGCCCCGATGTCACCCTCTATCCCCTCTTTGGTCCCAACTCCGAGTGGGAAATCAGCATGGTATGGAACCCGGACTTTGCCGATCCCATCCGGGATCACTTCGTCAGGCAGGTGATCGCCAGCCATCCCCTGCCGGTGTCAGCCACGCCCGAGCGCTGAGGCCAACGCTTGCTGGTGGCTAGCACCCTGGCCAGTCAAAATAGTGCGCCCCCATCAAGGGGGCGCATCCAGAACAAGAGCGGCCATTCGGCTCAACAGTTGGCGCAGTGACTGCGGTTTTTACCCGCCCCCTTGGCGCAATAGAGCGCCGCATCGGCCGCAGCCAGCAACTCCCCTTCCCCCGCCAGCGGTTGTTCTGCCGTGTAGGTCGCAATGCCAATACTGGCGCTGAGTCGCAACTCTCCTGCCGCCACAATATCGAGCTCGTTGATAGCCTGACGGATCGTCTCCCCGATCCGCAGCGCCGCATCCCGGTCGGTATTGCCGAGGATCAGGGCAAATTCGTCGCCGCCAAAACGGCAGGGCAGATCGGCCGGGCGCTGGCAGAAGGATTGCAGCAGATGGCCCACCAGCTGGAGGGAGCCATCCCCCATCTGATGGCCCAGATGGTCATTGCACGCCTTGAAGTTATCGAGATCCAGCATGATGAGGGAGAGCGGAGTATGTTCACGCATGCTGCGGCGCCACTCGTTATGCAGAAAGCTGTTGAACAGCCGCCGATTGGCCAGTCCGGTCAGGGGATCATGTTGGGAGAGGCTGGCCACCTCCAGCTCCAGCAGCTTGCGCTCAGTGATATTGGTATGAGCGATGGCATAAAACTCGGCGTCAATGCCGACCACCGGGGCCACCCGCATCATAAACCAGCGCTGGGTATCCGGGCTGTGACAGGGGTACTCCAGACAGAACTTCTCCTGAATACGATGCAGCACCCGGCGGATCCCCTCCACGGCACTCTGGGCTAACGGCTCATCGGCGCGGTCACAGACCTTCGTATAGTTGACCCCGATCCAGTCATACCCTTTGGGCATGCCGTTTTGCTCGGCAAACAGATTCCAGGCGAGATTGGTGTAATGGATCACCCCATCCCGATCGATCACCGAGATCTGATCCTCCAGCGAATCCAGCAGCGCGGCCAGATAACGGGATCGCTCGGCAAACCGGCTCCGAGGCTTCTCTCTTTCATCCACCATAGTGGCCATCCTGTGGCAAACGTGGCGCATCGCCATCTATTAACAGTTGCATCAGCAGTTAGAGTAAAGCACCCAATAACCACTTGGCCAACAGAGACCATTCGTCGCGAGGCCCCCATCCGGCAAGGTTTCAGGCCAGCGCCCCCGCTCCGGATAACAAGAACAGGTTATGAATGTATTTGCCTGATAAGTAACATTTAATGCCCACACCACTGATTTTCACAGGGGATGCCATCGCCCTCTCCGTCCATTTTGGTATTCGGGCAGTTTTGCAAAAACCAGGTTGCCTCCTCGCATGAGGTCATCTGGGAACAATGCTGCCGACCATCACACTGGTAGCGTTGAGCCGGTTGCGATGAGACGTCACTGAAACTGCTGCCACCGCTGCTAACAGAGGGGGTCGGCAAGGGCGCTATCGACTCGGCCGAGAAGCGGGAATAGATGGAAAAGAGGCCGGCGAGCACCAGCAGGGGGATCAGTTTGCCGCGCCAGCTGCTCTTGCGGCGCCGATAGGGGTTACTCCGCTCTCTGATCGAGGAGGGTCGTGGCGGCTGGCTTGCCGCCCGCAATGATGGCGCCGATGATGATGCGGCTGCTCTTGCTGCAGATAATGAGGCCGACGGCCCGGCATCCGCCAACGTGAGCGGGCGATCGGGGAAAAAGACCTGTAACGCCCTCGGTTTGCCATCCTGACCACTGCCGATCAGATAGGTGACACGCTCCCCCGGTTCGGGTACGCGGCCATCTGATTGCAGCGCCGTGACATGGACAAACAGCCCTGCACTGCGTGATCCATTGGTTGTCTGCTCGGTGCCCTCTTGCTCCGGAGTGATAAATCCAAAGCCGCGCGCCTCGTTCCAGCTTGCGATCCGTCCCTGATAACGCATCTGTCCATCCTTGTTGCTATCCATGTGAGCACTATTGCGCACTCTATTGCCGCCCGGCAAATCATGTTGCCCAAAAGTGCTGCGGCCCGACAGAGGGCCGCAGAGTAAATCTCAAAACGGTGATCGGGCGCAGCCTGCGTTAAGGATCAGACCAACTGGGACACCTTGATGATCTCGGCGATGCGGCTAAGCATCCGCAGCGAGGTGTGATGCTCGGTGGCATCGGCGGCAGCGCAGGCATCCTCCAGAATGGTGATGGCGTAGTCCCGGTCATGACCATCCCGCGCTGCCGCCTGAATAGCCCAGCTGGTGCTCACCCCGCACAGATAGAGGTGGTCGATGTGGTTGGCCCGCAGCGCAGGCTCCAGCGCCGTGCCATAGAAGGGGCTCACTCTGGGCTTGGCCAGCACCAGATCGTCGGGTTGCACATCCAGATCCGGGTGAAAGTCGGTGCCGCTGTCAGCCAGGGAGAGCGCACCCAGCTGGTGAGCGCACCCAGCTGGTGAGCGCGACCAAACATGGGGGAGCCCTTGGGTTGCAGCTGATAGCCGCTGTCGAAGCCCACCTTGAACAGTACCACCAGCCAGCCGTGAGCGCGGGCATAGGCCAGCGCCTGATTGGCATGCGCAATGGCATCCTGCTCTAGCACATGGGCTGCGGAAGCGGCGATACGCCCGTCGGGATGGGCGATGTCGTTGATAAAATCGATCACCAGCAGTGCCTTGTTCATCTCCTTGACTCCCTTTGCAGACTCAACCCCCGCTATCTTGCTATCGCCTTTCATACCAGCCCCAAGGCATAGCGCAGCGCCATCTCCTTGAGCGGGCCCGCCTTGTCAGCCAGATTGAGGGCCAGATTGCGGGCCAGCTTGAGCGGGCCAATCTCGTTGCTGAACACCCCGTAGAAGAGATCCATCCCCGACTGCATCAACAGGTTGTCGGGGCGACGGCGCCGCTCGTACCGTTCGGCCAACGCCAGTTGATGCCAGTCGGCGCCAGCTCCTTGCAGCAGATCAGTCCAGCAAGCCACATCCTTGAAGCCGAGGTTGACCCCCTGACCCGCCAGCGGGTTGATGGTGTGGGCAGCATCGCCAAGCAACACCACCCGACCGGCGTGGTAGTCGTTGGCGTGGCGGCGCACCAGCGGGAAGCACCCCTTGCCAGTGACGGTAAACCCGCCGAGCCGGCTCGGGAAGTGGCGACGCACCTCGGCGGCGAGCGCCTCATTGCTCATGGCTGCCAGCGCCCGGATACGGGCCGGGCTGTCATACCACACCAGGGAGCCGTGCTGGCCGGGCAGCGGCAGGAAGGCGCGCGGGCCGCTCGGGGTGAACTGCTGCCAGGTGATATCTTCCTGCGCGAAATCGGTGTCGATGTTGATCAGCATGCAGTGCTGGCGGTACTCGAAACGCGATACACCGATACCCGCCAGCTTGCGAGTATGGGATTCGGCTCCGTCGCAGGCCAGCACCCAGCGGGCCGCCAGTTCGGTACCATCATCCAGGGTCAGCACTGCTTCATCCGCACTCTGGCGCAGGCTGGTCACCGCCGCCGGGGTGTGGGTCTGGATGGTGGGAAAATCTTCCATCCGTTTGAGCAGGGCGAGCTGTACCAGCCGGTTCTCTATGATGTAGCCAAGCTGGGGCAGGCCGAGATCGGCGGCGTTGAAGCGGGTAGCAAAGCCATCCAGCTCCCAGGTTTCCAGCCGACGGTAGGGGCACAGCCGCATCTGCTGCAGATGGTGCCAGGCACCGGCCTGCTCCAGCAGCGCCACCGAGGCCTGACTGATGGCGGAGACCCGCAGATCCAGCGGCTGCTCCGGCGCGTAATGCTCCGGCAGTTGCGTCTCGATGACCCGTACCGAGAGGCCCTGAGCCGCCAACAGACAGGCGGTGGCGGCGCCCACCATGCCGGCGCCGACGATGGCGATATCACACTGTTCCATACATTTATTCCTGAAAGGGTGCGTCCGGCGACAGCGCCCGGACGTGAACCGGATGGCTGCATGATAGCGCAAGGGCGGCTGATAAACAGTGAGGCAAATGGGGAATTGCTGCGTCAAATCAAGGAGAAAGCTTATTGAGCTTGCTGGCAACAGGTATCGGGTGAGCACCATTGCCAGCTGGATATTAGCTAGGCAGTATCCAGATTGCGGAGTAAAATGCGCGGTCCTTTGACCATGCCGATTTCAAAACAAGTCAAGAGAAGCAATGAGCAAGAAACTTCACATTAAAACCTGGGGTTGCCAGATGAACGAGTATGACTCGTCCAAAATGGCCGACCTGTTGGATGCCAGCAATGGCTACACCCTTACCGAAGAGCCCGAAGAGGCAGATGTCTTGCTGCTGAATACCTGCTCCATCCGCGAAAAGGCGCAGGAGAAGGTGTTCCACCAGCTGGGACGCTGGAAAAAGCTCAAGGCCAAAAAACCCGGCCTGGTGATCGGCGTGGGTGGCTGCGTTGCCTCTCAGGAGGGCGATGCCATTCGCCAACGCGCTCCCTATGTGGATATCGTGTTCGGCCCGCAGACCCTGCATCGCCTGCCCGCCATGATCAAGGAAGTGCAAGAGGGCCGTGGCGCCCAGGTTGATATCGCCTTCCCCGAGATCGAAAAATTCGACAGCCTGCCCGAACCGCGCGCCGAAGGGGCTACCGCGTTCGTCTCCATCATGGAAGGCTGCTCCAAATACTGTACTTACTGCGTGGTGCCCTACACCCGCGGTGAAGAGGTGAGCCGACCGCTGGACGACGTGCTCTACGAAATAGCCCAGCTCGCCCAGCAGGGCGTGCGCGAAGTGAACCTGCTCGGCCAGAACGTCAACGCCTGGCGTGGCCCGACCTTTGATGGCGGCATCTGCACCTTCGCCGAGCTGCTGCGCCTGGTGGCTGCCATCGACGGTATCGATCGCATTCGCTACACCACCAGCCACCCGATCGAGTTCACCGACGACATCATCGAGGTCTACAAAGACACCCCGGAAGTGGTTAGCTTCCTGCACCTGCCGGTGCAGAGCGGCTCCGACCGTATTCTGACCATGATGAAGCGCCCGCACACCATCCTGGAGTACAAATCCAAGATCCGTCGCCTGCGTGCCGCCCGCCCCGACATCACCATCAGCTCCGACTTCATCGTTGGCTTCCCGAACGAAACGGACGAAGACTTTGAAGCGACCATGAAGCTGATCGAGGATGTGGGTTTCGACATGAGCTTCAGCTTCATCTTCAGCCCGCGCCCGGGCACCCCGGCCGCCGACATGCCCGACGATGTCGACATGGAAGTGAAGAAAGCCCGTCTGGCCCGCCTGCAGCACGTCATCAACAACCAGGCGATGCAGATTGGCCGCGCCATGCTGGGCACCACCCAGCGCATCCTGGTGGAAGGGCCCTCCAAGCTCGATCCGATGCAGCTGTGTGGCCGCACCGAGAACAACCGGGTGGTCAACTTCGAAGGCCAGCACACCCTGATCGGCGGCTTTGCCGACGTGGAGATCACCGAGGTACGTCCCAACTCCCTGCGCGGCAAGTTCATCCGCGGCGAGAGCGAGATGAACCTGCGGATCGCCACCGCCCCGAGCGAAATCCTGGCCCGTCGTCCCGACAATGTGCCGGACGAGCTGGGCGTGGCCGCCTTCACTCCCCATTAATCCCCTCCTCCCCATTCGCCCGGCGGATGGGGAGCGCCTTGAGACGAGGATATTTTGAGCCGACACATCTCGACCCTGAATCTGCATCTGGAGCCCGCCGACAACCAGCGCCTTGCCAGCCTGTGCGGCCCCTTCGATGACAACATCAAGCAGCTGGAGCGCCGCCTCGGCGTCGAGATCAGCTACCGTGACAGCCACTTCCAACTGGTGGGTAAACCGGCCCAGCTGGATGCGGCCGCCGTCATCCTCAAGCACCTCTATGTGGAAACCCAGCCCCTCAAGGGTGGCCAGGTGACCGACATCACTCCCGACATGGTCCATCTGGCCATTTCGGAGTCGCGAGTGCTGGAGCAGGATGACGAACCGGCGCCGAGCATCCCCTATGGCAAGGAGGTGACGGTCAAGACCAAGCGCGGTCTCATCAAGCCACGCAGCCCAAATCAGGCTCAGTACATCGCCAATATCGTGCGCCACGATATCTGCTTCGGCATCGGCCCGGCCGGTACCGGCAAGACCTATCTGGCGGTCGCGGCAGCCGTGGATGCCTTGGAACGTCAGGAGATCCGCCGCATTCTGCTAACTCGTCCGGCGGTGGAAGCGGGGGAGAAGCTGGGCTTCCTGCCCGGCGATCTCTCCCAGAAGGTCGACCCCTACCTGCGCCCGCTCTACGACGCCCTGTTCGAGATGCTGGGCTTTGAGCGGGTCGAGAAGCTGATGGAGCGCAACATCATCGAGGTGGCGCCGCTTGCCTATATGCGCGGAAGAACCCTCAATGACGCCTTTATCATTCTCGATGAGGCCCAGAACACCACCACCGAGCAGATGAAGATGTTCCTGACCCGCATCGGCTTCAACTCCAAGGCGGTCGTGACCGGCGACATCACCCAGGTAGACCTGCCGCGCAACGCCAAATCCGGCCTGCGTCACGCGCTGGAAGTGCTGCAAGGGGTCGATGGCCTGTCGTTCAACTTCTTCGAGTCCAAAGACGTGGTCCGCCACCCGGTGGTGGCCCGCATCGTGCAGGCTTACGAGGCATTCGATGCCAAGCAGGCAGCTGAAAAAGCAGCCCCTTATACCGGTAAGGAAAGTACCGGCAAAGAGAGCACCAGCAAAGAGAGCGAGCAATGAGCGTAACCCTGGATCTGCAGCTGGCCAGCGCCAGCACTGACGGCCTGCCTACCGAAGCCCAGCTGCAAGGCTGGCTCGACGGCACCATTCTCGGCTTCCAGCAGGAGGCTGAAGTGACGGTGCGTATCGTCGACGAGGCGGAGAGCAACGAGCTCAACCTCACCTATCGCGGCAAGGACAAGCCCACCAACGTGCTCTCCTTCCCGTTCGAGGCGCCGCCCGGTCTGGAGCTGCCGCTGCTCGGCGATCTGGTGATCTGTCGTCAGGTGGTGGAACGGGAAGCACAAGAGCAGGGCAAGCCCCTCATGGCCCACTGGGCCCACATGGTTGTGCATGGCAGTCTGCATCTGCTAGGTTATGACCATATCGAGGATGAGGAAGCTGAAGAGATGGAGCAGCTGGAACGCGACATCATGCAGGAAATGGGCTTTGCCGATCCTTATCTGAACGACGAAGAGTAAAACGCCGGACGGTCATCGACTTGAAACAGCAGATGACCATCCTTATATAACCCGAACAAGTTCAAGTGTGTTTAAGCGAGTAACCAAGAGAAAAAATGACCGACGATCACCCTAGTACCGGCTCGCCGAAGAAAACCTGGCTCGACAAACTCAGCCAACTCTTCCAGGGCGAGCCAAAAGACCGCAATGATTTGGTAGACGTGATAGCCGATGCCGAAGAGCGCGACCTCATCGATCAGGACACCAAGGACATGATCGAGGGGGTGCTGGAGATCGCCGATCTTCGCGTGCGCGATATCATGATCCCCCGCTCCCAGATGGTGACCATCGAAAAATCCCAGCCGATCGACGAGATCCTGCCGGTGATCATCGAGTCAGGTCACTCCCGCTTCCCGGTGATCAACGAAGACAAGGATCATGTGGAGGGCATTCTGCTCGCCAAGGATCTGCTCCCCTTCGGGTTTGGCGGCCATCACGCCAGCGAGCCGCTGCAGCTCGAGAAAATCTTGCGCCCCACGGTGATCGTGCCGGAAAGCAAACGGGTTGACCGTCTGCTCAAGGAGTTCCGTGAAGAGCGCTACCACATGGCCATCGTGGTCGACGAATTTGGTGGCGTCTCCGGTCTGGTGACCATCGAAGACATACTGGAACTGATCGTTGGCGAGATTGACGACGAGTTTGACGACATCGAGGATGAGCCGGACGAAATCCGCCGCCTCAGCAAGCGGGTCTTCTCCATCAGCGCCCTGACCGAGATCGAGGATTTCAACGACTTCTTCGGCACCAAATTCAGCGATGAAGAGGTGGATACGGTGGGCGGTCTGGTGATGCACGCCTTCAGCCACCTGCCCAAGAAGGGCGAGGAGATCGAGCTGGACGGCTACCTGTTCAAGGTGATGCATGCCGACCGACGCCGTCTGCAGCAGTTGCAGGTGAAGATCCCCGAGCACCACGCGGCGGCGCAATCCGAACCGCAGTAAGCAGATCCGCTCGATGTTTGAAACAACGCCCCGACCTCGGGGCGTTGTGCTCTCTGCAACCGGCATCGAGGCTCGCCGTTGCCCCGCTTACAGGTTAAGATACCGGCCATTCGACCCCAGTTGCACACCAAGACGAGCACAATCGCCCGTGAAATCATCTCCCGTTACATCAAGAATCCTGTTGAGCCTCAGCGCGCTGGCCTGTGGTGCCATCGCCGTGCTGGCCTTCTCCCCCTTCGGCTACTGGCCGCTGGTGCTACCCTCCCTGCTCGGGCTTTACGCCCTGCTGGACAAAGCCACGCCGAAACAGGCCGCCTGGCGCGGTTTTGGCTACGCCATGGGGCTCTTTTTGCCGGGGCTGTGGTGGATCCACGTCAGCATGACCGAATTTGGCGGTATTCCGCTGCCGGTCGCTTTCGTGCTGCTGGCCGGGCTCTCCGCCTATCTGGCGCTCTACCCGACGCTCGCCTGCTGGGCCTTCGCCCGCTTCTTTGGCGGCCGTCACTGGAGCCGCTGGCTGCTCGCCTTCCCGGCCCTGTGGTTGGTGGCTGACTGGCTGCGCGGCTGGGTGATGACTGGCTTCCCCTGGCTCTGGTTTGGCTACAGCCAGATCGACGGCCCCCTCAAGGGCTTTGCCCCCATTCTCGGGGTGCAGGGCATCACCCTCGCCCTGTTGCTGTCTGCCTCCGCTATCTGGCTGGTGTGGAAATCCCGCTCCCCGCTCTGGCTGGCGGTGCCTGCCCTGCTGGTCGCCGGTGCTCACGGTCTGATGCAGCTCAACTGGGTGACCCGTGGCGAGCCGGTCAAGGTGGCGCTGGTGCAGGGCAATATCGCCCAGTCCCTCAAGTGGGATCCGGAGGCGCTGGCCCCCACGGTGCGCACCTATCAGGACTTGAGCCGCGAGAATCAGGATGCCGACATCATCGTTTGGCCGGAGTCGGCGATCCCGGCTATCGAGAAGGCGATGGGCCCCTATCTGGAGAATCTGGACAAGGCGATGAAGGTGAACGATACCGGCCTGCTGGCGGGGATCATCCACTACGACGAGCAGCAACAGCGCTTCTACAATACCGTGCTCGGCATGGGGGTGCAGGATGCGGATGGTAAGGAGTCCTACTTCTACAACCACCCCAACCGCTACAACAAGTACCACCTGCTGCCCATCGGCGAGTTTGTGCCGTTTGAAGATCTGCTGCGCCCCATCGCCCCCTTCTTCAACCTGCCGATGTCCTCCTTCAGCCGGGGTGACGAAGTGCAGCCAAACCTGATCGCCAAGGGGCTCAAATTCGCCGCCGCCATCTGCTACGAGATCATCTTCCCGGAGGAGGTGCGCCGCAACGTCAATGCCGATACCGACTTCCTGCTGACCGTCTCCAACGACGCCTGGTTCGGCACCAGCATAGGCCCGTGGCAGCATATGGAGATCGCCCGGATGCGCGCGCTGGAGCTGGCTCGCCCACTGCTGCGCGACACCAATACCGGTATCACCATCGTGACGGAGATCGATGGCAGCATCATCGGCCAGATCCCGCAGTTTGAAGCGGGCGTGCTGCGCAGCGAGGTGCGTCCCGCCCACGGCGAGACCCCCTATATGCGCTTTGGCAGCTGGCCCCTCTACGGTCTGACCGTGCTGCTGCTGGGTCTGGCGCTGGCGCTGCGCCCCAAGGCCCACCCCTGGGCCCGCGAGCTGTAACGCCAATCCGCAATCACCGATAAAAAACGAGGCGCCCGCAGGTGCCTCGTTGTTTACTACAACTTATCAAGCATCTTTTTGCAGGCAGCAGATCACATAGCCGTAACTGCCCAGATATTGGCGGTGGATGGCCACTTCCCGACTCAAGTCCTGCCAGGCAGCACTCTCCCCCAGCTCGTCTCGATAGCGCAACAGATTGACCTCGATGGGGTCCAGATAATTGTTCCAGGCACTCATCGGCAATGGGGTGTGTGACAGGCAGCGGTAGCCTGCCGCTTGTACCGTCTCAAGCAGGCCCGCCAGCGTCTGCATGGCGGGATAATCCTGCTGCCAGAATGCCAATGCCTCCTCGGGCGGATTATCGGTCAGCCAGACCGCATCACTCAGCACGATGCAAGCCTGCGGGCTCGCGAGCAGCGGACGCCACGCCTTCAGCGCATTGGCAACCCCCATCACGTAGGCGCTCCCCTCCGCCCAGATGAGGTCAGCCGGAGCCAGATCGTCCGGCAGTGCCGCCATGTTGGCGCAGAGGGTGGATACATGCTCAAAGCCCGCCGCTCGGGCGGAGTGCGCCACGGCGGCCAGTGCCTCCTCTTCCAGATCGATGGCCACAATGGCGGCATCGATCACCTGAGCCAGCGCCATGGTCGATGCCCCGCGCCCGCAGCCCATATCGAGGATCCGGCGCGGCCGGATGGGCAAAGCAGCAAACTGCTGCTGAGTGAAGGCTCGATCCCCCGGCCCCCAGTAACTCATGCCATCCAGCAGCTGGATAAAGTCCTTGATGTAACGCTCATGTTCATTCATGTCTTTGCTCAACCATTGCAAGTGGTAGCGATCTTTCTCGCTAAAACCCTGTTTCATCACCCACGCGAAGTAGGCCTCCGGTGCCTCGCGCTGCAGTTGCAGCTGCCAGGCTTTGAATTCCTCACCAGAGCGCAGGCTCAGCCCCGCCAGATCCGCAAGCAGATCCCGGGCGCGCCGCATCCTCTCCAGCTCCTCATCCAGTTCCCTGACCCGGGCCTGCAATGCCGCCTGATCTATCTCACCAGCCAGACAAGCGAGGCACTGCTTGAGGCTGAGACCACCCGCCTGCAGGGCCTGCACCATCTGCAGTCGCTGCAGATCCCCCTCGTCATAGTGGCGATAGCCGTTGGCGGCCCGGGTACCGGAAATCACCCCCAGCTTCTCGTAATAGAGCAGGGTGGAGCGGGCGAGGCCGCAGCGGCGGGCCAGTTCGGATATTTTCATGGCAATCACTCACGGTGCGGGCCCTCAGGTGACCCGATAGAGACGAGCTTAAACTGTGAAGCTATAGACAGGTCAACGCCCTTTTCCAGAGATCCGCCAACAAAAACGGCCACCCGAGGGTGGCCGTTGTCAGCGCTATCAGCGATGCTACCGGCTCAGAGACCGGCCGCTTCCAGATGCTCCACCAACAGCTGCACGCTGCGGTTGCCGCGCCACTCGTTGACATCGAGCCGATAGACCAGCCGCACCCGTTTCACCGAAGCATCGGGCCAGCGCTTGATATCGACGCCAAAGGCGATGGCATCCACCGCATGGCCGGAATCGGTGGTCAGCATCATCTTGAGGTGCTTCTCCCCCACCAGCCGCTGCTGCACCAGCACGAATTCACCGTCAAACAGCGGCTCGGGGAAGGCCTGACCCCAGGGGCCGGAGGCGCGAATAAGCTCCGCCAGCTCGAGGGTGAGTTCGTCCGGCAACAACTCGCCATCGGTGAGCAGCACCCCGGTCAAGAGCTCCGGCGTCACCAGCTCGCTGATGACCGCCTCAAACGCCCGACCGAACGCCTCGATATTGGCCTTGGGCAGGGTCAGCCCCGCCGCCATGGCGTGGCCGCCAAACTTGCCCATCAGGCCGGGGTGGCGGGTATCGAGCAGTTCCAGTGCATCGCGCAGGTGCACCCCGGGGATGGAGCGGCCAGAGCCTTTGAGCTCGCTCTCGCTGCTTTCGGCAAAGGCGATGACCGGGCGGTAGTACTTCTCCTTCACCTTGGAGGCCACCAGCCCCACCACCCCCTGATGCCACTCGTTACGGTGCAGCACTATGCCCGACGGCACCTCGCCATCGCGAAAACGGATCTGCTCCAGGGTGGCAAGCGCCTCCTGCTGCATCCCCTGCTCGATCTCCTTGCGCTCCTGATTGAGGCTATCCATCTCGGAGGCGAGCTGGCGCGCCAGATTGAGATCGTCGCTCAGCAGGCAGGCGACCCCGAGCGACATGTCATCGAGACGGCCCACCGCGTTGAGGCGCGGCCCCAGCGCAAAACCGAGGTCGGCGGCGGTGAGACGGCGACCATCGCGGCCCGACACATCCACCAGTGCCTGAATACCGGGGCGACAGCGCCCGGCCCGGATCCGCTGCAAGCCCTGATGGACCAGAATGCGGTTGTTGCCATCGAGCGCCACTACGTCGGCCACCGTGCCGAGGGCCACCAGATCGAGATAATCCGCCACATTGGGGGCACGCAGCCCTTGCCGCTCATACCAACCGAGCTGGCGCAGGTGGGTGTTGAGAGCCGCCATCAGATAGAAGGCCACCCCCACCCCGGCCAGCGACTTGGAGGGGAAATCGCAGCCATGCTGGTTCGGGTTGACGATGGCATCGGCGTCAGGCAGCTCCTGACCCGGCAAATGGTGATCGGTAACCAGTACCTGCATGCCCGCCGCCTTGGCCGCCGCCACCCCGGCGATGCTGGAGATACCGTTATCCACCGTGATCAGGAACTCGGCGCCACGGGCCACCGCCAGCTCGACAATTTCGGGGGTGAGGCCGTAGCCGAACTCGAAGCGGTTGGGCACCAGAAAATCGATGTGGCGACCGCCCATGGCGCGCAGCGCCAGCACGCACAGGGCCGAGCTGGTGGCACCGTCGCAATCGAAGTCACCGACGATGAGGATCCGTTTCTGGGCAGTCAGGGCATCCGCCAGCAGCGGCACCGCCTGCTCCATGCCATAGAGGCGCTGGGGCGGCAACAGCTGGCTGGCGCTGCGCTCCAGCAGGGCGGGATCGTCTACGCCACGGCTGGCGAAGATTTGGCGAAGCAGGGGATGCAGGGTGGCAGGCAGATGGGAATCATCAACTCGCGGACGACGACGGATTTGCAGGGACATCAATATGATCCAGTATCTTGAGCAGCTGTTCGGGGCTCTGATACCCGCGCACCAGATCCCCGTCAGAGGAGACCCAGGCCGGCAGTACCTTGACCCCCAACCATTGGCTCAGGCCAATATTTTGGATAAGGGTCTCACTACATGCCGTTTGAGGCAAATAGGCTTTTAACGGATCATTTTGCAGCAGGGGGTCGCTGCACCAGTCTGCCGCCCGTTCGGCATGATCAATGACGGGATAGATCTCGACGCTCACGCCGGAGGCCTGCAACTGTTGCAGTGTGGCGGAGAGCTGACGGCGTGCCGCATCCTGTTCGCCGAGAAACAGCGCCACCCGGTGACGCTCATCCCGGGCCTTGAGCACAATGGGAGTATGGGCCACCTGAGCCAGGCCCAGTCGGCGCTGCTCACGCATGCCAGAGATGGTCAGGTTCTTCATGTCACGGGTCATATCCAGCATGATCCCCTGCACCACATAGTCCCCTTTGGCATCGCTGTAGAGCACCCCCTGGGAGGTGCCCAGCATATACAACCCCGCAATCGGGGTCGGTTCAACCAGATAGACGGGCACCCCCAGCCGGGCCGTGATGGTCTGTTTCAAGGCTTGGGTATCCATCCCCGCTCTGGCAGCAAATGTGCACAAAAGCATCATTCCCAGTAGTAAATACTTCACTTGTTTACTCACGTGGTATGAATGAATCGACCAAGCAAACTACAGCAGCACAGCTCATTATTCAACCTGCTACTTACCAAAAAATTAATATCACTTTGTACCAAAAAAATGATTCCCTCCGATTGCCAAGGACTCATAACGCCCGCAAGCTAGTCAGGACGACAGGAATAACGCGGCTTCGCCTCTGTTTTTCCTGACAAGAGTTCGCCCTTTGGCAAGGGGCATCAACGCGCTATCTTGTTTAATTTCGGAGGAAATAATGAGTCTGATTCAAGAGTTCAAAGCCTTTGCCGCCCGCGGCAACGTCATCGACATGGCGGTCGGTATCATCATCGGTGCCGCCTTCGGCAAGATTGTCTCCTCCTTCGTCGGTGACGTGATCATGCCGCCCATCGGCCTGATCCTCGGCGGCGTGGACTTCAGCGACCTGGCGGTCACCCTGAAGGCCGCAGAGGGCAGCACTCCGGCCGTGGTCATCGCCTATGGCAAATTCATCCAGACCATCATCGACTTTCTGATCATCTCTTTTGCCATCTTCATGGGACTGAAGGCCATCAACACCCTCAAGAAGAAACAGGAAGAGGAAGCCGCCGCCCCGGCAGGCCCGACCAAGGATCAGGAGCTGCTGACCGAGATCCGTGATCTGCTGAAATCCCAACAGGGGAAATAAACGCCACTTCCTGTCGTGTAATGCCAAAAAAACCGCCTGCTGGCGGTTTTTTGTTTTTGAGAGGCACTGCACTCAGGCTCTCGGGTGGTGCTCACCGTGCAGCGCCTTGAGTCGCTCGTTGGCCACATGGGTGTAGATCTGGGTGGTGGATAGATCCGCATGGCCCAGCAGCATCTGCACCACCCGCAAGTCAGCGCCGTGGTTGAGCAGATGGGTGGCAAAGGCGTGGCGCAAGGTATGGGGGGAGAGCTCGCCGTTGATCCCGGCCCGCTGCGCGTAGAGCTTGATGCGGTGCCAGAAGGTCTGGCGGGTCATCATACGGGCCTGCTTGGAGGGGAACACCACGTCAGAGCTGGTGCCCCCCAGCAGCAGGGTGCGGGCCTCCCGGTAGTAACGCTCCAGCCAGTGCATCGCCTCCTCGCCCATCGGCACCAGCCGCTCCTTGTTGCCCTTGCCCACTACCCGCACCAGCCCCTGACGCAGGCTGACATGCTCGGCGGTGAGCCCCACCAGCTCGGAAACCCGCAGCCCGGTGGCGTAGAGCAGCTCCAGCATCGCCTTGTCCCGCAGCTCCAGCGGGTCATCCACCAGCGGCGCACTCAGCAGAGCTTCCACTTCCGTTTCGCTTAAATCTGAGGGGAGTTTTTTCGGCAGCTTGGGCCCCTCCAGCAGCACGGTCGGATCATCGCTGCGCAGCTTCTCGCGGTTGAGATACTGGTAAAAACGGCGCAGGGCCGACAAGAAGCGGGCGGTGCTGCTGGCCGCAAACTGGTGATCGACCCGCCAGGCGAGGTAGTGCTGGATCTCGTCCATCCCCGCCAGCAGCAGCGAGCTCCCCTGCTCGTCGAGCCAGAGGGAGAACTTCTCCAGGTCGCTGCGATAGGAGCTGACCGTGTTGTCAGACAATCCCCGCTCCAGCCAGAGGGCGTCGAGGAAGGGTTCAATCAGGGGATGTGGGTCAGGCTTGCTCATGGTGCGCTGCAATAAGGGGAAAGATGGCCCATTGTAACGCGCCAACTCCTTGGAAAGACAAGGCACTTTCATTGGAAAGATAAGGCACGTTTGCCACGCCCCTTGCCGGGCGGTGAAGGTCGAATGGCAATCTGCTAGACTGGCGCCCTCCCCTTACGTTACCCATCGTGTTGCCAACATGGCGCAGCCCACACGAGCATGTGAGAACGCGCCAACAGCAAGCGAGAAAGCGCCAACAGAGAGTAGAGCGATGAAGATTGGTCTGTTTTACGGTTCCACCACCTGTTACACCGAGATGGCAGCCGAGAAGATCCGCGCCCTCATCGGCCCCGAGCTGGTGGATATTCACAATATCAAGGATGTCTCCCTGCGCCGGATGGAGGATTACGAGATCCTGATCCTCGGCATCTCCACCTGGGATTTCGGCGAACTGCAGGAGGACTGGGAGTCCCGCTGGGAAGATATCGCCGATCTCCATCTGGAGGGACGCATCGTGGCCCTATTTGGCCTCGGCGATCAGCTCGGTTATGGCGAATGGTTCCAGGACGCCCTCGGCATGCTGCACGATCAGCTGGTGCCAAAAGGGGTCAAGCTGGTGGGCTACTGGCCCAACGAAGGGTACGAATTCGATGCCTCCAAGGCACTGATCGACGATGGCCGTCACTTCGTCGGGCTGGCCCTCGATGATGCCAACCAATATGACCAGACCGATCCGCGCATCGAGCAGTGGGTCGAGCAGATCCTGAGCGAAATCCACGCCCTGCTCTGATCTTTCCCACGTTTTGGCAAAACGACCCTGAGCGCCTGGCCCTGGCCGTCGGGCGCAGTTATCGCACCGATTTTCTCAATCGGTATCATCGCATGACGCTATAGCGACTTTTTTGTGCTGGTCTGCAACAATGGACTCGACATCCCATAACAATCAGAGCCGGATGTCGGAAGCAAACGGACAGACCAGAAAAGGATATTCTATGACCCCATTCTCCCTGTTGGCCCCCGCCATTGCCCGTGACGTGCTCGATCACGCGCTGGCGCTGGGTGCCGATTTTGCCGAGCTGTTTGTGGAGCGCAAGCGCCGCAGCCAGCTCAGCCTGCTCTCCAGCCAGATAGAGAACATCAGCGGTGGCCTCGATTTCGGCATCGGTGTGCGCCTCTGTTACGGCCACAAGGTGCTCTACGGCTACACCAACCAAGCCAGCCGCGACGAGCTGCTGCGCATCGTCACCCTGCTGGCGGCCAAAGACCGCCGCGACCCCGTGGTGACCGCCACCGCCTTCGATTTCACCCGCCTGAGCGATCGCAACCCGGTCGCGCTGCCGCTCTCGGCAGACAAGCTGCTGGAGCAGAAGATCGCCTATCTGCACGCCATGGATGCGTCGGCCCGCACCGAGAGCGGCAAGGTGAGCCAGTTCTCCGGCAACGTGCTGGGCTGGGAGCAGGAGGTGGAGATCTTCAACAGCGAAGGCGTGCAAGTGGCCGATCGCCGCCACTACAACCGCATCATGGCCCAGACCATCGCCATGGAAGGGAGCGAGCAGAGCGTTGGTTACGAGGCCCCCGGCGCCCTGATGGGCTGGGAGCATGCCGATCGCATCGATCCGCGCGAGCTGGCCCTCACCGCCACCCGTCAGGCACTGGTGAAACTGGGCGCGGCTCCCTGCCCGAGCGGCACCCTGCCGGTCATCATGGAGAACGGCTTTGGCGGCGTCATTTTCCACGAGGCGTGCGGTCATCTGCTGGAGACCACCTCGGTGGCCAAGAAGGCGTCGGTGTTCCACGACAAGATGGGCCAGCTTATCGCCAATCCGGTGGTCAATGCGGTGGATGAAGGGCTGCAAGGCAATGCCTGGGGCTCCATCAACGTCGATGACGAGGGGATGGCGACCCAGCATACCCAGCTCATCAAGGACGGCGTCCTGACCGGTTTTCTGGTGGACAGAATGGGTGCCCTCAAAACGGGCTACGCCCGCACCGGCTCGGGGCGGCGCGAATCCTACAAGTACGCCCCCACCTCGCGCATGCGCAACACCTATATCGAACCGGGCAATCACAGCCTCGACGATATGCTGGCCACCGTCGAACATGGCATCTACGCCAAGAAGATGGGGGGCGGCTCGGTACAGCCCGGCACCGGTGAATTCAACTTCAATGTGCAGGAAGCCTACCTCATCGAGCACGGCAAAATCACCAAACCGCTCAAGTCGGCCACCCTGATCGGTACCGGCCCGCAGGTGCTGAAAGAGATCTCCATGGTGGGCAGCAATCTGGCGCTAGCCGCCGGTATGTGCGGCTCTGTCTCGGGCTCGGTCCCCACCTCGGTGGGCCAGCCGGCGCTGAAAGTGGACAATATTCTGGTGGGAGGGAACGCCTGATGAGCACCATCGACATGAATCAACTGCTCACCCGCCTGCTCGACAAGGTGGCCGACCTCGGCGCCGAGGCAGACATCATCGCCAATCAGGAGAAGGCCTTCTCCCTCAAGGCAGACAAAGGCGAGCTCGGTGAATACAAGGTCACCAGCAGCCAGCAACTCGGTATTCGCCTGATAAAAGAGGGTCGGGTCGGCATCGCCTACTCGGAATCCCTCGATGAGCTGGCGCTGGATGCCATGCTGCAGGATGCGCTCGATACCAGCCGCTTTGCCAAGGTGGATGCAGATCAGCGCATCTCGGTGGCCAATAGCCGGATCACCACAGATTGCGCCGAGATCAACCAGCCCGATACCACGCCGGTTGAGGAGAAGATCGCCCTGGCCCTGCGCCTCGAATCAGACATGCTGGCCATGCCCGAAGTGAGCGGCGCCCCCTACAACAGCTTCTTCGAAGGTGAGAGCCAGCTCTGGCTCGCCAACAGTCAGGGCACCCTCTGCCAGCACGGCGAGTTCAGCGTCGGCTGCTACACCTCGGCGCTGGTGGAACGGGATGGCCGCCAGTCGATGCACTCGCAGGGGCAGTATGGCCGTCGCTTCGACGAGCTGGATAGCCAGGCCCTGATCGAGCAGATCTACGCCATCGCCGATGGACTACTGCCCGGTGAAGCGGTGCCGAGCGGTCGCTACAGCGTCATCTTCAGCACAAACTGCTTTGCCAGCCTGTTTGGCTGCTTTCAGGGTGTGCTGTCGGGCAAGTGGGCCCAGCAGGGGATCAACCCCTGGCGCAGCAAGGTCGGCCAGAGCGTAGCGTCACGCTGGCTTACTCTGGAGAGCCGGGTCTATATGCCGGGCGGCATGAACATCAAGGCGTTTGATGGCGAGGGGGCGGCCAGCTCGGATCTGCTGCTGATTGGCGAAGGGGAGCTGAAGACCCTGCTCCACAACAGCGCTACTGCCCGCCACTTTGGCGTCGCCAGCAACGGCTCGGCCGCCCGCGGTGCCCGCAGCGCCCTCGATGTGACCGCTCGCCATCTGGTGTTTGGCGCGGGCCCCCACAGCGAAGCGGAGGTGCAGAGCGGCGACTATCTGGAGCTGGTCAAGCTGGATGGCCTGCATTCGGGTGCCGATGCGGTGAGCGGCGACTTCTCCTTTGGCGCGTCAGGGTTCCTCTGTCGCGATGGAGTTCGCCTGCAGCCGGTGCGCGGCATCACAGTAGCAGGCAACTTCTACCGCCTGCTGGGCGAGCTGGAAGCGGTTGGCGATACCCTGCACCACAACGACGGCAAGGGCTTCTACGCCCCGCAGATCCGTTTTGGCGGCCTCTCCGTCGCGGGCAAGTAAACGTCCCGACGAAACCTGCAAGCAAGAAAAAGGCGCCTGATGGCGCCTTTTTGCTCGTTATCTCGTCCGCATTGATGGCATGACTCAGGGCGAGAGCGGCTCGCGGTGATACTCGGCGCAGCCGCATTCGGGGCAAGTATCGAGCTGCTGGGGATGCAGCACGGTATGGCGCCAGCCACACTGGTCGCACACCATGACCCCGAGCCCTACCCAGTCACCCGCCTCATAGACGCCCTTGTGCTCCAGCTCGTCGGCCAGCTCGCGCCACTCCACCTGGGCGCGGTCGGTCACATCCGCCAGCCAGGACCAGGCGGTGTCTTTGAGGGCCAGCATAAAGGCAGACTCTTCCACCTGCGCACTATCGTCATGGCGCCCCTCGTCATAGTTGCCCAGATCCCGCTTCACGTACTCGGCGATCAGCGCCAGTTCGTCCTGAGTCAGGTCGCTGGCCGCCTCCAGATAGGCCTGCACCTTGGCAATCATCCGGTTGAGGCGCTCCCCCTGGAACTCTTCAGTCTCTTGCCACTGTTTTTGCAGCTCGGCAATGAAGGCTTCGTACCCTTTTTGACGTTTGTCCATGGCTCTAACTCCTCTACTAAACCCTGATCTGGCCCGGCTTAAGGCCCAAGGGACGCTGGCGGTTGTTGCCGCCGCAGGATATGGGTATTCTATTGCGATTTCCCAGCTGATTTATCTATTCATTTCACAGATCCGGATGTCACCAATGCAAGAGCAATACGTTCCCCAATCAATCGAACCAGCAGTGCAAAAGCACTGGGATGCCAAGAAAACCTTCAAGGCCGTGGAGAAGGTAGACAAGGAGAAGTTCTACTGCCTGTCCATGTTCCCCTATCCGTCTGGTCGACTACACATGGGGCACGTTCGTAACTACACCATAGGTGATGTGATCTCCCGTTATCAACGCCTCAATGGCAAGAACGTGCTGCAACCCATAGGTTGGGATGCATTCGGTCTGCCGGCCGAGAACGCCGCGATCAAAAACAATACCGCACCGGCGCCCTGGACCTACGAAAACATCGAATACATGAAGAACCAGCTGAAGATGCTGGGTCTGGGTTATGACTGGGATCGTGAAGTCGCCACCTGCAAACCGGATTACTACCGCTGGGAGCAGTGGTTCTTCACCAAGCTCTACGAGAAGGGTCTGGTCTACAAGAAGACCTCCTCCGTCAACTGGTGCCCGAACGACATGACAGTGCTGGCCAACGAGCAGGTTGTCGACAACTGCTGCTGGCGCTGTGACACCCCGGTGGAGCAGAAAGAGATCCCCCAGTGGTTCATCAAGATCACCGACTACGCCGAAGAGCTGCTCAGCGACATCGACAATCTGGAAGGCTGGCCGGAGATGGTCAAGACCATGCAGCGCAACTGGATTGGCCGCTCCGAAGGGGTCAACATCAGCTTCGCTATCGAGGGTCAGGCTGAGCAGCTGGAGGTCTACACCACCCGTCCGGACACCTTCATGGGCGTCACCTATGTTGGTATCGCTGCCGGTCACCCGCTGGCGCTGCAAGCAGCCCAGAACAATCCGGAGCTGGCCGCCTTTATCGAAGAGTGCAAAAACACCAAGGTAGCCGAAGCCGAACTGGCCACCATGGAGAAGAAGGGCATGGCCACCGGCCTCTACGCCATTCACCCGCTGGATGGCCGCAAGGTACCGGTCTGGGTCGCCAACTTCGTACTGATGAACTACGGCACCGGCGCCGTGATGGCAGTTCCGGCTCACGATCAGCGTGACTTCGAATTCGCCACCAAATATGGCCTCGACATCAAGGCGGTGATCAAACCGGTTGATGGCGACGTCGACGTGAGCGAAGCGGCTTACACCGAGAAGGGCGTGCTGTTCAACTCCGGCGAGTTTGACGGTCTCGACTTCCAGGGCGCTTTTGACGCCATCGCCAACAAGCTGGAAGCGCTCGGCCACGGCAAGCGCACCGTCAACTTCCGTCTGCGTGACTGGGGTGTCTCCCGTCAGCGTTACTGGGGGGCCCCTATCCCGATGCTGACCCTGGCTGACGGCACCGTCGTGCCGACGCCGGAAGATCAACTGCCGGTGCTGCTGCCGGAAGATGTGGTGATGGATGGTATCCAGAGCCCGATCAAGGCCGACGCCGAGTGGGCCAAGACCACTTACAACGGTCAGGAAGCGTTCCGCGAGACCGATACCTTCGACACCTTTATGGAGTCCTCCTGGTACTACGCGCGCTACTGCTCCCCGGACTACGACAAGGGCATGCTGGATCCGGCTGCTGCCAACCACTGGCTGCCGGTGGATCAGTACATCGGCGGTATCGAACACGCCTGTATGCACCTGCTCTACGCCCGCTTCTTCCACAAGCTGCTGCGTGACGCGGGTCTGGTCAACAGCGACGAGCCGTTCAAGCGCCTGCTCTGCCAGGGCATGGTGCTGGCTGACGCCTTCTACTACAAAGACGAGAAGGGCGGCAACGTCTGGGTCAGCCCGACCGACGTCAAGGTAGAGCGTGACGAGAAGGGTCGCATCACCAAGGCCATCGACAACGAAGGCCGTGAGGTAATGCACTCCGGTATGACCAAGATGTCCAAGTCCAAGAACAACGGCATCGACCCGCAGCTGATGGTCGAGCGTTACGGCGCCGATACCGTCCGTCTGTTCATGATGTTCGCCTCTCCGGCAGAAATGACGCTGGAGTGGTCCGACTCCGGCGTAGAGGGTGCCCAGCGCTTCCTGCGTCGCCTGTGGCGCGTCACCTTCGAACACGTTTCCGGTGGCGCCGTTGCCGCACTCGATGTAGCTGCTCTCACCAACGAGCAGAAAGCGGTACGCCGTGAACTGCACAAGACCATCGCCAAGGTAAGCGATGACGTGGGTCGCCGTCAGACCTTCAACACCGCCATCGCCGCCATCATGGAGCTGATGAACAATCTCTCCAAGCTGGGCAACGACGAGCAGGACCGCGCCCTGATGCAGGAAGCGCTGGAAGCTGTGGTAGTCATGCTCTACCCCATCACCCCGCATATCGGCTTCGAGCTGTGGAAGATGCTGGGCAAGGGCGATGACATCGATCACGCTGCCTGGCCGGTGGCCGATGAAGTGGCCATGGTCGAAACCGAGAAGCTGGTGGTGGTACAGATCAACGGCAAGATGCGCGGCAAGCTGACCGTGCCAGCCGAGATCAGCCAGGCCGACGTCGAGAAGCTGGCGATGGCCGATGCCTCCGTCCAGAAGTTCACCGACGGGCTGACCGTGCGCAAGGTGATCTATGTACCAGGCAAGCTGCTCAATATTGTCGCTAACTGATCGGTTGCCAACTGATGTCATACCATTTGGCGACCTTGGCTGACTGTGTGGCCACTCATGGGTAACGACGTACCGGCCCATGACAGCTCAACATTGTCGCTAACTAATTGGCTGCCAACTGATCATTGCCAATCTGTGACAGCAAACGGATGATAACGGCGGGCCTTGCGCCCGCCGCTTTCCCTTAATGCAAAGAGGATTTTCTATGGGCACCATCTTCACCCGCTGGATGGCCATCGTGCTGGCTGGTCTGCTGCTGCAAGGCTGCGGCTTTCATATGCGCGGCAACGGCATTCCGAGCGAGCTGATGACCATGAAGGTCGTGGGCGACAACAAGAGCGACTTCTACCGGATGGTTACTACCCGTCTGAAAGCCTCTGGCGTGACCCTGGCCGACAAGGAGGGCATTCCGGTGCTCACTCTGGGCGGTGTAGGCAGCACCAGTCAGGTTGCCTCGGTCAACGCGCTGGGGACGGACACCGAATATGTGCTGGGCTTTGGTACCCAGTTCACCATCTCGGTACCGGGCAAGCCGACTCAGGTCTTCCCCATCAACTTCAACCGCAGCTTCCTCAACAAGCCGGATGCAGCGCTCGCCTCCTCCCGTGAGCAGGAGCAGCTCAACCGCGAAATGCAGGAGCAGGCGGCCAATCAGGTGATTCGGCAGTTGAGTCAGGTCAGCTTCTGATGCGGATCTACCCGGAACAATTTGGTGACCACCTCAAAGCAGGGCTTCGGCCCTGCTATCTCGTTTTTGGCGACGAGCCCCTGTTGCGACTGGAGGCCATCGATGCCATCCGTCAGGTCGCCCGCAAGCAGGGTTTCGATGAACGCCACACCTTCGTGGTGGAACAGGGGCTGGACTGGAATCAGGTCTACGATGCCTGTCAGGCCATGAGCCTCTTCTCCGCCCGCCAGATCATCGAGCTGGAGCTGCCCGCCAAGGTGGACAAGGATCTGGCCGCCCGCATCAGCGAAATTGGCAAGCAGCTTCATCCCGACCTGCTGCTGGTGCTGAGTGGCGGTCGCCTCAACCAGACCCAGATAAAGGCAGCCTGGTTCGACAAGCTCTACCAGATTGGCACCTATGTGCCGGTCAACCATCCGGAGCCCAAGTTCTTCCCGCGCTGGATGAGTGCCCGCTTTGCGCGTTTCGGCCTCAAGGCGCTGCCGGATGCCATCAACTTCATGTGCCACTCCTACGAGGGCAACCTGCTGGCCGCCAGTCAGGAGATCGAGAAGCTGACCCTGCTCTCGCCGCCCCAGCCCATCAGCGTCACCTATCTGCAAGAGACCATTATCCGCCACGCCCACTTCACCCCGTTCCAGCTGGTCGATACCCTGCTGGAGGGCAAGGTGAACCGGGCCCAGCGCATTCTGGCCGCCCTGCGGGCCGAAGGCACCGAGCCAGGGATGCTGGCCTGGACCCTCTGCCGCGAGCTGGAACAGCTAACCGAGCTGTCGCTGGCGATGCGCAACGGCCAGCCGCTGGGTGAGCACTTCAGCCGCCTGCGCATCTGGCAGAGCCGCCAGCAGCTCATTCAGCAAGCACTGACCCGCCTGCCGTTTGCCAAGTTGCAGCAACTGTGGCAACTGATGGCCCAGCTGGACGATGCCCAGCGCCGCTTCGATACCGAACAGGCGTGGCTGATGCTGCAGACCATTGCCCTCGGCTTTCGTGATGGCACCCCGCTGCCGCTGGTGATGGAGAACAGCCCGTGCTGAAGGCGCCCATTGGCCTGCTAGGGGGCACCTTCGACCCCATCCATATCGGGCATCTGCGCCCGGCCATCGAGGCGCGCGATGCCCTCGGGCTGGCCGAGATGCGGCTGATCCCGAACCATATCCCGCCCCACCGCGCCAATCCGTTCTGCTCCAGCGAACAGCGCCTCGCCATGGTCAGACTGGCGGCGGCGGAGAACCACCACTTTGTGGTGGATGAGCGGGAGCTGATGCGGGATAAACCCTCTTACACCATCGATACCCTGATCGAGCTGCGTCATGAACTGCCCGATACGCCGCTCTGTTTTCTGATGGGGATGGATTCCCTGCTGAGCCTGCCAAGCTGGCACCGCTGGCAGGAGCTGCTCGACTATGCCCATCTGGTGGTGAGCGTGCGGCCGGGCTGGCAACCGGAGTATCCGGCCGAAGTAGCGCTGCTGCTGGCGCGCCATCACACCACTGACGCCAGCGCGCTGCACCAGCGTCTGGCCGGCCATATCTGGCTGGCGGACAACCAGCCCATCGAACTGTCAGCCACCCGGCTGCGGGCCCTGCTGGATGCGGGGCAAGACACCCGCTACCTCTTGCCCGAGTCGGTTGCGCACTATATTGATCAACAGGGGCTCTACCGCGCCAATCGCCGCTAGCCCCTGTCGTAATCCCGCCCCACCCGATGGGAAACGGGAGTGACCATGATATAATCCGCCGCCCTGACGCAAACGCTGCGCGCCGGAACAGAGGAGAGACTCATTGCAAGGCCAAGAACTGCATGCCTTTATCATCGACAAGATCGATGACATGAAAGGCCGCGACATCATCACCCTCGATGTACGCGGCAAATCCAGCATTACTGACACCATGATCGTCTGTTCCGGCAACTCCAGTCGTCACGTCAGCGCCATTGCCCACCATCTGGCCAGCGAGGCCCGCCACGCGGGTCTCGATCTGCTGAGCGTGGAAGGGCAACTGAGCGGTGAATGGGTATTGGTAGATATGGGCTCGGTGATCGTGCATGTGATGCAGGATGAACATCGTGACTTCTACCAACTGGAAAAGCTGTGGAGCGGTGCCGCTCAAGTGAATACGCAATAAGAGCACAAGTGTAACGACCATGAAGATCCAGTTGATTGCGGTGGGCACCAAGATGCCCGCCTGGGTAGAGCATGGCTTCGAAGAGTATCGTCGCCGTTTCCCGAAAGACATGCCGTTTGAACTCGTCGAGATTGGCGCCGGCAAACGCGGCAAAAATGCCGACATTCCCCGCATCCTGCAGAAGGAAGGGGAAGCCATGCTGGCGGCCGCAGGCCGCTCGCGTATCGTCACCCTCGATATTCCGGGCAAACCCTGGACTACCGAGCAGCTGGCTACCCAGCTGGAAGCGTGGAAACACGATGGCCGCGATGTCGCCCTGCTGGTCGGCGGGCCGGAAGGCTTGTCCCCCGAGTGCAAGGCTGCCGCCGAACAGAGCTGGTCGCTGTCACCGCTCACCCTGCCCCATCCGCTGGTGCGGGTACTGGTGGCCGAGAGCCTCTATCGGGCCTGGAGCATCACTACAAATCACCCGTATCACAGAGAGTGAACAATGCAGTTCCTGCTGTTATTGCCCCCAAGGGTCTTGAGGTAAAGGCATGCTGAAACAACGCATCGAAATGCGCGATCACAGTGCCGAGGGCAATCTGTTCTTCCGGCGCACCCTGGTAGCCTACATCGGCATCGTCGTGCTGATGCTGGTGCTGCTGGGCAATCTCTATTATCTGCAGGTCGAGTCCTACGACACCTACCAGACTCGATCCAACTCCAACCGCATCCGTGTAGTCCCGGTGGCGCCGCCACGGGGCCTGATCTATGACGCCAACGGCGTACTGCTGGCGGAAAACCGCCCAGTCTACAGTCTGGAAATCGTACCGGAAGAGACCACGGATCTCGAAAAAACCGCCGACCAGCTGATCACCCTGCTGGGGCTGCCGGAAGGCACCAAGGAGAAGTTCCTCGCCGAAGTGAAGCGCCAGCGTCGCTTCAAGCCGGTCGCCCTCTACGAGAAGCTGACCGAGTATCAGGTGGCCCTCTTCTCGGTCAACCAGCACAACTACCCGGGCGCCAGCATCGAGGCTTACCTGAAGCGCTACTACCCGTTTGGTGACACCCTCACCCATGCGCTGGGCTATGTGGCCAAGATCAACACCCGCGATGTGGAACGCCTCGACAAAGAAGAAAAACTCGCCAACTACGCGGCCACCAAGGATATCGGCAAGCAGGGGGTGGAGAAGTATTACGAGGATCAGCTGCACGGCGTGGCGGGCTATCAGGAGGTCGAGGTGAACAACCGCGGCCGGATTGTCCGCACCCTCAAGTTCCAGCCGCCCATTCCCGGCCAGGATATCTACCTCAATATCGACGTCCGGATGCAGCTCAAGGCCCAGCAACTGCTGGCCGGCCAGCGCGGTGCCATCGTGATGATGGACCCGAGAACCGGCGCCATCCTGGCCCTGGAGTCGAGCCCGAGCTACGACCCCAACCTGTTCGTGACCGGCATCTCCAGCGCCAACTACTCGGCGCTGCTCAACGATCCGGCGCGGCCGCTGGTGAACCGCACCACTCAGGGCATCTATGCCCCCGCCTCCACCGTCAAACCCATGATGTCCATCATGGGTCTTAACGAGGGGGCTATCACTCCCGGCTACCGCTATTTTGGTGGCCCGAGCTTCTCCATTCCCGGCACCACCAAGAAGTTCCGCGACTGGCGCAAGTGGGGCCACGGTTGGCTCGATGTCTATCGCGCCATTGAGGTCTCGGCAGATACCTACTTCTACGATCTCGCCTATCGGGTCGGCATCGACAAGATCCACAACTACATGACCAAGTTCGGCTTCGGTCAGTACACCGGCGTCGATCTCTATGAAGAGACCAAGGGGGTCATGCCGTCTCGCGACTGGAAGATGGCCCGCTGGCGCCAACCCTGGTATCAGGGTGACACCATCTCTGTCGGTATCGGTCAGGGCTACTGGAGCGCCACCCCGCTCCAGCTGGCCAAGGCGATCAGTATCCTGACCCAGAACGGCCACGACGTGACCCCGCACCTGCTCAAGAGCACCGCCTCCCAGGCGGGGGTGGTCGATGCCCCCATCAACCCCAATATCGCCCTCAAGCTCAAGAGCGATAGTTACTGGAAAGTGGCGCAGGAGGGGATGTGGCGGGTGAACCAAGGCAAGGAAGGGAGTGGTCGCCACGCCTTTGCCAATGCCCCCTATACCTCCGGTGGCAAATCTGGCACAGCCCAAGTGGTCAACATGAAGGAAAACCAGGTCTATAACATCAAAACCGTCAAGGCGGAGCATCGCGATAACGCCCTGTTCGTCGCTTACGCCCCCTTTGAGGCGCCAAAAGCGGTGGTAGCACTGGTGCTGGAAAACTCCATCGGTGGTGGTGGTGGCCGGGCGGCATCGCCCATTGCACGCCAGATGCTGGATGCCTATCTGCTGCCCCCTGATCCGCAACTGCCACCGGCACCGGAAAAGCCGTCCCAACCGAGTGAGGTCGCCCCCCATGAGTAATTCAGCTCGCCAGCAGAGTATCTGGTACAAGCTGCATATCGACTTGCCCCTGCTGCTCGGTCTGCTGGCCGTGATGACCCTCTCCATGGTGGTGCTCTACTCCGCCTCAGGTCAGGATATCGACTCCATCGTGCGCCAGCTGGTGCGCGGCGGCCTCGCCTTTGCCCTGATGATTGGCATGGCCCAGCTGCCGCCCTCCCTCTACGCCCGCTGGTCGGTGCCGCTGTTCGCCGTGGTGGTGCTGATGCTGATTGCGGTGGACGTGTTCGGCCACATCGGCAAGGGGGCCCAGCGCTGGCTCGATCTCGGCTTTATGAAGTTCCAGCCCTCCGAGGTGATGAAGCTCTCCATGCCGATCATGGTGGCCGCCTGGCTCAGTCGCCACTCGCTGCCCCCCAAGTTCAGCCATGTGGTGATCGCCCTCATCATGGTGCTGCTGCCTACCCTGCTGATCGCCGCCCAGCCCGACCTTGGCACCTCCATTCTGGTGGCGGCCTCCGGCTTCTTCGTCATCTTTCTGGCGGGACTCAGCTGGTGGCTGATCGGCTTGGCGGTCATGTTGATGGTCGCCTTTATGCCGGTGCTCTGGTTCTTCCTGATGCACGACTACCAGCGCCAGCGGGTGCTGATGCTGCTCGACCCGGAGAAAGACCCGCTCGGCCGTGGCTATCACATCATCCAGTCCAAGATTGCCATCGGCTCCGGCGGCGTCTTTGGCAAGGGGTGGCTGCAAGGGACCCAGTCCCAGCTGGAGTTTCTGCCCGAACGCCACACCGACTTCATCTTCGCGGTATTTAGCGAGGAGTTCGGGCTGGTGGGGGTTGCCCTGCTGCTGGTGCTCTACCTCTACGTCATCAGCCGCTGCCTGTTTATCTCGATGCAGGCCCAGAACAGCTTCGAGCGACTGCTGGGTGGCGCCATCACCCTCACCTTCTTCGTCTATGTGTTCGTTAACATGGGCATGGTGAGCGGCATCTTGCCGGTGGTGGGTGTTCCCCTGCCGCTGGTGAGTTATGGCGGTACCTCCATGGTGACCCTGATGGCCGGCTTTGGCATACTGATGTCCATCCAGACTCATAGAAGACTGCTCGCCTGATGAGACGGGTTGGATTGCTGCTCTCTCTCGCCGCCTCGATGGCGACCGCTGCCGTGGCGCCGGATCGCTTGGCCCTGCTCGCCGAGCAGCAACAGGTGCCGCTGGCGGCGTTGCAGGCCGCCGTCGCCCGCGCCCAGCTACGGCAGGAGGTACTCGACACCATCAGCAAGCCGTGGGAAGCCAAACCCTGGCATCGCTACCGGCCGCTGTTCGTTACCCCTGATCGCATCCGTGACGGGCAGCAGTTCTGGCAGCAGCATGCGGCGGTGCTGGCCCGCGCCGAGCAGACCTATCGGGTGCCCGCCTCGCTCATCGTGGCCATCATCGGGGTCGAGACCTTCTATGGTCGCCAGATGGGCCGTCATCCGGTGCTCGATAGCCTCTACACCCTGGGGTTTCACTACCCCGAACGCAGCGACTTCTTTGCCAAGGAGTTCGCCCAGCTGGTGTTGCTGGCAAGGGAAGAGGGCTGGTCGCTGGAGCGCCTCAAGGGCTCCTATGCCGGCGCCATGGGAATGGGGCAGTTCATGCCCTCCAGCTACCGCCACTACGCCGTCGATTTTGACGGCGATGGCAAACGGGATCTGTTTGCCAACCCGGTCGATGCCATCGGCAGCGTGGCCAACTATTTTGCCAGCCACCAGTGGCGCTGGGGCGAATCCGTGGTGGAACCGGCCCAGATCGGGCTGATGGCAGTCGAACCTTTTCTGAGATCTGAGCCCGAGCTTACACAACAGTGGTCAGAACTGGCGGCGGCAGGGATTGAGCTCGCCACGCCGCTGGCCCCACAGACGCCGGTCAAGTTACTGGCGTTTGCCCAAGCCGATGGACCGGAATACTGGGTCGCACGGCATAACTTTTATGTGATCACCCGCTACAATCGCAGCCCACTCTATGCGATGGCGGTGTATCAACTTAGCCAAGCCATTCAGGAAGCGTATGCATCTTCGTCACAAACTCCTCCCGCTCAGCCTGAGCTTGTTGCTGGCCGCCTGTAGCAGCCAGCCGGAACAGTCCGCCCCCGTCGAGCCGCAAGCACCGGTCAGCAAGCCACCCGTTATCGAGATCCCGCAAGCCACCGGCGCCATTCCGCGCCCCGAGCCCCTGAGTGCCAGCGGCAACCGGGACTACTGGATCGGCAAGCAGAAAAACGAGGTGTGGCGCGATATCAAGCACTACAGCGAAGAGGGCACCGCCAGCTGGCTGTCGCCGGATCTGGACGGCCAGAAGACCGCCAACGGCGATGTTCTGGACAGCAAGCTGTTCAGTGCCGCCCACCGCAACCTGCCGATCCCGAGCTATGTGCGGGTCACCAATCTGGACAACGGGCTGGAGACGATCGTGCGGGTCAACGATCGCGGCCCGTTCAACAGCCCTAACCTGATCGATCTCTCCTACGCGGCCGCAAAGCAGCTGGAGATGGTCGATAGCGGTGAAGCGCGAGTACGGCTGGAGCTGATCAACGACACCCCGGATCAGATGGTGATCATGGAGCCGATGAAGCCCATCGAGATGACCCCGACCACCCCGGCCGCAGCAGCCTCCAACACCCTGTCACAAGATGGCTTCCTGGGTGAACCGACCGCGCTGGCGATGGCCACTCCCGCCGCCGACCCCGCGCCTGCGCCCGTCAAGGCGCCAACGGCCAAGCCCGCCCAAGCGGCACCGGTCAAACCAGCGCCAGCCAAGGCTGCAGCGCCCGCCAGCAGTGGTGATGGCAAGATGATCCAGGTATTGGCCAGCGGCTCCCGGGAGCGGGCCGAGGCGATGGGCAAGGTGATGACCCTGCGTTACGGCGTGCCCTACCGGGTCGATGCCCATGGTGCCATTTTCCGGGTGCTGATTGGCCCGGTCGCCGCCGACCAGCAGGCAAGTGTGCTGGAAAAAGTTCGTCAGGGCGGGCTGGAACAGGCCTTTATCGTGCCCTGAACGCCCCCTTTTGCCGCGGATGTGACTAACCGCTTACTCACTGTCATCACGTCGTTTTATGGCGTGATGACAGGGAGTGATGGATAAAAAACCAGTTCTGATCGCCATGTCGGGCTATAACCTGCGGGCGCATCTGGTATAGTTAGGCCCGCATTTTATCCCCATCTGGCTCGCAGGAATTTCAAGATGTCCAAATTTGCCCGTTCAGTTCTTCTGGCCTCACTGATCAGCGTAACCGCCCAGGCCAATACGCCGGTGCCGACACCGACCCCGAATGCCATGCCCATGGTGGTACCCGCCGCGCCGGAGATCTCCGCCAAGGCCCATATTCTGATCGACTACTACTCCGGTCAGGTGCTGGCCGAGCAGAACGCCGAAGAGCGTCTGCCGCCCGCCAGTCTGACCAAGATGATGACTTCCTACATCATCGGCCAGGAGCTGCTGAAGGGGAACATCAAGCGCACCGACATGGTGACCATCAGCCAGAACGCCTGGTCCAAGAACTACTCCGACTCCTCCAAGATGTTTATCGAGGTGGGCAAGCAGGTCTCCGTCGATGACCTGAACAAGGGCATCATCATCCAGTCTGGCAACGACGCCTGCGTCGCAATGGCCGAATTCCTGGCAGGCAGCACCGACTCCTTCGCCAGCCTGATGAACAGCTGGGCCGCCAAGCTCGGCATGAATGACAGCCACTTCATGAACCCGCACGGTCTGGATGCGGAAGGTCACTACAGTACCGCTCACGACATGGCTCGTCTGGGTCAGGCGCTGATCCGCGACCTGCCGGAGGAGTACAAGATCTACTCCCAGAAATCCTTCGTGTTCAACGGCATCACCCAGCACAACCGTAACCGCCTGCTGTGGGATCAATCCCTGCAAGTGGATGGCATCAAGACCGGCCACGTCAGCCAGGTCGGCTATAACCTGGTCTCCTCTGCCACCAACAACGAAGGCATGCGCCTGATCGCCGTGGTGCTGGGCGCCAGCAGCGAAGGTTCCCGCGCCGCCGAGAGCAAAAAACTGCTCACCTACGGCTTCCGCTTCTTCCAGAGCCTGACCCCGTACAAGGCTGGCACCGAGCTGGTCACCCAGAAGATCTGGATGGGCGACAAGTCTGAAGTGAAACTGGGCGTCGACAAAGATGTCTCCGTACTGGTCACCCGCGGTCAGGGCAACAACCTGAAGGCTGACTTCCAGCTCGACAGCGAGCTGAAAGCGCCGCTGGCCAAGGGTCAGCGCGTCGGTACCGTGTTCCTGAAGCAGGGCGACAAAGAGATCAAGCAGGTGCCGCTGGTTGCCCTGGAAGAGGTGCAGGAAGGTGGCTTGATGAGCCGTCTGTGGGACTACCTGGTACTGCTGGTCACCAGCTGGTTCAAGTAATCCGACGCACAATCCTCACCAAACAGCGGCGCCAACAGGCGCCGCTGCTGTCTGTGACCGGCAAAGGCAGTGAATAACCCTGTAAACTGCAGGTTCCGCCTTACCCTGATTTGTGGTAAAAAGCAGCACTTCCATCCTTGTCTGACCGATCCTGGCCTTGATCCCGGTTCGGGCAGCGCCCATATAGTTATGAGCCGTGCCCATATAGACTTGAAATGGCGGCCTTCACGGGCCATCGGCCACTAGCCATCCAAGATGAAGTCATCCCGTTGATGACGCAAAAGGTGAGTAAATGAATACCAAGTTTGATGAACTGCTGGAGTTTCCCTGCAAATTCCCGTTCAAGGTGCTCGGCGTTGCCGACCCGGCACTGCCGGAAAGGGTGGTTGAAGTGCTGCAGCAGCACGCCCCCGGCACCTATAGCCCGACAGTCCAGCCCAGCTCCAAGGGCAACTACCACTCGGTCCGCGTGACCGTGACGGCCCAGAGCAAAGAGCACATCGAAGCGATGTACCACGCCCTTGGCAAGATCGAGCTGGTGAAATACGTACTGTAATTTCTCTCTCGCCCCGTTCTGCGGGGCGACTGTTTTTGGCCGCAGCACGCCGCGAGGACGCCATGTCATCCCAGATCCCCGCCCAGTCCAGCCTGATTGTCAGGCAGCTGGGTCGCCGCCCCTACCAGCCGGTATGGGACGCCATGAAAGCCTTCACCGACAACCGCACCCCCGACACCCCGGACGAGTTCTGGGTGGTCGAGCACGATCCCGTCTACACCCAGGGTCAGGCCGGCAAGGCCGAACACCTGCTCAATCCGGGCAATATCCCGGTGGTGCAGAGCGATCGCGGCGGTCAGGTAACCTATCACGGCCCGGGCCAGCTGGTGCTCTACGTACTGGTGGATGTCCGCCGCTGCAAATTCTCGGTACGCGAGCTGGTGACCGCACTGGAGACAGCCATCATCAACACCCTCGCCAAGAGCGATATCCAGGCCTATGCCAAGGCCGATGCCCCCGGGGTCTATGTGAAAAATGATCTCGGCATGGAGGCCAAACTGGCCTCGCTGGGGCTGCGCATCCGCAAGGGGTGCTCGTTCCACGGGCTGGCCCTCAACATCAACATGGACATGACCCCCTTCCTGCACATCAATCCGTGCGGCTATGCGGGCATGGCCATGACCCAGACCAGCGCCTTGGGCGGCCCGCAAAGCGTGGCCGAGGCGCAATCCATTCTGGTGGCCGAACTGGCCAACCTGATTGGCTATCAAACGATCATCAATACCGAAGAAGCAGCATGAGCAACCCCATGCCGTGCAACCATGAGGGCTCCGAGCAGACCCTGATGGCTACCAACCAGACAATAACAAACACCGAGAGTGAATCATGAGCAAACCCGTTCGTATGGAGCCGGGCGTCAAGCTGCGCGATGGCGACAAGATGGCCCTGATCCCGGTGAAATTCATGCCGGATCCCAACGAAGAACTCCTTCGCAAGCCGGACTGGATGCGGATCAAGCTGCCCCCCTCCAGCCAGAAGATCGAACACATCAAGAGCACCTTGCGCAAGAACAAGCTGCACTCTGTCTGTGAAGAGGCCTCCTGCCCCAACCTGGCGGAGTGCTTCAACCACGGCACCGCCACCTTTATGATCATGGGCGCCATATGCACCCGCCGCTGCCCCTTCTGCGACGTGGCCCACGGCCGCCCGCTGGCGCTCGATCCGGAAGAGCCGAAGAAACTGGCACTCACCATCAAGGAGATGGGGCTCAAATACGTGGTGATCACCTCGGTGGACCGCGATGACCTGCGCGACGGCGGTGCCCAGCACTTCGCCGACTGTATCAAGCAGATCCGCGAGCACAGCCCGCAGACCCGCATCGAGATCCTGACCCCGGACTTCCGTGGCCGGATGGAGCAGGCCCTTGAGGTATTCCGCGACACCCCGCCGGACGTCTTCAACCACAACCTGGAAACCGCGCCGCGCATGTATCGCGTCGCCCGCCCGGGTGCCGACTACAAGTGGTCGCTGGAGCTGCTGCGCCGCATCAAGGAGATGCACCCCCATGTACCGACCAAATCCGGTGTCATGATGGGTCTTGGCGAAACCAACGAAGAGATCGTCGAGGTGCTGAAAGATCTGCGCGCCCACGGCGTCAACATGCTGACCCTGGGTCAGTATCTGCAGCCGAGCCGCCACCACCTGCCGGTGAAGCGCTACGTGCCGCCTGCAGAGTTTGACGAGCTGAAAGATGTCGCCATGGCGCTGGGCTTTACCCACGCAGCCTGCGGTCCTTTCGTTCGCTCCTCCTACCATGCGGATCTGCAAGCCAAAGGCGAAGAGGTCAAATAACCTCGCACGACAGAGAGGTCAAGTAACCGCCTCCATTGCAATTAAAAAAGAGCGCCTTTTGGCGCTCTTTTTGTAGATATCCCTGACCGCTACTGCTTGATGTGCTCAGCAGCCGTTATCGAAGATCCCCTGCTGATGCCAGCGTTGCAGCTGGGCCAGCACCCGGGTCTCCCGCGCCGTCCATTGGGGACAGGGCCCCGCCAACTGGGTCTTGTTGGTCTGCAGCGCCTCGTCGAGGGCAAACCAGCCGGGCATGAAGCCGAGGCGGATCTCGTAGGGCTGCGGCTGCGGGGCCACCAGCTGATCGCCAATCCGGCACAAGTAGTAGAGCGAGCGGATGCAGTAGGCATCAAACCCCGGCTCGCGAGCGGCGCGGTATTCACGGGTCTCGCCAAGCAGAGCCCCTACTTCCACCAGTTCGGCACCGCACTCTTCCAGCAGCTCTCGGGCCAGCGCCACATGGTGGCTCTCCCCCGCTTCAACGCCGCCACCGGGGAACATCAGATCGCCGTTGACCCGGGAGTGCACCAGCAGCAGCTCGTCGCCTCGGGGCACCACGGCACGCACCGTGAGCCGCTCCAGGGTGCGGCCATCGGTGATTACCTCGCCATGAACGAAAGAGAGATCGAACGGATTGGGCCAGCAGCTGGCCGGGGAGAGCGTCGTCATCACTGCATCAGGGCCGGTAGTTGCCATGCTTGAGCTGCTCGACAATCTCGGCAGCCCGCACATCGTAGCCATCCTGCTCGGTCTTGCTCAGGGAGTGATAGATGCCAAAACGCTTGGCAGAGACCTCTGGCGCATCCTGAAACGACTCGCTCACCTTGCCCCACAAATAGGCCAGCCCGTACTGCTTCTGACCCATGTAGAGGGTGCTGAGAGAGGTGAGCATGCGACTGTTGACCTGCTCTCCCTCCCGATAGAGGGAGAGGCCGCGCTGCAGGGTGGCGATGGCCTTCTCGGGGTCACTCTTGGCGTAGATACCGCCGAGCGCCAGTTGCAGCTCCGGCTCGTCGAGCACCTTGGAACCTTCCAGCGCCATAAACTGCTGGCGGGCCAGCTCGTTAGTGTTGTTGGTCCAGTGCCAGAGCAGCAGATAGGGATCTTGCGAGTTGCGGGTGGCCACATCGAGCTGGGCCAGCTGATCCCCGGCCGCCAGCATCCCCTCCACCCGCGGGCTCTTCTGCTCGCGGGCATTCTTGTACTCGATGTTGGTGGAGCGCTCGGCACACTTGAGATAGCGCTCAAGGTTGCGCATCAGCTCGTACTTGCGCCGATCCGTCCCCTCCTCCTTGAGGTAGAAGCGGCTGCGAATGATGTCGGTACGCTCGTAGCGGCACCAGCCATCGTCTACCAGATCCTGACAGAGCTCGGGATGGTTGCTGCAAATATTGTGGATCCGGTCGTCATTGCAGCCCGCCACGACAAGGCCGACGGAAAGCATGATGAAAGTCTGTCGCAGGGGGAAATTGGCCATGGCTCACATCTTGTTGATAACGCAGTTGGTAACAACGGGAGCCTCGAGTGGCCACCTACGGCTAGCAAACCGGTTACATATCCATTACAATGCGCGCGCCATATAAGGCCGCGATTGCAGAATAATATAACGAAATATACACCCCTACACTGATCTGCATTCGACGAATTTTCTATTTACACCAACAACGTGAAATAAAGGATCTGGTCAATGACCCACGAGCACTACTTGCAAGCGTGGCAGGAGAGCCAGGAGCTCGCCGAAGCCATGCAGCCCTTGATTGGTCGCCTCTACCGACAACAAGGGGTCGAGATCACCCTCTACGGCCGCCCGCTGCAAAACGCCTCCACCATCGATATCCTCAAGGCCCACCGGGTCGTCCGCCGCCACCAGGGCGCTCCCCTCCCCATCCAGCAAAGCTTCCCCCTGCTCCAGACCATCGTTGCCCTCAAACCCACCGCCGCCGAGGTTGACCTTGGCAAACTGGCGGTCGGCTACTGGCAGGATCATCAGGATGAGGCGGGGATCGAGGACTATCTGCAAGCCAGACTGGCACCGGCCCTTGGCCGCAACCAGATGCCGCAAGCCACCGACGTGGTGCTCTACGGTTTTGGCCGCATCGGCCGCCTGCTGGCCCGCCTGCTGATCGAGCGTACCGGCGCCGCCAATCCGCTGCGCCTGCGTGCCATCGTGGTCCGTGGCGGTCGTGAAGGGGATCTGGAGAAACGCGCCAGCCTGCTACGCCGCGACTCGGTGCACGGCCCCTTCAACGGCTCCATCGAAGTGGATGTGGAGCGCAGCGCCATCATCGCCAACGGCACCTTCATTCAGGTGATCTACGCAAACAGCCCGGCCGATATCGACTACACCGCCTACGGCATCCACGATGCGCTGATCGTCGACAACACCGGCGTCTGGCGTGACGAGGCAGGCCTCTCCGAGCACCTCAAGGCACGCGGTGCCGGCAAGGTGCTGCTGACCGCCCCCGGCAAGGGGGAGATGAAGAACGTGGTGTTCGGGGTCAACCATGAGGTGATAGGGCCGGATGACAGGATCATCTCCGCCGCCTCCTGCACCACCAATGCCATCACTCCGGTGCTCAAGGTAATGCAGGAGCGGTACGGCATCCGCCACGGCCACGTGGAGACGGTCCACTCCTACACCAACGATCAGAACCTGATCGACAACTATCACAAGGGAGAGCGCCGTGGTCGCAGCGCCGCCCTCAACATGGTGATGACCAGCACCGGCGCCGCCAAAGCGGTGGCCAAGGCGCTGCCAGAGCTCAAGGGCAAGCTGACCGGCAACGCCATCCGGGTGCCGACCCCCAATGTCTCGCTGGCAATTATCAACCTGTCGCTGGAGCAGGCTACCGATCGGGAGAGCCTCAACGCCTATCTGCAACAGATGGCGTTAAGCTCGGCGCTCCATCGCCAGATCGACTTTAGCGCCAGCACCGAGCTGGTCTCCTCCGATATGGTGGGTTCCCGTTATGCAGGCATCGTTGACTCCCAGGCGACCATCGCCGAGGGGGATCACTGCGTGCTCTACGTATGGTATGACAACGAGTTCGGGTACAGTTGTCAGGTAGTGCGGGTGATGGAGCAGATGGCTGGCGTAGTCCGCCAGGATCTGCCGGCCTGATCCCGATTCGTCATGGCTCAATGTGCAAGGAGAAGGCCGGATGTCGTTTCAACAGGGTGAGTTTTTGCAAGCAATCAGGCAGATGCCACAAGAGGTGTACGAGCGGCTCAAGACTGCAGTCGAGCTGGGCAAGTGGCCCGATGGCAAGCCCCTCACCGACGAGCAGAAGGCCACATCGCTGCAAGCCGTGATGGCCTGGCAAGCGATGCACCTCGACAACCCGGAGCACATGAACATCGGCCGCGATGGCGAGATCGTGATGAAGAGCAAGAGCGAGCTAAAGAGGCTGTTTCGTGATGAGAATCAGCCGGTTGAGGAAGAGATAGTGCGGGTCAATCTCAACCACTGAGACCACTCGCCATCCCGTCTCGCGGCGGCCAGTCGAATAGCGATAGTGCGATACATAGTTCGATAAAGAGTGCGATAAATAGCAAAGAGGGGAGCCATCATGGCTCCCCTCTTTTTTCCTCTCTCTGCAGGGTGACTCATCCCCCTCATCCCCAGCCCTTCTCCCGCCGGGGGAGAAGGGAGCTGGCTTGCAGCCAGCGAAGAATAAGCGGGCCACCTGCCGATAATGCCGATCAGTTAAGGATCCATTGACCGATCCTCCTGATGTGTAAAAATCCGAAACCTGTTGATTTGGTTTCGGATTTTTTATGCGTATCTTCCA
>NZ_CDBR01000112.1 GCF_000819685.1 Aeromonas allosaccharophila | reverse complement strand
GATGTTGTTGCAGGCTGTGCTTCATCTCCCGATAGCCCAACTCGATTTCCCAGCGATGGCTGTAGAGCTCGACGATGTCAGCCCCCGGGAAACGCATCGGGTCGACCATCGAGGTCAACACTTGGCGCTCTTTGCCGTTGAGGCTGCGGGTCAGCAAACGGGCTTCCACCGTGTCCGGCAGTTGCGGCCACTTCTTGCGTGCCTGTGGACTGGTCTTGAGATGCACCAGCACATCCTGACGCCCCAGCTTGCGCACCACCTCATACTGCGTGCCCTTTTTGAGCGGCAGCAACCAGTGCCGCTCGCAGCCGGTGGTTTGCCAAGCGTGGAGCAGGCCAAGCGAATAGAACCCCTTGTCGAACAGGGTCAGCGAGTGGTCTGGCGTGCGCGCGATAAGCTGCTCGGCCAGCACCATCTCGTTGACGGCGCAACTCTCCATGACCGCTTGCACAAGCAGGTGGCTGGTGAGCTCCATCTGGCAGAGCATGCGCACCTGCGGATAAGCGGTCTCGCCATGCTGGGTGCCGGGTTTGGCAAACGCAGCGGCATTGTCCGGGGTATCGGGGGTTCGCCACATCACGCCATCAACGGCGAGCAGTTGCAGCCCTGCCCAGCCGGGGTGATTGGCCTGCTGGTGCCAGAGCGAGGCGGTCTCGTGAAACAGCCGTTCGATACTCTTGTCCCCGAGCTTTTGGCGGGCTTGCAGGAAGGCGCTGGGGGCAACAAAGGGGCGGTCACCGGGCAACAGGATATCGAGCTGATTGACCAGCTGGGTCATGGGGACATGGCGGAAGATGGCCATGCCGATGATGGCCCAGACCAGACGCTCCATGGGCATACGGCGACGGCGC
>NZ_CDBR01000111.1 GCF_000819685.1 Aeromonas allosaccharophila | reverse complement strand
GGCCTTCGCTGGACGCTTACAAATCTCCCATAAAGTGCCAAAAGAACCTCCATTCTCTGTTCGATATTTGCTCATTAGTTCAATGTGTTGGATATAAAAAACACAGAATGTGATGCCTCTACCTTTCTTGTGATGCCCGCTCTGGTTTAATTCTTCAGTCCACATGGATGGACCAAGGAATCACAATAATTTAAGGAATAGACCCATGTTCAAAAGAACAGTAACGATGATGCTGGCGGCGGGAACCCTGGTATTAAGCGGTTGCGCATCCAATGGTGGTGCAGAGCAGGCAGCGGCAGACAACAGTGACTTCGGTGGCAAGTCCATCTACCTGCGCGGGGAGATGAACGACTGGATGGCGACTGATGAAAGCAAGGTAGTCAAGGTGGCCGACAAACTCTACATGGCCAAAGGCACCCTCAAGAAAGAGTGGGCTCCCTACAAGTTCAAGTTTGCTGACTCGGGCTGGAGCTGCGGTACCAACTTTGGCTACAAGAGCCCGAGTGATGGTGTTGCCGTATTGGGTGGTGAGGCGGTGCCGGTCAACCCCTGCTCCAAGTATGAGGACATGAAGTTCTCACCGGATGCGGATGGGGTCTACGAGTTCTATCTGAATATGGCGGGTGAAGCGCCGACCGTTTACGTCAAGAAGCCCTGATCTATCTCTGAGTGTTAAATCTCTCAGCAAATTAATCAGTTAAGTGCTCCGGCCCAGAAATCTGCTGGCCGGGGCATTTTTTTAGTTTAGAATCAGCGCCCTCATGGCTTCAGGTGTACTATATATTGTGCTTATTTTTATAGCTGGCACTATTGGTTGTGTTCTCTGCTGTTGTCATGATGTTGATGCATTCACATAAGGTTGATTGAAAATGGCTAAATCGAACCCGGTGCTGGAGAGTGAGCTTGGCTCCCGCTTTATCCCCATGCAGGAAACGTCCCTCGAGATCTGGGATAGCAAGTATCGCCTCAAGATCAAGGATGGCACTCCCATCGACAGCTCTATTGACGAGACCTACCAGCGGGTAGCTCGAGCCTTGGCAGAGCAGGAGCTGGAACCGGAGGCTTGGTATGAACCGTTCTTGTGGGCGCTGCGCAATGGGGCCATTCCTGCTGGCCGCATCACCTCCAACGCAGGGGCTTTTGAGCACAAGCCTGCCACTTCAACCATCAACTGCACTGTCTCCGGCACCATCGAAGATTCGATGGACGATATCCTCGGCAAGGTGCACGAGGCGGGGCTGACCCTGAAAGCCGGGTGCGGTATCGGCTATGACTTCTCGACCCTGCGCCCGCGTGGTGCCTTTGTCTCCGGTGCCGGTGCCTACACTTCCGGCCCGCTCTCCTTCATGGATATCTATGACAAGATGTGCTTCACCGTCTCGTCAGCCGGTGGTCGTCGCGGCGCCCAGATGGGCACTATGGATATCCGCCATCCCGATGTGATCGAGTTTATTCAGGCCAAGCGTGAAGATGGCCGCCTGCGTCAGTTCAACCTCTCCCTGCTCATCACCGAAGATTTCGTCAAGGCGGTGAAAGAGGATGCGCCCTGGTCTCTGATCTTCCCCTACACCGCCAAAGAGGTGGAGCAGGATGGCATTGCACTGGACGCTCCCGCTCAGGTGCTCTGGGCCGACTGGCCCAACAAGGAAGGGGTTGTATTCAACGAGTTGGGGCAGGTCGCCTGCAAGGTCTACAAGACCATGCCAGCCCGCAAGCTGTGGAATGTCATCATGACCTCCACTTATGACTATGCAGAGCCCGGCTTCATCCTGATCGACAAGGTCAACCAGATGAACAACAACTGGTTCTGTGAAGAGATCCGCGCGACCAACCCCTGTGGCGAGCAGCCGTTGCCGCCCTATGGCGCCTGTCTGCTTGGCTCTGTCAATTTGACCAAGTTTGTGCGCGACCCTTTTACTGAACAAGCGGCGTTCGATTGGCAGGCGTTTCGCAAGGTCGTGGCCATCTTCACCCGCATGCTTGACAACGTGGTGGAGATCAACCAGCTGCCATTGGCCAAACAGCGTGAAGAGATCACCGCCAAGCGCCGTCACGGCATGGGTTTCCTGGGGCTTGGTTCGACCCTTACCATGCTGCAGATCAAGTACGGCTCCGCTGCGTCCGTCGCCTTTACCGAGCAGGTATCCCAGGAGCTGGCGATGACCGGCTGGCAGGAGTCCCTGCGTCTGGCTAGGGAGAAGGGCCCGGCGCCCATCATGGAGCAGGAGTTCGAAGTGACCGGCAAGATGCTGCGTCTGCGCCCGGAAATGGCAGCTGATGGCATCAAGGTGGGTGACAAGTTGAAGGGCAAGGTGCTGCACGCGCGCTATAGCCGCTATATGCAACAGGTTGCCGAAGTGGATCCTGCGCTGGTCGCCGAACTGGCCGAAGTGGGCGGGCGTTTCACCCACCACAGCAGTATTGCGCCGACCGGCACCATCTCGCTGTCACTGGCCAACAACGCCAGCAACGGGATCGAACCGAGCTTTGCCCACCATTACAGCCGCAACGTCATCAAGCCGGGCAAGAAAAGCAAGGAGAGTGTGGATGTCTACTCCTTCGAGCTACTGGCCTACCGCGAGCTGGTGAATCCAGCCGCCATGCCGTACAGCGAAGAGGAGGCGAGCCGCCTACCTGAGTACTTCATTACGGCTGATGACATCACCCCGGCCCAGCACGTGGACATTCAGGCCGCGGCCCAGGGCTGGATCGACTCCTCGATCTCCAAGACCGCGAACGTGCCGACCGATTTCCCGTTCGAGCAGTTCAAGGACATCTACATGTATGCCTCGGACTCCGGCCTCAAGGGCTGCACTACCTTCCGCTTCAATCCGGAGGCCTTCCAGGGCGTGCTGGTGAAGGAGAAGGATCTGGAGAACACCCTGTACGACTTCACCCTGGAGGATGGCTCCGTCATCTCCGTCAAGGGGAACGAAGAGATCGAATACGATGGCGAGCTGCACACTGCCGCCAACCTCTACGACGCCTTGAAAGAAGGCTATTACGGTAAATTCTGAGAACGACATTATGGTCAAGAAGATCGACAAGAAAATCGTCGCCTACAAGGTGCGTACCAAGGATGAGCCGCAAGAGGATCTCTCTGCGCAGGATGACGTGGTGCACATGCACGAAACCGTGCTGCGCCCTGAGCGGCTGATGGGCACCACCTACAAGCTGAAGACGCCGGAGCATGTCTCCGAGCACTCACTGTTCATAACCATCAACGACATCATTCTCAACGAGGGCACGGTTCACGAAACTCGCCGTCCGTTCGAGATTTTCATCAACTCCAAGAGTCTGGAGCACTACCAGTGGATCGTGGCGCTGACTCGCATTATTTCCGCGGTGTTCCGCAAGGGGGGGGATGTCACCTTCCTGGTGGAGGAGCTGCGTTCCGTATTCGATCCCAAGGGCGGCTACTGGAACAAGGGCAAGTACGTTCCGTCGCTGATCGCCGAAATTGGCAACGTGATCGAGAGCCATCTCACCGAGATCGGCATGCTCAAGGCAACCGGGCTGGACGAGCATCAGCAGGCGTTTCTGGCCGAGAAGCAGGCCGAGTTGAAAGCCGCTCAGGAGGCCGAAGAGCAGCAGGCTGGCAGTGGTTTCCCGGCCAATGCCGCGCTCTGCTACAAGTGCCACACCAAGGCGCTGGTGCTGAAGGATGGCTGCATGACCTGCCTCAACTGCGGCGACTCCAAGTGCGGCTGACAGACATGCCGAAGTAGTTGAACGATAGAAAAAAGACCGGCCATAGCGTCGGTCTTTTTATTGCTGTTTTTATGCTCAATCAAATCAGGCGGCCAAGTGATTTGTTGCGCGATAGTAAAATCGGGCGTAGCGTTGAGGGTAATAAAACTGTCACGGCCGTGTGGTTTCAATGACATCTGAGATTCACACACGTGGCCCTTCAGTGCCAAGGAGGATGCTTATGGACAATACGGACCGAAAGCTGTTTATCCTGGATACCAACGTTCTGCTTCACGAACCCCTCGCTATCTACTCCTTCAAAGAGCACGACGTGCTCATCCCCATGACGGTGCTGGAAGAGCTCGATAACATCAAGGATCGCAACAAGGATGTCAGCCGCGACGCGCGGGTGGCCATTCGTGCGCTGGAAGATGTGTTCCGCGATGCAACCCCGGATCAGATCACCCAAGGTGTTCCGCTGGCTGGCGAAGCGAGCGGCAATATCTGCATCTTCAGCGATCACCATCTGCCGCAGGATGCCGAGGTGTTTACCGACAAGGAGGCCGACAACCGCATCATCAACGCGGCCCTCTATCTGCAAAAGCACGAGTTGAAGCGTCAGGTGGTGCTGGTCACCAAAGACATCAACATGCGCCTCAAGGCCAAGGGGGCCGGGCTTGCCCACGTTGAAGATTACCGCAGCGACCAGCTGATCGACGATATCCGCCTGCTGGCCAAAGGTTTTCAGGTGGTGCCCGGCAGCTTCTGGGAGCGGGTGGGCGAATGTGAAAGCGAAACCCATGGCCGCGACACCATCCATGTGATCGATGCCAATCTGCTGGAAGGGGTTCACGTCAACCAGTACCTGATCGACGAGGAGAACTTCTTCGCCGCCCGGGTGCTGAGCCACGATGGCAGCAAGATCCGCATCAAGGATCTGGGCCGCGAGCGGCTGATGTCCCGCAAGGCGTGGGGTGTCCATCCCAAGAACGTCTATCAGGGGATGGCGCTGGATGCCCTGCTCGATCCGCACATCGATCTGGTGATCCTGACCGGCCCGGCCGGTTGCGGCAAGACCCTGCTGGCGATGGCGGCGGCGCTGGAGCTGGTGATTGAGAAGGGCATTTACGAGAAGGTGATCGTCACCCGGAATACCCCGGAAATTGCCGAGAGCATCGGCTTCCTGCCCGGCACCGAAGAGGAGAAGATGATGCCCTGGTTGGCGGCGGTGACCGACACCCTGGAGGTGCTGCACAAGCAGGACGAGAATATGAGCGGCTCGCTCAGCTACATCATGGAGAAGGCCAATATCCAGTTCAAATCGGTCAACTTCATGCGCGGGCGCAGCATCCAGAACACCTTCGTGCTGCTGGATGAGTGCCAGAACCTGACCGCTTCCCAGATCAAGACCATCATCACCCGCTGCGGCGAGGGCACCAAGATCGTCTGCTCCGGTAACCTGGCCCAGATCGACTCTAACTACTTGAGCCCGGTGACCTCGGGTCTCACCTACATCGTCGAGCGTTTCAAGGATTTCGACGGCAGTGCCAACATCTTCCTCAATGGCGTGGTGCGCAGCCGACTGGCCTCGTTCGCCGAGGAAAATCTCTGATTTAACTGACCATCTTCATATGAAAAAGGGGAAGCCAAGCGGCTTCCCCTTTTTTGATCCCGTCGCCGGTCATGAGCCCTGCGTACGACCCAGATAGCGCAGTAGCTCGGGATGATCGCTGTGTTGCAGGATGTCGGGTTTGCCTTGCAGGGCGATGCGCCCCTCGTCGACAAACAGCACCTGATCGGCGATGAGCTGGGCATCTTCCGGATTGTGGGAGACCATCAGCACGGTAATGCCCTGCTCGCAGGCGAGGCGGGCCACTTCGGCCAGCATCTCCCGGCGCAGGGCGGGATCGAGGGCCGAGAAGGGTTCATCCAGCAGCAACAATGGTTTGCCTCGCACCAACGCGCGAGCCAGCCCGACTCGCTGTTGCTGGCCGCCGGAGAGCTGTTCAGGCTGGCGGTTGAGCATCTCGCCAAGACCAACCCGCCCGGCTGCATCGATCACCTGTGCCCGCTGGGCGGCACTCAGGTGCAGACCCGGGTGCAGGCCGATAGCGATATTGTCAAAAACCGACAGGTGGAGGAACAGGTTGTGATCCTGAAAAAGGGTGGTGACCGGTCGCTCGGCTGGGTCCAGCGGCAGCAGATCTTCGCCATCGAAACTGAGGCGGCCCGATTCCACCGGCACGAAACCGGCGATCATCCCGAGCAGGGTCGACTTGCCCGCGCCGCTTGGGCCAATCAGTGCGGTGATCTCCCCTTTGGGCAGGGTCGCGCTGAAGCTGACGCGCCAGTCCGGGTAGCTGGTCACCAGCGTATCAATGTTCAGCATGTTTTCCTCCAAGCCCCCGTTCCACCAGCCAGAACAGGGAGAAACAGAGTGTCAGCAGCAGCAGGGCAGTGGCGGCTGCCTCGGTCAGGCGATAGCTGCCGAGCTGTTGATAGAGCAGCCAGGGCAGGGTGGTGAGCTCCTGACTGCCAAACATGGCGATGGCGCCGAGATCCCCCAGTGAGAGGATCATCGATAGCGCCATCGCCAGTGCCAGCGGGCGGCGCAGCAGCGGCCACTCCACCAGTCGCAGGCGATGCAGGCCGCGTACCCCCAGGCTGTCCGCCAGCCGATCGTATTGGCGTACCACCAACTGCATGGGGGCTGAGAGGGTGCGCAGCACATAGGGCAGCGCCATCAGGGCGTTGACCAGTACTACCAGCCATGGGCCGAGTGCAAATACATCGGCAAAGGGCATAAACAGGATAAAGAGGCCGGTGGAGAGCACCACCGCCGGGATCATCAGGATCATCGAGCCGCTGGCCTCCCACATGGCGGCAGCCCGCCGCTGGCGGGTGCGCACCTTGAGGTGACGGCTGGTCAGCAGCAGGCCGCTGCCGAGCAGGGTCGCCAGGGTGCCTGCCGCCAGTGCAATCAGCAGGGACTGGCCGCTCGCCTGCCAAAGCTTGCTGGACATGAGCGCTGTCAGCAGGCCGGGGTGGAGGCCTGCCACCACGATGGCCAGCAACGGTGGCAGAAAGATGGCGAGCCCGATACCTAGCGAGAGCAGATCCACCACCGCCGTTCCCGGCTGATGACGGTCCGGCCGCAGACAGGGGCGACGGGGAGTCACCCTGCTGGCCGGGGTGCTCTGCAGCTTGTGTTGCAGGGCGAGCAGGGCGGCGGTCAGGATCAGCTGCACCAGCGCCAGTCCGCCTGCGGTGGCGAGATCGAAGTCAAAACGCAGCGCCTGATAGACGGCTACCTCCAGCGTGGTCGACTTGGGGCCGCCGCCCAGCGCCAGTACGGTGGTGAAGCTGGTGAAGCAGAGCATAAAGATGAGGCTGGCCAGCCCCGGCAATATGCCGCGAATAAGCGGCCACTCCAGCAGCCGGAAGATATGGGAGGAGCGCATGCCGAGCTGACTGGCGAGACGCCAGCTCGATTCGGGGATGCTCTCTATGCTCTGCAACATCAGGCGTGCCGCCAGCGGCATATTGAAGAAGACGTGGGCCAGCAGGATACCGAACAGGCCGTAGAGATAATTGCCGGGATCCAGCCCCAGTGAGCGCAACAGTTGCGGCAGCCACCCCTGCTTGCCGTGTACCGCTACTATGCCGAAGATGGCGATGATGACCGGCAGTACCAGCGAGAGGCCAAACAACTTGATCAGCAGGGTGCGACCGATGAAGCGGCGCCGCGCCAGCGCGCGGGCCACCGGAATGGCCAGCCCCAGGCTCAGCAGGGTGGAGAGCAGCGCCTGCCCCAGACTGAAGCCCAGCACATGACGCAGATAAGGGTCTGCGAGCAGGGTGCGGGGCGCCAGCGAACCGGCCTGCCACAGCAGGGCCACGAGCGGCCCGAGGGATAACAGCAGGATCAACAGGGTGGCTGCACTGCCCGGCAGCCACCAGAGGGGACGAGCCTGTGGTTTCAGATGACGGCTCACTGGGTGACGGCTTGCAGCCACTCGCGGATCCACCCTTTGCGATGGGCGGCGACCTCATCGGCGCTGAAGGCAAGCGGCTTGGCTACAGTGATCATCTGCTCGAAACCTTTTGGCAGTTGGGTGTCGATCACCGGATACATCCAGTTGCCGGTAGGGATCTCGTTCTGGAAGACGGGGCTCACCATAAATTGCAGGAACTGATCGGCCAGCTTGCCTTGGGTCGCGCTTTTCAGCTTGGCGGCCACTTCCACCTGACGGTAGTGCCCCTCTTCAAACGCCGCAGCCTGATACTGGGGCTTGTTCTCGGCAATCAGGTGATAGGCCGGAGAGGTGGTGTAGGAGAGCACCATGTCCGCTTCGCCATCGAGGAACATGCCATAGGCCTCTGACCACCCCTTGGTGACGGTGACCGTCTTTTTGGCAAGTTCGGCCCAGGCGGCGGGCGTCTTGTCGCCATAAACGGACTTCATCCACAACATCAGCCCCTGCCCCGGGGTGGAGGTACGGGGATCCTGATAGATCACCTTGATATCGGGGCGCTCCACCAGCTCTTTCAGGCTCTTGGGGGGCTGCTTGAGCTTCTCCTTGTCATAGACAAAGGCGAAGTAGCCATAGTCGTAGGGGACGAAGGTGTCATCCTGCCAGCCACCGGGCACCTTGATGCCATCCAGCTTGGCGGGGTGGGGGGCGAACAGACCGCTCTGCTTGGCTTCGCTGATGAGGGCATCGTCGAGCCCCAGCACCAGATCGGCCTTGCTGTGGTTGCCCTCCAGCCGCAGCCGGTTGAGGATGGCGACCCCATCTTCGAGGGGAACCAGATTGAGGGTGCAGTCGCACGCTTTCTCGAAGGCCTGTTTGATCTTGGGCCCCGGACCCCACTCGGCAGTGAAAGAGCTGTAGGTATAGACGGTGAGGGTGTCGGCGGCGAACACATTGGCCGACAGCAGGCCGGTGGTGACCAGCAGCAGGGTCTTCATGGGTGGCACTCCCTATTACTTGTTAATAACGAGGTGCCAGCGGGTGAGGGCGCAAAAAATGAGCGCCATGCCTCAAATTCCTCCGCCAGCATTATCTGGATCAGGTACACGGGTATAATCTCAGCGGTAAACCGCACCCCGTTTGAGAAACGAACCGCATTGTATTAACGTTCTTTTGGGTAGACCAGCACAATTGTGCAATACCCATGAGATGACGCCCACCCAACAGAGGATGTTCGCGTGCTTACCAATACCAAGGAAAGGCGTGCCTTTGCGCGCATGGTCATCAATGCTCCGGTCACCGTCTATCAGCAGCAGCTGGTGCTGGAGGGGATCTGCCGGGATCTCAGTGCCAACGGCATGGGGATTGCGGTCTCTGAACACCAGCTCGACATCAATCAGCCCATCCGGATCAGTCTTGCCACCAACAACAACCTGTTGCCCCCCTTTGAAGCCCACGCCCGTATTATCCGGGTGCTGGAGGAGGAGAGCGGGTTGCTGCTGGCGGTAGAGTTTCTGCCTCAGGGTTAATCTTCTCTCCCCATCGGCAGAGGGAGGGGATTACCCTTTTTCCTGAATCGGCTGCACACTCAACTGCTTGCTATCGACCAGCGTTTTGCTGGTCGATGCTATTTGGCCCGCAGGCAAGGTGGCGGGGCCGGTGGGTTCGAGCAGCAGGTAGTTCTGCCCCTGCCAGTTGAGGGTCACATCCCCCGGCTTGGCGGGCAGGTCAACGGCCAGCAGCGCATGGCCGGGGACGAACACCATAGCCTGTTTCAGCTCGGGAAAGAGCTGGGCCAGCATGGCGGCCATCAGGGTTACCTTGCTGTCGCAGTCGCCCCGGTTCTGCTCCAATACCTGACGGGGCGGGAGAAATCCCTTGCCCTGCCTTCCATTCAGGTTGTCGAGCTGCTGGTAGGGGATGCTCTGGATAAAGGTGAGCATATGGGCCACGGTCTTCTGGCGAGCTTCCGTTTCGGTGCTGCCCTGCTGCTTGAGTTGATCCGCCAGCGGAGCCAGCCCGCTGCGACTCTCCAGCGCGATGCGCACATGATCCTGCTTCACTGCCAGCTGCCCGTCAGGGGTGTTGAAGTACTGGAAGTAGTGCTTGGTCAGCCACGCCTGCTCCTCTTTGCTCCGCTGTGACTCCAGAAAGGCCATCGCCTCGCGTGCCTTGTCCTGATTGCGGCTTTTCAGATGTAGCTCCAGCGAGGGGCGGGCGAGGGTGAACTGCACCTCGGGGTAGTTCTGGCGCACCTCCCGCAGCAACACCTGCAATACCTCCTCCTGCATTCTGGCCGGGCGATAGGCGATAAGCGGCGGCAACTTGCCCTGTTCGAGCCGGTAGGTGAGCTGCTGGGGTTTGCCTTCGCTATCCTGCCAGCCAACGCTGATCTGGCCGAGGCTGTTGTTGAAGCTGGTTTGGCTGGCCCCCGCAGGCAGGGCAAGCAGCAGGGCACAGAGCAGAGGAATTGCCGTCGGTCTCTTCATCATCCTTTCCTGTAACGCGGGCCGGTTCCAGTGGCCCAGAGTGGGAAGCGTAGCTGACAGTAAAACAGGGAGCCGAAGCTCCCTGTTGATTCTACTCGTTTTTTTGCAACTGACGCGTTAAATCCAGCTCGGCTGCTTCGCTTCGAAGGTGCTGATGGCTGCCTCGTGTTGCAGAGTCAGGCCGATGGCATCCAGCCCGTTGAGCAGGCAGTAACGGCGGAACTCGTCGATCTCGAAGCCGAAGCTGATATCTCCGGCGCGCACCAGATTGGCCTCCAGATCCACCTCAATCTCGATACCCGGCTTGGCGGCGACCAGCTGGAACAGGGCATCGACCTCCTCCTCTTTCAGGCGTACCGGCACCATGCCGTTGTTGATGGCGTTGCCGTAGAAGATGTCAGCAAAGCTCGGGGCTATGATGGTCTTGAAGCCGTAGTCCGCCAGCGCCCAGGGGGCGTGCTCGCGGCTCGAGCCGCAGCCGAAGTTCTCGCGGGCCAACAGGATGCTGGCACCGGCGAATTGCGGTTGGTTGAGCACAAACTCGGGGTTGGGCTGTTGGCCTGCATCATCCAGGAAGCGCCAGTCGTGGAACAGGTGCTTGCCAAAACCGATGCGGTTGACCTTCTGCAAAAACTGCTTGGGAATGATGGCGTCGGTGTCGACGTTGGCGCTGTCGAGGGGGACGACGATCCCTTTATGCTGTTTGAATCCTGTCATCGCTGGTTCCTCTTACAGTGCGCGAATGTCGGCGAAGCGGCCGGTGACGGCGGCGGCGGCGGCCATGGCCGGGCTGACCAGATGGGTGCGGCCGGCGCGGCCCTGGCGCCCTTCGAAGTTGCGGTTGCTGGTGGAGGCGCAGCGCTCCCCCGGTTGCAGCCGGTCGTTGTTCATGGCGAGACACATGGAGCAGCCGGGCAGGCGCCACTCAAAACCGGCCTCAATGAAGATCTTGTCCAGACCCTCCGCTTCGGCCTGCGCCTTCACCAGCTCGGAGCCAGGCACTACCAGCGCCTGCACGCCAGCGGCTACCTTGCGACCGCGAGCGATGGCGGCGGCCGCACGCAGATCCTCGATGCGGCTGTTGGTGCACGACCCGATAAACACCTTGTCGATAGCGACATCACAGAGCTTCTGGCCCGGTTGCAAATCCATGTAGGCGAGCGCCTTGCGGGCGGACTGCTGCTCCATCAGATCGCTGAAGGATTCCGGTGACGGAATGGGTTCATTGACGGCGATCACCTGACCCGGGTTGGTACCCCAGGTGACCTGCGGGGCGATGTCGGCGGCATCCAGCACTACTTCGGCATCGAAGTGGGCACCTTCATCGCTCTTGAGGCTCTGCCAGTAGGCGATGGCCTGCTCCAGTACCTCGCCCTTGGGGGCAAACTCCTTGCCACGGATGTAGTCTATGGTGGTCTGGTCGGGGGCTATCATGCCGGCCTTGGCGCCCAGCTCGATGGCCATGTTGCAGACCGTCATCCGCCCTTCCATGGAGAGGCCTGCAATGGCCTCGCCAGCAAACTCCACCACGTAGCCGGTACCACCGGCATGGCCGACCTTGCCGATAATGGCCAGCACCACGTCCTTGGCGCTGATGCCCTCGGCCAGCTTGCCGTTGACCGAAATGCGCATGGTTTTGGCGCGGCCCTGTTTCAGGGTCTGGGTGGCCATCACATGTTCCACTTCGGAAGTGCCGATGCCGAAGGCCAGCGAGCCGAAGGCGCCATGAGTGGCGGTGTGGGAGTCGCCGCAGACGATGGTGGTGCCGGGCAGGGTAATGCCGAGCTCGGGGCCCATCACATGGACGATCCCCTGATATTTGTGGTTGAGATCGTAGAGGCGAACCCCGAACTCTTTGCAGTTGTCGGCCAGCGTCTCCATCTGGATGCGGGCCATCTCGCCGGAGGCGGCGATGTCTTTGGTGGTGGTGGAGACGTTGTGATCCATGGTGGCCCAGGTCAGATCCGGGCGGCGCAGCTGGCGGTTCATGGCGCGCAGGCCGTCGAATGCCTGCGGGCTGGTCACTTCATGTACCAGATGGCGGTCGATGTAGATGAGGGGCGTTTCCCCTTCCACTTCCCGTACCACATGGGCGTCGAATACTTTCTGATAGAGGGTCTTGGCCATTGCTTCTCTCTTCCTTGTTATTTGTTGTGCGGCTCAGATCCGGGCTGCGATCTGGCTGCCCATCTCGGACGTGCTCTGCACCGGATGGCGGGCGCTGGCCTGATGCAGGTCGGCGGTGAAGTAACCCTCAGCCAGGGTCTGGGCCACGGCCTGCTCTATGGCCTGGGCGGCGGCTTCCTGGCCCAGGCTGTAGCGCAGCATCAGGGCGGCTGAGAGGATCTGGGCGATGGGGTTGGCAATCCCTTTGCCGGCGATATCGGGGGCCGAGCCACCGGCCGGCTCGAACAGGCCGAAACCCGATTCGTTGAGGCTGGCAGAGGGGAGCAGCCCCATGGAGCCGGTGATCATGGCGCACTCGTCGGAGAGGATGTCACCGAACAGGTTGGAGCAGAGCAGCACGTCGAACTGGGACGGATCCTTGATGAGCTGCATGGTGGCGTTGTCGATGTACATATGGTTCAGTGCCACGTCCGGGTAGGATTTGGCAACTTGCGTCACTACCTCGCGCCACAGAATGGAAGAGGCGAGCACATTGGCCTTGTCGATGGAGGTGACCTTGCCACGGCGCACGCGAGCCGATTCGAAGGCAATCTTGGCGATGCGCTCAATCTCGAAGCGATGGTACACCTCGGTGTCGAACGCCTTCTCGTTCGCCCCTTCTCCCTCGCGCCCCTTGGGCTGGCCGAAGTAGATGCCACCGGTCAGCTCGCGCACGCAGGCGATGTCAAAACCGCGATCGGAGATGTCGGCCCGCAGCGGGGAGAACTGCTCCAGACCGGTGTAGATGCGGGCCGGACGCAGGTTGCAGAACAGCTTGAAGTGGGCGCGCAGCGGCAGCAGGGCGCCACGTTCCGGCTGATCGTTGGGTGGCAGATGTTCCCATTTCGGGCCGCCCACCGAGCCGAACAGCACGGCGTCGGCCGCTTCGCAGCCTTTGATCGTGCTTTGCGGCAGCGGGGTGCCGTGGTTGTCGATGGCGATGCCGCCCACGTCATGGCGATCATATTCGAAGGCAAAGCCGAACTTGGCCTGCACCTTCTCCAGCACCTTGACGGCCTCGGCCATCACTTCCGGGCCAATGCCGTCACCCGGCAATACTGCGATCCGATAACTGCTCATACACTCTCCATCCTGATATTGTCTTTGAGATCCCTCTGCCCGTTTTTCCCGACGCTGCGCGCGGTTCCCGGTTCAGACGTTCCCCGTCCTGATGTTGTCATTCCATGCCGTCTGTGTGGCTGCGAGTCCTGCTCAGATGGTTTCCGATTTGATGCTGTCATTCCATTCCATCTGTTTGGTTCCGAGCCCTGTTCAGACGGTTTCTGATTTGATGCTGTTATTGCGTTCCATCTGCTCGGCCACCTGATCGGCGCGCCAGATGCTGTTGATCACATGGAGCAGAGCGTGGGCTGAGGATTCGATGATGTCGGTAGCCAGTCCCATGCCGTGGAATTTGCGCCCCTTGTACTCGGCGACGATATCGACCTGACCGAGGGCATCTTCCCCTTCGCCCTTGCTCTTGAGGGCATATTTATCGATGCGGATCTCATAGCCGGTGATTCGGTTGATGCACTGGTAGACCGCATCCACCGGGCCGTTGCCGGTGGCCGCTTCGCAAATCAGATCCTGACCCACCTTCAATTTGACCGAGGCGGTGGCCAGTACCGAACTGCCGCTCTGGACCCCGAGGTACTCCAGCTTGAAGTGCTCCGGCTCTTCGTGGATCTGGCTGAAGAAGGCCAGCGCTTCGAGGTCGTAGTCGAACACCTGCCCCTTCTTATCGGCCAGGGTCAGGAACTTGCCGTAGAGGTGGTCGAGGTCGTAGCTGCTCTCGGCATACCCCATGGACTCCATCCGGTGCTTGATGACATGGCGGCCGGAGCGGGAGGTCATGTTGAGGTTGTTCTGGGTCAGGCCAATGCTCTCGGGAGTGATGATTTCGTAGGTATTTTTCGCCTTGAGCACCCCATCCTGATGGATGCCGGAGCTGTGGGAGAAAGCGTTGGCCCCGACGATCGCCTTGTTGGGCTGCACCGGCATATTGCAGAGCTGGCTCACCAGCGTGCTGGTGCGATGAATTTCGTTGTGGCGGATATTGGTTTGCACCCCGAGCAGATCGGCGCGGGTTTTGAGGATCATCGCCACCTCTTCCAGCGAGCAGTTGCCCGCCCGTTCACCGATGCCGTTGATGGTGCACTCGATCTGGCGGGCCCCCATCTGCACCGCGCCGATGGAGTTGGCCACCGAGAGCCCCAGATCGTCGTGGCAGTGGACCGAGATGATCGCCTTGTCGATGTTGGGCACCCGGTTGAACAGGGTGTGGATGATGCCGGAGAACTCAGTCGGCACCGTGTAGCCCACGGTGTCGGGAATATTGATGGTGCGGGCACCCGCCTTGATGGCGGCCTCCACCATGCGGCAGAGATTATCGATCGGCGTGCGGCCCGCATCCTCGCAGGAGAACTCTACATCATCGGTGTAGCGCAGGGCGTGCTTGATGGCGCCGACCCCCATCTCCAGCACATCCTCGAAGCTCTTTTTCAGCTTGCTCTCCACATGGATGGAGGAGGTGGAGATAAAGGTGTGGATGCGAAATGCTTCGGCGACCCGCAAGGCTTCGCCTGCGGCGTCGATATCCTTGGGAAGGGCGCGGGCGAGGGCGCAGACCCGGCTGTTTTTGATGTGGCGGGCGATGGTCTGCACCGATTGAAAATCGCCGGGAGAGGAGACCGGGAAGCCCACCTCCATGACGTCGACACCGAGCCGCTCCAGCGCCTGGGCTATCTGCAGCTTCTCCTTGACTGTCAAACTGGCCGCCAGGGCCTGCTCACCATCACGCAAGGTGGTGTCGAATATGATGACCCGATCTGACATGTGACTTCCCTCTTCCTAAGTTCGGTAACGTGCATCCTGCGGCGGCATAAAAAAACCCGTGCAGGGTGCACGGGTTTTTGTAAATTCCGGCTATGCCTTAGCCCGGCTACAAGGATCCCGCGCGAGTTAACGCGATTAGGGAGATTAGTAGTAGCGGGGTGGCGATACGCATGACGTTGTTATTCCTTCCAGTCGATAACGCTTTTACCAATATCGAGATTTTTATGCTGTGTCAACACGGAAGGTCAGGGGCAATCTGCTGACGTATTTAATCGGATTGTAAAGGATTGCAAATTTCCTTGTCCCATATTCGGCCCATGACCGATTATCTGGTCATTCCTGCTGTGCTCTATTCTCTGCACAACCAGATCGACTTATCAGCATTGGCTGAATTATCTGAGGTGTTAAATGGAAAAACGTAGACCTGGTCGTCCGGTCGGACGTTCTGACATTCGTGACAAGTTGCTTGCTGCCGCCCGTGAGCGTTTTCTCAATACTCCCTATAGCAAGGTGACTACCCGCGAAATTGCCGAGCTTGCTGGCTCCAATCTGGCAATGATCCACTACTACTTCGGCAGTAAAGAGGGTCTTTACAAAGCGGTGCTGGGCGATGTCGCCGAGCCCCTCGACCATGCCTGGCAAGATGAACACAGCAATCACAGCCTCAACGAGCTGCTCAACACCTACTATCAGGTGATGGCGCCCAACAGCGAGCTGACCTCTGCCATCTCCAGCGCATTGTCGACCGAGAAGAGCCCGGGCCGGGATTTTGTGCTGAACCGCCTGCTGGAGCGTCAGCTGCCGCAGTTCGATGCCCTGCTGGAAACCATGAAGTCCAACGGCGAGCTGGGTGATAACCTGGATCCCGAGATGCTGAAGATCTCTTTCCTCAGCATGATGTGGCAGCCGTTCGTGATGAAAGATCTCTACGAGCAGGTGTTTGGCCTGAAAGTGGATGAGCACTTCATGGCCCGTCTGGCGGATCACAACTGCCGTCTGATGGAGACCGGCCTGCGCGGCAGCCACTGATTTTGCCGCAACATCGAGATTAAAAAGGGCCATTCGGCCCTTTTTTCATAAATCTGTTATCCCTCGTTCAACGTAACGTCATCCCGCTTTCCTACTCTGCAAGCAGAATTCAGGGAAGGAGGGGCTATGAACAAGATCCAGCAATGGGACCTGCAGGTGTGCCGGGTCTGCCTGCTGCACGGCTACAACCGGCAGCAGGCGAGGGTGAGTCGTCTTGTTTCCCGCACCGGTGATGGCCCGCTTTACGCCGTGCTGGCCGCCCTGCTCTGGTGGCAGGGAGAGGCAGAGCGGGAACTGGTGCGACTGGCGCTGCTCGCCTTCGCCATCGAGCTACCCCTCTATCTGCTGCTGAAAAACAGCTTGAAACGGCAACGACCGATTGGCTTGCCGGTCTTTATCACTCCTTCCGATCGCTACAGCCTCCCCTCCGGCCACACCGCCGCCGCCTTCTTGATGGCCACCATACTGGCCATCGGTTTTCCGCTCTGGGCCCCCCTGCTGTTTGGTTGGGCTGCGCTGGTGGGGGCGTCGCGGCTGCTGCTCGGGGTGCACTACCTGAGCGATCTGGTGGCCGGTGCCCTGCTGGGTGGCGGTTGCGCCGTGCTGGCGCTCGGCTGGAGCCACTCATGAGGATACTGTTTGGTGTGCAAGGCACCGGCAACGGTCATATCAGTCGCAGTCGCACCCTGGCGCGGGCGCTGCGCAGCGCCGGGGTCGAGGTGGATTATCTCTTCAGCGGCCGCCCCGCCGAGCGCTACTTCGATATGGAGGAGTTTGGCGCCTACCGCGCCTTTGCCGGGCTCACTTTTGTCAGTCACGAGGGGCGAATTTCTCCGTGGCGCACCCTGCAGGCCGCATCGCCGCTCACCTTCTGGCGGGATCTGCGGTCTCTCGACTGCCGCGAATACGATCTGGTGGTGAGCGATTTTGAGCCGCTGACCGCCCACGCCGCCCGCCGCTATGGCAAGCCGAGCCTCACCGTCAGTCATCAGGCCAGCTTCAACTGGCCCATCCCGCGTTGGGGGGAGGATGGGGTCAGCCGCCAGCTGATGCGCCACTTTGCCCAGGTGGATCAGCCGCTCGGGCTGCACTGGTTTCACTTTGGTCACCCCTTGCTGCCGCCGGTGATCGACCCCATCGCCGCCGCGCCGGATAACGGCGAGATCCTGGTCTATCTGCCGTTCGAGCAGACCGAGGCGATCGCCGCCCTGTTGTCGCGCTTTGGTCAGCAGCGCTTCGTCTGCTTTCACCCCGCCATTCGCACCCCGAGCCAATGGCGCAACCTGCGCTTCGAGCCGCCGTCACGGCACGGGTTTGTCGCCGTGCTGGCCGGTTGTCGCGGCGTCATCTCCAACGCGGGTTTCGAGCTGGCTTCCGAAGCGCTCACCCTCGGCAAGAAGCTGCTGGTCAAACCCCTCGGCGGCCAGTTCGAGCAGCTGACCAACGGCAAGACGCTCGAGATGATGGGTCTGGCGACCCTGATGGATGTGCTCGATGCCAATCTGGTGCGCACCTGGCTCGACAGCGCTTCGCCGGGGGCGGTCTGCTACCCCGATGTAGCGGGGGAGCTGGCCCGCTGGCTGGCAGCGGGCGCTGACGAGAGCGTAGCCTCTCTGTCGCGCCGGCTATGGGCGCGCACCCTGTTTCCGGAGGAGGTGAGTGATCGCCTGAGCGAGCTGGATGGGGGCGACTGTTTATCCAGCTGCTGGTTATCGCAAGTGAGCGTTGTTGACTAGACTGAAAGGCGATCCCACCAAGGAGAGGACGGAGCAAATGCGCTTTACCAATGAGAATGGCGAAACCATGACGCTGGCGGACAATCTGACCCTGCACGAGTTGCTCGATATGGGCGTCAGCATCTCGGTCAGTGAAGAGACCGATCCGGATCAGCAGATCTGGCTGGCGGAGCCGGATCAGGACAACTGAGTCATCATCCGGAATCAAGCCCACCGCTGAGCGGTGGGCTTTTTTGTGGCTGTTTTTCCCCTCAGCGGAATGATCCGCTGGCCATTCCCCGACTTCCTTCCCATTTGTCTCATGGTCGCTGCGGCAACTCATTGAATGTTAATAGCCGGTTGAAATCTATGACTGTTCTGGTCAGACAAAGCCGTGGACAACCGTTCATTGGCGGGTTAAGTTGGTTTTTCACCCGATTTTCGGGTGAATGACGGAAAAATCCTTTTTTTCACCTGTCGACGGGGCTGAATCGGGCCGATCTGCATTCAGATAACAACAAGAAACGGATCGGGCCGTGCCGGGAAGCACGGCATCGTCGGCGGGATTCGCTAAACGGAGCAAAGCCTGGAGGGCTTTATCATGGAGATGTTATCAGGCGCCCAGATGGTGGTTAGAGCGCTGGAAGATCAGGGAGTTGAGCACGTCTTCGGCTACCCTGGTGGCTCAGTGCTCGACATCTATGACGCTCTCTTCGAAAACGGCAAGATGGAGCATGTCTTGGTGCGGCACGAGCAAGCCGCGGTTCACATGGCTGACGGCTACGCCCGCTCCACCGGCAAGGTGGGGACTGTGCTGGTAACGTCTGGCCCGGGAGCGACCAACTGCATTACCGGTATTGCCACCGCCTATATGGATTCAATTCCGCTGGTGATCCTCTCCGGCCAAGTGCCGACCAGCATGATCGGTGAGGATGCGTTCCAGGAGACCGACATGATCGGTATCTCCCGCCCGGTGGTGAAGCACAGCTTCCTGTGCAAGAAGGCGAGCGATATTCCCGAGGCCATCAAGAAGGCCTACTACATTGCCGCCAGCGGCCGCCCGGGGCCGGTGGTGGTGGATCTGCCCAAAGATGTGCAGAACCCGAAAGAGAAATTCCCCTACCAGTATCCCGAGTCGGTATCCCTGCGCTCCTACAACCCGACCAAGTCGGGCCACAAGGGCCAGATCAAGCGGGCAGCCAAGCTGCTGGTGGATGCCCAGCGCCCGGTGATGTATGTGGGCGGCGGTGCCATCAACGCCAATGCGGATCATCTGGTGACCAAGCTGGCGGAGCTGCTGAACCTGCCGGTGACCACCACCCTGATGGGGCTGGGGGCCTTCTCCGGCGTCCATCCGCAATTTATCGGCATGCTGGGGATGCACGGCACCTTCGAAGCCAACAAGACCATGCACAACGCGGATCTTATCTTCGCCGTGGGTGCCCGCTTCGATGACCGCGTCACCAACAACGTGGCCAAGTTCTGCCCCAACGCCACCATAGTCCACATCGACATCGACCCTACCTCCATCTCCAAGACGGTGCAGGCCCATGTGCCCATCGTTGGCTCGGTGGAAACCGTGCTGGAGCAGATGCTGGAGGTGATCCGCGAGTGTGGCTTCGATAACGACAAGGAGGCGCTGGCGGAGTGGTGGAGCCAGATCAACCAGTGGCGCTCCCGTCACTGTCTGGCCTACGAAAAATCGGCCACCCAGATCAAGCCGCAGCAGGTGATCGAGACCCTCTACAAGGTAACTCAGGGTCAGGCGTTCGTTGCCTCCGACGTCGGCCAGCACCAGATGTTTGCCGCCCTTTACTACCCGTTTGCCAAGCCGCGCCAGTGGATCAACTCAGGTGGCCTCGGCACCATGGGCTTTGGTATTCCGGCTGCCATGGGGGCCCAGTTTGCCAACCCGGACTCGGTGGTCTGCTGCGTCACCGGCGACGGCTCGGTACAGATGAACATTCAGGAGCTCTCGACCTGCTTGCAGTACGGGGTACCCATCAAGATCATCTCCATCAACAACCGTGCGCTGGGCATGGTCAAGCAGTGGCAGAAGATGTTCTACGGCGGCCGTCACAGCCACTCCTACATGGAGTCGCTGCCGGACTTCGTCAAACTGGCGGAAGCCTACGGCCACGTCGGTATCGCGGTGAGCGATCCGGCCGAGCTGGAGAGCGCCATGGAGAAGGCCTTCGCCATGAAGGATCGGCTGGTGTTCATGGATATCTCGGTCGACCCGGATGAGCACGTCTATCCGATGCAGATCAAGTTTGGTGCCATGGATGAGATGTGGCTGAGCAAGACGGAGAGAACCTGACGATGGAACATATTATTTCGGTCGTACTGGTGAATCGCGCCGCCGATGAGATGTGGCTGAGCAAGGCGGGGGAAATATCATGAGACATATAATTTCCGTTCTGCTGGAGAACGAATCCGGCGCCCTGAGCCGCGTGGTGGGCCTCTTCTCCCAGCGCGGCTACAACATCGAGACCCTGACGGTGGCCCCCACCGAGGATCCCACCTTGTCGCGGATGACCATAGTCACCATGGGTGACGAGCGGGTGCTGGAGCAGATCCAGAAGCAGCTGCACAAGTTGGTGGATGTGCTCAAGGTGTGCGACTTGAGTGAAGGGGAGCATATCGAGCGGGAAATCGCGCTGGTCAAGGCGCGCGCTGCCGGTGGGGCTCGTGACGAGCTGAAACGGCTGGCGGATATCTTCCGCGGTCAGATCGTCGACGTCACCCCCGAGCAGTACACGGTGCAGTTGGTGGGTACCAGCGAGAAGCTGGATGCCTTTATCAAGACTGCCGCCCAGACCAACGAGATCATCGAAGTGGTGCGCTCCGGCGTCTGCGGCATCTCGCGTGCTGACAAGGCGCTGCGGCCCTGATGGCTGGCGGGACAGCTGATGATGCGTCAGCTGCCGCAGAGGAAAGGAAAGAGGGCTCTGCGGAGCCCTCTTTGTTTGGTTTTGCTTTACGAGGGTAGGGATGATGTTCGGTATTCATGATCTTGCACTGTTTATGGTTTCGGGGCTGCTGCTCAATATCATGCCGGGGCCCGACTCCCTGCTGGTCATGCTGCGCAGCGGCTCGCAAGGGTGGCGTGCCGGTTCGGTCGCGACGTTGGGCATCGGCACCGGTGTCATGGTGCATGTGCTGGCGGCGGCCCTCGGTCTGTCGGCCCTGCTCAGCGCGTCGGCCGAGTTGTTTGCCCTTATCAAGCTGGTTGGGGCCATCTACCTCATCTATCTGGGGTTCTCTCTGCTGCGCCAGCAGGCAACAGGATCAATGGAAAGAGGGGCCACTCTGCCTGCACTTTCCTATGGCCAGATTTACCGGCAGGGGGTGCTGACCAATGTGCTCAACCCCAAGGTGGCGCTCTTTTTCCTCGCCTTCGTGCCCCAGTTCATCGCACCGGATGCCCCCGACAAGGCGCTCGCCTTTATTCTGCTCGGCTGCATCTTCAATCTGGGCGGCATCATCTGGTGTCACCTGCTGGTCTTTACCACCGTCTATGCCAGCCACAAGGTTCGGTTGTCACAGCGTCTCGGTCGCTGGCTCAACCGGGGCATCGGCACCCTGTTTGTCGGGCTCGGGATCAAGCTCGCCAGCGACTAGCTCGCGGCTTTCTGACCTGAGGCAGATTATCGTGCGCCGCGCTGTGGTATGGTCGGCGGTCAGCTGCGGGGCCAGCCCCGCTCTCTCTTTTTCAGGCCAGCCCCACTGGCCGCAGCAGCGAGATTCCTTGCCCAGATGAACATCGCCCGGCTAAAGAACTTTACCGAGATTGTGAAGAACAACTTCAACATCTCGGCGACGGCGGAGAAGCTCTACACCTCCCAGCCCACCCTCAGCAAGCAGATGAAGATGCTGGAAGATGAGCTGGGACTCTCCCTCTTTACCCGCAAGGGGAAGAGTCTGGTCGGCTTGACCAGCGCAGGCGAGCAGGTGATGGAGTTGGCCAAGGGGGTAGTGGCGCAGGTGGAGCAGATCAACCAGCTGTCGCTCGGGGAGCAGCTGGCTACCAGCGGGGTGCTGCGTATCGCCACCACCCACACCCAGGCTCGCTACAAGCTGCCAGCGGTGATCACCGAGTTCAGCCGTCGTTATCCCGATGTGGCGATCCAGCTCCATCAGGGGGCGCCTGCCCAACTGGCCCAGATGGTGCAAAGCGGCGATGTGGATATGGCGATCGCCACCGAGTCCATGTATCTGTTCGACGAGCTGGCCGCCGTTCCCTGTTATCGTTGGGGACGCAGCGTGGTGGTGCCCCACGGTAATCCGCTGATCGACTGCCAGCCGCTGTCGATGGCCGATCTGGCCCGCTATCCCCTCATCACCTATGTGTTCGGCTTTACCGGCCGATCCAAGATGGACAAAGCCTTCAGCCGCCACGGCCTCTCGCCGAAAACCGTGCTGACCGCCACCGATACTGATGTGATCAAGCACTACGTCCGGCTCGGGATGGGGGTCGGGGTGATTGCCAGTGTGGCCTTCGACGAGGGGGACAGGGAGGATCTGGTGAGCCTCAATATCGACCACCTGATCGCCTCGAGCGCCACCCACATCTGCCTGCGCAAACATGCCCATTTGCGTGACTACATGTACGACTTTATCCACCTCTATGCCCCCCATATCAGCCGGGAGACGGTGCAACTTCATTTGATCAATCAGCAGCCGACTGCCAATATGGCGGAGTTGCCGTGGCTCTAGCCTCGGGTTGTTTATCGTACACAGAGCAAACATGCAGAGATAAAAAAAGAGAGGCCATGGCCTCTCTTTTGGTTTTATCGGTATGCGGGATTAATCGCTGCGGGTCGCCAGATGGATAAAGATCTGGGCACCGACCAGCAGGCAGTCGTCATCCAGGTAGTAGGGGATTTGACCTGATGCAGGTAGTTGCAAATCCCTTGGCCTGTCAGGCGCTTTTAGTCGTTGCCAGATGGATAAAGATCTGGGCACCGACCAGCAGGCAGTCGTCATCCAGATAGTAGGGATTTGCGTGCAGGTAGTTGCAGATCCCCTTGGCCTGACAGCCGCTGCCGAGGAAGAACATGGCCCCCTTGCGGCCACGGCAGGCGTTGACCATGTAGCTGAAATCTTCGCTGCCGGTCATCGGCTGACCCTGAGCGTTGATCCCCTCAGAGGGCAATACATCGGCGGCCGCTTGCAGCAGACGGGCGCAGGCATCTGCGTGGTTCTCCACCGCCGGATAACCGGCATAGACCATCTTGGTCTTGAAGCCGCGCAGTTCGCTCTGGGCCACGATCTCCTTGAAGCTGTTCTTCAGGATCTGGTCGGTCTCGGCATCCATGGCACGGATGGTGCCGCGCGCCTGCACATGGTCGGCGATGGCGTTGGGGATGGTGCCGCCATTGATCATGCCGCAGCCAAATACGGCCGGGCTGAACGGGCTGGTGCGCTTGGCGACGATGTAGTCCATATCCTCGATGATCCGCACCGCTTCGCGGATGGCATCCAGACCCTTGTGGGGGGTGGAGCCGTGGGCGGAGATACCGTGCACATCCAGCGTCCAGGCGGAGCCCCAGGAGGACATGACGCCGTTGTTGAACTTGATGGTGCCGGTCTCCATGGCGCCGTCGTTATGGAGGGCATAGACCTCGTCCACCCCCTTCATGCAGCCCAGTTCGACCATCTTCTCGGCGCCCGGCACCCGCATATCCTCTTCCGCCATCTGGAAGATAAAGCGGACGTTGTACTGCAGGCGGGTGCGCTGTTCGGAGAGAAATTTGGCTGCGGTCAGGGCGATCGCCATATGGGAGTCGTGGCCGCAGTTGTGGGCCATCCCCTCGTGGCTCGACTTGAACGCAACGTCGCTCATGTCGTGCATCTCGAGGCCATCCATGTCGGCACGGAAGGCGATGGTCGGCAGCACAGGATCAACTACCAGATCACCGTGGAAACCGGTGAAGCCCGGGTAGTCGGTGAGGCGATAGCCAAAGCCTGCCATCAGCTCGCGGCAGTAGGCCGAGGTCTTGAATTCGACGCCGGAGGCTTCCGGAATAGTGTGCAGGTGGTGGCGCACTTCCTGACTGAAGTCGCGCAGGGCCAGCAGGGCCGGTTCAATGTGGATGTTGTTCATCAGATGATCCCTTGCATGGAGAAGCCGAGCTGGGCGACCAGCGACGCGCCGAAGAAGCAGCAGGTGGAGACGATCATGAATATCAGGATCACTTTCCACGACATCTTTTTCAGCTCTTCCAGCTGACCGCCCACCGAGAGACCGGCGAAGGCCAGCAGCGGCACGCAGCAGGAGAGGAAGGAGATCTTGGCAACGGCATCGATAAAGAGGCCGCGCACCGGGGTCTCCGGCAGGCAGATGAGAATGCCGATGATGGTGGCATAGGCAAATGCCGGCAGGGAGGAGGGCAGATAGCGCTTGGCAATCAGCGAGGCGAACACCACCAGTGACATGGCGATAAAGCTGTCACCCATCAGCCAGAGCGGGGTGCCGGTGGTCAGGGTCTGGGTAAACATGGCCAGCAGGATCGCCAGAAAGACGAACCGCATATCCATTACGATGCTTTTCATGCTTTCTCTCCTTTGGCAGTCAGGGCATAGATTTTTTCAGCGAGCGGCAGACCCAGATAGGTGAGGGAGAGGGCGCCGAGGGCAGACGAGAGCAGGTTCGAGGCAGCTGCGATACTCAGCACCTGCTGGGCCAGCGCCTCATCGAGACCGTTGATCAGGGCACCGGAGGCTGCACTCAGCATGGAGCCTGAGCCCACGCCGGAACCTGCGGCCAGCGCCAGCGGGTGCAGACCGGTGAGGGGCGCGATGCTGCCCAGCACGCTGAACCAGAGGGTGCCGATGACGGAGCCGCACAGGTAGATGGCCAGCACACCGATGTACTCCTGGGATCCGGTGCCGAACTTGCCCTGAATCACCGCGACCGACGGCTCACGGCTGATGGAGGAGCAGGCCCCGATGGCGCGACGGCCAAAGCCGAACTTCACCGCCAGCGGAATGGCGATCAGGATCGGCAGCAGGTTGCCAATCTCCTGAAGGAACAGCGGCACGCCGACGCTCAGGATCATCTTCAGGTTGGGGATGATCATCCCCGCATACTGGGTGCCCAGGATCAGCAGGCTGAAGCCCACCATCTTGCCGCAGAAGCCCTCTTCTTTCTCGGTGAAGAGCTGCTTCCAGCCGGGGATGCGATCCTTGATCGGCTTGGCGGAAATGCACATGCCGATGATGACGGCAAAGAGCATCGGCAGGATCGGGATGATGGCGATGCCGATCTTGATCTCCTGCTTGCCTATCAGGTACTGGGCCACAAAGATCAGCATGGCGGTTGCCAATATGCTGACCGTGACCGTCTTGAGGGGGCTGGTTTGCTGCATGGTCTGTTCTCTTGTTATTCGTGAGTGTTCCACTTAAGTGCCATCGCCAACTTGACGGGCTGGCGAATGATGAGGGCATGATAGGGAGGGTCGCGGGGGAGGAATGTGACCTCCATCAAGCTGGCCATATGGCATTTTTTCATGGGGTATGCCCTTTAACCCTGTGGATACCAAGGGTTAAATACCGTTAACAGATTGCCAGCAATCAGGTGATATGGTGACCTGGAGGGCGCCTTGCACAAGTTCAAACAGAGAGCGAAGAAGAAGACCGATCTCGCGTTAGAGGATCATCGGTACTATCTACCTGCAGTGCGATATCAAACAGTTGCATGCGCAGCTCGCGTCCATCACCATCCTGCAAACCCTCAAGCCTTATCTGGCCGAGCGCAGAAACGAACATCAGCACGCCATATGGGATGAGACACCGAGCTTTGATGCGATCTGTTTTCGATAAATCCTGCCATCACATGTATGGCGCCATCTGACCATAGCCACACCGGAGAAGGAGAGCCCCTTTGGCCCACAGCACCTCACATTCTGCTGAACTGATCGATATTGCCGAACTCAAGGCGCAAAGCGGCGACGCCAGCTTTGCCAAGGGGGTGAAACTGGCCAGTCAGGGGGCGGTACAGCAGCTCGCTCAGGATGGTGAGACCATCACCGCCAGGGTACAGGGCAGTCATCTCTATCGGGTCAGACTGGAGTGCGGGCGTACGATGGTGAGTCACTGCAACTGCCCCGCAGCCGACTATCAGACACTCTGCAAACACGCAGTCGCCACCGCGCTGGCCTTCAATATGCAGCTAAGCGGCTTGGACGGTGAGGAGGGTGCGGTGGCACAGGTGTCCGATGCGCGGGCCAGATTGCGCGGCTATTTCGAGCGGCAAGCGCAACCGGCGCTGCTCGATGTGCTGATCGATGAGATCCGCCGCGACCCGAAACGCTGGGATTATTGGTTGAGGAAAGTGGAACTGAGTGAGCAGCCGCTCTCGCCGGCCAAACTGAAAAGCATGATCAACAGGGCGCTGCCCAAGCGGGATGTGTGGGAGTGGCGGGCGGTGAGCGACTACTTCAGCGAGGCCGAAGCGTTGTTTGAAGAGATCTGGGAGGGGATCGATACCCTCCCGCTCGAGCAGCAGTGGCCGCTGACCTGTTACGCGCTGGACCGGCTCAATACCGTGCTGTTACAGGTTGATGACTCCAATGGCGATCGCTGCGAGCTGGAGTTTGCGCTCTGCGAACGCCTCCCTGCGCTTTTTGCTCGCTTGCCATGGCCAGAGAGTGACAAGATCGACTGGCTCTTTACTCACCTCATCGAGCAACCGCAGGATATCTTCCCCGAAGAGGAGGCGTTTGGCGATATCATGCACAGTCCGGCCCTTCTGGCGCGCTGCGAGCAGAAGCTCGCCAGCTTGCGGGCGGAACGAGTGCCGGGCGATGAGTATGACTGGGATCTGCAACGCTATACCCTCCCCTTGCTGGATGCGGCCCGCGCGGCCGGTGACTGGCGCCGCGAGCTGACCTTGCTGGCCAGTATTGCCACCATGCCACGGGATTGGCTCCGGCTCTGCAGCATCTGCTGCGATCATGATGAGCCGCTGGAGGGGGAGTATTGGCTCGCCAAGGCGCGCAAGCTGGCGGTATCACCCCATGAAAAGAGTGAGTGCGATGAGGTCGAGATCCGGCTCTCTATCGCCCTCGGCGAGAAGGGGCGGGCATGGCGTCTGGCACGGGCCGGGTTCGAGCGGATGCCTCATTTTGACGGGTTCAAGCGGCTGCGCCAGTTGCAACAACAGTTGGAGTGGCAGGACGAAACCCTGCTGCCCTGGGCCGAGCAGTGTTTCAAGGATCAGGCCGCGGTCAGTCAGCCGTTCAATTTGTCCTCTCATCAGGATGCGCTGGTGCGCTTCTATCTCGATCAGGAGCGGGTGCTGGATGCCTGTGACTGGGTGGCCACCCACAAGATAAGCCCGGAGCTGCTGCTTACCCTGGCGGACAAAATCGCCCCGTACAATCCGCTGCTGGCCATCAGTTATACCTTTCGGGTTGCCGCCAGCTATGTGGCGACAGGTCAGAACGATGGCTATGAGCAAGCTGCGGCGACGCTGCGCAAGCGGGAGCAATCGCTTGGGGATGACAAGGCGCTGCAGGAGAGCTTTAGCCTGCAGCTCCGGACGCTGGCGACCGAATACAAACGCAAGCGCAACTTTATCAAGCTGGTGAATCTCTATTTTGCCTCCCGCCTCTGAGTTTCTCTCATTACGATGCGCCTCTGTCAGCGCCAAGGGATGGATAGCCAGCAATAAAAAGGCTATGTCCCAATT
>NZ_CDBR01000110.1 GCF_000819685.1 Aeromonas allosaccharophila | reverse complement strand
GTCAGTACATCAAACCGAGGTAATTCATCAGGGTTGCTCCGAGGCTGGTAGTAACCAGCGAGCCGAGGGTGGTGGTGGCGATAATGTTCGCAGCCAGCACGCTGTCGCCCCCCATGGCGCGGGTCATCACGTAGCTGGCCGCGGCGGTCGGGGTGGCGCTGATGAGAAACAGAATGCCCTGCTCCAGATGGCTGAAACCGAGCAGGGCCGCCCCCAGGGTGAAGGCTGCCGGAATGAGGCAGAGCCGCATGATGCTGGCCCAACCTGCCAACGCCGCGCCACCGCGCAGGGCGTCGAGACTGAGAGAAGCGCCGGTGCAGAGCAGCGCCAGCGGCAACGTCATATTGGCGAAGTAGCTGCCGGTGGTGAGCAGCAGTTGCGGCATCTTGATGCCGAGCAGGGTAAAGGGCAGCGCCGCCACAATGGCGATGATCAGCGGATTCTTGATGATGCCGAGCAGAATGGGGCGGATCCCGGTGGCGCCGCCGAGACTGCGGGTCAGGGTGATGACCGCGAGGATGTTGTAGAGCACGGTCACCGCACCGACATAGAAGGCCGCCGCCCCCAACCCCTCGTGGCCGTAGGCATTCTGCACATAAGCGAGCCCGATGATGGCGCTGTTGCCACGAAAGCTCCCTTGCACGAAGATGCCGCGCAGCCGCTGCTCCCCGATAAAACGCCCGGCCAGCAATTCCAGCACCAGATAGCTGATAACGGTGGCGAGCAGGCCATAGCCGATAAACCAGAGGCTCGGCATGGTGGCGAAGTTGGTGCCCAGAATGCTGAGAAAGAGCAGGGCAGGCAGGGTGACCTGAAACACCAGTCGCGAGGCGGATTCGGTAAAGGGATCCGGCAGCAGTCCCAGCCGCTTGAGCAAGATGCCGAGCAGCAGCACCACGCAGATGGGGCCGGTGATGGAGAGGGAGAAGAGCAGACTGGCCAGCAGATCCATGATGAGCATCCTGTGCTGTGCCCACACACCCTGACGGCGGGGCAAAAAGGGCATTCTAACGCCATGGGCTTGTATTCACAGGGGTTAATCACAACAATGTGGGCAATTCCACCGCCTAGCCTCCTGTGAGCCAATTCATGGACAAGAAACTGACCATCCTCGATATCGCCCGACTGAGCGGCGTCGGCAAGTCGACCGTCTCCCGGGTGCTCAATCAGGATCCCAAGGTGAAGCAGGAGACCCGCGAGCGGGTGGAACAGATCATCGCCGAGCACGGCTTCGTGCCGAGCAAGTCGGCGCGGGCCATGCGCAGCCAGAGTCAGCAGGTGGTGGGGATCATCGTCTCGCGGCTCGACTCCAGTTCGGAGAATCAGGCGGTGCGCGGCATGCTGGAGACCCTCTACCAGCGCGGCTACGATGCCGTGTTGATGGAGAGCAAGTTCTCCCCCGCCAAGGTGCAGGAACATCTGGCGGTGCTGGTTCGGCGCGGGGTGGATGGTATTATCCTGTTCGCCTTCAATGACTTGGACTATGCCGCCATGGCGCCGCTGAAAGAGAAGCTGGTGCTGGTCGCCCGCGAATACCCCGGTTTCTCCTCGGTCTGCTTTGACGATGCCGGTGCGGTGCGCACCATGCTGGCGCAACTGGCAAGCCGTGGCGCCCGCGACATCGCCTATCTGGGGGTGGATACCTCCGACCTCACCACCGGCCAGCGCCGCCTCGATGCCTATCTCGCTTACTGCGCAGAGCAG
>NZ_CDBR01000109.1 GCF_000819685.1 Aeromonas allosaccharophila | reverse complement strand
CTGAGCAGGGAGAGCAATCGGGTAACCGGTAGCAGATGGCCCGCCCCCTTGATCTGCCCCATCACCATCAGGTCCCAGCAGGAGACCAATCATCTCGGCGCTGACGCCCACCCCCTCCAGCCAGAGCGACCAGAACGGCAAGTAAGCGCCGTAGACAAAATAGAAGGCGCCGAAAAAGAGCGCTAACCAGGAGAACGCGGGCATAGATCCTCTGCAACCAGATGACGGGAGCAGAATGATAACCCATCCGCCCCCACAGATCCCGATGGAAACCCCGCGAAGAAAACGAAAAAACTTCAATAAAATTGAACCATTACCGAAGAAGCGGGGTCTACCTGATAACACCTCCTCCTGGTTAGTGTTGCAATCCTTCCACCCGCCCATGGCGGGTTTCTTTTTTTAGGCAAACATCTGCCCTGCTCCATCGTCACAACATGGCGGCCGCAAAAAAGGGGCCGAAGCCCCTTTGATCATCTGCGTCTGTTGTTTGCTCTTTAGAATACGTATTTGACCCGTGCACTCAGGTTGCGGCCCGGTTCGGTCATCAGGCTGTTATCGGAGCCCTCGGCACGACCGGCGATGCGCTCGTAGCTGGTGTACTCCTTGTCAAACAAGTTGAATACCCCGACGTTGAGCTGCAGGTCGGTCATCGGGTTGAACTGGGCGTACATATCCACCACACCCCAACCGGCGCTCTTCACGTACTCGTTGCCTTTGGCATCCTTGCGCACCTTGTCCATGTCGTCGGCAAAGCGCAGCGCGGTGTTGAAGTTCCATTGGGACTGTTCCAGACGCACACCGACCGAGCCGTTCAGCGGGCTCAGGCTGTTGATGTAGTTACCATCCCCATCCTTGCCCTCGATGTAGGCGAGGTTGCCCCAGACATTGACGATATCGTTGAGCCAGTAATCCGCCTTGGCCTCAACCCCTTTGGTAGTCGCCTTGCTCAGGTTCTGGTACTGGTAGACGGCGGTGCGCCCTTGTTGACCCACTTCCACCATCTCGATGAAATCATCGAACTTGTTGTAGAAGCTGGCCACTTCGTAGCTAAAGCCGTGGCTGTTACCACGCACGCCGAGATCGATGCCGTCGCTGCTCTCAGGATTGAGGTTCGGGTTGGGCTCGATGCGATAGCCGTAAGCCTGATGGTTCAGGGTGGAGAAGGCGCTGTCATACATGGGGGCCTTGAAGCCGTGGCTGTACTGGGCGAACAGGTTGGCCGCCTCGTGCGCCTTGAACACCAGACCCAGCTTGGGTGACAACTCCCCTTCGGAGAACTTGTGCAGCTGATCGCCTGTGTAGGCGGGATCGTTGTCCGGGGTCATCCGGTAGTAGTCATAACGGGCACCCGGGGTCAACACCCAGCGCTCGCCAAACTTGATCTCGTCAAAGGCCCACAGGGCGCTGCGTTCGCTGGTGGTCGCCGGGAAGCTCAGCTCGTTGTAGCCGACAAAATCACCGGGAGTGGTCGGCCCCTTGTAACGGGTACGTTCGTTGTCGGTATGCTCGTATTCAGCGCCCCAGGCCAGACGGTGATTCGCGACCGCCTTGTGGAACTGCAACTGGGCGCCGATGTTCTTCTGATCGAACACATTGTGATCCAGCGAGTTTTTGGTCACATAGGGGTTGCCGGGGCTGACCGGATACTTGGACGAGGCGTACTGATCCAGCGTCTGCTTGGTGCGACCGAAGTAGACCTTGGTATCCATCCGATCGGCCCAGCCTTGATTCAGTGCGATACCGTGATCCAGCACCAGCGAGAGGTTGTCGGTCTGCTTGTCGGTGATGGGCTGATCGAACACGCGGGCAGTGCCGGTCCCCACCTTGTTGAGCTTGACCGCATCCGGCTCCTCGCCATCGGTCAGGTAGTCAACGGTCAGCTTGAGGAACTGCTCATCGGAGAGGTTCCACTTGATCTTGAGCAGCAGGGCGTGGGTACCAATGTCGAAGTCGTTCTTGCTGGAGTCGTAATTCTGGGTCACCCCGCCATCACGCCAGGTGTAGCGCAGCAGGTTCTCCACCTCGCCGGTGCGCAGGGCGCCGGTAAAGCCCGCCATCTTCTGGTGGCTGCTGGAGGCGTAACCGCTGGTCACATCCAGATAGCTATCCTTGCCCTTGAGGAAGTCGCTGGCATCCTTGGTGGTGATGGCAATCACGCCACCCAGCGCATCGGAGCCGTAGGCCGCAGACGCAGGCCCCTTGGCCACTTCCACCTGCTTGATCATGTCGGTATCAAAGTAGCTCTGGCCGACACCACCCTTGCTGTAGGCATCGTTTTGGCGCACGCCGTCGCGCACCACCTTGACCCGGTTTTCACCCATGCCGCGGATGACGAAGGTCTGCGCATCCCCCTGACCGCCGAGCACAGTCACACCAGGTTCGTAGCGGAACAGGTCGGCGACATTGGTGACGACCTGCTCTTCAATCTGCTTGGCGGTGATCACCGAGATGGGGCCGGAGACATCTTCCAGTTTTTGCTCCATCCGTGAGCCGCTGACGACCACGACTTCATCCGCCTTCTGGGTGGCAGCAAAGACCTGGGAGGAGAGACCGGCCGCCACGGCGAGGGCAACCAGAGAGAGTGCGTTATGATGGGTCACAGCGAATCCTTATTGAGAACTGTTATCAAACAGGCCGCATATTACCCAGCTCCCGACAAAGATCAACAATAAACGAAATCATTCTCATTTGTTTTGAACCAAATTGGTTTTACACTGTCTCCACGTGTTGCCCTTATTCTGTGTTAGCCCCCCGAGATGCACCGGCATCCGGGCATATCTGCCGTGAGATCCCATGATGAGACGACTTCCCCTGCTCGCCCTGCCGCTGCTGCTGGCAGCCTGTGCCACCCCCACCCAGCCGACCGTGTCATCACAGTTGCAGACGCTCTATGACTACCGACTGAGCAGCGAGGGCGCCGCAGACCTGACGCTGGAGCAGGCGATCGCGCGCATTGCCGACGCTGACATAATTCTGGTGGGCGAGCTGCACAGCCATCCCGCCGTACATCTGCTGCAATCGCGCCTGCTGAGCGGGCTCTACACCGCCGGTCAGCAGCACGGTCGGCCATTGGCCCTCTCCATGGAGCAGTTCAGCCGCGCCGATCAGGAGACGCTGGATGCCTATCTGGCGGACCAGATTGGTGAAGCGGCCTTGATCCGCGAAGGCAACGCCTGGCCCAACTATCCGAGCGACTACCGCCCGCTGGTGGAATTTGCCAAGGCACACCGGATGCCGGTGATCGCCGCCAACGCCCCCAAACCGCTGGTGAGCTGTGTCGGTCAGGAGGGGGCTGAGTGGCTCGACAAGTTGCCCGCGTCGCGCCGCAGCCAGCTGGCCCGCCAACTGACGCTGGGGGATGATCCCTATCGCCAGAAATTTATGGCCTCCATGCACCACGGCGATGCCGACAGCAACGCCCGCCGCTTCGCCGCCCAGACCAGCTGGGACGACACCATGGCCGAGAGCATGGTGGATTATCTCGCCAAGCACCCGGGCCAGCAGATCATGCATATCGCCGGCAATTTCCACGTCGAGGGGGGGCTTGGGCTCGCCAGTCGCATCGCCAGCCGCAATCCGGCACTCAAGGTGGCGCTGGTGGTGCCCCGTACAGATGAGACCTCTGTTGCAGATCGCGCAGCCGATGTGCAGGTAACCATCATGCCGCTGCCTAAGCGCTGGCAAAACAGTGACGAGATGAAGCAAGATATGGGCGCGCTGCATCAATCCCGCAGTCGTGACTGCAGCCAGTGGCTGCAACCCTAATCTTCAAGGAAACGGCGGGTAAGAAAATGGATGTGTTACTGATCATCGATGTGCAGCAAGGCTTGTTCAACGAGCCCCGTTACCGCCAGGAACAAATGCTGGCCAATATCAACCGGGCGGCGGCCCATGTCAGGCAGCAACAGGGACGGGTCATCTATATCCAGCATGACTCGCCCCCCGGCACCGAACTGGAACCGGGCACCCCGGGTTGGCAGTTGCACAGTGCGCTGCAACCGGCCAAGGGAGAGAGCCGGGTACGCAAGACGGCCTGTGACAGCTTTCTCGACACCGAGCTCGCCTTCCTGCTGGCCGAGCAACCGGTCGATCGGCTCATTCTCTGTGGCTGTGCCACCGATTTTTGCGTCGACACCACGGTGCGCAGTGCCGCTTCTCATGGCTTCGAGGTACTGGTGCTGAGCGATGGCCACACCACCGCCGACCGCCCGCACCTGAACGCGCCCCAGATCATCGAGCACCATCACTGGATGTGGCGCCACCTCAGCCTGCCGGAGGGGCGCAGTGTCACCCTGCTCACCACCGACGAACTGCTGGCAGTAACACCCGCCCTGCAGCCGTGCTAATCTGCGAGCCTCGCCTCGTTTCTCACCGGAGTCTGTCGTGCGCCAGTTGTCTGCCACCCTGTTGTTGATTGTTCCCCTGCTGTCGGCCTGCTCCAGCTTGCCCGGACAGAAGTATGACGGGCCTGAACCCCTGTTTCTGACCCACATCAACGAGGAGGGGAGCAAGCGGTTCACCTTTGAAGCCGCGCCCAACGACACCTTGCCGCGCGGCCTCTCGGCGGCCCAGAGCCAGCGGCTGCTGGAACAGCGGGAGGCATTACAGGAGAACCTGCTGACCGAGACCCTGGCGACCAAGCAGTATTGCCGCCAGGGCTACATAGTGCTGAGCCAGACCTCCTGGAAGGTGCGGGGAGAGTGCAACGAAACGGCCACCGATGCCGATCGTCGCGCCTTTCCCAACAAGGCCTCCTGGCAGGATTGAACAGGCCGAATGAGATAACGCAATAAAAACGGGCAGCCCAGTGGCTGCCCGTTTTGTTATGGCTGCTGTCGTGGTCGACAGGGATCGTCAGACCGGCGCATCGGCCGGGCTGGTGAGCTCGGCACCGGTGTCGATGCGCTTGTGCCCTTCCACCAGATGGACGAAATCCACCAGCTCGTCACCGGAGACCGCGAACGCCTGGCCGAAACCCTTGACGAACAGCCCCTGCTCCGGCTTGAGGCGGAACAGTTTGAAATCCTTGAGGTTGGAGAGTCCCTTGATGATCTCGCCAAAACGACCTTCCAGTGCCGCCACCGCCTTGCTCCAGCGCGCATCGTCACGGGCCACTACTTCAGCCACCGCATCGAAGGTCAAGCGCTTGCGGGCAAACAGCTCACGGGCACCGCTCTCATCCTCGATCAGCATCAGGGATACTCGCGGCACCTGTTGCAAGTTGCGGGCGTGGCGGGCGATCTCGGAGATCAGCACATAGTAGCCATCTTCCTGCAGCACGAACGGGGCATAGCTGGCGTTGGGATTGCCTTCGCCATCGACGGTGGCGAGCTGCAGGGTGCGGCAGCTGTCGCGAAACTCGCGGATCTCCGGTTGCAGGCGGTTCTGCAGACGCTCCTGACGTTCACTCATGCTTTGACTTCCTCTTGAGAGTTGTGGCGCAGCGCCATGAAACGGGTGACCTGATCGGCCAGCAGCTGGCGTTTCTCGTCGCGCCCCAGATAGACCTTGAACATGCAGCGGCCGGAGTGACCGAAGAACTGGAAGGAGTGCCCCTCCTTGCCCATGAACAGCTTGCTGACCAGCGCAATCCCCGCCACGTTGTCGAGCTTGAGGTGACCATGCAGCTCACCGTCGCGGCCCATCAGGTTGTAGTAACCGCGTGCGTCCTTGCCTTTCGGGAAGGGAGCTTTTACCTCGAAGATGGAACCTTCTGATTCGACGATGGTGGTCACCGGGCCCCAGTCGGCCAGATCTTCCAGCAGACCCTGCGCCCGATCGGCGGGCAACAGGGTCACCAGCTCGGCGGGCAGATGGCGAACCACCTCCCATTCGCTGATGGCGAGCTGGGTTGCCAGAGTAGACGGATGAGCGCCGGGATCCTGCTCCAGCAGCGCGTGAATGCGTTGTGCAATGCTCATGTTTTCTCCCTCTGCGAGACCGTGTCGTCCCGCTGTTTATCATGGCGGCTACTCTAATAAAGCACCGAAACCAATGCAATTGATAATTGCTATCATTATCAGTGCATTTTTTTCAAAGCCTTGATATTCTCGGCGGCACACCCGTTTCATTCACCCCTTCGGAGGTTAGCATGGGCCGTCGTCTTGCCCTCGCCATCACCCTGCTCTGCAGTTCACTGTCCCCCTTCTCTGCCGTTGCCGCCGACGGACAGCAAGAGCGTATCGTCAGTATCGGCCCGGCCACCACAGAACTCATTCTGGCCCTTGGTGGTGAATCGAGCCTGATCGCCACCGATGTCAGCAGCCCCTTGCCAAAAGGGCTGCCCAAGGTGGGCTATCACCGGGCACTGGCCGCCGAAGGGATCCTGAGCCTCTCCCCCACCCGACTGGTGGGAAGCGACGAGATGGGCCCGGCCCCGACCCTGGATCAGCTGCGCCGTGCCGGGGTCAAGGTGGAGGTGCTGGCTACCGCGCCGACCCTCGCCAACCTCAACCAGCGTATCGATACCCTCGCCAGCCTGCTGGGCGACAAAGCGGCTGGCGATCGCCTGAAGGCAGAGATCCAGGCCCAGACCGATCAGCTGGCGGCGCAAGCGAAACAGAACAAACCGCTCAAGGTCGCCTTCCTGCTGCTGCACAAGGGGCAACCCACCAGCATCGCCGGGGGGGACACCACCGCCAGTGCGCTTGTCTCGCTGGCAGGTGGCATCAATCCGGTCGCCGAATTGCGCAACTACAAGCCGGTATCCGCCGAATCCCTCATCGAGATGCAGCCCGATCTGGTGCTGGTCAGCGGTCGTGACTGGCAGCAATATGCCGATCCGGCCAAGGTGCTGGCAGAAGTACCCGCACTGGCCGCTACCCCGGCTGGCAAGCGCAATGCCATTCACGCCATCGACGGTCACGCCCTGCAAGGGGGCCTGAGCCTCAACTCACTGCAACAGGCGAACCAGATCGCCCAGTGGATCAAGCAGGGGTCATGATGCGCTTGCCCCTCTCCTGGCTGCTGGCCTTCACCACGGCCGCACTGGCGCTGTTGCTGCTCGGTTCGCTGGCAACCGGCCCCATGACGCTCACTCTGGGCGAGAGTCTGCGGGCGCTGTTTGCCGGGCAGGAGAGCGGGATTGAGTCACACAAGCTGCTGATCGTGCAGGAAATCCGCCTGCCACGTACCCTGCTCTGCATCGCAGTGGGCGGGATCCTCGGGCTCTGTGGCGCCGTGATGCAGGGACTGTTTCGCAACCCACTGGCTGACCCTGGCATCATCGGGGTCTCCGGCGGCGCGGCGCTCGGTGCGGCGCTCGCCATCGTGCTGCTGGCCCCCCTCGGCCAGCAGTTGCAAGCTACCATCGGAGTTGGCCTGCTGCCGCTGCTCGCTTTTCTCGGCGGCGCGCTCACCACCACTCTGGTCTATCTGCTCGGCACCCGTGAGGGGGGCACCTCGGTCACCGTCATGCTGCTGGCCGGGGTCGCCATCACCGCGCTCTCCGGCGCGGTGATCGGCCTGCTCACCTATCTGGCCGACGATCAGATGCTGCGCAACCTGAGCCTGTGGCAGATGGGAACGCTGGCGGCAGGCAAACCCGCCGATGTGGCGCTGGCCCTGCTCACCCTGGCGGCCCTGCTGTGGCTCTTTATGCGCGATGCCAATCCCCTCAACGCCCTGCTACTGGGTGAAGGGGAGGCCCGTCATCTGGGGGTCAATGTGCAATCCCTCAAACGTCGCCTCATTCTGCTCACCGCAGCGGGCGTCGGGGTGGCGGTGGCGGTATCGGGGATGATCGGCTTCGTCGGGCTGGTAGTGCCCCATCTGGTGCGCCTGCTGGCGGGCCCCAACCACGTCAGGTTGCTGCCGCTCTCGGCCCTGCTTGGCGCTGCCCTGCTGCTGGCGGCCGACATGCTGGCGCGCACCCTGCTGGCCCCGGCCGAGCTGCCGGTGGGCATCATCACTGCCCTGCTCGGCGCCCCCTTCTTCATCTGGCTGCTGGTAAAAGGCCGCCGCGCCCTGTGATACGGACTGTTATGCAACCACTCTTCTCATCCTCACTCTCCGCCCCCCTGTTGAGCTGCAGCCGGCTCAGCCTGCGCCGTGGCCAGCGCCAGATCCTGGATGGGCTCGATCTCAATCTCGAGAGCGGCACCCTCACCGCCCTGCTCGGCCCCAACGGGGCGGGCAAGAGCTCGCTGCTCAAGTGCCTGACCGGCGAGCTGGAATATGAGGGTTCCATCACCCTGTTTGGCGCGGATCGCCAGCAGTGGGACAGCGGCCAGTTGGCCCACCGGCTCGGGGTATTGCCGCAAAGCTCCTCGCTCAACTTCCCCTTTCTCTGCGAAGAGGTGGTGGCCATGGGGCGCTTGCCCCACAGTGAACCGGCAGCCCGACGTGACGAGATAGTGGCGGCGGCCATGACCCATGCCGGGGTCGAGCATCTGGCCAAACGACTCTATCCTGGGCTCTCTGGTGGCGAGCGGCAGCGGGTGCAGTTTGCCCGGGTGCTGGCACAGATCTGGCAGGCTCCCTCCCTGACCGAGCAGGCCGAGCAACCGCGCCTGCTGCTGCTCGACGAGCCCACCTCGGCGCTGGATCTGAAATACCAGCATCAGCTGCTCACCATGGCGCGCGCCCTCGCCAGCCGCAATACTGCGGTGCTGGTGGTGCTGCACGACCTCAATCTGGCGGCGCGTTATGCCGATCGGCTGGTGATGCTGGAGCGGGGCAAACTGATGGCCGATGGGACACCTGCCGAGGTGCTGACCCCTGAGCTGATTGCCCGTCTCTATGACTATCCGGCGCAGGTTATCCACCACCCCGAGAGCGGCCTGCCGATGGTGGTGTGAAGGAGGGGCCGCCAGACGCGAAGACAAACGCTTTCATTTGCCTGCGTCTATTTGCCTGCGTCCCGCCCCGCAAACTGCATTAAAATTCATCATCGCCAGATATGTGGTGTGAATATCCTCACACTTTACTCAGGCAAAACCCCCGCAGCATCGCCGTCTACTTATAATGGCGCCGCCTCACAGAAGGCATAACTCATTGATGCTACGGAACAATTACAATGAAAAATATCAACAAGACCCTACTGGCTGCCGCCATCTCCCTCGGGATGCTGGCTGGCTGCAACAGCGACAACGACTCAAAGGCAGCTGATCCCATGGTTCGTTTTGCCACCTTCAACCTCTCTTTTGACCGCACTGCCGCCGGTATGCTGACCGGTGAGCTGGCACTGACCCGCACCGAGCAGGATGCCCTGCTGGCCCGCCTCGCCGAAGGGAGCCTGAGCGGCACCACGGAAACCAAAGCCAAGAACGTACAGCAGATCCGCAACGTGGCGGAGATCATCCAGCGCACCCGCCCGGATGTGTTCCTGTTCAACGAGTTCGACAACGACGGCAAAGGCGAGAGCACCGCCGATCTGAAAGCCTTCAACGACAACTATCTGGCCCACGCCCAGCACGCGGAGGTGACGTCCATCAGCTATCCGGTGATGCAGAACTTCGCCACCAACACCGGCCTGATGAGCGGTTATGACCTCAATCTGGATGGCAATATCAACAACGGCCCCGACGATGCCTGGGGCTTTGGTAACTACCACGGCCAGTACGCCTTTGCGGTGATGTCCAAATATCCTATCGACACCAAGCAGATCCGTACCTTCCAAACGTTCAAGTGGAAGGATATGCCGGGCGAGCAGAACCCCATCATTGATGATTGCAAGGCGAGTATCCCGGCCAGCCGCCAGTGTGGCGATGCCTGGTATTCAGATGCAGCCTGGCAGCAGTACCCGCTCTCCTCCAAGAATCACGCCGATGTGCCGGTGCTGATCAAGACCGAGAAGGGTGAAGAGGTGATCCACTTCCTGATCTCCCACCCGACCCCGCCCATCTTTGCCAACGCGGCACGCCATACCGTCAAGCACAACCGTGCCGAGATCGCCTTCTGGAACGACTACGTCAAGGGTCTCAACTACATGACCGATGACAAGGGCACCAAGGGTGGGCTGGCCAAAAACGCCAAGTTCGTTATCGCCGGGGATCTCAACGCCGATCCGCAAACCGGCGACGGCGACCTGAGCGCCATTCAGGCGCTGCTGGACAATGCCCTGATGAATCAGGCCATCACCAATGGCACCCTGATCCCGGTCAGCGAAGGGGGCCCGGAGTGCGTCAGCAAGGGGGCCGACTGCAAGCGCAACCTTGATCGACCCAACCCGGAGCGGATCACCAACAGCAGCGTACTGCAGCTGGATCACGTCATCCCCTCTGCCAACCTCAACGCGGTCAAGAGCGGCGTCTTCTGGCCTGCCAGCTTCGAGGCAGGTTATCACCTGGTCTATGATGCGAAACTCGGCATCGCCAAGGGAGTCAGCTCGGATCACCGCATGGTCTGGGTCGATCTCAAACTCGATTGAGCCACCCACTGACCGTCAATTCGGGGGCCTCTTGGCCCCCTTTTTGTTGCCGCAATATCGCCGCGTCTGCCGCTGGCTCAAGTGCCATGCTGAGTAACCAGACAGTTACCGCCCGCCACGGCGGCAGACGATTCGGCAAATCGTGCGCTGCGCCACCATTCCGATAACCCTGCCTTGCAAGGGGGTATGGGGTTTGCTAATACTCCGCGTCCATTAAATGACCAACCATTACCGGGGCAACGAGCCGTGGCGTTTGAACAATTCACTCTGGTGATCTCGCTGTTCCAGCAGCTCTGCGTCTATCTGGTGATCGCCTGGCTGCTCTCCAAGACGCCGCTGTTCATGCCGCTGACTCAGGTGACCCTGAGCTGGCCCCACAAGATCCTCTGCTACCTCATCTTCTCCGGCTTCTGCGTCATGGGCACCTACTTTGGCCTGAGGGTCGAGGACTCCATCGCCAATACCCACGCCATCGGCGCCGTTCTGGGGGGCATCGTCGGCGGCCCGGCCGTGGGACTGCTGGTGGGGCTGACCGGCGGCATCCACCGCTATTCGCTGGGAGGCTTCACCGCGCTCGCCTGTACCTTTTCCACCATCGCCGAGGGGCTGCTCGGCGGGCTGGTGCACCGCCACTTCGTCGCCCGCCACCGGCTCGATCTGCTGTTCAGCCCCTGGGTGGTGGGCTCGGTGGCCCTGGTTGCCGAGCTGATGCAGATGGGGATCATCCTGCTGGTGGCCCGCCCCCTCGATGACGCCATCCACCTTATCGAGAACATCATCGCCCCCATGCTGGTGGCCAATACCCTGGGGGCCGCCATGTTCATGCGGATGATCCTCGATCACCGCGCCATGCTGGAGAAGTACTCGGTCGCCTTCTCCGCCCGCGCTCTCAAGATCGCCGAGCGGGCGATGCGGGTGCTGGACAAGGGCTTCACTCAGGAGGCGTGCCAGCAGATGGCGCGCATTCTCTACGAGGAGACCGGGGTGGGTGCCGTGGCCATCACCGATCGGGAGAAACTGCTCGCCTTCATCGGCATCGGCGAGGATCACCACCTGCCGGGCACCGCCATCAACTCCCGGCACACCTTCAAGGCGATCCAGCACAACGAGGTGGTCTATGCCGACGGCAACCTCATCCCCTACAGCTGCACCATCCACCCCGGCTGCAAGCTCGGCTCCTCGCTGGTCATTCCGCTGCGGGGGGAAGAGGGATCCGTGGTGGGCACCATCAAGCTCTACGAGCCCAAGCGCAAGTTCTTCTCCTCCATCAACCGCACGCTGGGAGAGGGGATCGCCCGGCTGCTCTCCGGCCAGATCCTGGCGGGCAAATACAACGAACAGAAGCGACTGCTGGCCCAGTCGGAGATCAAGCTGTTGCAGGCGCAGATCAATCCGCACTTCCTGTTCAACGCCCTCAATACCCTGTCGGCGGTGATCCGGCGCGATCCCGAGAGCGCCCGCACCCTGGTGCACCACCTCTCCACCTTCTTTCGCAAGAACCTCAAGCGCCAAGGGGACGAGGTGACCCTGGCCGACGAGCTGGAGCATGTGAACGCCTATCTGCACATCGAACAGGCCCGCTTCGCCGAGCATCTGAGCGTGCAGATCCATATTCCCGAGTCGCTGCTGGAGTACCGGCTGCCCACCTTCTCCCTGCAACCCATCGTCGAGAACGCGGTCAAGCACGGCATCTCCCAGATGTTCGAGCCCGGCCTGCTGACCCTGACCGCCCGGGTTGAGGCCCAGCGGGTGGTGCTGGAGGTGTGCGACAACGCCGGGCTCTATCAGACGAAACAGGAGGGGAGCGGCCTTGGCATGCATATCGTGGATCGGCGCATCAAGGCCCGTTACGGCGCCGAGTACGGGGTCGTCATCGACTGCGTCCCCCATCAATCAACCCGGGTGAGGATCACCCTTCCCCTGCAGGAGAGCCCATGCTAACCGCCCTGATCGTTGACGATGAACCCCTCGCCCGCGAGGAGCTGCGCCTGTTGCTGGAACAGGCGGGCAATATTCGCCTGCTGGGAGAGTGCGCCCACGCCATGGAGGCGCTGCCCGCCATCCATCGCCTCAAACCCGACCTGCTGTTTCTCGACATCCAGATGCCGCGCATCAACGGGCTGGAGCTGGTGAGCATGCTGGACCCGGACTTGCGCCCCCACATCGTCTTCATCACCGCCTACGACGAGTTTGCCCTGCGCGCGTTCGAGGAGAACGCCCTCGACTACCTGCTCAAACCGGTCACGGCAGAGCGGATGAACCGGGCGCTGGAGCGCATCAACCGGCTGCTTTCGCCAAAAGGTGAACTGGCGGGCCAGCCGCTGCCGGATCCGTCCCGCATCGCCCAGCCCCTGCGCAGCATCCCCTGCACCGGTCACAACCGCATTCTGCTGTTGCCCCTTGGCGAGGTGGAGTTCATCCACAGCGATCTCACCGGCAACCGGGTGATCAGCGGCCAGCAGCAGGGCACCACCGAACTGACCCTGCGCACTCTGGAAGAGAAGACTGGCTTCGTTCGCTGCCACCGCCAATACCTGCTCAACCCGGGCCAGATCCGCGAAATCCTGTTGCTGGACGGAGGCTTGGCTGAGGTGGTGACCCAGGGCGGCCACAAGGTGCCGGTGAGCCGCCGCTACCTCAAACCGCTCAAGGAGCTGCTCGAGATTCCCTGATGGGGCGGGACGCCTCACCCCGCTCCCGCCCTGCCAGCGACCACTCACCCGCTTACCACGGCCGTCGGCACTCCCGCCAAACCACTCGGGGCCGCTTTTCTGCCACTCGCGGGCAGAACCCGGCCACTGACCTTTTCTTCGCTCCCCTTTCCCCACCGCATGAGTAGAGTGCAGCCTGAGCCCGGCCAGACTGGCCACAGGAAAAGGAAACTCCCCCATGCAACACGCAATCACTTTTGTCATTGCGGCCCTCTGCATCCTCGCCATCGCATATCGCCTCTACGGCGTGTTCTTTGTGCGCAAGGTGCTGCAGGCTGACGACAAACTGGTCACCCCCTCCCACCAATTGGAAGATGGCAAAAACTATGTGCCGACCAACAAGTGGGTCAACTTCGGTCAACACTTTGCCGCCATCGCCGCCGCCGGCCCGCTGGTTGGCCCGGTTCTGGCGGCCCAGTACGGCTACCTGCCGAGCTTTCTCTGGCTGCTGATCGGCTGCGTCATCGGCGGCGCGGTGCACGACACAGTCGTGCTGTTCGCCTCCATGAAGCATCAGGGCAAGTCCCTCTCCGAGGTGGCCAAGGCCGAACTCGGTCCCATCGCCGGCTGGTGCACGGGCCTGGCGATGCTGTTCATCATCACCATCACCATGGCGGGTCTCTCCATGGTGGTGGTGCACGCGCTGGAGCGTAACGCCTGGGGCGTGTTCGCCGTCTTCATGACCATCCCCATCTCCATGGTGGTGGGAATTTGGCACAAGCTGACCGGCAACCTGCAAGCCGCCTCCTGGGTCGGGTTTGCCGCCGTGCTGGCCTGTGTCTTCTTCGGCCCCTATGTGCAGGAGAGCGCCTTCGGTGCCTGGCTGACCCTGCGTGCCGAGACCATCAGTCTGGCGCTGCCCATCTACGCCTTCTTCGCCACCGCGTTGCCGGTCTGGCTGCTGCTCACCCCGCGCGGCTACATCTCCAGCTTTATGAAGATCGGCGTGTTTGGCGCGCTGGTGATCGGCGTGATCTGCATCAACCCGGAGATCCAGTTCCCCGCCATGACCCAGTTTGTCCACGGCGGCGGCCCGGTACTGGGCGGTCCGGTCTGGCCCTTTATCTCCATCACCATCGCCTGTGGCGCCATCTCCGGCTTCCACGCCTTTATCGGATCCGGTACCACCCCGAAACTGGTGGACAAGTGGAACGACATTCTGCCGGTTGCCTTCGGTGCCATGCTGGCCGAGTGCGTGGTGGGCGTGATGGCGCTGATCGCCGCCACTGCCCTGCACCCGGCCGACTACTTCGCCATCAACGCCACCCCGGAAGCCTTCGCCAAGCTGGGGATGCAGGTGGTGGACTTGCCCTTCCTCTCCCAGGAGATCGGCATGGATCTGAACGGTCGCACCGGCGGTGCCGTCACCCTGGCGGTAGGCATGTCCTACATCTTCACCAAGGTGCCCTGGTTCAGTAACCTCGCCTCCTACTTCTTCCAGTTCGTGGTGATGTTCGAAGCGGTCTTTATCCTGACTGCCGTTGACTCCGGCACCCGGGTCTCCCGCTACCTCATTCAGGACTTCTTCGGCGAGTTCTACCCGCCCCTCAAGCGCATCGACTGGATGCCGGGCGCCATCGGCGCCAGCGTGCTCGCCTGCGTGATGTGGGGTTATCTGCTGATGTCCGGCGATATCGGCTCGGTGTGGGCGCTGTTCGGGGTATCGAACCAGCTGATGGCCTCGGTGGGCCTGATTATCGGTGCCACCATCATCTTGCGACTGGCCAGCAAGCGCCGCTACATGCTGACCTGCCTCATTCCGCTGGCCTACCTGTTCGTCACCGTCAACTACGCCGGTTACTGGATGATGAGCAACGTCTACTTCAACGCGGCGGCCAAGGGTTACAACCCGATGAACGGCATCATCTCCCTCATCATGCTGGTGCTGGGGATGCTGATCCTGCTCTCTGCCCTGCGCAAATGGAGCGAGCTGTGGAAGCTGCGTCAGCAGCCCTCCTACAAGGTGGTGGAAGCGACCGCCTCCTGATGGGCAAGTTGCTTTACCCCTGACATGACCCCGCTGCGGCGGGGTCTTTTATTGGCGATGGGTGACGAGTTAACCACGGTTCATTAATCCACCGCTTGGCATTGAGTTATCCATCCATAGCCGTTGAATGGACCCCCCGATCACAGAACCGCCGCGCCAATGGTGGTAGCATGCCTCCTCTTGCCATCCGGCCGCAGCGCGGATCCGGTGGCCCTCCCTCCTCCGCTTTCACTTTTTGAGGACGTATTGATGGAACTGCTTCTGCTTAGCAATGGTAAAGCCAACGAATTTCCGGGTCTGCTCGGCTGGGCCCGCGACCGGGTGCAGAGCCTGCTGGCCCGCAAACCGGTCAAGCGCATTCTGCTGATCCCCTATGCGGTGATCCGCAGCGACTGGGATGCCCGCGCCAACGATCTCACCGAGAGCCTCGGGATCGAGACCATCAGCATTCACCACTTCGATGATCCGGTCGATGCCATCAACCAGGCCGACGCCATCTTTATCAGCGGTGGCAACACCTGGCGCCTGAATCAGCTGCTGCATGAAAATGGCCTGATCGTGCCGATCCAGCGTGCCGTGCGCGAACGTGGCGTCCCCTATGTGGGCTGGAGCGCCGGTTGCAACGTGGCGACCCCGAGCATCCGCACCACCAACGACATGCCGGTCTGCAACGCCGCCGTGCTGCCTGCGTTGGGCCTGTTCCCGCTGCAGATCAACCCCCACTATCTGGACGCCAGCATCAGCGGCCACATGGGCGAGACCCGCGACGAGCGTCTGGCCGAATTCTGCGCCATCAACCAGAGCGAATACGTGGTGGCCCTGCGCGAAGCGAGCCTGCTTCAGATCAGCGGCGACACCGTTGAGTACTGGAGCGCCCGCGGTCAGGACTTCAAGATCTTCAAACATGGCCTGGAGCCGCAAGCCTTTATGGACGCGAGCCCCTTGGCCGAGCTGACGCCGTTCAAGGTGCGCTGAGCGCCACCGGCAAACGGGTCACTCACAACACCATAGAAACGAAAGAGGGATGGCTCGGCGCCATCCCTCTTTTTTATTATCGTATTTCGGCTGGTTGCAGCCTGATTACTCACCCTGCAGGGTTACCAGCACCTTGCGGGCACCACCATCGACGCGATGCTCGCCAAGCCAGATCCCCTGCCAGGTGCCGAGCGCCAGCTGACCATCGCGGATCGGCAGCAACAGACTCACCCCGAGCAGGGAGGATTTGATGTGGGCGGGCATGTCATCTGGCCCCTCATAGGTATGGCGATAGTAGGGGGCATCCTCCGGCGCCAGCCGGTGCAGATGGGCCTCCATATCGCAGCGCACGCTGGGGTCGCAATTCTCGTTGAGGGTGAGCGAGGCGGAGGTATGTTGCAGCAGCAGGTGGGCCATGCCGACTCGGTAATCCGCCAGCATCGGCAGCTTGGCCACCAGCTCGTCCGTCACCAGATGAAAGCCCCGCGAACGGGGCTTTAAGGTCAACAGGCACTGCTGCCACATCAGACGTATTCCATAAAGACGCGGGAGGTGAGCTTGGTGATGAGCTCGTAGGGGATGGTGCCAATCTCGTCGGCCACCCGCTCTACCGGCAGCCCCTCGCCCCACAACACCGCCTCGTCGCCGGGCTTGTCGGTGGCACCTGGGCCCAGATCGACCGTGCTCATATCCATGGAGACACGCCCCACCAGCGGCACGATGCGGCCGTTGATCAGCACGGAAGTGCCGTTGGGCGCCATGCGCGGATAGCCGTCACCGTAGCCGATGGCGATCACCCCGAGCCGGGTATCGCGATCCGACACCCAGTTGGCGCCGTAGCCCACCGGCTCGCCCGCCTTGTGATCCCGCACCGCAATCAGCTGGGTCTTCAAGGTCATCACCGGCTGCAGGTCGTAATCGGCCGCCACCGTATTGGGGAACGGCGACACGCCATAGAGGATGACGCCGGGGCGAACCCAGTCGCAGTGGGAGTCCGGCCAGGCCAGAATGCCCGCCGAGTTGGCCATGGCCCGCTCGCCTGCCAGCGGTGCCGTGAGACGGCTGAAGAGATCGATCTGCTCGCGGGTGGTGGGCTGCCCCAGCTCATCGGAGCGGCTGAAGTGAGTCATGATGTTGAACGGCTGCACCACGTTCTTGCACTTGCCGAGTCGCTCGATAAAGGCAGGCATCTCGTCGGCACGTACCCCGAGGCGGTGCATGCCGGTGTCGAGCTTGAGCCAGGCCACTACGGGGGCTGGCAGCTCGACCTGCTCCAGCGCTTCGAGTTGCTCCCAGGTGTGAACCGCCGTCTGCAGGTTGTTGGCCGCCAGCACCGGCAGATCGTCGGCGGAGAAGAATCCCTCCAGCAGCACGATAGGCTTGACCACGGCGCAGGAGCGCAGCATCAGCGCCTCTTCGATGCGGGCCACCGCATAGGCATCCGCATCCACCAGGGTGCGGGCGACCGGCAGCAGTCCGTGGCCATAGGCGTTGGCCTTGACCACAGCGATGATCTTGCAAGCGGGAGCGTGGCGTTTGACCACGGCGAGGTTGTGGCGCAAGGCCGCAGTGTTGATTTGGGCAGTAGCCGCTTTCATGGTTTTCCCTTACGAGGGCACAAATGGTCTCCCCCTCATCGGGCCGAAGACCGCCACTCACTTATCGTCGTCGAAGGCCGGACCGGCATAATTGTCGAACCGGGAAAACAGGCCCTGACGGTTGGCCGCTGTCTGCTTGGGCTATCGGTCAGGGCAGTCGTGGTGATGGCTAATCCCCCATCACCCTGGGTTTACATCAATAGTCGTCATCAAACGCTGGGCCGGCGTAGTTGTCGAACCGGGAGAACTGACCCTGGAAAGTGAGGCGCACTCTTCCTATCGGCCCGTTACGCTGCTTGCCGATGATGATCTCGGCAATCCCCTTATCCGGGCTGTCATCGTGATAAACCTCATCACGATAGATAAACATGATCAAATCCGCGTCCTGCTCGATGGAACCCGATTCACGAAGATCCGAGTTGACCGGGCGCTTGTCGGCACGCTGTTCCAGGCTTCGGTTCAACTGGGAGAGCGCCACCACCGGGCACTGCAGCTCTTTCGCCAGCGCCTTGAGGGAGCGGGAAATTTCACCGATCTCCAGGGTACGGTTGTCAGAGAGTGCTGGCACCCGCATCAACTGCAGGTAGTCGATCATGATCATCGAGAGGCCACCGTGCTCACGGGCGATGCGGCGGGCGCGAGAACGCACATCGGTCGGGGTGAGGCCGGAGGCGTCATCGATATACATCTTGCCCTTCTCGAGCAGCAATCCCATGGTGGAGGAGAGGCGGGCCCAATCCTCGTCATCGAGCTGACCGGTACGCACCTTGGTCTGGTCGATACGGCCGACCGAGGCGAGCATACGCATGATGATCTGCTCGGAGGGCATCTCCAGCGAGAAGATAAGCACCGGCTTGTCCGCGGTCAGAGCGGCATGTTCACAGAGGTTCATGGCAAAGGTGGTCTTGCCCATGGAGGGACGGGCCGCCACGATGATCAAGTCCGAACGCTGCAAACCGGCGGTCATCTTGTCGAGATCTCCATAACCGCTCGACACCCCGGTCACCCCGTTGTGCGGGGTCTTGAACAGCTCTTCAATCTTGTCGACCGTCTGCTCGAGGATCAGCTTGAGGGGCTGGGGGCCCTCATTGGCGCTGCTGCGCTGCTCGGCAATCTTGAATACCTTGCTCTCGGCCAGATCGAGCAGATCGCCGGAGGTACGGCCCTGTGGCTCGTAGCCCGCTTCGACTATCTCGTTGGCGACCGAGATCATCTCCCGTACCACCGCCCGCTCACGCACGATCTCGGCGTAGGCGTTAATGTTGGCAGCACTCGGGGTGTTCTTGGCGATCTCCACCAGATAGGCGAAGCCACCGGACTCCTCCAGCTGCTCGGAGCGTTCCAGCTCCTCCTGCAGGGTGATGAGGTCGATGGGGTTGCCCGCGTTGGAGAGGCGGGTCATGGCCTGGAAGATCAGCCGGTGCGGGCGGCTGTAGAAATCCTGATCGATCACCCGCTCGGCAACCCGATCCCAGGCATCGTTATCCAGCATCAGGCCGCCCAGTACGGACTGTTCGGCCTCAAAAGAGTGGGGAGGAACTTTCAGCTGTTGTGTCTTGGCGTCTTTTTTCGCCGTCACTTGCTCTGCCATACACATAAAAACCGCAGCGGGAAGGGGACGGGAATTTTACAAAAGAAAGCCAACTACGGCGAGCCCTATCTGGCGACTCATACCATCATAAAGGGCCAGACCAGGGTCGGCTCACTCTTGTTGCTTTTGATTTTGCTACGCATTTTGCGCTCCTTGCGACTCAATCGTCTGCTTTTCATGCTGTGTACTCCTGCTCTTGACGTCTGATGACCAGACAACTCGTTCATGAATAATTCATGCCAACAGTGATATTGATGAATACAAGCTGCGACACATTTAGGGACAGGCAGCCTGCCATGCGCCTTGCTGAGCTTGCCAAAGCGGAGCATGCCCCACCCACAGACGAGAGTGAAAAGAGTCAAAATGAAAAAGATGCTGACCCTGTTTGCCGTGATCCTGGCCATTGGCCTGGGGGCACCTCACGCCGAAGCCAAGAAATTTGGCGGCGGCAAATCCTTTGGTAAAAGTTACAAAACTGCGCCGGCCCAGCCTGCGGCCAAACCGGTCGACACCAAGAACCCGGCACTGGGTGCCCAGACTGCGCCGAAAAAGAGCGGCATGATGGGTGGCCTGTTGGGCGGCCTGTTGGCCGGTGGCCTGTTTGCCTACCTGCTGGGCAGCGGTGCCTTTGAAGGTCTGCAAGGAATGGACTTCCTGCTGATCGCCCTGCTGGCGCTGGGTGCCGTCTTCCTGTTCCGTGCCATGCGCCGGGGCAAGGTCGCGACGCCACAGCCACAACAGGCGGCCTATGCGGGCTATCAGCCACCGCAATCCGCTGCCCCGCAGCAGTTCGAGCAGAGCAACAGCGCACCGCAAGCCACCGGCTTTGCCGACAGCGACGTGCCGTTCCGCCTGCCACCTGGCTTTGACATGAACAGCTTCCTGGCCGGTGCCCGCGATCACTATCGCACCCTGCAAGAGGCGTGGAACAAGAACGATCTGGAGAAAGTGCGCGAATACGTCAGCCCGGAGCTGTTTGAACAGCTCAAAGCCGAGCGCGCCGAACTGACTGGCGACCAGCATACCGAAGTGATGTATGTGGATACCCAGCTGGTACGCGCCGACTACGGCAGCGACTGGGCTCAGGTGAGCGTGCGCTTCAGCGGCCGCTACATGGACCGTCAGGAACAGGTTGAGGAAGACATCAAAGAGGTGTGGCACCTCGAGCGCGATCTGGCCCAGAACAATGCCCCCTGGCATATCGTCGGTATCGAGCAGCTGTAAGGCTTCGCGCCCATCAGTTAGTCACTACGCAAGAGGCGGCCACGGGCCGCCTCTTTTCATTTCATCCTGTCAAGTCGTGCTCACCCGCGGCTATCACTCCGTATCTTGCTCCTCTTTGGGCCATGTTAAGTAACAGCTCTCGAACGTTCAAACTAGGGACGTTTCTCCACATTGAGACAGCGTCGTTGAAAACCGAATGGTCACGTTAAGAAAACAAAATCCCCGAGCAATGCTCGGGGATTTGATACGAGGCGCAACGCCCAGTTGCATTGATCTCAACAGGGATTAACGCCGTTATCAGCCATAGACCGGGAAGCGGCGGCAGATATCCAGCACCTTCTCGCGTACGGTGGCCAGCACGGCATCGTTGTCGTGGTTGTCCAGTACGTCACAGATCCAGTGGGTCAGCTGGATGGACTCGGCTTCCTTGAAACCGCGGCGGGTGATGGCCGGGGTACCAATCCGCACACCGGAGGTGACGAACGGGGAGCGCGGGTCGTTGGGCACGGAGTTCTTGTTGACGGTGATGTTGGCTTTGCCCAGCGCAGCGTCAGCATCCTTACCGGTCAGCTCGCGGCCGATCAGGTCAACCAGCATCAGATGGTTGTCGGTACCGCCGGAGACGATCTTGTAACCGCGCTCGATAAAGGTCGCAGCCATCGCCTTGGCGTTTTTCACTACCTGAGCCTGATAGGTCTTGAACTCGGGCTCCAGCGCCTCTTTGAAGGCAACGGCTTTGCCGGCGATGACGTGCATCAGCGGGCCACCCTGACCACCCGGGAATACGGCAGAGTTGAGCTTCTTGTAGAGCTCCTCGTCGTCAGCGGCGGAGAGGATCAGGCCACCGCGCGGACCGGCCAGGGTCTTGTGGGTGGTGGAGGTAACCACGTGAGCGTGGGGCACCGGGTTCGGGTAGACGCCAGCGGCAATCAGGCCAGCCACGTGGGCCATGTCGACGAACAGGTAGGCACCGATCTTGTCAGCGATTTCGCGCATGCGAGCCCAGTCAACGATACCGGAGTAGGCGGAGAAGCCACCGATCATCATCTTCGGCTTGTGCTCAATGGCCAGACGCTCCATCTCGTCGTAGTCAATCTTGCCGGACTCATCGATACCGTAAGGAATGATGTTGTAGAGCTTGCCGGAGAAGTTGACCGGAGAGCCGTGAGTCAGGTGACCGCCGTGGGCCAGGTTCATGCCCAGTACGGTGTCGCCCGGTTGCAGCAGCGCCATGTAAACGGCGCTGTTGGCCTGGGAGCCGGAGTGCGGCTGCACGTTAGCGTAAGTGGCACCGAACAGCTCTTTGGCGCGCTCGATGGCCAGGGTTTCGACCACATCCACATACTCGCAACCACCGTAGTAACGCTTGGAGGGGTAACCTTCGGCGTACTTGTTGGTCAACTGGGAGCCCTGGGCTTCCATGACACGGGGGCTGGTGTAGTTCTCAGACGCAATCAGCTCGATATGCTCTTCCTGACGACGGGTTTCGTCTGTGATGGCCTGCCACAATTGCGGATCATAATTGGCGATGGTCATGTCACGTTTCAACATCCGTTTCTCTCCTGAAAATCGTTTGCGCGTTAGGTGAAGTGGGCGTGGGCATTGTAACGTGAGCTGGATCAAAGAGACAGTCCAACCACCTAAAAAAATGTTGAATTTATGTTGTAAAAAGCAAGATTCCCTCCACGTTCAATACCCTGGCTCCTTCGCCAAAAGAGACATTTTTCATCCCGCGGTTGGGCGGGCAAAACCCGAAGGGGATCACAACGCCGTCGTGATCCATCCTGTAACATATTCATTCGAAACAAATTTAATGATGATGGAGCTGATTGCCGCCACCCACCCGAAGGGCGACATCTGACCGGAGGAGTTCAAGATGGACCATCTGCTGACATTCGTGATCCTGGCTGTCTTTTTTCTGTTCTACTGGGTCTACTACACCAGCCAGCGCAAACATGTTTCTACCACCTCGTGGGATCAGCTCCCCACCAAAGCCGAATATCTGGCGGCCCACCCGGAAGCTGTCGATGGCGACATCATTTTCTGTCACCACTGCGGCCACCACGAGTTGCTGGAGGTGGGCATGGTGCACCTGACCGATTTTCGCCGGGAATGGGTCTGCGCCAAGTGCAAACAGGTGCTGTTTCGGGATAGCGATGACCAAACCCTTTAGCGTGCCGCCGGGTACAAGGAAGCAAAATGAAACAGTTACACGCCAGTTGCCTCTGTGGCACCGTTCATCTGCACCTGCCAGACCAGTTTGATTACATGGGTCACTGCCACTGCTCGGAGTGCCGCAAATTCTCCGGCGCCGACTACGCCCCGGTCGGCGGGCTGGATGGCGACAAGGTCACCATCGCCAGAGGGGAACAGGCGATAAGCCGTTACCAAAAATCTCCGGAGACCACCCTCGCCTTCTGCAGCCAGTGCGGCTCCAGCCTCTTTAGCCAGAAGCACAGCAGCGGCAAGATCAATCTGCGACTGGGGATCCTCGATGACGTACCGACCCAGCAGCCAAGCTTTCATATCTTTGTCGGCTCCAAGGCCCCCTGGCACCAGATTGACGACGATTGCCCGCAATTCGAGACCCGCCCCTGAACAGACCAGCCAACCGCAACCGCTGGATCGGCTGCCAGGGTTCACTGAAACCGCCCCATCAAGTTTCCTTTATTTTTAAAGTCGTTAGAATCGGGAGCCATCAAGGCTCCCGATTTCCATCCACGGAGGAAAAATGCAGGAATTTATGGCTACCAGCGAACGCCGGGCCGAACTCTACTGGTGGTTCTCCACCCTGTTCGCCGCCGAACTCAGTGATGAGCAGATCGCCGAATATGACACCTATGATGTGCGAAGCTTCCTGAAAAGCCTCTCCACCCTGGATCCGATGCGCGAAGCCGTGGCCGAACTCAACGACGCCATCGCTCGCCTGCTGGTGCGCCCGGATCGCCAGCTCGAACTCGCCGCCGACTTCACCGGTCTGTTTCTGGTGGATCCCAAGCAGGGCGCCCTGCCCTACGAATCGCTCTACCGTGGCGATGCCAAGCTCAAGCTGCTGATGCAGGCCCCGATGACCGAGATGCAGGCTCGCCTCGAGCGCCTCGGCATCAATATCAGCGATAAATATAAAGAGCCTGCCGACCATCTGGCCATCGAGCTGGATCTGATGGGCAATCTCATCATCCGCGCGGCGGAAGCCAAGAGCGCGGCCGAGCGGGAACGCTGGCTCGACGAGCAGGAAGCGCTGCTGCACGGCCACCTGCTGGGCTGGTTCGACAAGTTCGAGACCGCCTGTCGCGCCGCCGACCGGTTTGGCTTCTACGGCGCCAGTGCCCGTCTGCTGGGGGTATTCCTCAAGATGGATGCCAACTACCTCTCTCTGGTCAAACCGGCACCGTCTGCCGACTGAGGCCGCGATGAAAACAGCCCTGCTTCTGATTGCATGCTGGCTGCTGGCCCTGATCCCGCTGGATCAGGGCATGACCCCTCTCGTCACCCTGCTGTTCCACCCGGATCGCGAGCTCTACGGCACTGCCCAGCTCACCGGCTTTGGCGGTATCCTGCTCACCCTCTACCTCGCCAATCTCGGGGTCGAGGTGGTACTGCGCCGCCGCTTCCAGATCGCCGGCATGCTGGCGCTGCTGGCCGCCTGGATTGATTTCATCAACTGCAGCGGCAACGAGTCACACTTTCTGCTGCTCTATCTGCTGGCTCTGCCATTCCACCTGCTCGGCTGGCTGGTACTGGTGCGCGGCATTCAGGCATTTGGTCGTCAAAAAGGCTAAAAAACCGGCCAAACCATTACAAATCATGACAGCCAAATTCCTCTCACCCCAGTCATGGCAAGGGCAAGGGGTGGAAGTCGGGTAATATTCGTTTACATTCAGCCCCCGTTCAGTTTTGTTACAACCGTTATAGTGCGGCTCCTTTTCAACCGATTCAGGAGCAACCCCATGCCTCTACAGGACGTACGCATCACGGGTCTCGACCTGTTGCGAGGGCTCGTCATCTTTATGGCCGTCTTCGAGCACTACACCGGCTACCTCAACTACTGGTATATCGACTTTTTCACTCGCGAACACGCCTTGTGGGACAGCTTCTACCTCTCCCACAAAGCCATGGCTGGCCACCTGTTGCCCATGGATCACACCACGGCCCAGGTCTCGGCCTGGCTGATCCCCTGGGTCAGCCAGATCTACCTGGCCCTGGCCGCCTTCAACCTGAGTCGTCGTGACCAGGCCCGCTTCAGACCGCAGCTAAAAAGCAAGCTGGTGCTGTTTGTCAGCATCATTGCCGTGCTTTATGTGGAGGGGCTGGTCATCGCCCCCAACTTCGGCGAGGCCATCTCCTTCTACCCGGTGATGCTCTGGATGTGTCTGCTGGCGCTCTTCTCGCTGGTGTATGGCTGGTTTGGCATTCGCGGCATGCTGGCACTGACCGTGCTCAGCCTGTTGCTGGATCAGCTCGGCGTGCAGGATCTGCTCGGTCACATTGACAGCTGGATGAAGCTGCACGTTCACCCCGACTATGAGCTGGATGCCCGCCTCGATCTCTTCATGGCCAGCGGCTGTTTCGGCTTTCTCTATGGCTGGTGCTGGCATCAGCGCCCCCAGTGGCGGGACCGCCTCAATCGCCTGGTGCTCACCCTTTCCGTGGTGGCGCTCGCCATCTATCTGCGCCTTGGCGAGACCAGCTCGGTCGAACTCAACGACATTTACGCCAACGAACATGAGCTGGCGCTGGACATGACGGGCCGTGCCGGGATCTGGGGCATGGAGTTTCTGGTGATCGGCATCATCCTGTGGCTGCATCAGCGCAATATTCGTCTCTGCTGGCGACCGCTCAACTGGATCGGGATGTATTCGCTGACCGTGTTCATCTTCCACAAGAGCATCTTCGTCCACCTGTGGGGCCCCTTGCTGCTGTGGTGGACGGCTCGTCAGGGCACCATATTGCCCAACAGCTTCGGCCTGATCATGCTGCTCTGCTGCGCCAGCGTACTGCTTATCCATGCTTTCCAGCGCTCCGGCATCATCTGTCACCTGATGGGGATGCATCAGGATCGGGACTGGCAACGACTGTATGGCAAATAAGCGCGGGTTACTGCTGCTCATCGCCCTGCTCTCGCCCTTCCCGGCCAGGGCGCTGGTCATGGGCAGCCAATGGCAACTCGATAGCAGCCGGGCGGGAGAGGGCGCCGACTCCAGCGTGCAACTCTGGCTCGGCTATGAACGCGAAACACAGATGGGCCTTATCTTTATCGATGGCCAAAGTGCGGGCGTCGCGTTGCCCCTTTATCAACAGAGTTTTATCGCCGTGGGGGTCAGCCCCATGCAGGTGGCGGATCACACCCGTTTCGGCGCGCTATGGCGCCTTGGCTGGCAACTGGATGACGAACATCAACTGAGCATTGGCCAGCTTTATGATGTGACCGGTCGTTATGGCCAGATCTGGTATATGGAGCATTCACTCCCGCTGCCTGCCAGCATCTCCTTTAATCTCTGGCTGACGAGAGGTAACCAGGCATACATGTCTGCATATGATGCCGAAGAGGGGTGGCGTGAATGGGGAATGACGCTGGAGCTGGGATCAATGGACGCTGGACACCGAAGTGGGTGCGAAACAATGGCTGATGAAGGAACGTGACTGGCAACCCACCGTCAGCCTGACACTGCGCTACCAATTCAGTTTGCAATAGGTGGGAGGGACTCAAAAAAAGTCCCGACATTGCCCTCATATGGATACTGCCACCCAGTGACCGCACACCGCAGATGGTCGATACATGGCACAACTTTTCCTCAACAAACAGCAAGATAACTCTGCTGGGCACCCCCTGAAACCGTTCGTGCCATACTGAAAATCGACACAAGTGACAAATCAATCAATGCCGAGGTCATCATGGATGGGAAGCCTTTCAACGCCGCCACCGAGGCAATCTTGGCCCAGCTGTCAGATCACACCGTCCTGACACAGCTGATGGATAACGCCCCTCTGGGCATCGGTGTATTTGACCGAGAATTTCGCTACCGCAAAGTCAATCAGGTGCTGGCCGACATCAATGGCAAGAGCATCGAGGAGCATCAAGGCAAGCACCTCCGAGAAGTGGTACCCAAACTGGCACCGACGCTGGAGCCCATGTTTCAGCAGATCATGCGCAGCGGCATGCCCTACGTAGATATCGCCATTACAGGTCAAACGGCTGCGTACGACAGCAGCGCCCGCCGCTTTCAGGCCACCTACAGCCCGATGCGCAATGAGCAGGGCGAGCTGAGCGGCATCCTCGCTATCGTGCGGGACATCACCGAGCAGTACGAAACCGAACAACGGCTGCAGCTGGCAATGCGCGCAGCTCAAATCGGAGTGTGGGAGTGGCACGTGGCGGAGGACAGATTACTGTTCGACGGCCAGATTGAGCCGCTGCTGGGCATCGAGGCCAACCAGTTCCACGGCGGGCTGCAAGCGTTCGTCGACTGTTTTGAACCGGGCTCAGGCAACCAGCTAAAAGCAGCCCTGCAAAGCCATGACCCCATCCATCTCACCCTGAGCTACCTCACCGCCCTCAAAGAGCGGCACTGGGTCGATATTCATGCCGACCATGTCCCCGCCACCGAGTCGGTCGGCCACCGGGTCATGGGCGTCATTCACAATGCCACCGCCCGCCGCCGTCAGGAGGAGCGGCTCCATCAGGCCAACGTGGTATTCGATACCACCGCCGAGGGGATCATCATCCTCGACAGCGAGCACCATATTCTGTCGGTCAACCCGGCCTTCACCATGCTGACCCAATACAATGCCGAGGAGGTGATAGGGCGCACCCCGGATATCATCATGCACCCCAGACGCTACACCGACCTCGACTATCCCTGGTATCACCTGCGCCCCGGCAACAACGCCTGGCACGGCGAGATGGTCTGCCTGCGCAAGGATGGCAGCTACTTCTCCTCCTGGCAGCAGATCAGCGCTGTCTATGACAACTTCAACAACACCACCCACTATGTGATTGCCCTCTCCGACATCAGCGCCATTCGCAAGGTGGAGGCCGAGCTGAATCACCTTGCCTATCACGACCCCCTGACCGAGCTGGGCAATCGCCATCTGTTGCAGGAGCGGTTGGCCCTTGAGCTGAAAACCGCGCAGCTCAATCGCAAACGGTTGGGGCTGCTCTTTATCGATCTGGATGGCTTCAAGCTGATCAACGACAGCCTGGGGCACGGGGTCGGCGATGAGCTGCTCAAGCGGCTTGCTGAGCGGATCCGCGGCTGCCTGCAGCACAACGATCTGGCAACCCGCCTCGGTGGTGACGAGTTTCTGGTGCTGATCCCCTATCTGGAGGAGCCTGACGAGCTGGCGACCCTCGCCAATACCCTGCTGAGAGTCTTGCGCGAACCGGTTGAGCTGGCCCATGAACTGGTGGCTATCTCGGCGAGTATCGGTATCGCCATCTATCCGGATCATGCCGACAGCCCGGAAACTCTGGTCAGCGCCGCCGACAGTGCCATGTACGAGGCGAAGAGTCAGGGGCGCAACGGCTTCCAGTTCTATACCCCCTGCATGGCGGCACGAGCCCGCGAGCGGATGCAGATTGAGCAGGGTCTGCTCAAGGCCCTTGAGCTCGAACAGCTCTGCATCTTCTATCAACCCATGACCAATCTGGCCAACGGCCACCTGAGCGGGCTGGAAGCCCTGCTGCGCTGGCAACATCCAAATGAGGGAATGATAGCGCCGACCCGTTTTATTCCGGTAGCGGAGGAGTGCGGCCTGATCGAGAAAATTGGCGAGTGGGTGATGCGCAACGCCTGCGAGCAGGGACAAAACTGGCTGGCCGCCGGACTGCCGGTGCCTCGCTTGTCAGTCAACGTCTCGGTGCGGGAGATGCGCTCCCCGGGCTACGTTGAACGGGTCGCCGCCATCCTGGCCGAGACCGGATTTCCGCCAGAACGGCTGGAAATTGAGGTGACGGAGAGCATCATCCAGCGGGTCGAACAGAGTCTGGATCTCTTTACTCGCCTGAAAAATCTCGGCGTGCAGATTGCCATCGATGACTTTGGTACCGGCTTCTCGTCACTGAGTCTGCTCAAGACCCTACCGATCGATCGCATCAAGATCGACCGGGCGTTTGTGCAGGCATTACCGGAAGACAAGAACAGTCGGGAGCTCTGCCGCACCATCATCAATCTGGCCGACAGTCTGGATATGGAGGTCACCGCCGAGGGAATTGAAACCAAGGCACAACATGCCTTCTTGCAGTCACTCAACTGCGGCGAAGGGCAGGGCTATCTGTTCAGCAAACCACTGCATGTCGAGCATATGGGAGATCGCCTGCATCAGCGCTATGCGTCATAGCGGCAGGCAATGCTCATCACCAGCCGGGAGGCATCCGCCTCCTGGCTGCCAACCGGACTACCACTCAATATGCAATCGGGATTCCCAACCATCATCACGGTCATTGAGCATCCGCGTCAGCGGTGATTCGCCAGCATAACGGGGGGCAGGCTCCCTGAAGGTGAGTCTGGTGCCGGGCTCTTTGGCCTGCCATGCATGACCAAGCTGATCGGCCACCCGATCCCGCTGCGCGGGTGAGGCCTCCTGGTGGGTAATCGCAAACTCTTTCAGCGGTTCGCCAGCAGGCACTGGCGCATCAAACTGCCAGAGGGATGCACAGAGCAACAGGGAAAACATAATCACCTCCAATTAATCGACACGCCCCTTTTACCCGCTCACCGATTAATTGTCACTCTTTGCCCTGTAACCAACTGTTGCCGCCTATCCAAAAGTCTAATTGCCCCCCGCTACCAAAGGTATAAGTTGTTAAGAAACCATTAAAAGATCTATTCAAAGGAGTGACAGATGAGCGAGAGCAAGGTCTACCCGGTCAAATCCCATATCCGCGACAGCGCCCTGCTGGACAAGGCCGGGTACGAGGCCATGTATCAGGCCTCCATCGACAATCCGGACGCCTTCTGGGGAGAGCAGGGAAAAATCCTCGACTGGATGACACCCTATAGCAAAGTCAAGAACACCTCCTACGATCCGGGCCATGTCTCCATCAAATGGTTTGAAGATGGCCAGCTCAACGTCTCGGCCAACTGTCTCGACCGCCATCTCGCCGAACGGGGTGACAAGGTCGCCATCATCTGGGAAGGGGACAACCCCGCCGAAGATCGCAAACTCACTTACCGTGAGCTGCACAGCGAAGTGTGCAAGTTTGCCAACGTATTGAAAGCACAAGGAGTTCACCGCGGCGACGTGGTCTGCCTCTATATGCCCATGGTGCCCGAAGCCGCCATCGCCATGCTGGCCTGTACCCGCATCGGCGCGGTACACAGCATCGTCTTCGGCGGCTTCTCGCCGGAAGCGCTGGCTGGTCGCATCATCGACTCGGGCTCGCGCATCGTGATCACCGCCGATGAGGGACTGCGTGGCGGCCGTCCGGTGCCGCTGAAGAAGAATGTGGATGAAGCGCTCACCAACCCGGATACCCAGGTCAACAAGGTGATCGTGCTCAAGCGCACCGGCGGCAATGTCGCCTGGCACAACCACCGCGACATCTGGTGGCACGAAGCGACCGCCGCCGTCAGCAGCGACTGCCCGCCCGAGGCGATGAACGCCGAAGATCCGCTCTTTATCCTCTATACCTCCGGCTCCACCGGCAAACCCAAGGGGGTGCTGCACACCACCGGCGGCTATCTGGTTTATGCCACCCTCACCTTCAAATATGTGTTCGACTACCACGAGCAGGATATCTACTGGTGTACCGCCGACGTGGGCTGGGTCACCGGTCACTCCTATCTGGTCTACGGGCCGCTGGCCAATGGCGCCACCACCATCATGTTCGAAGGGGTGCCCAACTACCCGGCCACCAACCGCATGAGCCAGGTGGTGGACAAGCACCAAGTCACCATTCTCTATACCGCCCCCACCGCCATCCGCGCCCTGATGGCCAAGGGCAACGAAGCGGTCACCGGCACCTCGCGCCAGAGCCTGCGCATCATGGGCTCGGTGGGTGAACCCATCAACCCGGAAGCCTGGGAGTGGTACTACCGCACCATTGGCGACGAGCGCTGCCCCATCGTCGATACCTGGTGGCAGACCGAGACCGGCGGCATCCTGATTACGCCGCTGCCCGGCGTCACCGACCTCAAGCCGGGTTCGGCCACCCGCCCCTTCTTCGGGGTACAACCGGCGCTGGTCGACAACATGGGCGAGCCACTGGAAGGCGCCACCGAGGGCAATCTGGTGATCACCGACTCCTGGCCGGGTCAGATGCGCACCGTGTTCGGCGATCATGAGCGCTTTGAACAGACCTACTTCTCCACCTTCCCCGGCCGCTACTTTACCGGCGACGGCGCCCGTCGCGATGCCGATGGCTACTACTGGATCACCGGTCGGGTGGATGATGTACTGAACGTCTCCGGCCACCGCATGGGTACCGCCGAAATTGAATCAGCGCTGGTGGCCCATCCCAAGATCGCCGAAGCGGCGGTGGTGGGGGTACCTCACGAGATCAAGGGTCAGGGCATCTACGCCTATGTCACCCTGATCGCCGGGGAAGAGCCGAGCCGCGAGCTGCACAAAGAGGTGAAGGAGTGGGTGCGCAAGGAGATTGGCGCCATCGCCACACCAGATGTAATTCACTGGGCGGAGGGGCTGCCGAAGACCCGTTCCGGCAAGATCATGCGCCGGATCTTGCGCAAAATCGCCACCGGCGAGACCGACAGTCTGGGGGATATCTCCACCCTGGCGGATCCGGGCGTAGTAGACAAACTCATTCGCGAGAAGTCGGAAGCCGCCTGATCCCGCTTCGTTTGTTGCTCAACAAAGCCGGCCCTGCGCCGGCTTTGTTGTTTCTAATCCGCCAGCAAACAGCAGGGCGGCAGTCACGGAGCCTTGCCGACCGGAACGTGCAATAAATAGCCAGATGTAGAGATTAGACCAGTAAAATGCTGCTAATTTTCACGAAATCAATATAATTGCGAAATCTGTGTGCCAGGGCACACCGATTTGCGCAGAAAATGGCTAGATTTCTGGTAGTCCACAAGATAGCTGATAGATAGCAGCATTATCATCGAGGATGCACTCAATATGTCGCAAAATCACCGAATTCTCCTGCTCAACGGACCAAACCTGAATCTGCTGGGCAAACGGGAACCGGGTATCTACGGCAGCAAGACGCTCGATGAGATCGTCGCCGATCTGAAGCTTAACGCCAGCGAACTCGGTGTCACTCTGGAGCATCTGCAATCCAACGCCGAACATGAGTTGGTCAGCCGCATCCATCAGGCCATGGGCCAGGTGGATTTTATCATCATCAATCCAGCCGCCTTCACCCACACCAGCGTCGCCATCCGCGATGCGCTGCTGGGCGTTGCCATCCCTTTTATCGAGGTTCACCTGTCAAACGTCCATGCCAGGGAGCCGTTCCGCCATCACTCCTATCTGTCTGATGTCGCCAAAGGGGTCATTTGTGGTCTGGGAGCCGATGGCTACCAATTCGCTTTAACCGCGGCCGTGCACCATCTGCGCGCGGCTTGATAATCACTGATCAGATAAAGAAGAAAGAGAATGCTAATGGATATCCGCAAAATCAAGAAGCTGATTGAACTGGTTGAAGAGTCCGGCATCGCCGAACTGGAGATCTCCGAAGGTGAAGAGTCCGTTCGCATCAGCCGCAACTTCTCCGGTCAGGTGACCACCGCCATGCCACAGATGATGATGCAGCAAGCCGCTCCGGTTGCCGCACCTGCCGCTGCCGCCCCGGTTGCCGCACCTGCCGCTGATGCCGCGCCGAGCGGTCACCTGATGCGCTCCCCGATGGTTGGTTCCTTCTACCGCTCCTCCAGCCCGGATGCCAAGCCGTTCGCGGAAGTGGGTCAGCACGTCAATGTCGGCGACACCCTGTGCATCGTCGAAGCCATGAAAATGATGAACCAAATCGAGTCTGACAAGGCCGGTGTGATCAAAGCGATCCTGGTTGAAAATGGTCAGGCCGTCGAATTTGACGAGCCGCTGTTCATCATCGAATAAGGGAAATCGCCACCCATGTTGGACAAAGTAGTCATCGCCAACCGCGGTGAAATTGCCCTGCGGATCCTGCGCGCTTGTAAAGAGCTCGGGATCAAGACAGTGGCCGTTCACTCCACCGCCGACCGGGAGCTCAAACATGTGCTGCTGGCCGACGAATCCATCTGTATCGGCAAACCGGCCAGTACCGACTCCTACCTCAACGTCCCGGCGATCATCGCCGCCGCCGAGGTCACCGGTGCCGTGGCTATCCACCCGGGTTACGGCTTTCTCTCCGAGAACGCCGATTTCGCCGAAGTGGTCGAAAAATCCGGCTTCATCTTCATCGGTCCGCGCGCCGAGACCATTCGCCTGATGGGTGACAAGGTCTCTGCCATCGAAGCGATGAAGAAGGCTGGCGTGCCGTGTGTACCCGGCTCTGACGGCCCTGTCGACAACGACGCCAAGCACAACGCCGCCATCGCCAAGCGCATCGGCTATCCGGTGATCATCAAGGCCGCCGGTGGCGGTGGTGGTCGCGGCATGCGCGTGGTGCGCAATGAAGCGGAACTGGCGGGCGCTATCGCCCTGACCAAATCCGAAGCAGGCCAGTTCTTCAAGAACGACATGGTCTACATGGAGAAGTACCTGGAAAACCCGCGCCACATCGAAATTCAGGTGTTGGCAGACGGCCAGGGCAACGCCCTCTATCTGGGCGAGCGTGATTGCTCCATGCAGCGTCGCCACCAGAAAGTGGTGGAAGAGGCACCGGCACCGGGCATCACCGCCGAAATGCGCAAGTTCATCGGCGAGCGCTGCGTGCGCGCCTGTATCGAGATCGGCTACCGCGGTGCGGGTACTTTCGAGTTCCTGTACGAGAACGGCGAGTTCTATTTCATCGAGATGAACACCCGTATCCAGGTTGAGCATCCGGTCACCGAGATGGTCACCGGTATCGATCTGATCAAGGAGCAGCTGCGCATTGCCGCCGGTCAGCCCCTGTCGATCACCCAGCAGGATATCCGCATCCGTGGCCATGCCATCGAGTGCCGGATCAACGCCGAAGATCCGGCCACCTTCATGCCCTCTCCGGGTCTGGTGCAGCGCTTCCACGCGCCGGGTGGTCTGGGCGTGCGTTGGGACTCCCACATCTATGCCGGTTACAAGGTACCGCCCCACTACGATTCAATGATCGGCAAGCTGATCTGCTACGGCGAGAATCGTGACATTGCCATCGCCCGCATGCGTCATGCGCTGGACGAGCTGGTGGTGGAAGGGATCAAGACCAACGTACCGTTGCAAAAAGAGATCATGAAAGACGAAAACTTCCAGCATGGTGGCACCAATATCCACTACCTGCACAAGAAGTTGGGTCTGTAAGATCTCGCTGGCAGAACAATCACTTCCGGCCAGATAGCAGCCAGCTGTTTATCTGCAATCCAGCCGGAAGTCAGCTCCGCAAGGAGTCTCTGCTGAAAAAGGGCCATGGCGACATGGCCCTTTTTTGTTATCCTTGCGCCCCTCAAATTTGTCGGAGGCCAAGGTGAACCGTTTTGCTCTCGCCCGCCGGGAAGCAGCTTTCTGCCTGCTGCTGACCCTGCTCTACTTCTTTGCCTGGTATGGCACCGCCTATTTTATCCCGCTCCAGCTGGAGTGGTGGGGGCTGCCGCTGTGGTTCCTGCTCAGCTGCATGGTGATGCCACTGCTGTTCATTCTGCTCTGCGCCCTGATGGTGAACCGGCTGTTTGTGGAGATCCCCCTCGATACCCACGCCCCTTCCGGCAAGGAGTCATCCCATGAATCTTGAGCTGATGCTGCCGCTCGTCATCTATCTGGTACTGGTGCTGGGGGTCGGTTTCTGGGCCAGCCGCCATCGCGCCGAAGGCAACTTCGTGCAGGAGTATTTCATCGGCAACCGCAGCATGGGCGGGCTGGTGCTGGCGATGACGCTGGTGGCCACCTACACCTCGGCCTCCTCCTTTATCGGCGGGCCGGGTGCGGCCTACAAGATTGGTCTGGGCTGGGTGTTGCTGGCGATGATCCAGCTGCCCACCGTCTGGCTCACTCTGGGGGTGCTTGGCAAGAAGTTCGCCATCATCGCCCGCCGGGTCAATGCGGTGACCATCAACGACATGCTGTGGGCCCGCTATCAGAGCAAGGCGGTGGTGATCCTCGGCTCCGTCACCATCATCCTCGCCTTTATCGCGACCATGGTGGTGCAGTTTATCGGCGGTGCCCGCCTGCTGGAGACCGCCACCGGACTCTCCTACCAGCAGGGGCTGATGCTGTTTGCCAGCTGCGTGCTGCTCTACACCATCATCGGCGGCTTCCGTGCGGTGGTGATGACCGATGCCCTGCAGGGGATCATCATGCTGATTGGCACCGGCGCCTTGCTGGCGGGGATTCTGATTGCCGGTGACGGCCTGCCAAACCTCATCCACCAGCTCAGGGAGATCGATCCCAAACTGGTCAGCCCGCAAGGGGCCGATGACATGCTGACCCAGCCCTTTATGCTGAGCTTCTGGATCCTGGTCTGTGTCGGGGTGGTGGGGCTGCCCCACTCGGCGCTGCGCTGCTTTGGCTATCGCGACAGCAAGGCGCTCCATCGTGGCATTCTGATCGGCACCGTGGTCAGCGCCCTGTTGATGTTCGGCATGCATCTGGCTGGCGCCCTCGGCCGCGCCATCCTGCCCGGCATGGACAATCCGGACAAGATCATGCCCTCCCTGATGATGGAAGTGCTGCCCCCCTGGCTGGCCGGGGTCTTTCTGGCTGCGCCGATGGCGGCCATCATGTCCACCATCGACTCCCAGCTGATCCAGGCTTCCGCCACTCTGGTGAAAGATCTCTACCTCAACTACCTGAGTCCGAAACAGGAGAAGCTGGAGGTGCGCATTCCGCGCCTCTCCCTGCTCTGTACCCTGATCCTCGGCACCCTGGTGCTGCTGGCGGCGTTGCAACCGCCCGAGATGATCATCTGGCTCAACCTGCTCGCCTTTGGCGGTCTGCAGGCGGTATTCCTCTGGCCGCTGGTGCTCGGCCTCTACTGGTCGCGGGCCAATGGCCCAGGCGCGCTGGCCAGCATGGTCAGCGGCATCGTCAGCTATGGGGTACTGAGTCAGTGGGGGATCAAGCTGGCTGGCCTGCACGCCATCGTGCCGAGCCTCACGCTGGCGCTGGTGATCTTTATCGCGGTGAGCCTGCTGACCGCGCAGCCCTCGCGGGAAGTGCGCGAGCTTTTCGAGCAGAAGTAATAAAAAGATAAATTAGGGGTTCCAAAACTATCCCCAAATGGGTGGTTTCCGGTTAAACTGTGCGCCAAGTCACAAAAAGTAGCCGCTGTATGCCCGTAAAAGCCACTCGACAAGTCGTCACTCAAGCCCTGCAGAGGCTCGGTTATGCCCTGCTGCTGCCCGTCTCCATCCTGCCGATGGCGGCGTTGATCTACCGGCTTGGGCAACCCGACGTACTCGATTTGGCGGTGCTCTCCCTCACCGGTCAGGCGATCTTCAGCCAGATGCCGCTTATCTATGCGGTGGCGATCGCCTTTGGCCTGAGCCGGCAGGAGCTGGGCGGACAGACGCTGGCGGGGGCGGTCAACTTCCTGCTGCTCAGCACCGCTTTCAATACTCTGGCCCCCAACCTGCACGCCGACATGATCTGTGGCCTGCTGGCGGGGCTCACCACCGCCATCATCTATCCCTGGGTTCACCAGCAAACGCTGCCTCGCTGGCTGCAGATCGCCAAGGGGGAGTTTCCCAGCCTGCTGGTGTCGGCCTTGGCCTGCCTGCTGATCGCCATCCCCCTCTCGCTGCTGTGGCCGCCACTGGAGCGCGGGCTGACTTTGCTCACCTCCGAGCTGCTCACCACGCCATTTGGCGCCTTCTGCTATGGCACCCTCAACCGCTTGCTGATCCCGCTCGGTCTGCATCAAGTGCTGGGTAGCGTCATCGGCCTTGGCGAGAGCAACCTGCAGGCGCTGGCTGCCGCCCAACCCCTTCATGAAGGGTATGTGGCCGGTCTCTACCCCATCATCATGTTCGGCCTGCCGGGCGCCTGTTTTGCCATCTGGCTGCACCGCCAGCGGATGCAGCGGCTGCCGCAGGGCGGGTTGCTGCTCACCCTGGCGCTCACCTCGGCACTGGTGGGCATCACCGAACCCATCGAGTTTCTGTTCGCCTTTACCGCCCCCTGGCTGTTTCTCGCCCACGCCCTGCTGACCGGGCTGTCGCTGGCGGTCTGTAGCGGACTGGGGATCAAGGTGGGCAGTTACTTCTCCGCCGGTCTGCTGGATCTGGTGCTGAGCTATCAATCCGGTGAGCACAGCTTCTGGCTCATTCCGGTCGGTATCCTGTTCTTCGTCGCCTACACCCTGCTGTTCTATCAGCTGCTGGAGCGAGCCCCCCTCAGCATGCCGAGCAAGCCCATCGCGGTGGAACACCCGCGCCTCGCCAGTGTTGCCCCCTCCGACCCGCAGATGCTGGCGATCCAGTATCTCAAGGTGCTGGGCGGGATGGACAATCTGGTGGCGATGAGCGTCTGCCTCACCCGGCTCAGCCTGCGGGTGCGCGATATTTCGCTGGTGGATCAATCCCGCCTGCTGGGGCTGGGCTGCCTCTCCTGGATCCAGCTCAACGACCACCAGCTGGTGCTGGTGCTGGGGCCCAGCGCCAGCCTGATTGAAGGGCAGATCCGCATGCTGGCGGAGCGCCAGTCGGTCCCCCTCGGCCTCAAACCCAATCAGAAGTCGGCCAGCCAGAGCAGCTGGTAACTCAGGCGAACGGCAACCGCTCGGCCACGAAATCCATCAGGGTGCGCAGGGCGGGGGCCAGATGCTCCCGACTCGGATAGATAAGGTAAAACGGGTTGGCCGGAATGGGCTGATCCGGCAACACCTTCTGCAACCGCCCCGCCGCCAAATCCCCTTCACAGACATGGTGGGGCAACAGGGCAATCCCCCCGTCATGGATCGCCATCTCCCGCAGCGCCAGCAAGCTGTTACTGACACAGGCCCCCTGCGGCCGCCAGCCCCCCTCCTGCAATGGCCACACCGGCATGGCCGAGTGCACCAGACAGGCATAACGGCCCAGCTCGCTCAGCTGTTGCGGCATGCCGTGAGCCGCCAGATAGGCAGGTGCCGCCACCAGATGGCGTGCCACCTGACCGATGCGCCGACAGATGAGGCTGGAGTCTTTCAGCGGCGCCGCCCGCAGCGCCAGATCGTAACCCTCCCCCACCAGATCGAGCTGTTCGTCACTCAGGGTCAGCTCCAGCACTACCTCTGGATAGAGGGCGCGAAACTCGGCGAGGATCCGGCCAAGCAGCAGGGTGCCGGTCGCCTCGGGGGCGGTGATCCGCACCCGCCCTGCCGGGGCCGAGCGCAGCCGCGCCATCGCCAGATTGGCGCTGCGGGCCAGTGCCAGCAGTCCCTGACAGTGCTCCACATAGAGCTCCCCCTGCGGGGTCAGGCTCAACCTGCGGGTGGTGCGCTGCAACAGCCGCACCCCGAGCTGGGATTCGAGCCGCGAGATCTTCTGGCTCACCGATGACTTGGGCATGCCGAGCAGTTCGGCGGCCCGGGTAAAGCTTCCCTGCTCCACCACGGTGGCGAACAGTCCCATCAACTCCAGATCGACATTGTTCATATATTCAAACAGTCTTTACCGATTACCCATCTTAATTTTGATAATCAACCAGGCTAGAGTGAGTGGCAATCCCGAACACAGCGATTTGAAAGGAAAAACCATGAAAGCCATTGCCCTGACTCACTATCTGCCAAGCGACCACCCCGACTGCTTTATCGCCGCCAACCTGCACGATCCCGTTCCGGGTCCGCGGGATCTGCTGGTGCGGGTCACCGCCACCTCCGTCAATCCGGTGGATACCAAGGTGCGCTCGCCCAAGGCCAAAATTGAAAGCTCGCCCAGGGTACTGGGCTGGGATGCGGTGGGGGAAGTGATCGCCACCGGCAGCGAAGTCACCCTGTTCAAGGCGGGCGACCGAGTCTGGTATGCCGGCGACATCAGCCGTCCGGGCAGCAACAGCGCCTTGCAACTGGTGGATGAGCGCATCGCCGCGATCGCCCCCACCACCCTGAGCGATGTGGAGGCCGCCGCCCTGCCGCTCACCGCCATCACCGCCTGGGAGACCCTGTTCGAGCGCTTCGCCCTCACCCGCGAGAGCCGTGGCAAACTGCTGATCATCGGCGGCGCCGGTGGCGTGGGCTCCATCGCCATCCAGCTGGCCCGCCAGCTCACCGGCATGGAGGTGATTGCTACCGCCTCCCGCCCAGAGAGCCGCGAGTGGTGCCTCGAGATGGGCGCCCATCAGGTCGTGAACCACCACAAGTTGCAGGAGGAGCTGACCGCCCTTGGCATCACGCAGGTCGATGCCATCTTCTGCACCAACGCCACTGCCGAGCACTGGGCCACCATGGCCGGGCTGATCCGCCCGTTTGGCCATATCTGTACCATCGCCGAATCGAGCGAGCCGTGGGATCTCTCCCTGCTCAAGAGCAAGAGTGTCACCTTCAGTCAGGAGTTCATGTTCACCCGATCCCTGTTCCAGACGCCGGACATGATCGAGCAGCACCACCTGCTCGGCCGGGTGGCAGCACTGGTCGATGAAGGGGTATTGCAGACCACTCTGACCAGAACCATCCCCTCACTGACCCCGGTCACGCTGGCTCAGGCCCATGCCGAGGTCGAGGCGGGCCGTATGGTAGGCAAGCTGGTGATCGACATGAGCGGCTTTGCCAACTAAGCCCTCAAACGCACCATGATGGGATAAGTTCACCAAGGAGATGCCCCAAACGGGCACAACCAGCGGCACTCATGACAGCCAGTGACAAGCCAACGTCCGACAATCAGCCAAAAAAGAGGCCATTTCGCGAGAAATGGCCTGAATACCTGAACATTGGGGTAACAATCACACACATATCCTTATGCAGGACAATCTAGTCTTTGCATCTGGCGTGCCAACAGCAGCATGAATGCGCCAAGTCGGCGCCAGCCCGTCCTTGAGCAAGGTATCAACCTTGCTCTTTTTTTGTCTGGCAGACGTCTTAGCTGGCAAACAAGCGCAGATAAAAAAATGCCACCCGAGGGTGGCAGTGAAAGATGACGGAACTTGAGCAAAGCGTTCAGCGAAAACCGATCGTCTTCGCCTGCATAGAGCAATACAGGAACCGTGCCAATCCGACAAAAGCCCCCATATCCCCCCACATCATGGGCAAACCACGACAGCACAGCCCCATGATGATAGAATCTCGCGGTTTCACATTTATGAAGAGTCGACGCCATGCCCTGGATACAAATTCGAATCAACGCCACTGCCAAGACTGCAGACAAGGTGAGCAACATGCTGCTGGGGCGTGGAGCCCAGGCTGTGACCTTTATGGATGCCAAGGATGTGCCCGTCTATGAACCCATGCCCGGTGAAACCCCGCTCTGGGGCGAGACCGAAGTGATGGGTCTGTTCGATGCCGAAACCGATCCGGCCCCCACCATCGCCTTCTTCCAGCAGATCTTCGGCGAAAACGTCGGCTACAAGGTCGAGCAGCTGGAAGACAAGGACTGGGTGCGCGAGTGGATGGATCACTTCCACCCCATGCAGTTTGGCGAACGCCTCTGGATCTGCCCGAGCTGGCGCGATGTGCCGAACCCCGATGCGGTCAACGTCATGCTGGATCCGGGTCTGGCCTTCGGTACCGGTACCCACCCCACCACAGCCCTCTGCCTGCAGTGGCTGGATGGGCTGGATCTGACCGGTAAAACCGTGGTCGATTTTGGCTGTGGCTCCGGCATTCTCGGCATCGCCGCCCTGAAATTGGGTGCCGCCCGCGTCATCGGCATCGACATCGACCCGCAGGCCATCCAGGCCAGTCACGACAACGCCGAGCGTAATGGCGTTGCGGGCCAGATCGAACTCTACCTGCCGGCCGACCAGCCGCAAGATGTCGAAGCGGACGTCGTAGTCGCCAATATCCTGGCCGGCCCGCTGCGCGAACTGGCACCGCTGATCGCTGGCCACGGCAAGCCGGGCAGCCTGATGGCCCTCTCCGGCGTGCTGGAGAGCCAGGCCCCGGAGCTGGAAACCATCTATGGTCAGTGGTTCAATATGGACCCGACCGCCGTCAAAGAAGAGTGGTGCCGCCTCTCCGGCCGCAAACACGGCTAAACATAGCTCCCGCTCTCAAGGCGGCAAGTCAGCATCTTTATTAAACAAGAGCACCCACGGGTGCTCTTGTTGTTTCTCCCCCCTTTCCTACTCTGGGGGACGGTTCACGCTTCTCTGGCCAATGAGGGATTAACATCGTTCTTCCACATCATTGAGGCCCTGCCATGAGCGAATACCAGAAGATGATCAGCAGCCAACCTTACAACTGCATGGCACCGGAATTAGCGCAGCTGCGGTTGGAGGCAGCACGGCGCTATCGCCGTTTCAATCAGGCGGAAGAGGAAGCAGAGCAGCGGACACTGCTGGCGGAGCTGGTTGGCGAACTGGCAGAAAACGCCTTTATCTGCCCGCCCCTCTACTGCACCTATGGCCGTCATATTCAGCTTGGTAAGGACTCCTACATCAATATGGGGGCGACCCTGCTGGACAATGCCCCCATCCGCATCGGCGCCAACGTGATGATTGGGCCAAATGTGCAGATCTATACCGCAGCCCATGCACTGGAGGCCGGCGAACGGATTCAGGGAACAGAGACGGCGCTGCCGGTCACCATTGAAGACAAGGTCTGGATTGGGGGCGGCGCCATCTTGCTGCCCGGCGTCACCATAGGGCGGGAGGCGATCATCGGCGCGGGTGCCGTAGTCACTAAAGATGTACCGGCCGGAGCTCGGGTAGTCGGCAACCCGGCCCGGATCCTGCCAGCCAAAAACAGGGCATAAGGTAGCCAACCGGGCGGTGAGCCGATGCCGCCATCAGCTCACCGCCGCCCCGACACCCCATAAAAAATAAAGCCCAATGTCACGAAGACGTTGGGCTGTTAAAAGGTGCTACGGAATTGCGACTCTCATCGCAGAAAAATTAGAAGGAGTGCCCTTCTAAACTGGCAGGGAGATATTATCGAATGCGCAAACGTTTTACATAGTGAAATACAACAGGATTGCGAGGTACATCGCACTATTTAAATAATTACCTGCTATGGCGCGCGAAGCCTCTTTGACCCATTTATTTTCCCCAACCACTCTGGTTACTATCCATGGTTAAACAAAAAAGCCCCGATTTCTCGAGGCTTTACTTTTTCTAGCGCAACGTGACCGAGGTGTCAGAAACGGCGGACAAACTCATCACGCGGCAGTTCGCGTAGTTTGCGCGCTTCCAGCATGGGGGTGCCGAGGTAGAGGAAGCCCACCAGCTGATCCTCTGGCGCCAATCCCAGTCCCTTGTTGACCTGCGCATCGAAGATAAACCAGCCGGAGCGCCAGATGCCGTTGAAGCCCTGCGCCTGCGCCGCCATCTGCATCGCCATCAGGGCGCATCCGGCGGAGAGCTCCTGCTCCAGTTTCGGCACCTTGGGGTGCTCCTGATAACGGGTTGCCACCGCCACGACCAAGGGGGCGCGCAACGGCGCTTCGCTGCACTTCTTGACGCTATCGTCATCCTCGCCACGAGCACGGGCCGCCTCGGCCAACAGCTTGCCCAGCCGCTCGCGCCCCTCCCCTTCAAACAGAATGAATTGCCAGGGAGTCAGGGTGCCGTGATCCGGCGCGCGCAGACCCGCCTTGAGGATATTGTCGAGCACCTCACCACTGGGGGCGGGTGTGGTCAGGCGGCCACAGGAGTGGCGGTTGAGTAGTAGAGTAAGTGCATCCATCGGGAGCTCCTTTATTGAGAGGAAGGGGAACACGGCAAACAGCCGCGCTCACTTCCCGGGTATCAGAATGGCTTGGAGAGATTGATGCGCCATTCCCAAATGTTGAGCCCATCCTGACCAAGGCTGAGATAACCCGCACTGGTCGTCAGCGTTGTCGAACCATCAAGCAGGGTACGCAATCCCAGCCGTACAGTGCCACTGAGCGGTTCGGTGCGTGCAGAGTCAAGATTGCCCGTCAGGATATAGCCATCGTTGGGTCTCTCAAAGCCATAATCCACCCCCAACTCCCCATAGGGCATCAGCGGCAGGCCACCGGAGGTATGGTAGATCCGGCTGAATTCGACCGAGCCGATCAGGTTGCCCTGGTTGTAGCTGTCACTCTCTCTGTCCAGTTTCAATGCCAACCCTTGATAATCCCCCTGCAACGGATAGCCTTCGCTGTGGCTATGGCTGTAGTTCAGAGCCAGTCGCGGACGCACTGACAACTGCTCCCAGAAGTACTGGCCCGTGGTCCCCAAGCTGCCACTCAGCGACCTTGAGCCATAGTCCCCCGAGAGGAACAGCAGATCCTGCTCATTGTCCATCCAGCCGTACATCAGGGTGGCATCCAGCATCCAGCGCTCCGACGCCTGATAGACCAGATAGGGGCCGATATTGTAACCACCGGTCGCCAAGCGCATACCACCGTTGAAAGAGTCCACCTTGCTGTCGACCCGGGAGACGATAAAACCAACGCTCAACTCGGGGTTGAGGCGCGTCTCGGCCCCCAGACTGAATACATTGGTGCTGCCAGACACATTTGCACCTTCTCGATGATCCGAGATGTCGTAGTAGACCTCATCACCCCACAGACTCCACTGCCGTACCGCCGGTTGGGCCTGCGCAGCCAGATCGGTGCGGGTGAAGGGACAATCCGGGTACTGATCCCGCTGCTCGGGCGGCAGTTGCGCCCGCTCATCCGCCATCACGCACAGCACGCGATCATTCAGGGCTCGTTCGCTCGCCTGTTGACCGGCGCCAACCACAGCCGGCGGGCTGACCGGCACCAGAGGCTGGGGCAATCCCGGATTGGGCAAGAGCCCCCCGGGTGGCAACGTGCCGATCGGCGGCTGTACCCCGCCGGGCAGAGTCGGCATCACCCCCTTGGGCGGTAGCGTGGCGATCGGCGGCTGCACCCCGCCGGGCAGAGTCGGCATCACCCCCGTGGGCGGTAGCGTGGCGATCGGTGGCTGTACTCCACCGGGTCGGGTCGGCATCACCCCCGTGGGCGGTAGCGTGGCGATCGGCGGCTGCACTCCACCAGGCCGGGTCGGCATCACCCCCGTAGGTGGCAGTGTTGGTTTGGAAGGCAAACTTGGCGGGGGAAATGTATTGGGGAAAGTAAAATGCCCGGCTTGCTGGTTATCTGTATCAAGCAGAACCCGCTTACCGGAGCTTGAGTCTATGTAGGCGTAAAGCTTGTGAGTCCCCCCGTTTTGTACCTCGGGAGAAACCGTCAGATGCAATCCTTGGTGTCCCTGACTCCAGCTGTCATAGATCTGGCTCTGTTTGGCCGACTCAACCTCAAACTGGCCCGGAGAGACGGCTGACAGCCAGAGCGAATGTTGTCCATCTGCAGTCCAGCCAAGAAAAACCAGTTGCCCGGAAGGGTCGGCCGTAGCAGGGGTAGTATGCAATGCAATCACAGTGGCCAGAGCGATGACACTCAGGGAACGCACCGGCATGTGGGCAGAAATCGTTGACTTCGCAGGGCTCATGGCAATTCCTTTTACCAGACTCGACATATCCGACACCGGGCAGACAGCCATCGTCGATGGGCACCACCCACGACCAAGTGCCAGAGATTACCCTGACCCCACATGGATGCCACTGCAACTGACGTCGATAATCTGCCCGCAAGCAATCCGTATGAATGAATCGTCAAACGGGTACAATCTGTACCATATTGTAACGCCATCAGTTCGACAACCGGCTTCTCTCGCCATGGTGACCACGCGAGCAAACCCACGAAAAAGGGACCGTCTGGTCCCTTTACGCATGGCTGAACAGGCTCAGATGACGGCCGCCAGCTCGGCCCCTTGGCGGATGGCCCGCTTGGCATCCAGCTCGGCAGCCACGTCGGCACCGCCGATGATGTGCACCGGCTTGCCTGCCGCCTGCAACCCGGCCTGCAGCTCCTTGAGGGGCTCCTGCCCGGCGCAGATGATCACCTGATCCACCGGCAGACACTGTTTGGTCTCACCCACCTGAATGTGCAAGCCCTCGTCATCGATCCCCAGATATTGCACCCCGGAGAGCATCTGCACCTTGCGGTTCTTGAGCACGGTACGGTGGATCCAGCCGGTGGTCTTGCCAAGGCCGTCACCCACCTTGCTCTCCTTGCGCTGGAGCAGCCAGATCTGGCGCTCGGGGGCGTCGATTTCAGGAGTCGTGAGGCCGCCGCGCTCGCCGAGTTGCTTGTCGATGCCCCACTCCTTGAGCCAGTGATCACGGTGGCTCCCGGCATCTGTCTCAACCCTTTTCTCCACAAGGAATTCGGCCACATCGAAGCCGATGCCGCCAGCGCCGATCACCGCCACCTTCTGGCCGACCGGCTTGTGATCCCGCAATACATCGAGGTAGTTCAATACCTTGGGATGCTCGATCCCCGGGATGTTGGGGGTGCGCGGGCGGATGCCGGTGGCGAGGATCACCTCGTCAAAACCGCCGCCGAGCAGGCTCTCGGCACTCTGGCGCTGACCAAGGTAAAGCTCGACGCCGCACTTCTCCAACCGCTTGGCGAAATAGCGCAGGGTCTCGTGAAACTCCTCCTTGCCGGGGATCTGCTTGGCGAAATTGAACTGGCCGCCAATCTCGCTCGCCTGATCGAACAGGCTCACCTGATGACCGCGCTCGGCAGCGTAGCAGGCAAACGCCAGCCCGGCCGGGCCCGCCCCCACCACCGCCAGCTTTTTGGGCTGGGGCACCCGACCGAACGTCAGCTCGGTCTCGAAACAAGCGCGGGGATTGACCAGACAGGAGGCGCGCTTCTGCTTGAACACATGGTCGAGGCAAGCCTGATTGCAGGCGATGCAGGTATTGATCTCGTCTGCCCGGTTCTCGGCCGCCTTGATGACAAACTCGGGATCAGCCAGGAAGGGGCGCGCCATGGAGACCATATCCGCCTCGCCCCCCGCCAGAATCCGCTCGGCCACCTCAGGGGTGTTGATCCGGTTGGTAGTGATAAGCGGCACCTTGAGATGCTTTTTCAGCTCGGCGGTCACCCAGCTGAAAGCGCCGCGCGGCACGCTGGTGGCGATGGTGGGAATGCGCGCCTCATGCCAGCCGATGCCGGTGTTGATCAGGGTCACGCCGACCTGCTCCAGCGCTTTGCCGAGCGCAATCACCTCTTCCAGGGTCGAACCCTGTTCCACCAGATCGAGCATGGAGAGGCGGAAGATGATGATGAAGTCGGTGCCGACCCGCTCGCGGATGGCGTGGACAATCTCCACCGGAAAGCGCATCCGGTTTTCGCTGCTGCCGCCCCAGCCATCGGTGCGCTTGTTGGTGCGCTCGCAGATGAACTGGTTGATGAGATAACCTTCCGAGCCCATCACCTCGACGCCGTCATAACCGGCCGCCTTGGCCAGCGCTGCGGTGGCGGCAAAGTCGCGGATGGTGCCACGGATCTGCCGCTCGCTCATAGCGCGCGGTTTGAACGGGGAGATGGGAGCCTTGAGGGCGCTCGGCGCCAGACTGAAGGGATGATAGGCGTAACGACCGGCATGGAGGAGCTGCAGCGCTATCTTGCCCCCCTCCTGATGCACGGCGCTGGTCACCTTCTTGTGCTTGCTCACCTGCCAGGGGAAGCTCAGCTGGGAGCCGTGAGGTACCAGCCGACCGCGCAGATTGGGGGCGATACCGCCAGTGACGATCAGGCCAACGCCACCGCGGGCCCGCTCGGCATAGAAGGCGGCCAGCTTGTCAAAACCGCCCTTCTCCTCTTCGAGGCCGGTATGCATGGAGCCCATCAACACCCGGTTGCGCAGCTGGGTAAAACCGAGGTCAAGGGGCGTCAGCAGATGGGGATAGCGACTCATGATGCCTTCCTCTTTAAGGCCAGGGTGCATGGAACAACGCCCAACACCCGGTTGCGCAGCTGGGTAAAACCAAGGTCGAGCGGGGTCAGCAGGGTCGGATAGCGGCTCACGATGCCTCCAGTTAATTTTTTGTTATCAAACTGAGGCTAGAGTAAAGAATCGAAAATCCTTTTTCAAACAAATGTTTGGACAAATTTTCAGCGAACAGCCGTGCCCTGAACGAAGATAGGCGGGATCCACCAGTGGGAAATGGCAATTTCGCCCGCAACTGGTTAATAATGACCCTTCTTTACCCATTAACAGGGCGATAACGCGACTATGTCTATTTTCAAAGGTCTGGGTTGGTTGTTCCGCAGCCTGTGGCGCCTGCTCAATTTCACCCGGCTGATGCTGGTCAATCTGCTGTTTCTCATCGTAGTGCTGGTCATCGTTTTCAGCGTCAGCCAGAAAGAGGCCCCTCAGGCTCCCATCGAAGGGGCGCTGACCCTCAATCTCAACGGCGTGCTGGTGGAGCAACGCTCCCAGACCGATCCCACCGTACAGCTGCTGCGCCAGATGGACAGCAGCGACGAGCAGCCGAGCGAGATCGTCCTCTCCGACCTGCTGTGGGCCATCAAGAGTGCCAAGGATGATGAGCGCATCAAGGCGCTGGTGATCAAGCCGCAAGGGCTACAGGGAGCCAACTTCTCCAAGCTGCAGGAGGTGGCGAGCGCCATCGACTCCTTCCGGGAGAGCGGCAAACCGGTGATCGCCATGGCCGACTTCTACAGCCAGGGCCAGTACCTGCTGGCGGCCCATGCCGATCACGTGCTGCTTAACCAGAGTGGCGCCGTGGTGATCGAGGGGCTTGGCGTCTACCAGACCTATTTCAAGTCGGCACTGGAGAAGCTCAACATCACCCCGCACGTGTTCAAGGTCGGTACCTACAAATCCTTCGTCGAGCCCTATACCCGCGACGAGATGTCCCCCGAGAGCAAGGAGGCGAACCAACGCTGGCTGGATCAGCTGTGGCAATCCTATGTGGCGGATGTCGCCGAGCAGCGGGAGATCGAGCCTGACGCCGTGGCGCCGGGCAAGGAGCGCTTCCTCGAACTGCTGCGCAAGGCCGGCGGCAATGCCGCCAACTACGCCCTCGACAACGGTCTGGTGGATCAGCTGGCCACCCGCGACGAGATGACCCAGGCGGTCATTAAAGAGGTTGGCGAAGCGGACGATCACGGCTGGAAAGGGGTCGGCCTGAAAGAGTATCTGGCCGCCGCGCCCGAACAGTATCCCCAGAGTGGCAAGGATGAGGTGGGTCTGGTGGTCGCCAGCGGCGCCATCATGGATGGCGTGCAGCCTGCCGGTACCATCGGTGGCGATACGCTCTCCGATCTGCTGGCCGATGCCCGCCGCGATGACAAGGTTAAAGCCGTGGTCTTGCGGGTCGACAGCCCCGGCGGCAGCGCCTTCGCCGCCGAGCAGATCCGCGCCGAGCTGCTGGCCCTGAAACAGGCAGGCAAACCGGTGGTGGTCTCCATGGGCAGCTATGCCGCTTCCGGTGGCTACTGGATCTCTGCCGATGCGGACAAGATTTTTGCCTCCCCCACCACCCTCACCGGCTCCATCGGGGTGTTCGGCATGTTCGCCACCATCGACAAGGCACTGGCCCAGTTCGGGGTACATACCGACGGGGTCGGCACCACAGATTACGTGGGCGTTGGCCCAACCCGCGCCCTGCCGGATCACGTCGGTCAGGCAATCCAGCTGAGCGTGGAAGATACCTATCAGCGCTTCATCGGTCTGGTCAGCAAGGGCCGCGGCCTGAGCCCGGAAGAGGCCGAGAAAGCGGCCGAAGGTCGGGTCTGGACCGGCGAAGATGCCAAGACCCTGGGTCTGGTGGACGAGTTCGGCAATCTGGATGACGCCATCAAGGCCGCCGCCGAGCTGGCCAACCTCAAGGAGTGGCAGGTGACCCCCATCGAGCAGGAGGAGTCTGCCAAGGACAAGTTCCTGCGCCAGCTGTTTGACAGCAGCGCCCAAGTGCTGGCTCCCCAGTTACAAAGCTGGTTGCCAGCAGGATTTGGCAAGGCATTGGTGGAAGTGAACCGCAGCCTCGACCCGCTCACCCGCTTCAACGACCCGCAAGGCACTTACGCCTTCTGCCCAGTCTGCGTGCAATGACAACACTGCGATAGCGAGATCTATCACGTCTGTATGCATGGGGCGTCGGTCCTCATGCATAACGTGATTGAGAGCGCCAATAAAAAACCCGCGATAAATCGCGGGTTTTTTATCATCGGCATGGCCGTGATCAGTGGTGATGGCCTTTGCCACCGCAACCGCCGCCACCGCAGCAGCCGCCTTTACCCTGACCATCAGCATGGTCGTCACCGTGGTCGTGGCCATGATCGTGACCGTGGCCAGCACCACCACAGCAACCGCCCTGGTCGTCGTCATCATGGTCGTGACCATGACCGCCACAGCAGCCGCCGTGATCGTGGTCATGACCGTGATCGTGACCGCAACCACCGGCACCGTGAACGTGGCCGTGGGCCAGCTCTTCGGCAGTGGCAGCACGCACGTCCTTGATCTCGACCTTGAAGCCCAGGGTCACGCCAGCCAGCGGATGGTTGCCATCCACTTTGACGAACTCTTCGGACACTTCAACCACGGTCACCGGACGGTGGCCATCGTCGGTCTCAGCCACAAAAGTATCCCCTTCGGAGACTTCCATGCCGTCGAACAGCTCGCCCGGTACTTCTTGTACCAGCGTCTCGTCATATTCGCCGTAGGCCTGGCTCGGTGCCAGTGTCACTTCGAAGGCTTCACCTACCGCGCGACCTTCCAGCTCGGCTTCTAGGCCAGAGACCAGGTAACGGGTGCCGTGCAGATAGACCAGCGGCTCTTTGCCGACAGTGCTGTCGATGACTTCACCGTGCTCGTCGGTGACTGTGTATTCCAGCGTAACCACGCTCAGAGGAGCTACTTTCATGTCAGGATCCTGCGGATAGAAAAAAACGGGCTCAGAATACCCTAAAAAGCGGGCCGCGCATATGCCGTGCCGCGCCTCCGGGTGACGAAAAAAACGGCAACAGCGTCAGCGAGGAGACCCGCATCGCACCAGCCATTGACTCATCAGGGACGAAACACCCCGATCACCTCTTCCGCCTCGCGCGTCTGCTTGTCGACCTCGGCCGGCGTTTGTACCTGGGTGTCGCCACAGGCGACGCAGGTCACCTTCTCGACTCCATGCTCCAGATACAGCATCATGTTGTCCAACTTGCCGCACGCCGGGCAGACAGCACCGGCAATGAAGCGTTTTTTACGTCTGGTTTCCATATTTGTTACCTCCAGGCAGCATCATATCAGGGTTTTTACATGCATCACGCCATCGAGTATCACCATTTTTCCTGCCAGGGCCTGCACGCCGGCAACCGCAAACGGACCCCGGTCGGGCAGCTGTTGCGGATCACCCGGGGCGCCGCGCTGCTGAGACTGGGCCAGCATGAGCTGTTATTGCCTGCAGGCAGCAGCTTCTGGCTCTGCGCCGATGCCCTCGCCGCCTTCAGCCCGCTCAGCGGTTGCGATTACGATCAGCTGAATGTCTCCCTGCGCCTTGATCAGCCGCAGCAGGCTGGCTGGCTAGAGGCCACGCCGCTGCTCGATGCCCTGCTCGATTCGCAGGCCCGGTGGCAGCGACCACAAGAGTGGCAAGGGGTTTACGGTCAGCGACTGCAGGTGATCCTGGATGAGTTGCAAGAGTGCGCCATCAGCCAGCAGGGATACCGTGATCTGCAAACTCGCTGGCAAGCCCTGGCCAGTGGCCAGCCAGAGTCTCTGCAACTATGGGCACAACAGGCCGATGCGCCTGTAGAAGGCCTTGCTCTGCAACAGCAGTGGCAACTGCTGCAGGCGCTCAGATTGCTGAAGGGCGGCAGCAAACCCGTACAGGTGGCCAGCAAGCTGGGCTATGCCAATGAGGCCGCGCTGCAAGCTGCCTGTCAGCAGTGGGGCGTTAGCGGGGATGATGGCCAGTAGCCGATTGTCAGCGTGATAACGCCAAGAAAGTCGGTGAAACGAGTCCAGTTTTTTGCCAGATGGTCGCTAACAAGGGAGGGCCATTCCCCCCGTAATCCTTTATGCTAGAGGCCTGAAGTGACTGCCAACGTTTCGACCAACAGGACATCTGCCATGACGAGCAAAGCCAATCAATCCCAGGGCATGTTGCTGTTTCACCTTTCAGCCAAACAATCCTTTGCCATCGGTACCCTCAAGGTAAAGGAGATAGTGCCCTACACCCAGCTGACGGCAATGCCGCACTCGCATCCGACCGTGCTGGGGGCAGCCAATATGCGTGGCTCCACCATTCCGGTGATCGACATGGCGATGGCGGTGGGTTATCGCCCGATCAGCAAGGAGGAGATGCCCCACTGTTTCATCATCATCACCGACTGCCGCCGCACGTTGGTGGGCTTTCTGGTACGGGGCATCGACAAGATCACCGAGTGCAACTGGCGCGATATCGAGTCACCGCCCGCTGCCCTCGGCCAGAATGTGTTCGTCACCGGTGTGACCCGGGTCAATGACCAGTTGATCCAGTTGCTGGATGTGGAGCTGATCCTCTCCCGGGTCTATCCGGATGACCCGAGCCACCTCTATCCGGTACTGACCGATGTGCAGCGCGAACGGATCAAGCCGATGCGGATCCTGCTGGTCGATGACTCCTCGGTCGCCCGCCGTCAGCTGATGGCGGCGCTGGACTACATCAATATCCCCTATGAAGTCCGCTCCAACGGCAAGGATGCATTGACCCTGATGCAGGAGCGGGCGAGCCAGAAGACCCCCATCGACATTCTGGTGAGCGATATCGAGATGCCGGGGCTCGATGGCTACGAGCTGGCCTTCGAGGTGCAGAGCGACAGCAAGCTGGCGGGAGCCTATATCATCCTGCACACCTCACTCTCCAGCGAGATCAGCGTGGAGCGGGCCCATCAGGTGGGTGCCCACGAGGCGCTGACCAAGTTCGAGGCCAACGAGCTGATCCAGGCCATGCTGCGCGGTGCCGAGCATCACGATCATTTGCAACAATAAGCCAATGACTGGCGGGAGGAACACGCCTCCCGCCCTCCTTATCTTCGACCCAGACCGACTGACCCCATGCTGACCGAGAGCCACTTCCACGCCCCCTGGTGGGCCCGCAATCATCATCTGCAGACCATATTGCCCAAATGGCTGCGCCGCACCCCTGCCCGCTTTGTGGCGGAGCGGTTTGAACTGCAGGATGGGGACTTTGTCGATCTCGCCTGGAGCGGGGAAGTGCGCCTTGACGAACGGCCACTGGTAGTGGTGTTTCACGGGCTGGAGGGGAGCATTCACTCCCACTATGCCAAGGGATTGTTCGACCATCTGCAACGAGAGGGCCGGGAGGCGGTGCTGATGCACTTTCGAGGTTGCAGCGGCGAGCCCAATCGCCATCTGCAGGCCTATCACTCCGGCGGCATCGGTGATGCGCAGGAGGTGATTGCCGCGCTGAGCCTGCGCTTCCCTGGCAAGCCGCTGATTGCCATCGGCTTTTCACTCGGTGGCAATATGCTGGTCAATCTGCTGGCCCGCGCCTGCCCTGCGGCACTGAAGGCGGCTGTGGTGGTCTCGGCTCCGCTGCAACTGGCGAGCTGCGCCGAGCGGGTCAATCAGGGTTTCTCGAAGGTCTATCAGAACTATCTGCTGCGCACCATGCGCCGCAACCTGCTCAGCAAGATCAGCCACCAGCAGCAAGCAAGCGAACGCTGGCAACCCAGACAAGTGGAGCAGATTGCCACCCTGCGTGATTTTGACGAACAGGTCACGGCGCCGCTGCACGGCTTTCACAGCGCCAACCACTACTACCAGAGCTGCTCCGGTCTGCCGCTGCTGCACCAGATCCCGATCCCGACCCTGGTCATTCACGCCGCCGACGATCCCTTTATGTCACACGCCGTCATTCCCCGGCCGGAGCAACTCTCGCCCACGGTGCGCTATGAGCTGAGCCAGCGCGGCGGCCATGTCGGCTTTTTGCACGGCACGCCCTGGCGACCAAGGTTCTGGCTGGACGAGCGGATCAGTCGCTGGCTGGATGAGTGTCTGCAGGAGCAATACGGTAGCAGTTGCGCCCCTCGGCCTTAGCCTGATAGAGCGCCTCATCGGCACGGGCGATGACCCGGTCGAGAGATTCACCGCTTTTCCACAAGGCGATCCCCTGACTCACGGTGACATGGGCAGCCACGCTGGACTCGGCGTGGGGCAACGCCTGACGCGCCAATGCCGCCGCCACACGCTGGGCCACCGTCTCGGCGATAGCCAACGTAGCCTTGGGCAATAACAGTACAAACTCCTCACCGCCGTAACGGGCCACCAGATCACCCTGATTACGCACCACCTCACGCAAGCATCCGGCAACGCTCACCAGCACCTCGTCGCCCCGTTGATGGCCATAGCAATCGTTCAGCTTCTTGAAAAAATCCACATCGAGCAAGATCACCGCGAAGGAGTGCTCCTGCAGCATCGCCTGCTTGATCGCCAGCTCCCCCACCTGATTGAAGTAGCGGCGATTGGCCAACCCGGTCAGCGGATCCTGCTTGGCCTGACCATCCAGCCGGCACGCCAGCGCCAGATTTTCGTACTCTCTGGCCACCGCCAGCACAAACCACCCATAGAGCATGCGCCGCCCCGTCTCCAGCAACAGCGCCAAGCCGATCACCAGCAATAAATGCATGAGCATAAAGGGGACCTCTACCGTCAGAGGGGCGATCAGCAGATAGAGCCAGGGGGGCGCCATAAAGCAGTAACAGAGGCTCTTTTCGCAATAGAGGGCGATCAGGGAGGTCATCAGCAGCAGGCTGAGGGACATGAAGGCGAGACTGAATCCGCCCTTCAACTCGGTGACGGCGGTGGCATAACCCACCAGCGCCCAACAGGAACCCCAAAACAGCGCATAGCCCTGCAGTACGCGCAACCACTCTCGACCGGGCTTGTACAGTAACCACCAGCGCAACAGCGGGTAGAGAATATTGCCAGCCATCATGGCCCACAGTTGCCACTCGTAACGCCAGGGCAACCGGTTATCCATGATCAGTTCGGCATGCTGGTAAACGTAAAAACGGACCAGCAGCAGCAGGCACCCAAGCAGATTGGCCACCCAGAACCAGCGGATCCCCTGACTCAATGCCTGCCGGCGAATGCTCCAGAGATGGTCGTCAAAATCGGCAGCGTGCGGACGAGAACCGACAGAAAACATCTCAGGCCGTCCCCGTAATCATACAAATACCTTGCGCTTGATGGTCACAGATAGACAATAGCGACATTGCAGCTAAGACAACTTCAATCATGATCATTCCCTGGCAAGAACTGGACGGCCACACCCTGACCAACCTGATCGAACACTTTGTGTTACAGGAAGGAACCGAGTACGGGGAGCAGGATGTGCCGCTCGGCGTCAAAGTAGACGCAGTGAAAACGCAATTACAGCAAGGCAAGGCAGTCATCGTCTATAGCGAGCTGCACGAATCGGTGAATATCGTCATGAAAGATCGCTTCGTCGAACCGTCTTGACCAAACCGAAATTCTGACCTTATAACGGAACTCCCAAGGAAGAGAGAATCCCATGTCGGCCAAGCACCCCATTATTGCCGTTACCGGTTCGTCCGGTGCCGGCACCTCCACCTCGACCAACGCCTTTCGCTCCATGTTCCATCAACTGGGATATACCGCGGCGGTGGTGGAAGGCGACAGTTTTCACCGCTACACCCGACCGGAAATGGATGTAGCGATCCGCAAGGCGCGCGAACAGGGACGCCACATCAGCTATTTCGGCCCGGAGGCCAATGACTTCGGCCTGCTGGAGAGCTTTTTCCAGGGCTATGGCCAGGATGGCAATGGCCAGTATCGCCGCTACCTGCACAGCTTTGACGAGGCGGTGCCCTTCAACCAGATGCCCGGCACCTTCACCCCCTGGCAGCATCTGCCCAGCAATACCGATCTGCTGTTTTATGAAGGGCTGCACGGCGGCGTGGTCACCGAGGATCACAATGTGGCGCGCCACGTGGATTTTCTGATAGGCGTGGTGCCCATCGTCAACCTGGAGTGGATCCAGAAGCTGATCCGCGATACCTCGGAGCGGGGCCATTCGCGCGAGGCGGTGACCGACTCCATCGTTCGCTCCATGGATGACTACATCAACTTCATCACCCCGCAGTTCTCCCGCACCCATATCAACTTCCAGCGGGTGCCGACGGTGGACACCTCCAACCCCTTCAGTGCCAAGGTGATCCCGAGTCTGGACGAGAGTATGCTGGTGATCCGGTTTCGCGGTATCAAGCAGGTGGACTTCCCCTACCTGCTGTCGATGATCGATGGCTCATTCATGTCGCGAATGAACACCATAGTAGTGCCGGGCGGCAAGATGGGTTTTGCGATGGAGCTGATCCTGCGCCCGCTCATCCAGCAATTGCTCGAAACCGGCAAAATAACCTGATTCAAAGGAGTTCACGATGCGGCTTGCTTATCTCTCTGTGGCTCTGCTCGCCCTGCTGGGCGGTTGCAGCAGCGGGCCGGCGGCCCCCACGCTGGAGTCCGGCACCATGCTGGTACGCCCGCTTGGCACTTGGACCTATGGCGCGACCCCACGCTACGCCCTGGCCGAGCAGTATCAATTCGCCGGTGAGCTGGCGGAAGGATGGCTGGAGCCGATGCAGCAGGCGGTGAGCCGGGAGCTCAATGGCAAGGGGTGGCAAAGCGCACCGCTCGACGAGGCCGATCTGTGGGTCGCCATCGGCGTCGCAGGCGGCAAGGATATCAGCGACGGCGAGATTTTCGCGCGCCTCGGCATGACGCCGGGGGTCTATGCCTCGGCCAACGAACGCAAAGGCTCGCTGGCCATCGTACTGCTCGATCGCAAAACCCAGAAAGCGGTCTGGAGCAGCATCATCCAGCTGACCAGCGATGTGAGCATTGCCGACAGCCAGCGTCAGGCGCTCAGCCAACAGCTCGCGGCCGAACTACTTCATAGCGTCCCGACCAACTAACGCTTGTTTAGCGATAATGGATAGATAGAAAAACGGCTTGCCTCCCGGCAAGCCGTTTTTTTGTGCTGTCAACCTCTTGACCCAATCTGACCCTGGCCAGATTGGGGGACACAGCCGCACACCTTCAGACCTGTGCAGCCACTTATTTCAGCGTACAGGTCAGCAGGGTCACCCCTTTCTGGGTGAGCAGCCCTTGCTTGTCCTGATTCCAGAAGGTGGTCACACCGTCTGAATATTTGGCACCGGACTCAGCCTCAACGCGGCCCAGCTTGTGGTAAACCCCGGCATAGGGGAACTGCACCATGTCAGCCTGGGCATCATAGGTAATGGCCAGCATCTCTTCGCCACACTGGTACTGGCTGTATTGATACTGGGTAGGCTGTGGACTGCTGCAAGCAACCAGACCCAGCAGGGGAAGCAGAGCGATCAATTTTTTCATTGCACTTTCCTTATGTGGTGGCCTTATGTAATGACCTTGTGCCGTGGCCTGAGGTGATGGCCTTATGGCAGGGATTCAACGAAACAATCGTCAGTTATCAAGCTTCAACAATTTGATAACTATGGGTAATTTGTACCGCTTTTTCCAACATCAGGGAAACAGAACAATATTTTTCCATCGACAGATCCACCGCTCTGGCTACCTGCTTCTCTGCCAATCCCTTGCCTGTCACCACGAAGTGCAGATTAATCGTCTCGAAGACCCGCGGCACGCTATCGACCCGCTCGCCACTGACATCGACATGACATGCAGTTACCGACTGGCGCGCTTTCTCGAGGATAGAGACCACATCGATAGAGCTGCAGCCGCCGACTGCCAGCAGGATCATCTCCATCGGGCTGGCGCCCTCACCGGGGTTGGCGCCATCCAGAATCACCTTGTGACCGGATTCGCTCTCACCCACAAACTTCATTCCTTCCACCCAGCTGACCCTGGCTTTCATCTCACGCGTCCTCAGTTATTGTCGCCATAGTATGATCTGCCTAGCATACCCCAGCCATCGGACTAGCGGCATATCTCGATGCGCAGACCCGGTGGGGAGGCGACTGTCGGGATGGAAATAGATCAAAATCAACATCTCCGAGCGCTATCTTCCCTAGAATGGCCGCAGCGGCGCAGCAGGCATTACTCAAAGGGCTCTTTCAAAAGCCCGCAAAGCCTTGTCAGCACAGGCAAAGGCTCTTATCCTACTGCGACCAATACAAGGAATGGCAAGATTGGCAACTTGCCCGGACGCACAAGTCCATAAAAAGACACTACAGAGGAATTCTCATGGTCATTGGCAAACCGCAAAGCGATCCCACCCTGGAATGGTTCTTGTCGCACTGCCACATTCATAAGTATCCCGCCAAGAGCACCCTGATTCATGCGGGTGAAAAAGCGGAGACCCTCTACTACATCGTCAAGGGCACGGTGGCCGTCTTGATCAAGGACGATGAGGGCAAAGAGATGATCCTCTCCTATCTCAATCAGGGCGACTTCCTGGGCGAGATGGGGATGTTCGAAGAGAACGAGAACCCCGAGCGCTCCGCCTGGGTTCGCGCCAAAGGATCCTGCGAAGTCGCAGAGATCTCCTACAAGAAGTTCCGCCAGCTGATCCAGGTCAACCCGGACATTCTGCTGCGCCTCTCTGGCCAGATGGCCAAGCGCCTGCAGCACACCAGCCAGAAAGTGGGTAACCTCGCCTTCCTGGATGTGACCGGCCGGATCGCCCAGACCCTGCTCAACCTGGCCAAACAGCCGGATGCCATGACCCACCCGGATGGCATGCAGATCAAGATCACCCGCCAGGAGATCGGCCAGATCGTAGGCTGCTCCCGTGAAACCGTGGGCCGCATCCTCAAGATGCTGGAAGAGCAGGAGCTCATCTCTGCTCACGGCAAGACCATTGTGGTATTTGGCACTCGCTGATGACCCGTCCACGGGCCTGACAGAGGCCTTGGGATAAAAAAGGCTGCTACGGCAGCCTTTTTTGATCCTCTCCCCTATAATCCCGAACGCCCTTCCTGTTTCGGCGTTCGCCAAGAGAGTTTCTATGCACCTTCAATGTCCCCGTTGCCGCAGCCCGCTTCATCTTCATGAAGCCTCCCAGGGCCGCTATTGCGACAACAAGCATCACTTCGATCCGGCACCGGAAGGTTATCTGGATCTCATCCCCGGCAAGAAGAATCCCAAAGACAGCGACAGCCGCGCCCTGATGCGCGCCAAGCACCACTTTCTGGAAGCTGGCCACCAACTGCCGCTGGTCGAGGCCATGGCCGCCCTGCTCTCTCCGCTGGCCCCGCAAGAGCTGATCCATCTCGGGTGCGGTGAAGGCTACTACTGCCGTGCGCTGGCAGAGCGTCTGCCCGGCTGGCAGTTTGCTGGTGTTGATATCGCCAAGAACACCATCTTTGCCGCCAAAAAAGCGCAACCGGACGGCCAGTTTGTCATTGCCGACCCCGCCCGCGCGCCGCTGCAGCCGGGCTCGGCTCAGGTGCTGCTGGTCAACGATCTCAAGGTAAGAAGCGAATTGCTGGCGGAGTGGCTGGCCCCCGGTGGCTATCTGCTCTATCTGCAGCCGGGCCCCCGTCATCAGTGGCAACTGCGGGTCAGCCTCAACCCGGTGAGCATGGAACACCCCCTCAGCTGGCCGACCCTCGGTGGCCTTAATCAGGTGGCCCAACAACGCTGTCAGTTCAGCCTCAGCATGGATCACGCCATGCGCAGCTTTATTCTGGAGACCAGTCGCCTCGGCTGGCGCGCCACCGGTGAGCAGCGTCACGCTTTCGCTCAACAGGGCCCGGATGAGCTGGAACAGGATCTGCTGCTGACTCTGTGGCAAAAACCGCTCTGATCGTGTTCAAAACGGCTGTGTTTTATACAAACACTGCCGTTTTCCTGTCTGCAGTTAAAAACTAATCACTTGATTCTGAACAACAAAAATACCAATCACCCGCCCGCCCCAATAATGACAATAAAGTCATCAACAAGTAACCCGCCGCTGATTCAGCTCCAGTCAAGGTTAACCGCTCTACCTTGTCCCCATCGGTTCAATCCCGATCAAACTAACAAAGACCGGAACAGGTCCAAGTGTTTACATCAGAGGAATAAAGCATATGAAGAAGTCTGCACTGACTATTGCCATCTCCAGCCTGCTGCTGGCGAGCGGCGCTCATGCCGCTACCGTTTACAACCAGAACGATACCAAGCTGGATATCGGTGGCCGTGCTCAGGGTATGTACTACGGCACTGATGACAACGGTTCCGAAGGTGACCAGAGCTACTTCCGTGTAAACATGCGCGGCGAGACCAAGATTGCTCCCGAGATGAAGGCATTCGGTTTTGCCGAGTACAACCTGCCGACCTCCGGTTCTGACAACGACGAACTGCGTTACGCTTACGCAGGCATCAAGCACGACCGTTTCGGCGCATTCAGCTACGGTCGTCAGGATGGTCTGTTCCGCATCGTGAACGACTACACCGACGTACTGCCCGAGTGGGGCGGTGACGGCCTGGGCAAAGGCACCGAAGTATTCGGTACCGGCCGTACCAACGGTCTGGCCCAGTACCTGTACACCTACAACGGTCTGACCCTGGGTGCCCAGTTCACCGGCAACAACGATCCGCAGAATGCTGATCGCTCCAACTTCACCACCAATGGCATCACTTGGAACAAGAAAGGTTCCAAAGAAGGTTTTGCTGTAGCTGCTTCCTATGACTTCGATATGGGTCTGGGCCTGTCTGCTGCCTATAACCAGGCTGGCAAGACCGACGAGCAAGCTCGCTATGCCGCCTTTGGTGGCGACCAGGATGCCAAGCTGATGGGCTTTGGTGCCAAGTATGCTGTGGGTGACCTCTATCTGGCGGCGACCTACTCCCACGGTGAGAACCACCTGTTCGTCAACAACGGCTACGCCGAGAAGCACGATGGTTACGAAGCCGTTGCCCAGTACACCCTCGGCAAGTTCAAGCCTTCTCTGGCTTACCTGCGCACTGATGTAAAAGACACTGCTCACGGTATCGATGATACCTACACCGAGTACGTATCTATCGGTGCCTGGTACAACTTCACCGACAACTTCAACGCCTACGTTGACTACAAGGTCAACCTGCTGGATTCCGTTGCTGACTCTACCAGCAAGCTGGGTCAGAACACTGACGACGTAGTTGGTGTGGCTCTGCAGTACAACTTCTAAGTAATTGGAAGTCAGTTATACCCTGTGATACCAATGTCTACTGTTTGAATTACTTCCGGCCGCTCTGCGGCCGGTTTTTTTATTGCGCCTTTTCAGCGCCTTGCATATAACTATCGAGCAGATTGAGGGCGATATCAGCTCTGTTGCAGGGAATGCCAAAGGAGAGATGCAAGGATGGGACAAGCAGACCGGAACACAGGCTGGCAACACGGGTGGTTGCTGTTGCCACTGCTGTTGATATCGCTCATCTGGAGCAGCACCGCAGATGCCAGCTGGGATCAGAGCCTCTATCGCCAGCTGGGTCTGGCAGGCAAGCTGGACAAACAGACCTTTCGCCAAGCCCTCAACAGTTATCAAACCGTGCGCCACAAGCGCAAAGCCATTCTCACCATCATCGATTACAGCAAGCCATCTACCCAGCGCAGACTGTTTGTCATCGACATGAAACGCCACAAGCTGCTCTATCACACTTGGGTCAGCCATGGCCGCAACTCGGGTGAGTTGGCCGCAGAACGCTTTTCCAACCAGCTCAACTCCCGGCAAAGCTCCCTCGGTGTCTACCGCACCGCTGAAACCTATCTGGGCAAGCATGGCTACTCCCTGCGGCTGGACGGGCTCAGCCCCGGCAAGAACAGCAATGCTCGCAAACGCGCCATTGTGGTACATGGCGCCACCTATGCCAGCCCGGCCCATCTGCGCAAATATGACAAGCTGGGCCGCAGCTGGGGTTGCCCGGCCCTGCCCAAGGAGCAGGCCCGGGCCATCATAGATACCATCAAGGGAGGGAGTGTCATCTACGCCCACGGCTAGCGGGCACGGCAGCAGAAAACGCAAGGCCAGCAATCGCTGGCCTTGTTTGTTACGCTTTTCACGCTAAACGGGGCGCGTTATTGGCGCACCACCAGTACCGGGCAGGGAGCATGACGCACCACGGATTCTGCGACACTGCCTACCAGCAGATGGCTGATGCCGGAGCGGCCGTGACTGCCCATCACGATCAGCTCCACCTCATCATCCTTGGCTTGAATCACGATCTCGTCGGCAGCGCGGCCAAAGCGAATATCAAAGGTGGCAGGGATCGGCAGCGTCGCCACCAGCTCTTTGAGCTGGGCTTTGGCCTGACGCTCCATCTCGTGGGTGATCTCGACTGCCGTCATATGCAGGATTTTGTAGCTGTCAAAACCGTGCAGTTGATCGACCACGTGGATCAGCTTGAGCTGGGCCTGATGGCTCTGCGCCATGAATACGGCATAGTCGAGTACCGCACGGGACATTTGGGAAAAATCGACCGGACAGAGCAGCGTTTTGATCGATGGCATAATGCAGTCTCCTCTCCTGATTGGGGCACTATTGAATCTTTTCATGATCATAACAACCCGACCGAAAATAACCCTCGACCCTGTCGCAAAATGGAGATGCGAGAATTTTTCTACGTCCTGTCACGATCAATGCCATGGTATAAAGCAGGGTATCCGTTTTCCCTTTGCCCCAACGAGACCTGCGCTGACCATGTTACGCATCTGTCTGTTACTCTGTTGTTTGTGCACGGTGGTTAATTGCCGGGCAGATTCTATTGAGGTTTATTGCGATGACTGGCCCGGCTTTTGCCAACAAGATGGCAAAGGCATTTATCTCGATCTGGTTCGCGCCATCTACCAACCCCACGGTTATCAGGTAACCCCCCATATCGTGCCCTATAAACGTGCTCTCGCTGTGATTGCCAAAAAAGGAGGCGATATGGCGATGGGGGTATATCGCGATGAAGTCACCGGTGTCCGACAACCTCGCTATCCCGCATCAGCGGATGACCTGACCGTGTTCATGCTCAAAAAATGGCAGCCAAAGTGGCAGGGAGAAAAAAGCCTGCAGGGACAATCTGTGCTATGGCGACGGGGCTGGGCATTCGACAAATACATTGCAGTCACCATGCAGTGGCATGAAATCGATAGCGATGAGATGGCTCTGCAACTGCTCGGCAAAGAGCGCTATCGCTATTACCTGACTGCCGGCGTGCTCTATGCAAATGAGGACATTCCACCCAACCTGCATCGCGCCTTCCTGCGCTGGATCCCGACCTACCCCATCTTTGCCGACACCCCCCAGGGCAACCGGATGATGGAGCTCTGGGATAAGGGGATGGTTGAGTTGATCCGTAGCGGGACTCTGGCTGACATCTATAAGCACTATCAGCTCTATGACTACTACCAAGGGTTTATCAGGGAACTGGAACAGAAAGCCACAGCCAGCCCGACACCTGAATGATAGCCCTGAGCTAATTACGCACCCCTCATCCTCTTCGCCAAGCGATCATAGAGGATCACATTGACCGAAGCGGCCAGATTCATGCAGCCTTGAGTCGGCACATAGACCACATCTTTCACCGCCCCGTAGAGCGCGGGATCGAGCGTGCCATCCTCCGGCCCGAAGATATAAAAGGCGCGCTCCGGGTGGACATAATCGGGGAGCGGCGTGGCGCCGTCGATCAGATCGACCACCACGGGCACGCATCCCTGCGGGATAAACGCCATCAGGTCATCCACTCCGAGCAGCGGGATCTTCTCCACCATCTGCTTGGTATCAGTTGCAAAGCGGCGCGCCAGCTCGAAGCGGTTGCCGGTGTAGTAGACCTCGTCCACCCCGTAGCAGCCCGCAGCCCGCATCACGGAGCCGACATTTTCCGAGGACTTGGGATTGACCAGCCCCACACAGCAGAATGCACTCTTTTTCATCATCTCTCCTCCTCTTGCGGCGGCCATTATAAGCCGCGGTGGGGCCACCGACCCGTTAAAAGTACCTCGCCAGGCTTAACGACTCGTCGCCCCATCACGGATGTCGATTTTTTGTGCGCAACCCGACAGATTTTGGACAAACCGATAGCCGGCAAACGTTTATCGGAAATAATAGACAAACGTTTGTAAATGGATGTTTGTCTATGACTGAGCGTGAACAAGAGATCCTCGCCCTGCTGCGTCAGGATCCCATGATTGCCCAGCAGGATCTGGCCGATCGCCTCGGCATCAGCCGCTCCGCGCTGGCCAGCCACATCTCCAGCCTGATCCGGCAGGGGTATGTGCAAGGCAGAGGTTATGTACTGCGAGAGGGCACCTACGTGGTGGTGATCGGCGGTGCCAATATGGATATTTGCGGCACCAGCCACGACAACCTGCTGCTCGGCGACTCCAACCCGGGCAAGGTGCGCACCTCGGCGGGCGGTGTCGGCCGCAATATCGCCGAGAATCTGGCGCGGCTCGGCAGCGATACCCGGTTGCTGACCGCAGTCGGCAACGACCAGTATGGCCACCATCTATTGGAGGTGAGCCAGCGGGCTGGCGTCGATGTGCGCCAGACCCTGGTGCTCGATGGCCATACCACCTCCTGCTACCTCAGCCTGCATGATGGCAGTGGCGAAATGAGCTGCGCCATCAATGACATGGCCATCATAGAGCAGCTCACCCCCGCCCGCCTGACCCCGCTCGGCGGCTTCCTCGGCGGTGCCCGACTCTGGGTACTCGACACCAATCTGGCCATCCACACCCTCGACTGGCTGTTCGAGCGACAGGGGGATCACGCCATCTTTGTCGATACCGTCTCGGTAGCCAAGGTGGAGAAGATCCGCCCCTGGCTCGGCAAGATCCACACCCTCAAACCCAATCGCAGCGAAGCCGAGCAGCTGTGCGGCATGACCATCGCCGGGCCCGAAACCTGGCCCATGGTGGCCGCCTGGTTCCACCGCGCCGGAGTCAAGCGACTGTTCCTCAGTCTGGGTGAACAGGGGATCTTCTACAGCGATGGCGAGCAGCAGGGCCACCTGCCGGTGCTGGGCAGTCCGGTACTCAACGTCACCGGCGGCGGGGATGCCTTTATGGCTGGCCTCGCCCACGCCTGGCTGCAAGAGCTCGACATTGCCCAAACCACCCGCTTTGCCCTGGGCTGCGCCGCCCTCACCGTCAATTGTTCCGATACCGTTTTTTCCGGTCTGAGCAAGACCGCCGTTGACCGCATACTGGAGGAGTACTCATGCTGAACGCTTACCTCGATATCCAACCGGAAGTGGCTGCCGCACTGGCCGCTGGCAAACCGGTGGTCGCCCTCGAATCCACCATCATCTCCCACGGCATGCCCTATCCGCAGAACGTGGAGACGGCCCGTCAGGTGGAGCAGGTGGTGCGCGATAACGGCGCCATTCCGGCCACCATCGCCATCCTCGACGGCCGCCTCAAGGTGGGTCTCGATGCGGGGGCGCTGGAAGCGCTGGGCCGGGCTGGCCACGACGTGACCAAGTGCAGCCGCCGCGACATTCCGTTCGTGCTGGCGCGCAAGGGGATGGGGGCCACCACGGTCGCCTCCACCATGATCATCGCCGCCATGGCGGGGATCCGGGTCTTTGCCACCGGTGGCATTGGCGGGGTACATCGCGGCGCGCAGGAGACCTTCGATATCTCCGCCGATCTGCAGGAGCTGGCCCAGACGCCGGTGGCCGTAGTCTGTGCCGGTGCTAAATCGATCCTCGATATCGGGCTGACGCTGGAATATCTGGAGACGCAAGGTGTGCCGGTGATCGGCTATCAGACCGAAGAGTTGCCCGCCTTCTACACCCGCGAGAGCGGCTTCAAGGTCGATTACCGGCTCGATACCCCGGCCGCCATCGCCGAGGTGCTGCGCCTCAAGTGGGAGCTGGGACTGGCGGGCGGCGCCGTGGTGACCAACCCCATCCCGACCGCACACGCCATGCCTAAAGCCGATATCGACGCGGCCATCGCCCTGGCGCTGCGTGAAGCCGATGAGCGGGGGATCAAGGGCAAGGCCTCTACCCCCTTCCTGCTGGCCCGCGTCTGCGAGCTGACCGGCGGCAACTCGCTCGCCGCCAACATCCAGCTGGTACTGAACAACGCGGCGCTCGGTGCCCAGATCGCCGCCAGTCTGTGATCGCACGCCGATCACTCGCCATGTAAAAGAGGGCCTGATGGCCCTCTTTTGGTTTCTGCTATCTGCAACGCTTGGTTATTGCAGCCTTTGTTATTGCAGTACCACGCGCCCATTGAGGGGCTGCACCGGCCGGTTGTTGGGGTGGTGCATCACCGCCTTGAACGCGTCGATCTGGGCCTGACTGACCTCGACCGGCTGCTTCATCACCAGCCAGCGCACCCCTTCCGAGCAGGGAGGCGTGGTGAGAGAGCCGCTGAAACGATAGTAGTCACGGCTCTCGGGCAGCAGTTGCTCCGCAGCAAGCTGCGCCTTGAGGGCCTGGATCTCGCCCACCTTGGCAGGTAATGCACTCCAGGCTGCCGCCAGCGCCGGATTGGCCTTGCCAGCTTCGAACATCACCGCTACCACGGCGATCTCTCCCTTGTCACTGACGTGCACCAGATGCCCTTCCAGCGGATAGGATTTGCCCTCGATAAGGTTTTCACTCGGGGCGTGAAAATGAAACTGCTTGAGTTCAAACGTGGTGCCATCGAGTTGCAAGGTGCTGCCCGGGGCATAACCGACCTGCACGGTGTGACCGTTGTTGACCACGGTGTTGCCACCCGCCTGATAGTGGAGCGCCAATGGTGCCAGCTTGGCCTCAACCAACCCGTTCAGATCGACCGGCGACTGATTGCTGCCAGCACACTGACCAAACTCCGGGGTCAGCTTGGCCCAGTGAGCAGGCCCCGCCTCGCCGCTATATTCCCAATGAGGGGTGGCAGCAAACACGGCAGGGCACAGCAGCAGGGAGCAGGCCAACAGAGACTTTCTCATCATACATCCTTATCTTGATTGAAAAGCACGACCATCCCCTCCCCGCGATCACGGTACATGCAGGGATGGCATATCTGATATGCGGGATACAGAGCATCAGAGCGACGTTCTAATGGTAACGAGCATGAGCGGGTCAATCGGTTTGACCGCCACTCAATACAGAGTCGTTTGGCAAGTATATGGTGAGGGATCGGGAGAGACAGTGGAAGGGGGTGAATTAATCAGCCTGTCAGCCACTCATCGTCAGGCTGACGCGGGCCAAGGTGCAGGGTGTCACGCTTTCATAACAACCATCCATCACAACCATCGCGGGAGTCCAAGCTCCCGCGATGGTCGCCGATAACGGCAATTAACGGTCGCGATTCAGGGCGATCAGGCGATCAAGAATCGCCTCGCCATCGGCGCGCAAACCATTGTGCTCATATTCATTAGTGATCCAGGCGCGACTGTTGCCAAGGCCACGCAGAGTTTCGCGACTGTAGTCAAACTCCACATACATATCTTCGGCATAGACGGCGCAGGCTACCGGCACCTGGTTGCGGGCCAGCTGGGCCGGGTCATAGAGCGTCCCCCAGTCCGCCTTGTTGGCCAGCAGATGGGCCGCCTCTTTCAGGGGCAGCAACTCGCGGTACTGCTCGAACATCCAGGGGTAAACCATCTCGCCGGTGAAGGCGAAATCCTTGCCAGGCACCCAGTTCACCGCCGGGAACTCCCCTCTGACCCGAGCCGCCGCCCAGCGAGTCACCTCCCCTTCGGCGTAGATAGCCTCGTGCAGGATGGCGAACAGCGGGTTGGTATTGAATGGCTGCATGCTCTGCACCTGATAGAGAAAGGGCAGGCTCAGCTTGTCGCCGATAAAAGCCTCTTCCAGCAGGTAATAGAGCTCGTCGAAGGCGCCCGTGGCACCGAGATCCAGTCCTTGCTGCTGGAACTGCTCTACCGTCAGACGCTGGCCGTTGGGCAGTCGCACATCGTGCTGGTGCAGATGGTTGGCCAGCCGGTTGGCAATCCCCTGAGCGTGGGGGAAGCGGGCGAAGAAGGCGCGGTTCTTGTCAGCCACCCGCTGATAGGTGGCGCGGTAAACCTCCTCGGCACTACGGCCGATCGGCGCGATGCCGCCGGTGATATAGACCTCCCGCAGGCTGTCGGGGAACAGCGAGAGGTAGGTCAGGCAGCAGAAGCCGCCAAAGCTCTGACCAAGCAGGCTCCAGCGATGCTTGGGGCTGAGTTCCTGCCGGATGAACTCGGCATCTTGTACTATGCTGTCGGCGCGAAAATGGCTGAGATACTCCGCCTGCTCGGCCGGCGTCATGTTGGCCAGACTATGCCCGTGGATGGGGCTCGACATCCCGGTGCCACGCTGATCCAGCAGCAGCACTCTGAACTCCTGCAACGCCCGCTTGAGCCAACCACTATTGGCCGTCGGGCGCGGCGCCCCGAATCCAGGCCCCCCCTGCAGAAACAGCAGCCAAGGCAGCTTCTCATCGAGCTTGTCTTTACGGCAGAGGGTGCGGGCAAACAGGGTAATGCTGTCGCCATCCGGCTCATCATGATCGAGGGGAACGGTAAAAAAGTGCGGCTCGCAATGAATGCCGTCCAGTACATAGCTCAAGGGGCTGTTCATCGGGGATCTCTCCGTCAGGATGGGAACATCATTGACCCCATCATAGCCCCGCCCAGCCTTGGGGTCACTCCGGTTTTCCAAAATGTTAACAATGGCTTAAAGGTCGAAACATCACCAGATAACGCACGGTTCAACAGCGCTGAATTAATTGTTTTGCGGGGGAGATTGACGCCATGGCGCCATTCAACAAAGATGGCTCGCCTGCACAGGCGTGCAGCCATTCAGGCCGACAAAATGGATAAGGGAACGTGATGAAACCGAAGTGGATCAGGGCTAGAAAAAGAGAGAAGAAGCCATGCCCTGGCAGCATGCTGCAGACCGGAATGCTGCTGTTCAGCGCAACCTGTGGCGCAACGCTCTTTTTGGCAGCATGCAACAGCAACTAGAAATGAAAAAGCCCGCTCGATTGAGCGGGCTTTTCGAATTTGGCTCCTCCTACTGGACTTGAACCAGTGACATACGGATTAACAGTCCGCCGTTCTACCGACTGAACTAAGGAGGAATTTTGGTGCCCAGAGACGGAATCGAACCGCCGACACGGGGATTTTCAATCCCCTGCTCTACCGACTGAGCTATCTGGGCAACGGCGCGCATTAAACCCTTTCTGGACTGGGGTGTCAACCTTGCAGCCCCAGTTTCTGGCATGTTTTTGCATAGGGTGAACCAAGTGGCGAGATAGTGTGCAAGGAGCCCCTGACTCCACACCGGGATCCGGTTGTCGGCAGGTGCTTCTATCGAGGTTTTTTCCCTTTATAGAATTACCTTTTCGCTCTCTCACCCATCCCGAGCCTCCAACAAGTGAGTCCATTTTTTGTCAAAAAACGGATGAACTAACGTGCATGTTTTTTGTGCGCTGAAAAGTTACCAGAAATTGACCAGACAGGGTTTGGTGCGTCGATACCGAAGGACCTCCGGTCGCTCAACTTCCGTATCTGCGTTTGAAGAAGAGTGATAACCCCCTACAGCAAGAGCTGTAGGGGAAGTAAATACTTGTGCTCAATGTAGTCTTTTAGCTCATAAAGTGAGCAGGGCATCGGGGGGGGACGGAAAAAAATAAAATATTTTTCTGTCAAAAATTGGACTCTATTGAGTTGTGATTTTCTGATTCTTTAGAGGGGGGCAAAAACTGATTTCGACTCTCCGGCTATAGGGGGATTTTGTAAAGCACAAAACATACCATGTGCAGGGAAGTCTGTTTTTATAAGGCATTATCGGATGGTTACGCTCTGGAGCTGGTCTTCCATTTCGGTTTTTCTTCGTCCAACATTCTTGTCATGAGTCACCACTGTGGGGGCTCTAGATGATAGGAGGTGCGATGCCCGAACAGGCTGTAGCTCCAACTGTAGATAGTACCAAGTTGGAGGAGTGCAGTTCAAAGCAGCGTGAAAGCAAAGATAAATACGAGCGTTCCCTTACGTGGATTACTTATGCCACTGGTCGCAAGGTTGGTTGTCTTAGTTTCACCAAAAATAAAGTCCGTTATCGGTTAAAAATTGCGAGCACGGACGAAGTCAGCGTTAAAGAGATACGTGAGCAGGCAAGAAAGCTAAAAGCGGAGTTTGTACTGGATCCTGTGGGATTCAACCAAACCTATCTTTCGAGCTTGTCAGTAGAACAGTTTATACATGATAAATACTTGCCTTCAGTACGAGCAACTCATCGGTCATATAAAACCATCGAGTCTCGGGTAAAGCCGATCGTGGCAGCTCTAGGGCTCAAGCCATTAAACAGAGTAACCCGTTTCGACATCGAGGATTTTCTTACAGAATCAAATAAAACGTGCTCTGTCGCCACGCGGAACCGCTACTTGGCACAGGTAAAGGCCATCATGTCCTTCGCTGTAGAACGTGGCATTCTCAAGTCCTCGCCAGCAGCAGGTATTCCGGCAAAGCATGAAGCTGTTTTGCCACCCAAGGGGTTGCCTGATGAGGTGGTGAATAAGGTGGTCCATCGTTTGATGAAAGACATCGACGATGAAAAAGCTAGGCTTCTGCTGTTCCTGTTTGCAACAGGGTGCAGGCTGGGTGAGGCACGAGCGCTACAGCTTCAAGATTGTAATCTCAATCGAAAGATTGCGTATTTGCCCACCAGTAAGTCTGGTCGAGAAAGGCTCATACCACTTAATCATTTCGCGCTGGAGTTGATTCAACTCCAATTCCAGCGCCATGGCACAACCGGTCTGCTCTTTAGAGGCCAGGATAGTGTCTCTCAGATTTCCGAACCTCGGCGGTATTGGTACCGGGTCTGCAATGATTGCGGACTATCAGGAGTGCGCATGCATGACGCCCGCCATACCGTCGCTACATCGCTGTTAAACCAAGGTTGCTCGCTGGATGTACTGCAAAAAGTCCTAGGCCATAGCTCGCCGAAAATGACTGAGCGATACGCACGCCTCCACGACACCACGCTGGTCAAGGCCGTCAACGAATTACACACCTTGTGGGACCTCCCACGCATCACCTGTTAACAATTTTTGGAGAATGGGGGAGGAGACTCCCCCATAAAGAATTATGCGTAGACCCAGATCTAGTAGTGATAACCCCCCGAGGCTTTTTGCCCGTCGTCCAGGGACTCAAGCATCTCTTGATAGGATGGCAAGTCAGGGTGTACCGCCGACAGACTCGGTACCGGACTCGGATCAGGAGGCATCAGCGCCAGAATCGCACCCTGCAGTCGCTCCTGACTCGCTGCCGTTACTGGTGGAGGACACGAACCTTGATGCACACCATGGTGATGCTCATCGAGCGAATATTGCCCCCGATGCTGTTAGCCCATTGTCCGAACAGCACGAATGTTGTCAGCCATATCCTGACGATGAGACTCAATATGAGTCTTTTGTTCGGCGTGAGCTTCTTATGCTGGATCAGTGTTCAGCAGAATACAGGTTGTACAACGAGGGGCGTTGCTCGATTGCCTCTGATGGGACTGTGTGTGACCTAGATGGCGTGGTGCTTTCCAGGTCTGAGCCGGAGATGAAAAAACCGGTTCATTCGATAGCTATTCCTGATGGGTTTGCGATGTCCCCGTGGGGGAAATTGGCTAGCGATCATGGCAAGCCAAAAACGATACTCGGTAAGCCATTGCTGCCGGTATCGATACTCCAAGCTGACAGTACAGACATCAGTGGTGTTCGTTTCATGTATCTGGATGAGCGGAAGCAATGCCAGCGCATCGACCTATTATTCGATAGGGTGATTCAGGACTACAAAACAGTGAGGGCTGCGCTATACCGCGCGGGGATTGAATGCCCAGGTGCACGGGAGGAGGGGCTACTGTCATACATGTCCGCCAGCATCAGTATCCAAGATATCAGCGTGGTCCATCAGCATCTGCAAGCGGGGTTTGTTAGCGAACATCCCTGCTATGTCTGGGTAGGTCGGTCAATTTACAAAACGGGCTATAGTGGTCCTCAGCACGAGCTGCTGTCCGCGCCTGGTGAGCATGACGCTATCCACTCGAATGGAACGTTGCTGGAGTGGAAAGAGAACGTCGCGCTTCCTGTCAAAGAGTCACCAACTATGCTCTTTGCAATCATGGCAAATCTATCCAATGTATTCATGAAGTTATCAAATACAGGGACCATGATTTTTCACTTCTATGGTGCAAGCTCTTGTGGCAAAACGACGCTTCTACAAGTGGGGCAGAGTGTGTCAGGCGTGGCATCTGACCCAAGTGCGGGCCCCGCAACGGCGATTGTGAAATGGGACGGAACATCTGCTGGGTTCAAAGGCATGTTTCAACAACGAACTGGCATTGGCATTTGTTTGGATGAACTGGGCTCATTGTCTAGTAACGATCCGCTTCAGTTTGCCTATTCGGTGACGGGTGGACAGTCGAGAGTGCTTGGCAATTTGAAGGGCACAGGTAATAGGAGCCCATTGGCATCGAATGTTTGTGCTCCCTCTTCGGGGGAGGAATCCTTCAAGGAACTGCTAGAGCGGAGCAAGGCGGGCACTAAAGGGGGGATATTCGTCAGACTGCTGGATATTGAGATGATGGCGGAGGATGTCGCGCTGGCGGGTGAGAGCCTTGAGCTGACTCGTTGCCGGGTGAATGGCCTTAAAGCTGCAACCTCTCAGTACTACGGTACGGCGATGCCTGCATATATTCAGGCGCTGTTGAATATGCCAGACATCGATACCCCTGCTGATTTAGCGGTTATCTTTGCTGCTAAGCGTGAGGAGTGCCAAGAGTGGCTGATGAGTCGCTCGGGATTAGAAAACCCTCCGCCTCTTGCTGCTCGTGGTGCTGGTTGCTTCGCAAACGTCATGGCAGCGGGGCGATTGGCCGTTGAGCTAGGTATTCTGCCGTTTGATGTGGCGTATGCAGATAATGCAGTTTTGGTATGCTTCCGACGGTGGCTCATGTCGATGGAAGGCATCATGGATGATGTCACCAGAGAGGCTTATCGGTTATTGGATACGCTCTCCGAGCAACGAAGAAAGATCCACATCGGCAAGCCATCCATGGAAGTGCGGGAGCTATTAGGATTCACGGAAGACGGAAAGCTTTATGTCGAAATGACCCAGCTTCAGAAACTGTTGACAAGCAAGCCGAAGCTGGTCATGAAGTGGCTTCGTGAAAACGGGTACATAGTGCACTATGCTGACGGACGATATGTCAAAGAGATCGTAATAGACAGCCTTCCTGGCAATTATTACGTATTCTCGGTGAACAAGGTATTTCAATTTAGAAGCCCGCTATTTGATGAACGGACTGAGAGCCTCGTCCAACCTTGCAGTACTGGTTCATCAACGGCCCCTGGCTCCCCCGCTCCGAGTTTCACCCGCCGCGCGACGAGCGAGACGGGGTGCGTGATGGTTGAGTCCTCACCAGACATGCCAGAGATATCGGTGGAAGTCGAAAAATTCTAAAAAATGAAAGGGGGCCAGTGCGAACTGGCCCCTTTGCTTTTATGGGATCTGGTGGCAAAAGCAGGCAGCAAGGGGAGGAACGTTTTAGCAGGCCGAGAAGGCCAGGATGATCTTGTTGCGGAGGTTTGGAGGGCGGTGCGGCCAAAACGGCTCATTGGGTCGCTAAACCGCGATACAGGTGCCTCGGCATGCGGGGATTACCCCAGTATTGCTCACTGGTGTGATCTCAGCCGGTGCTGTCGAACGGTCCAAAAAAAAAAGAGGCCAGTAGAACTGGCCGCTTTGTCGTTACGAGCGTTTCGTGGCAGATATCGCTCACAGGAGTCAACTAATGACCAACTAACATGTACGCGTTGACGTTATCGATACACTTCATATCCGGCAGGAACGCGGTCTTCATTATCGACTTCCTCTCGGGATTCACCGATCACCCGGTTCACCCGATCCCAGAAAGCCTGGCCATCCGTTTCGGTCAGGCCGTATTCCTGCTTCACCTCGCGCTTTGCGGTGGACTCTTTCATCTGGATCATTTTACTCATGCATCACTCCTTGGATTGCTACTGCTTGATGGTTGACGACAATGTGAAACAGCGGCGACAGGTGGTGTCGCGGCATGTCAGGCGCTGTCGCCAGATGTATAAACTGGGATCTTTGTCACAAATGGATCAGGGCGGAGCCTGACTCATCAGGGTCAATAAATGGCGTAAATCACGGACGATCTGCTCATGGATAAAACCGGGTGAGATCACGGTCAGTCCCGGCATCCAGGATTTGATGACAGGCAGAATTTGGTTGGCATCGAGCACACGACTGCTCAATAACAGCGAACCATCATCCAGGGTTTTGACAATCTCCTGCTCGGGCAGCAACGGGCGGTGCTGAAAGTTGATGGCGATGGAGGCACTGGCCTTGAGTAGCACCTCGATCATGCCGGAGCGCCAGAGCGTCGGATCGGTATCGATTTGTCGCGCAATGAGCGCATCACGGGTGAAGGTCTGTTGCGATAGCTCAACCAGCGCGATGGAGCTCAGCGGATAGGCTTGCAACCGCCCCTCGCTGACGCCGACCAAGTGCCAGGTGCCCTTGTAGTTGACAAGCTGATAGGGGCTAAACAGTTGCTTGCGCTGGTCTTTGGTGATGAGCCAGCATTGCAGATGCTGGGTCAGTGCCTGCTCTAATACCGGTAACTGATGGCTCAGTGAGTCAGCTGATTGACCATCGAATCCCTTGATGGCGAAGAGGCTTGGGGTGTCTCTGTCCAGCAGCTGACCCAGACGATGTTCACTGGCACGGGGGAACAGGTCGGTGATACCCAACTGCTCGGCCAGCTTTCGCACCTTTCCGTCGTTCTTGTGATTGAGAAACCCAGGATCCAGCCAGTATTGCTGGCTGCGGTGCTCTATCGGTAGATAGCTGAGGCGTTGATTGAAATCCCGCTGCAGGGTGCGCACGGTGACGTTGTACTCGGTGGCCAGATCACTCAGGTGCAGCTTCTCACCGCTGTACAGGCGGGTGAGGAGCATACCGAGGCGCTGAGCAATCTTGTCGTGTTCGTGCATACCATCTAGCAAGGGGAATAACCGTGTCGCGGATTATCCAAACAGGCCGCGACACGGCGTGACGAATTGGCTGGCAGGCAGTTTTTCGCAAAACCCATCATCGGCGATGGGCTTTTGTCATCAGGTGAGGGATTTTGTTATCAACCGGCGAGAAGCGGTTGAGAAGGCTCATAAGCCACGACAGGTTTTGTGTAGCGGTTTGTCGGGACTGTCGCTGAAAACGGATCATTGGGCGGCTAAACAGCGATATCGGTATCTCACCACTGGATGAGATACCGACATACCTAGCTGGCCTGAACCCACTCGCCCTCTTCGGGAAGCGGCAGCGGCTTGGATGGAACAGAGCTGGTCAGGGCATCATGGATGCAGTTGGCTATTTTCTGGCTGGTCTGCTGCATCCGGGTGTTATGCAGGTGGGCATAACGCAGCGATGTCTGGCTGCTCCGGTGCCCTAACTGGGATTGCACATCAAACAGGGTGCCGCCGTTGGAGACAATCAGCGCCGCGACCGAATGACGACAGGTGTGCAGGCAAACCCCCTCCTTATCTATACCGGCTCGCGCCAGCATCCGCTGAAAACCCTTGGTGGGATTTTGCAATGGCTGCCCTTGTCGCTTGCCGGGAAACAGATAGGGGTTTCCCTCTGTCACCGGTAGGTAGTTCAACAGCTCCACCGCCATATGGTTCAGGTGCAACACACGGCTATGGCCGTTCTTGGTGTGTGGAATGTATAGGGTCTTGTCCTCCTTGTTGTAGTGCTGCCATTTGGCCCTTGCCAGCTCGGCCCGACGCAAACCGGTGAGCAGCAACATCTTGACGTACTGACCGGTATAGAAACTCTCATGCTGATCGGCAGCCCGGAACAGGCGACGGATTTCATCTGGGGTGAAGTAGCGTTCGCGCCGATTGTTCTCTCGCAGCAACGACACCAAGGCGGCGGGATTGTCCTTGATCAGTCCGGCACGGGCTGCCCAGGTCATGATGGCCTTGAGCAATGCCAAAACGCGATTGCAGGTGGCCGGGGTGAGGCGTTTGAGCAACATCTGTTGCATGTTCTGGATGCGGGTAACGGTGATCTCCTCCGGTATCAGATTGCCGAAGATTGGCCGTAGGTGATTACGGAAGCGATGTTCATCCGTCTTCCAACTGCGATTTCGTGATTGCAGATAGGGGAGATAGTCCTCCTGAAACAAATTGCTCAGGGTCTTCTGATTACGCTTGTCCTCCTTGGCTTGTTGCGGGTCAACGCCTTCGGCGATCTTGCGTTTGTAGTCGAGCGCGAGCTTACGAGCCGCGCTGACATCCAACGCGGGATAGTGCCCCAGGGCAATGGCCCGCTTGCGCCCATGTATTTGATAGCGCAGCAGGAACTTGCGGCGGCCTTCCCCTTTGCCCACCAGGCAGCGCAGACCGGTCACGTCGGTATCTGAATACTCCGCTTCGGTACTGCGGGCGTCATCTGGGTTTGGGGGCAGATCGGCAATCCGTCGATTGGTGAATTTAAATCGGGTAGGTGTTTCGTTCATGGTTCGCTCCTCAACATGTGAGCTGGTTAGACACGGCATAGGCCCCCTTCACAGTGGAAAGGAGGCCTAATCCCCGTCTCTGGCTTGGCGATTGAAGTGGTCGTTGCTCATCGCGCCTTGGCCTGGTTGGCCCGGCACGATGACAACGCGGGAAAGGTGAGTGAACAGATGGCCGCCCCGGTCGCTACCCGGTCCGATCCCGTAAAAATGCTACCGAGCCCCGTGTCCGCCCCGCACAAACGGGGGGAAACGGGGCGCGTTTTTCCCTTTGAGTGATTAGGCTTTTCCATCTCAACCCCGTGAACCCGCGAAATTTGCGGAAAAATGGGTGAGTTAATGAATTGGTCGGGTTGCCCCGCATATTCACGGCGAGCCCCGTACCCGCCCCGCACGAACGAGAGGAAACGGGGCGCGTTTTTCCCTTGGAGAGATTGGGTTAATCGACGCCAACCCCGTGAACCCGCGAAATTTGCGCATTAACAGGGAGGGATCATTCAGTGGCTACCCTGATCGCGTAGACACCCAGCGACAGGTAGGTGAGGAAATTGCCCTCCCATAATTCATAGAACTCACCCAACTCAGACAACGGCACCACATGCGCATAGGCAATCAGCCCTTCCTGGCTTGAGAAGTCAAAATCAACCTCCTTAGCCAATTCGGCATAGTCACCCATGCCGACATAGGAAAAGTCCGTCATATAGACCAAGGACCATAGATTTCCTCGGCGTTGTAGACGGATTTCCACCGGATGAAAGCCACCGGTTTCCGGGCCATAACCCGGATCACGAAAGTTCATCGTGACAGCACGGGCTTGTGACCATGTGGGATGGTGCCTGTTCAGCAGGTCGGTCAGACATACGGCGAGCCGGGGTGAAACCGGCAAGGGGAGCCCCTGCCAGTTCAGTGCTATGTCACGGTTGCTCATTTATGGGTCTCCTGCCCGGCTACCGCGTCGCCGGTCTCGGATCCCGTCTCTGCCCCGGCCTCATCCATCTTGTCTGACAAACCGGCCTGGTCGTTGGCTGTTTCAAGAAATGGGGGCTCATCGCCTGGTTCGTTACCGGTGGCATCCCCCGGTGCATCTTGCTCCTTCTGTCCCTTGGCTTTTCCCTTGCGAGCCTGTTTATCCATATTGGCCGGTTCATCCAACTGACTAGACCAGTCGCTGAGGGATAGGCCGACCCGGTGGAACGGCGAGTTGGGCTCGGCGGCGACCAGCAACTCTTCAGCCCGCAGGATGGCGGCGAGGAAACCGTGGTTATTGGCACTGCCTCGAACAAACAGCGCTCTGAGCGCCACCGATTTAAATGGCGCATCCTTGAGGATATCCAACAGTGCCAGGATGTCGTCCAGCGATAACCAGTGCTTGCTGAACAGGCCGCCCGTGTCGTTGGCGGTAATGCGAAGGGCGTAGCGACCCTCATCGTTCTTGCCCACCTCGTAGTGCAGCAAACCACTGGCCCGAGCGCTGATCTTCGGGGCCTTGGAGGATTTAATAACAGTCCAGACCGGAGCAGCCGACGCTGCCGGTTGTGTGGCTTTTGCCATGATGGTGTTCCTTCTGAAGGGATTACTTGAAGAAGTCAGCCGCTTTACTGTGATGACCTTGATGGATATGACTGCCTAACGAGGCAATGGCTCCGCTGATGACCCCCAGGTCATCGGTGAGACCTACGCCGGGGATAAAGTCCGGTACGGCATCGACCGGACAGAGCAAATAGGCGAGTGCGCTGACCACGATGGTCTTGACCCACACGGGCGTCTGCTCGTCGGCCATCAACAGGTAGAGCAAGACGGCCTGCTCAACCAGCAGCTTCATGCCCTTGATGTGTTTGAGCTTGGAAAGTAGCGAGGAGCGGTTGATCTCGGTCATGCGGCCCACACCCCATCCCAATCTGACGCCAGCGCCAGATTGACCACGCCATCGCAGATATCCAGGACCGGACCCGCGTTCCGGGCGGTGACGTTGAGTAACTTGAACACCGGATGGTCTTTATCGTGCAGCACCACTTGTGTGCCATCCAGAGCGATCCAGCGCTCCGGTAACGGCAACCAGTAGACGGCCTGCTCGGCGCTGTCCGTTGTGAAGCTGCTGTCACCCATTTCCCAGACCTCTTCAAAGATACCGTTGTCCAGGTCATGGGTGGCCTGACCGGAGAAGCGAGCAATCGACAGCACCAACTGCCCTATCTGAGTAGAGGGCAGTTGGTGCAAGGTGTAGGTATTGGTGTGACTGAAGATGGCAACCAATACCGGCAGACCGGGCATTGGCAACGATTCCGGTACATAACGACCGTGGATGCGGATGGCTTTGACCAGTTGATGATGGCGCAGCAGTGCCCGCGACAGGGTATCCAGATAATCCTGAGTCGCGTTTTTGCCTTCGCCAATGGCATCGAACAATGAAAGTTCAGACATGGATATCTCTCCTTTGAATTTAAATAGCCGAAATGGCTATTGGATATCAAAGGATTTATATATGTTTAAATTGATAGATGATTCGGCAGTTGGTATATTTTTAAATATTAATCACATATATTTCACATGGAGTTATTCTCACGCGCGCGAGAATACATGGGTGAGAATTAATAATTGAGAAAGCCTATTTACATTCTTGAACTGGAGTCGTAGATTATAACTGACGATGACAACATGAGCACTGCGTTGATAGGTGAATGAAGATATTGTTGATCAGGTATGGGGAACCACTACTCGTATCTTGAAAGGAGATAAACATGATTAATTTATTAAACCTGATTGTCAATAAAACAAACGTTTATCATGTCAATGAGCTCGTAAGTCGTGATCATCGTGAAAAGTTCGATTTGAATTCATTTGAGGAGAGGATTAATCGTGCATTGAGATCTATATTTGGTGCTGAGTTGGATGATGTCCGTATTGGAGACCGATTCTACGCATACAAACTCAAACAGCGGCTGGCAACTCGCACGGAGAAGGTGCAGTTAGGGCGATTGATTGTGCGCACAATCCCGGAGCTAATCCCTGCCATCATGAGCTATCCGAAGCGGCACCCTGAAGAGTTAAGAGCCTGTCGGAAATTGTTCCAATGTGTGAAAGCGAAGAAACGACTAGCTAAAGTTTCTCTACAGATATCTTGAATAAGTAACCCCTAGAGCTCAACGCTAGGGGTTCAAAACCACTAGAGCCAATAGTGGAAGTAGGATGAATTATCTTTGTGAGCGATCTAGCTTTTTTTATGAATTTTTATTTCTTCGTTTGGATGTGAGAGTTATATTGGTTGATACGTTTTATCTTCGAGTGTTTAATTATGAAGGTTGGGGCTTTTAGGCGGCAAGTTAACGTTTCACAAGAATATTTAGCTCTAGCCCGTTCGGATGAGATCGCAGCAGAGAAACTATCGCAGGTTGATTGCTATAGACAGGCATGCTATTTCATTATCCAGTCTATGGAGAAGTATATAAGAGCAAAAATATTTAGTTTGGTAAACGCAGACGTCAAATATTTTAGAGATGAGAACAGAAATCATTCCTTAGATTCTGCAATAGATTTTCTCATTAAAGTTATAAGTTCAGATCCTATAATTCAAGAACAAGTGTCGAAGCAGTTGGGTGAGTATGTGTTGGTTAATACAAAATATAACCACCTTCATAATAATCTCAGATATCCTGCTTATTTTTCAAAAAGTGAGTCATATTCTATGCTTGATGTTGGTAGAGAGGACTATCAAATGTTATGTAATCGACTTTCATCATTAAAGCATTTCCTGAATGACATCAATAAACTGTCATAGGGGAAAGCGAGAAACTCGCTCAATAGTTTCCTCATTTTAAGGCCGTGAGGTGTCTGGGAAACTGGGGGCGATTCAGCGCGGTTCAAGGGGCTGCGCAAGAACGACAACCAACTGGCGATGTTGTTTACGCTGGCGAATCTGTTTCGCGTGGACCAGATGATACGGGCATGGGATAGTTGTGCCCAAAAATCGAGATAAGCCTCTGAAATGAGGCTAAATGGCGCTTAATAGCCCAATACTTGCGGTAAAAAGTCAGTTTTTTGGAGTTATGGGCATTTCAAATGTGGACAAGGAGTTCGTGATAAAGGTGCGGCCCACTTGCTCGCACTTTCCTTAAAATAAACAATAAGTCTCTATTCTGTATCTATTTTCAAAGGGGGTTGTGTATGAGTTATTATGGTGGTCAGAGGGTTGTGGTAGTGGATCCCAATTCTCCATTTGCGCAAGGGGCGTTGTTTGTTTTTAGTTGCGGCATCCTCTATCTTTTGGGGTATTTCTTCTGGATGTTCTTGTCGCAGTGGGGGACGTATCAGTTCCCGCTGAATTACAGCGTTGGATTTTACTACTTCATGGTGTCCGGTTTCGTTGGGTTGTTCACAACTCCTTATGACTGGGGTCGGGAGATCTACAGGACACTCGAATACTTTCAAATTACCCCGTATGAGAACCTGAACACTGTTCTCATCTTGTCGGTGGAAGCTGTCTACACTGTCATCGCGGCTTTTGTAGTCTATAAGATACTGAGTTTGATCGCTTATCTGATTTACACCTTCAGGTTTGTCAGGTGGATGATTTATCTCCCGGCCATCATCGGTTCGGTATCATTTTTCATCTTGTGGCTCTTTGAAAAGCCGTTGTGAATTAGCTTTCTGCCAGCGATAAAAATGAAGGCCGCCCGATGGGCGGCCTTCTTCGTTCGCGGGGAACTGATGGATTTGAGACTAAGACCCGCACCATTTCCAGCAAGGGATAGATCCTGACAGGGGAAAGATGCCCAAGCAAGGTCAGCATGACCAGGTAAAGCGGTTGTAACAATCTTGTTGATGTCTTCAACAGTGAGGTGATCATCACCCGGTATTCTCCCCATTTTTAGGGGCGCTCAAAAGTAGTGGCCATGCGGCCTGCGCTGGGAGCTGCTTTGGCATGTAGCCACCCGGCGCTATATTGGGCCGTTCATGGTTATATGTCCACAGCCAGTTCGTGGCAAATGTCTGTAATTCATTCACCTTAAATGGTGTCCGGGATAATGAGACTACTACAGTTTCGTGGGACTAGGAGGAAAATATAGGGGCACCCGAACAGTTATTTATAGTAGAAATAAACCAATATGTCTGTATATAATAACCAGGCTCTCTGCAGAGAGCCCTAACGAAACCACAACATTATAAGTTATTAACTTTTGCATGAGAATTTCAATAAATTAAGGGGGAATAATGAAATTGACTAAATTGACCGCAATAGTGATGTTTTCTACCATGCTGACAGCATGTGGAGGCAATGGCTTTGAGGGAACCTACGAGATTAGTATGGATGCGGGAAATGATGCGATTAACAAGATGGCAATTCAGATGATGGGGGGCAGCAATGGTCAACTCATCATCGGGTCAGACTATACTGAATCAAATGGCCAACGCACAGAATTCGATGAAATATCTGTTCGTAAAAGTGGTGAAGTGAGTTACTTGGTTTTCAAAAGCAAAGCAGGTGAGGAAGCACTGAAAATCATTGATGACGAAACCCTAGAAAAGCAAACCCCAGTAATGGCCATACGGTTCAAAAAAATATAAATATAACACCCCATTGCAGGCCTAATAAAATTAGGACACCCACCTTTCTGAGCGGGTCGCTACCTAGCAGCACACCAAAAGGTGGGTGTCCCAGTTTTCCCGATGTAGGTTCAGGTTACTCCCATCCCACACCTTGCAGCTCTGATGACTCTGGATTAATCCACCTGGGTCACCGTGATCGTGTATTTCAGGTTGTTATAAACTTTGGAGTCCTTGACGGCCACGCCAGACCCTTCCCACTTACCATCAATCAATGGCCCGCCAGCGGCAATTTCGTAGAAGTCCTTGTTAATATCCGGAGCATTTGTATCATTAGCTGCAGCCAAGCCCGTAGCCCCAGCCAATGGACCAACCTGATACCGAGTCCGGTCAACAACTTTCATTTTAAATATTGAAAGGAATTCGGCTTTGCCATATTCATTCTTCACCACGGTCATCAATGGCTGGACGTATTCAGTTGTGGATACAGCTGCAGCATCAGGGTTCACTTTTGATTTGGCAGAAACTTTGTAAACATCAGGCCGAGGATACGCGAAGACATCACCGCTATTCCCTAGTCCAACCAGCTGTTCCTCTTCTGCCAGCGTCTGATCGGCGAAAGTAATCTTGAAGTTGACTTTATATTCCCCGCTTGGTTTTGCCTCTACCAACTTCATTGGGACTGGATCAAAAACCTGCTCAGCAATCTTTTTGGAATTGCTTCGGTTGTCGCCGAAATACTCGACTTTTGTTATTTGGGCATACACCGTATCTACAGCATTCGTGCCAATCAACTTGTAACTTACCTTTGTGAAAAAGCTATTTATATTACGGCTCTTGAGCGCCTTCGCCTTATCCTTGGTCATTTTAAGTGGGAGGATATCGCTACCGTTAATAAACTTAATCTTGGTGATGTTCGGGATGGCCGGGTTATTCATGTTCCTAGAAAACCCGTCGAGGCTATAAGATGCATCGAGCATCATTGGGGATACGCCAATAAATGTTCCCTGCCGTTGAGGGTGATCATACAGTCTGTATACGCCATCCTTAAAGTCGTACTTGCTCAAATTGAATTCTGTATACATATCGTATATTTTGTCAGTGTCGAACTTTTCTATAGTTGTTCTCGCTAGTTCTCTAAACTTCTCCAAATTCTCTTCAAAAACAAATTCGTCGCTATAGGCCTTGTTGTAGCTGTCTTCATCCGTAAAGTAGGTTACGTCACGAATAAATGAATCATCGTCCAGCTTGGGTTGAGTTACATTTGTTTTGTATGCATAGAACAAAGCATCCTTAACATTTGCACTCTCCGCCAAAGCTGCAGTTGAACACATTCCAAAAATCACCATAACTGCCAAAACATTCTTCTTCATAACCACTCCATTATGTTATTTTTTTGTTGTTTTCTTACTTGAGACCAGCAAAGGGAGTTACCTATCACAGCAATAGGCACTGGATGGCTATCTTAAACCAAACGAATCCGAACTCACCAGTCAAAAAGTGCATCGCCGAAGGTACTTGCAGACGGCGTTACGAGACCCCCGCAGTTCTTGCTATTGGTTGCCGATTTGCAAGTAAAACAGATTCTTCATCTAGTTTACTCTGAGCTTGAAAGGATTCGATAGGGTCCTTTTCGTGAGGACATGATTTCTAAATAAGCTCCTCCATAAGGGACATTGACCAAAATTACAATTCTGATGGCGTCATTTGATCTGATAACGGGTATTTCTACCGCCCCCCGGCATTTTTTCAAGGCCGCCTTTCTCTAACAAGTCGGCCAGATGGTGGGTCGCGTTGGCTTTACTGACCTTGGCCATTTTTTGATACTGGCTGGCGTTGATGCCCTGCAAAAAACCGTTCTCGCCGCCGTCCAGCATCCTATTCAGCACCTTGATTTTCTCAATGCAACGTCGCATACGAGCCGAAGTGGATACATATTTGGCTCACATAATGAGCCGATAATGTTGGGGATTCGGCTCACGATACAACCGGTATCACGCAAGTGTTGACTGGGAGAGCACGCGTTGTTCGAAGGAGGCGGGGGTCATTGCAGGGGAGGGGGCGTGCGTATTTTGCTATCTGTTGTCAGATGAAGCAGCAGAGCAGGAAGCGGGGATTATTAATCCCGTGCTCGGTGAGCAACCTTGCCAGAGATTGACCAGAGACGCATAACAAAAAGGCCTCGCATTGAAAGCGAAGCCTTGTAGGGTGTGCTGTCCAGAGCTGTGGTATTGAAACTGTCATGGGGATTTTCAATCCCCTGCTCTACCGACTGAGCTATCTGGGCAACGTCGCGCATTAAACCCTTTCCAGCGCAGAGTGTCAACCATGATGGCACGATAAAAAGCGCGTTCGCTCAACAACTGAACGCGGCGACCATTTATTCGCCATTCCGGTCCCGTTTCCCGCACCTGCTGGCTACCGCACACCCTACCGGCAGTGCCAATATCATGGAAATTCGAGACTCTGTGGGTCCGCCGCATTGAGCCAAATCCACTCTGCGAGTATGCTTTGCCGCAATGATACCGCCTGGAGGCAACATGAGTCTGAATATGCAAGGGTGGCGTGATGAGACCACCGAGATCGTCAACGAACTGCTGGCCGATGGCAGCAATCCCGATGTGGATTACGACATCGAGCACCACTTCGCCTGCCAGGATTTCGACCGTCTGGAAAAAGCAGCGGTTGACCTGTTCAAGGCCGGTTTTGAAGTGACCGATGCCGAAGAGATGGAGCTGGATGACGGCGCCACCATCTTCTGCTTCGATGCCACCATCGAGTGCAAGCTGAATGTCGAAGCGATCGTCGCCGATATCGCCAAGATGCTGCCCATCCTGGAAAAATACGGGGTGGATTACGATGGCTGGGGCACCTACTTCCAGGATTGATCCTGCCTCCATCGTAAAACAGCAAGGCCACCGAGAGGTGGCCTTGCTGTTGCTGGCGATGTCTCACGCCAGATAGCTGGCAGCGAACTCCGCCGGCGGCAGAGGCCGGCTGAACAGATAACCCTGGAGCCGATCACACCCCGCCTCGGTCAGCCACTGCTGCTGCTCCGGCGTCTCCACCCCTTCGGCGGTGATCCGGATCCCCAGCTCGTGGCCCAACCCGATGACCGAACGCACGATGGCGGTGGTTGCGGTATTGCTGGCGAGCCCCTGGGTGAAGCTGCGATCCAGCTTGAGGGTCGCTACCTGCAAACGCGGCAGATAGGCCAGCGAGCAGTAACCGGTACCAAAGTCATCGATGGCCAGCTGAAAACCGGCGGCGATCAGGTTGTCGAGGTTAGTCTCAATCTCGTCTGCATTCTCCATCAACACCCCTTCGGTGATCTCCAACTCCAGCTGACTGGCTTTGAGCCCATGGCGAGCGATGCAGGCAGAGACCCGCTCACAGAGCGCCGGATCACGGAACTGCAGCGGCGACAGGTTGATGGAGAGCACCATATCTGGCTGCACGGTTTGCCACTGCGCCAGCTGGGCACACCCCTGCTCCAGCATCAGCTGGCCAAGCTGACCGATGATACCCATCTCTTCCGCCAACGGAATGAACTCATCGGGGGAGATCATCCCCAGCTCTGGATGAGGCCAGCGACAGAGCAGCTCGGCGCCGTGCAGGCGGTGAGTGCGGGTACAGATGATCGGCTGATAGACGGCAACCAGCTGGGCGGACTTGATGGCAAGCGGTAACTGGGCGGCGATCAGCTGACGCCGCTTGAGGCGGGCATGCAACTCGGGATCAAACAGGGTGCAGTACTGCTGCTGCCGCTTGCCTTGCGCCAGCGCAGCCTCGGCATGGCTGAGCAACCGCTCGGCATCGCTTGCCCGCCCCTGGGCCAACCCCAGAAAAACCGGGATCTGGATGCGATGATCTTCTACCTGATAGTGCTCCATCAACTGCTGCTGCAGATGCTGGCTCCACTCCTGCAGCGGCTCGTTGAAGTCTGGCAGCAGCAGGCTGAAGTCGTCGGCTGCGACCCGACAGAGCAGGGCTCGCGGCGGCACCAACTGCTGCAACCGCTTGGCCACCTGGCTGAGCAGGCGGTCGGCAATCCGGATCCCGAAGCGATCGTTGATCTCGCGAAAATGGTGCAGATCGACCAGCACCAGCGTGGCGCTGCGCCCCCCCAGATGACGGCTGGTCTGCAAGAAACGGGAAAGCTTGAGCAGCCCGGTCAGACTGTCGTAGTGCTGCTCCTGCTGTAACTGCGCCTGAGTGGTACGCAGACCGGTGATGTCGCGCCCCAGCGTCAGGATCCCGAGGGAGTGGCCGTCACCATCGGGCACATCGACCCGGGTGATCTCCATGTGTCGCCCCTGCCCGCTGGCATCCAGCAGACAACACTCGCCGTGACCCATCCCCTGCGGCGCGGCCAGCCGGAACGGCAGCTGCTGACCCAGCACCTCCTCCGACGCCTGACCGATAAAGTCGAGAAACGCCTGATTGCACTCCAGCAATACCCCGTTGTGATCATCGAAACGGATCAGGTCAGGAATGGCATCGAGCAGAAAACGCTGCAACAACTGCTGCTTTTTGACGGTCTGTTCCAGGCTCTTGCGCTGGGCAATCTCGTTGACCACCCCGAACACTGCGCACGCTTCCCCTTGCGCCGTGTAAAGCGGGATCTTGTGCACCTCCATCCAGCAGGTATCGCCGCCCCGGTTGCAATGCAGTTGCTGATGAAGCAACGGCACACCTCCCGCCAGCAGCTGATCATCCTCACCGCGAAAGACATCGCCCCAGGGCATTTGCGCATCACTCTTGCCCACCACCTCGGCAGGCGAGCCCAGATGGGCCTCACTGGCAAACTCGCGATTGACGAACAGATAACGCCCATGCTTATCCCGACAGAAGATACTCATTGGCAATTGGTCGATGATCTGCTGCAGCAGATCCGGGGTGAGCATGTTGGTCACAGGGGCGCTTATGGAGGAATTTCGAGCAAATCTATGATAGCAAACCCATTTTGTAAAGCACCCCGATATTCCCCCCATGACACCCGATTCAGGATGCTTGCTGACAGAGGTTGTCGCTCCGGCGATAATAGGCGCCGGTTGGCCAATGGCCTGGTGATATGGACGAGAGAGACAAGATGAAAAAGATAATGGGGAGCGCATTGGCGCTGCTGCTGGTTGGTTGTGCGGGTGACAATAACGGTGGTGAGGAGTATCGCTACAACCCGCCGATTGCCAAGGCAACCAACAACACTCAGGAGATGGCGATCCCGGTGGATCTGGTGTGGGCGCGCGCCGAGAAGTGGTTCACCGATCACGGTCTAACTATCGAGAACAGCCAGCGAGGTTCCGGCTTGATGACCGCCAACGTCAACCAGTCAGCCGATGGGCTGGAGTGGCTGGACTGCGGCACCATGGGTTCCAAAGTTGCACTTGGCAACCCGAACCTGCAGATCAACCTGATCATCACCCAGAGCGGCAACAGCAGCGTGGCGACCGTCAACGTCAAGGGCAACACCGAGTTGTTCTTCGTTGAATCCTCGGGCGAGCGCGTACCGGCCCCGTCCATCAAGCCGGTCTGCGTCTCCCGCGGCTCCCTGGAGCAGAGCCTGTTCGCCACCCTCGGCAACTGATTTCGCTTCCCTGCAAAGATAAAAAAAGCGGCAGATTGCTCTGCCGCTTTTTTATTGCCCCGAAGAGGGCTTACTTGTCGATGTCGAGCAAGTGGTTTTGCAACATATAGTCGATAACCTGACTGGCCTGGCTCTGAGCCGTATATGCATTTCCTGTCAGTGAGGCAAAAGAGTGACCTTCCAACACTATTGTTTGCATCAATTTATGATCACTTGTGTCATCTCTCACTTCCAAACGAACCTTGCCGTTATCTTCAAAAATGGAGAGTAGCTCTTTAAGGGATGCCACACTCTTGCTGCTATGTGCATCGAGCAAATCGCTCAAGTCAATGACATCCTTCTGGTCCCCATCGACAGCATTATTGGCCGTCTTGTTAAAATCAGTAATGACATCAACGGCAGGATTGCTGACACTGGCATCCCCCTGATTCCATACGAAGGAATCTTTACCTTCGCCACCGGTCAGAATGTCGTTACCCAAACCACCATACAGTTTGTCACTGCCAGTGCCGCCATAAAGGATATCGTTGCCATCTTCACCATAGAGCTCATCGTCACCACCCTGCCCGAAGAGGATATCGTCCCCAAGACCACCGTGCAGTTTATCGCTCCCCCCTCGGGTATCACCCGCCACATCAAATGACTTGGCATTCCCCTTGATGTACTCGTAAAGCTCAAGGGAGCTGGGCGCATAGCCGTTTTTCAAGGTCAGGAACTGGGTCAGACCATCCAGTCCCTTACCATCGACCCAGTCTGCCGGTTTGGCAGGATTACCCGCACTTCCCCAGGGCAGGTGGTCGGTGTTGATGGCATCCCCGAACAGGATATCGTTACCCGTGCCACCGTGTAGTACATCAGCCCCCACTTCAGCAAGTGTATTGGTGGTCGAACCGCCAACCAACACGGCCTTAAGCTGGTCTGCCGTGGTGATGATGTCGGGTTGGCCAACCAGCGGATAGTTCGTCACCTTAGCGAGGTTATCAATCACCAACGTGGCCGACGTGTTATCCCAATACCAACCCCGATCCCGATCCCAACTCAGACCATCATCTATATCGCTTAATGTAAAGACATAGCGATAATCGCCAGCAGCCAGAGGACCACTGTTAATGGTACCGGTCGCACTCACGGCGCTTCCGACATCGACCCATCTCAAGCCATCCTTGCGCTGTAATTGCACCGAGAAACTGTCACCGGAAGAAAAATTGCTATCTGTAGACAAATCAAAGCGGATGCCATTACCCGCTTCGACTGCCAGTGCTCCACTGGTAAAGATCGACGCACCGTTATAGTCTTTATCAGTCAACTCAATCTTACCGTTGTCTCTCACAACAGTGCCGGAACTATCGCCAGATTTAACCCAGCTATTCGCTTTCCACACACCGTTACTATTCGAGAAGTCATTTAGTATTTCTGACTGACTATACTGACTCCCCGGGCCGGCCACTTGGGTATTGTCGAAATACTTCAGGTTCTCCACCGTCACGCCGGCACCAATGCCAATCGCCTTGACCCCGCTCAATCCCGACAGTGATGTAAAGGCATCGATGGCCTTCCGCATGTCTGCATCATCAGTAGTACCACCGGACGAGGAGTCACCGTTGTGCACAGTGGGATCACCGTCAGTCAAGAAGTAGGTCAGGTTTTCGAATTTCAGATCTGTCTCACTACCAGGCTGGGTATTGAACCACGCGGTTGCCTCGATAAAGGCATCCTCGTAGTTAGTTCCACCATCTGCGCTCAACAAATTAATTTTGCTAATCAAATCAGACAGATTGGCTGCACTCAAGTTATTGAAAGGTAGAGCGTCAGCAGCAGTCTCATTAAAACCAATCAGAGTGATATTAACGGTACCATCATGGTCAGCTAATTGCGTCGCTAACACCTTGAGTGCATCAATCGTCAATTTCATCCGGGACGCTGCATATTGCTCAGGAGTCTGAGACCAGCTTCTATCCCATTCCTGTGTAGCATTTTGATTACCAGCAAGGTCATAACGCATACTGCCCGATGTATCGACAATGAGTGCAATATTGTAGTTTTTACCCGGTTCAACCGAGGTCTTGATACCACCAATATCCCCCAGCAACACATCATCACCACGGCCCCCTTCAACAGGCTTGTCTGACGTACCATTGTCCCCATTCGGATTAGTGGTGGGCTTGACCATAAAACCAGCATCCGCTTCGGTATATTTCACTTCATCGACTATCGGCTGACCATTCATGTCATACTCTTGCGAGCCTGCCACCACGGTCACCTTGATATTCTGGCTATCGACAGGCAACTCCACCTGCAGCGACACTTTCCCGTCTTTATCCAGCATGCTGGCCGGCACCTTCCAGCTGCCGTCGGCCTGCGGGATGCCGCCTTGCACCACGGCACCTGTCGGCAGGCCGGTAATGGTCAGATCGGTGAAGCGCTCGCTGCCATCGGTATCTTTCAGGTCAACATCAACCTTCAAGGTCGCCAGATCCGCCACCTTAGTCAGCTTGCCATCCTTGAACTCATACTTGCCATCTTGCAGGTAAAGAGTCTCAACACTGTAAAAATCATGGACGGGTTTGTTGGGCCCATCATTAGTACCTGTATAAATCAGTCGATAATCAAATGGATTTGGCGAACCGCCCATCACCAGCTGGAAATCCTTCATTGAGCCAGGGACATAGGCCACGTCTTTCCCGTCCCCACCGTAATAGGCCGTGGTCGCCTTCAGGCTTTGCGCAATCAGCGTATCGTTGCCCGCATCGCCCTCCAGTTTGACCGAGGATGCCGTATCCTTGCCGCCGATCAGGATGTCGTCCCCGTCACCACCGATCAGATGGTCATTGACACTCGCACCACCGATCAATGTATCGTCGCCAGCCTCGCCCTTTGCCTGGAAGTCGGTGCCACTGCCGTACTTGATGGTGTCGTTGCCGCCGCCGCCCAAGACCCAGCTGCCATCCTTGGAAACCAGATAATCATCTCCGCCAGTCGGCGACGTAGAAGGCGTCTTGCCATTCAGGCCGGACACAATCTGCTCGACCTTCACCGCGCCCGGCACAAACCCGCCACTCACCAGCTCAACCTTCAGCGTCACGCCGTCGACCACCGGCTTGACGTCAACCACAAAGGTCGCATTACCGCTGTTGTTTACCCCGTCGCTCACCTGATAGCCGAACGACGCATAATCCCCCTGCTTGTTACCGTCCGCACCGGTGTTTGCAGCACTGCCCGCCGACCCGCTCGCCTCATGCGGATCAGGAAGGAACTGCAGCTTGCCGGCAACGATATCGGCCTGGTTGATGGTCAGCCCGGCATCCAGCTGCGTCTGTGTCACGACATCGCCATCGAACAGCAACTTCCCATCTGCCGGCAGCGAGGTGATCTTGATCGATAACTGCGTCGCAGGTGTATCAGCATCGCTTACCTTGAAGTCGCTCCACTTCAAAGTAAGCGGCATATCTTCTTCTCCATGGGCATAACCACCCGAGGTAGTAGGGGCAGCCAGAACAAGAGCTGTGTCACTGCCAGGCAGGGATTCGTTGCCCGCCTTGTCTGTCTGAGTGGCACTCACACTCAGTGACTTGCCATCCGCCGGGGTAGTCTCGGTCCAGCTGATGGTGCCGTTGTCATAGGTAAAGCCAGTCGCCGGCTGGCCATTGGCCAGCTGCAGCACCCCGCTCACCAGCTTCAGCTCGACGGTGCTGGTGACATCGCCATTGCTGATGGTCAGACTCACTTTGCCACCCGCGGTCAGCTCGGTGTGATTGACCTCGGCCTTCACCTGCACCTGGTTATCACCAATCTCGCCCTTGCTCAGCAGTTGATCGTTGTTAGTGTCATCCACGATGGTGACGGTCGGCGCCGGGGCCGC
>NZ_CDBR01000108.1 GCF_000819685.1 Aeromonas allosaccharophila | reverse complement strand
GAGGGCTTTTTTGATCGCCTATTTTGCGCAAATAGCAGAAATAGTCCCGCTCGGCCCTTGTAAAGCCGGGGTAAAAATGAGTGAATCTAGCGCCTTTTTTTGGATGGGAATGGAGTCGGTTGTATGTGGTGTCGGATTCGCGCAGCAGCGCTGGTTGTCGGGTTGATGGGAATACTGGGATTGCCTGCGGTCAGCGCGGCACCCAACCCAGCCAAACTGGAAGTACGCTCAAGCAGCGCCCTGGTCGTGGATGTAAAAACGGGCAAGACGCTCTACCAGAAGAATGCCACCAAGGTACGTCCCATCGCCTCCCTCACCAAGCTGATGACAGCGCTGGTGGTGCTGGATGCCAAGCAGAATCTCAACCAGACCATCACGGTCGACAAGAACGATCTGGATCGGGTCAAACACACCCACTCCCGCATCCGCATGGGCACCAAGGTGACCCGTCGCGATGCCCTGCATCTGGCGCTGATGTCCTCCGAAAACCGGATGGCCTCGGCACTAGCGCGTCACTATCCGGGCGGTCGCAGCGCCTTCGTGCGGGCCATGAACAACAAGGCCAGAGCGCTCGGGATGCGCAATACCCACTTCTACGACTCCACCGGCCTCTCCACCCGCAACGTCTCCACCGCCCAGGATCTGGGCAAGCTGGCCGCCGCCGCCTATCGTCAGCCGCTGATCCGTCAGTTCACTCAGGATGAGAACCGGGAGATGCGCTTCAGC
>NZ_CDBR01000107.1 GCF_000819685.1 Aeromonas allosaccharophila | reverse complement strand
GGCCTAACTGACTGGCATTATCGCGATGAGGCCTTTTTGTTGGGCGAATGGCGGGGTTATTCTACCAGGCTCATGCCGGGGATCTGGCGCCAGTAGCCGTTGCAGTCGCGATCCTGCTGCAGAGCGAGGGGATGATTGCCCTGCTGGTTAGCCTTGAAGCGGGCCAGCATCTCCAGCGTCTCCATCCCTTGTGGTGAGAGTCTGACTACGTCCACCAGACCTTCCATGCCTGCCAGCTCGTTGCCCAGGTTGTAGCAGTAGCCGGACTGGGTCTGGATCCCGTTGAGATTGAACACCCGCTGCCCCTCGCGGCTGTTGGCCAGCCGTCCGGTGGGGTAGTTGATGCAGGCGAGCTCGCAGTTGTCCTTGGGCTTGTCGAGGGAGCGGGCGGTGAAGCAGCGCGCCGAGTAGGCGAGCGGCAGATGGCCGTAGGCAAACACCTCCACCTCGAACTGGTCGCGCAGGGACCCCAGATCCTGATTGAGCTGGATCAGCCAGTCACGGGAGAGCTCCACCGGCATGACCCAGCGTTTCATCCCCTGTTTGAGCAGCATGCGCAGCACATCGGCGTTATAGGCGTTGATGGCGGGGCCACAGACAAACGGGATCCCTGCCTCCCAAGCGAGTTGCACCGTACCGAGATCGTTGGCTTCGACCAGCAGATCGCCGTTGTCGACCAGCCGCTTCACCTCCTTGAGTTCGGAAGGGGCGGAAATGAGGGCGAGGGTCGAGAGCACCACCTGCTTGCCGGAGCTGGCGACCTGACGGGCCAGCGCAATCCAGTCATCGACTTTGAGTTCGCGTCGCTTGCTGCAGACGGTCTCCCCCAGATAGATGATGTCTGCCTGGCTGTCGGCCGCGGCATGGTAAAAGGCTTCGGTATCGGCTTTGGGCCAGTAGAAGAGCAGAGGCCCGAGAGAAAATTGCATGGGTGGACTCCTTATTGCCACTGACGATGATAGGCGCCGAGGGTAGTCTGGCTACCTTCGGAGACGCGGGCGAGCTGGGCATCCCACTCTGGCTTGACCTGATAGGCCTCGGGATTGGCCTGATAGGCATCGATGGCCGCACGCCAGACCCGGGTCACCTGCTCCACATAGGCGGGGCTGCGCTGGCGCCCTTCAATTTTGACCGACTGGATCCCGGTCTGGAACAGCTCGGGCAACAGGCCAAGGGTATTGAGACTGGTCGGCTCTTCCAGTGCGTGGTAGGTCTGGCCATCCACATCGAAACGTCCTTTGCACAGGGTCGGATAACCGGCATTTTCACCCTGGCCGTAGCGGTCGATCAGCACCTCGTTGAGCCGCGACTCGAGGCCATTCGGGGTCTCTTCCCAGCGGACGAATTTGGCCGGTGAGCAGGCGCCGACCGTGTTGGGGCTCTCGCCCGTCATGTAGGAGGAGAGATAGCAGCGCCCCTCGGCCATGATGCAGAGACTGCCAAAGGCGAACACCTCGAGGCCAACATCGGTCTCGCGGGCCAGCTGTTTGACCTGATGCATGGAGAGCACCCGGGGTAGCACCACCCGTTTGACATTGAATTGCTGCTGATAGAAGCGAATGGCGGCGGCATTGGTGGCGCTGGCTTGCACCGAGACATGGAGCTCCATCTCCGGATAGTGGCTGCTGGCATATTCCAGCACCGCCAGATCGGCGATGATCAGGGCATCGGCGCCGAGGGCCACCCCGCGATCAACCGCCTGTTTCCATCGTGCATCGGCACCGGGATGGGCAAAGGTGTTGATGGCAATATGCAGTTTGCGACCATGTTGATGCACATAATCCACCGCCTTCTCCAATTTGCTGTCGGTAAAGTTGAGACCGGCAAAGTGGCGGGCATTGGTGTCATCCTTGAAACCGATATAAACGGCATCGGCCCCGTTATCCACGGCGGTTTTCAGTGCCGGCAAACTGCCTGCCGGACAGAGTAATTCCATTGGTACGCTCCGAGAGTGCATATGAAGGGCAAACGAGCCCTGATTGTATGCAGCCATGCACTCCCGCTTTTTGACCTGAGGCAGCTTTGTGTGGCTTTACCCTTCTTGAGGTAACCCTGCACAAGTTTGATTTCCAACAGGATCTTGCCTCTCGCCCTGTGTTTGAATGCGCAAAAAAGGGAGTCTATCGTGTTTCAACAACTGCAACGCCGCCTGGTCGAACAGGCTCCGCGCTTCTTGCGCCATCCCCTCAAGCTGGTTCCCTTCAATCTGCAAAAGCAGCTGATGGAGAGTTTGCTGGCCAGGGTCTTCAAAGAGGCCATCGCAGATGGCGATTTCGCGTTTCTGGCAGACAAGTGGCTGAAAGTCGACGTCTCTGATCTGGAGCTGTGCTGGTTTATCAGTGAACAGAATGGCCAGCTGGTGGTGGCGCGCGAGTGTGACAAGGCCGATGTCTGCTTCAGCGGCACAGCCAACGACCTTATTCTGATTGCCGGTCGTAAAGAGGATCCTGATTCGCTCTTCTTCCAGCGCAAACTGAAGATAGAAGGGGATACCGAACTGGGCCTTGAGGTGAAAAACCTGATGGACAGTCTGGATCTCGATGGCTTGCCGAGCCTGATGAAGTATCCCCTGATGGATCTGGCGACGTTTATCGAACGCGCCCGCACCGAGTCAGCGCAGGCTGCGGTGCAGGCGGCGCCGAGCGGGATCCCGTCGTAAGTGGACAATCACCCCGTGGGCATGGCGGCGATAATGGTGCCGTGCCCAGAGGCAACGACAGGCCCACAGACAGGGTACCAAGGCGATGAGGGCGGTAGGGGCGGGCAGCTGTGACATGGCCAGCCCCACACCCAGCCAGATGAAGGGCTGCGCTTCATACAGCCACTCCGGCTGCAGCCAGCGTTTGCTCGGAAAGATAATCAGGTCGGTACGCCGGTAACTGGAGCGCATCATCCAGGTCACGGCCCCAGCGATAAACAACAAGGCACCTGCAAACCAGAGCAGGGGCTGTTCACCCAACATAATGATGGCAATAGCCATCAGCAGGTAGAGGCTGGGCAATCTCTCATAGATAAAGGGAGGAAGCATGGCGTTGTGTCTCCTGTGCCGTTAACCGGATATCCATCAAGTTTAGTTTCCCTCTCTCACTTCCCTCATGCTGGTTTGTTATACAAACAGACGGTTTTGTTCTGAAATGGCTCGGCTTTTACGGTGCCAAAATAGCGTTCTCCTATGTTACAATTGCGCGCTATTTTTGACTGAAGATTGACTGGGCATGTTGGATCAGATTCGTATCGTTTTGGTAAACACCTCTCATACCGGCAACATGGGGTCTGCGGCGCGTGCCATGAAGACCATGGGGTTGACCCAACTGGTTCTGGTTGATCCGCAAGCCTTGCCGGATGAAAATTCCTTCGCCCTGGCGGCAGGTGCTAGCGATGTGCTTGCCAATGCCCGTATCGTCCCGACGCTGGACGACGCGATCGCTGATTGTGGTCTGGTGATTGGCACCAGCGCCCGCTCCCGCACCCTGAGCTGGCCCATGCTTGATCCCCGTGAAGCCGGCGAGAAGTCGGTGGTTGAGGGGATGCAGCACCCGGTTGCGCTGGTGTTTGGCCGTGAACGCACCGGTCTCACCAACGACGAGCTGCAAAAGTGCCACTACCACGTGGCCATTCCGGCCAATCCCGATTACAGCTCCCTCAATCTGGCCATGGCGGTGCAGACCCTCTGCTACGAAGTGCGGATGCGCTGGCTGCAGGGGCAGGCTGCCGAGCCTGAGGATGAGATGGCCTATCCGAGTGCTGCCCAGTTGGAAGGGTTCTATCAGCACCTGGAACAAACCCTGATGAAGACCGGTTTTATTGCCGATGACCATCCGGGTCATGTGATGAGCAAGTTGCGTCGCTTGTTCAATCGGGCACGGCCGGAAGCGGCAGAGCTCAACATTCTGCGCGGGATTTTGACCTCGGTGCAGAAAGCGCGCGTACCGGATTAATCCGACTGATTTACTCAACCATATACTTGACTGATTTGGTCGGGTATGTGATCATGTGCCCCATTAAATTGCTTCGCAAGACGGTAAGGCACATGAGACTGACTTCAAAAGGACGTTACGCTGTAACCGCCATGCTCGACGTGGCGCTGCATGCAGAGCAGGGGCCCGTCCCCCTTGCCGATATTTCCGAGCGCCAGGGCATCTCGTTGTCCTATCTCGAGCAGCTCTTTGCCCGCCTGCGCAAACATGGTTTGGTGAGCAGCGTGCGTGGCCCGGGCGGTGGTTATCGCCTCGGGTTGGCCCCTGACGAGATTTCGGTTGGCCAGGTGATCACCGCGGTCGATGAGTCGGTCGATGCCACCAAGTGTCTTGGAAAGGGCGGCTGCCACGGCGGTACCCAGTGCCTGACGCACTCCCTGTGGCGTGATCTGAGCGAGCGGATTTCCAGCTTCCTCGGAGATATCACCCTGGCCGAGCTGGTACGCCAGGCCGATGTGCGCCGGATTGCCGGCAAGCAAGATGAACAAATGAAGACCGTGTTGTCCCTGGTTGAACGGGCAGAACACGGCGATGTGAGCTTGAAAGTCCAACTATAAACGTGCTTTCCACAGCGGGATTCTGTATGACCCGGACTGTGACGGAGAAAAACATGAAACTGCCTATTTACCTTGATTATTCGGCAACCTGTCCGGTGGACCCGCGTGTCGCAGAAAAAATGATGCAGTGTCTCACCATGGATGGCCTGTTCGGCAATCCGGCTTCCCGTTCTCACCGTTTTGGCTGGCAGGCCGAAGAGGCGGTAGATCTGGCCCGTAATCAAGTGGCAGAGCTGATCGGTGCCGATCCCCGCGAGATCGTCTTCACCTCCGGTGCGACCGAATCCAATAACCTGGCCATCAAAGGTGTTGCCCACTTCTATGCCAGCAAGGGCAAGCACCTCATCACCTCCAAGACCGAACATAAAGCGGTACTCGATACCTGCCGTCAGTTGGAGCGTGAAGGGTTCGAAGTGACCTACCTCGAGCCGATGCCCAACGGTCTGTTTACGCTCGAGATGATCGAGAATGCCATGCGTGATGACACCATTCTGGTGAGCCTGATGCATGTGAACAACGAAATTGGCGTGATCCAGGATATCAAGGGGCTGGGCGAACTGTGCCGCTCCCGCAAGATCCTGCTGCACGTGGATGCCGCCCAGAGCGTTGGCAAGGTAGAGATCGACGTCGAAGCGATGAAGATTGACCTGCTTTCTCTCTCCGCCCACAAAATTTATGGCCCGAAAGGGATCGGCGCGCTCTATGTTCGTCGTAAACCGCGCGTGCGTATCGAAGCCCAGATGCACGGTGGTGGTCACGAGCGCGGCATGCGTTCCGGCACTCTGCCGACTCACCAAATCGTCGGTATGGGCGAAGCCTTCCGCATCGCCAAGGAAGAGATGGTCAGCGAGGGCGAGCGTGTCATGGCACTGCGTCAGCGTCTGTGGGATGGCCTCAAGGATATCGAAGCCGTTTACCTCAACGGTGATCTTGAGCATCGCGTCTGCGGCAACCTCAACGTCAGCTTTGCCTATGTGGAAGGGGAATCCCTCATCATGGCGCTGAAAGATTTGGCGGTCTCTTCCGGTTCTGCCTGTACCTCCGCCAGCCTGGAACCCTCCTATGTGCTGCGCGCATTGGGTCTGAACGACGAGCTGGCACACAGCTCCATCCGTTTCAGCATCGGTCGCTTTACCACCGAGGAAGAGATTGACTACGCGGTCAAGCTTATTCGTGACTCCATCGGTCGTCTGCGCGAGATGTCCCCCCTGTGGGAGATGTACAAAGACGGCATCGATCTGAACACGGTCGAATGGGCTCATCACTGATCCACCGGGTCAGTGAGCAACAGAATTAGCAGGAGTGAGATATGGCTTACAGTGAAAAAGTAATCGACCACTACGAGAATCCTCGCAACGTCGGTGGTTTCGACAAGAATGATCCCAGCATCGCGACCGGCATGGTCGGTGCGCCTGCTTGTGGCGACGTGATGAAGCTGCAATTGAAGATCAGCGACGAAGGCATCATCGAAGATGCCAAGTTCAAGACCTACGGCTGCGGTTCTGCCATCGCCTCCAGTTCCCTGGTGACCGAATGGGTCAAGGGCAAGACCTTGGACGAAGCGGCTGGCATCAAGAACACCGATATCGCCGAAGAGCTGGCCCTGCCGCCGGTGAAGATCCACTGCTCCATTCTGGCCGAGGACGCCATCAAGGCCGCCATCGCCGATTACAAGCAGAAGAAAGGTCTCTAAGCGCCGGAGAGCAGTATGGCTATTACCATGACAGATGCCGCCGCGGCACGGGTTTCCTCTTTTCTGGCTAACCGGGGCAAGGGCATTGGCCTGCGCCTCGGTGTCAAGACCACCGGCTGCTCCGGTCTGGCCTACGTGCTTGAGTTCGTTGATGAACTGACCGATGAAGATCAGGTGTTCGAGCAGCAGGGCGTCAAGATTATTGTCGATGCCAAGAGCCTGATCCATCTGGATGGCACCGAGCTGGATTTCGTCAAGGAGGGCCTCAATGAGGGCTTCCAGTTCAATAATCCCAACGCCAAAGGCGAGTGTGGTTGCGGCGAAAGCTTCAGTGTCTGAGTTTTTTGACGTCAATGATCCTTCGTCTGTGGTTGAACGGGTCGCCCATGACCCGTTCAACCACATCTCATTTGCCAGGGGCGAGTGAGGTTGTGGCGAACGTTTCCAAGAGGTTTGCATGAATCATTTCGAGCTGTTTGGGCTGGTTGAAGGCTTCGAGCTCGATACCCGTCAGTTGGCTGATACCTACCGCCAGCTGCAAACCCAATTCCATCCTGATCGTTTTGCCACCGCCCCCGAACGGGAGCAGCTGGCTGCGGTGCAACGTGCCGCCCAGATCAACGAAGCATTCACTACCCTCAAGGCGCCGCTGCGCCGTGCCGAATATCTGCTCTCCCTGCGTGGCACCGATATCCGTGGTGAACAGCAGACCCTGCAAGATACCGCGTTTCTGATGCAGCAGCTGGAGTGGCGCGAGCGTCTGGCCGATCTGAAAGATGACGCCGACCCTGAGCGCGCCATCAAGGATTTTCGCAGCGAGATCAGGCATGATCACCAGTTGTTGATGCAGCAGCTGACCGAGTCTCTTGCCGCCGGCAAAGATCTCGTTGCCGCTGATTGCGTTCGCAAACTCAAGTTTGTCGACAAGCTCCTCGAAGAGCTGGAACGATTCGAAGACTCGCTTCTCGAGTCTTGATCCTTTAACGCTGGAAGTTTCATTACCCATGGCATTACTGCAAATCGCCGAACCCGGCCAGAGCGCTGTTCCTCATCAGCACAAACGTGCCGTCGGCATCGATCTCGGCACTACCAACTCTCTCGTCGCTGCGGTTCGCAGCGGTCACGCCGATACCCTTTGCGATGAGCAAGGGCGCGACCTGCTCCCGTCAGTGGTGCACTATCAAAGCGACACCATTCGAGTCGGGATTGATGCCAAGCGCGAAGCGGCACTCGATCCTCACAACACCATCGTCTCGGTCAAACGGATGATGGGCAAGGCGCTGGCCGATATTGATACCCGCCAGCAGCCTTACCAGTTTGTTGCCGCCGACAATGGCATGCCGCAACTGCAAACCCGTCAGGGGCTGGTCAATCCGGTGCAGGTTTCGGCCGAAATTCTCAAAAAGCTGGCCGAGCGTGGTGCCGCCTCGCTGGGTGGCGATCTCGACGGCGTGGTCATTACCGTGCCTGCCTATTTCGACGATGCCCAGCGTCAGGGCACCAAGGATGCGGCCCGTCTGGCCGGTCTGCACGTGCTGCGCCTGCTCAACGAGCCGACTGCGGCCGCGATTGCCTATGGCCTCGACTCCGGTCAGGAAGGGGTTATCGCGGTTTACGATCTGGGTGGCGGTACCTTCGATATATCCATCCTGCGGCTGCATCGCGGCGTCTTTGAAGTAATGGCGACCGGCGGTGATTCGGCCCTCGGTGGTGATGATTTCGATCACCTGTTGGCGGACTGGATCAAGGAACAGGCGGGCCTATCCGGCGAGCTGGATGCCCATCTGCAGCGCGAGCTGCTGGATGTGGCCGCTGCCGTCAAACACGGTCTGACCGATGCCGTGCAGGTGGCTTGCACCTTTGCCGGCTGGCAGGGTTCAGTGAGCCGCAGCCAGTTGGATGAGCTCATCATCCCGCTGGTGAAACGGACCTTGCTGGCTTGCCGCCGCGCCCTGCGCGATGCAGGTCTCGAGCAGGTTGAAGTGCTGGAAGTGGTGATGGTTGGTGGCTCCACCCGGGTGCCGCTGGTGCGCGAACTGGTGGGCGAGTTCTTCCAGCGCACGCCGCTGACCAGCATCGATCCGGACAAGGTGGTCGCCATCGGCGCAGCCATTCAGGCCGACATCCTGGTGGGCAATAAGCCCGATGCCGAGATGCTGCTGCTGGACGTTATCCCGCTGTCGCTGGGTCTGGAGACCATGGGGGGCCTCGCCGAGAAGGTGATCCCGCGCAACACCACCATTCCGGTGGCTCGCGCCCAGGAGTTCACCACCTTCAAGGATGGTCAGACCGCCATGGCCATCCACGTGGTACAGGGCGAGCGCGAACTGGTCGCCGATTGCCGCTCCTTGGCCCGCTTTACCCTGACCGGCATTCCGCCGATGGCCGCTGGTGCTGCCCATATTCGCGTCACCTTCCAGGTGGATGCGGATGGTCTGCTGTCGGTGAGTGCCATGGAGAAGTCCTCCGGTGTGCAGGCCGAGATCCAGGTCAAGCCCTCCTACGGGCTGGCAGAGCAGGATATTCTCAGCATGCTGAGTGCCTCCATCGAGAATGCCCAGCAGGATATGGATGCCCGCATGCTGGCAGAGCAGCAGGTTGAAGCCGATCGGGTGGTCGAGAGCCTCAATGCGGCGCTGGCCGCCGATGGCGATGAGCTGTTGAACGCGGCCGAACGTGCCGAGATCGATGGTGCCATTGCCCACTTGCTGACCATGCGCAACACAGGGTCAACCCATCAAATCAAAGAAGCCATTGAGGCGGCGGATGCTGTCAGTGGCGAGTTTGCAGCCCGTCGGATGGATGCCTCCATCCGCAAGGTGCTGACCGGACAAAACGTCAACAAGGTGTAATATGCCAAAACTGATCATTCTTCCTCATCCCGTACTCTGTCCGGATGGCGTCGCCCTCGAGGGGCAAAGCGGCGAGACCATTCTCGATGTGGCGCTGCGCAACGGTATCGAGATCGAGCACGCCTGCGAGAAATCCTGTGCCTGCACTACCTGCCACTGCGTGGTGCGCGAGGGCTTTGACTCGCTCGAGCCAAGCGACGAGCTGGAAGACGATATGCTGGACAAGGCGTGGGGACTGGAGCCGGAATCGCGCCTCAGCTGCCAGGCAAAACTGGCGGACGAGGATCTGGTGGTGGAACTGCCCAAGTACACCCTGAACCTTGCCTCTGAACGCCATTAATTACACATGAGTGAATTGCACGTGCAGCATCCTGTGGTGCTTCGGTGATATGGTGGAAGGCCGTGACCCTCGGGGGCTCGGCCTTTTTTGTATTCGTTATTCTCTCTTTGCCAATAAGCTCTTTCCCATAAAGAGTGCTTATAAATAGTGCCAGTAAAAAGGAAGCAAACACGATGGCTGACATGATGAAGGTAGCATTATCCACCCAGGCTGCGGCCGCCCATTGGGGCGAGGGCGCCCAGCTCAGTTTCAATGGCGACGAGGCACAGATCCATCTTGGTGCCGCCGGTCAGGAGAAGGATGTTCTGCGCACCGTTCAGCGTGCCGCCCGTCGCCTTGAATCGAGCGGGATCAAGCGGGTGACGCTGGCCGGTGAGGAGTGGGATCTGGAGCGGCGCTATGCGTTCGCCCAGGGGTTCTACGCCGCCAAGGGGGCGCGTGAACTGGATTTCGGCCAGCAGAGCGACGCGGATGCCCGCGAACTGGATGCGCTGCTCAAGGCGGCTCGCTGGGTACGTGACATCACCAATGGCTCTCCGGAAGAGATCTACCCCATGAGTCTGGCGGAATCGGCCCTGTTACTCATTCGTGGTCTGGCCGGGGATCAGGTCACTGCCCGCATCACCGCCGGTGAAGCGCTGCGCGAGTCCGGCCATATCGGGATCTGGTCGGTCGGCCGTGGCAGCGAGCGTGAGCCGGTGCTGCTTGAGCTCGACTACAACCCGACCGGAGATCGCCATGCCCCCGTGGTGGCTGCGCTGGTGGGCAAGGGGATCACCTTCGACTCCGGTGGCTACTCCATGAAGTCCTCTGACAACATGCTGCCGATGAAGTCCGACATGGGTGGCGCGGCCATGGTCACCGGCGCGCTGGCGCTGGCCATCAGCCGCGGTTTGAACCAGCGGGTGAAGCTCATTCTCTGCTGCGCCGAGAACCTGGTCTCCGGCCACGCCTTCAAGCTGGGCGACATCCTCACCTACAAAAACGGCATTTCGGTCGAGATCCAGAACACCGATGCGGAAGGTCGTCTGGTGCTGGCCGATGGCCTGATGGCGGCCTCCGACAGCGGCGCGGCTTATATCCTTGACGCTGCCACCCTGACTGGTGCCGCCAAGATGGCGCTGGGGCGCGATTATAATGCGGTGTTTGCCCTCGATGAGACCGAACAGCAGCGCGCGCTGGCCGCCGCCAAGGTGGAAAACGAGCAGGCATGGGCACTGCCGCTGGAGCCCTGGCATGCCAGCCAGCTCACCTCGGCCTTTGCCGATCTGGGTAACGTCGCTTCGGCTGAAGGGACAGCTGGTGCCACCACGGCTGCCGCCTTCCTCTCCCGCTTCGTGCGCGATGAGGGCAAGGGCTGGGTGCACTTGGATCTGGCAGCCTCTTATCAAAAATCGGGCAACGATCTGTGGGCAACCGGCGCCAAGGGCCACGGTCTGCGCACGATCGCACGCTGGCTGCAGGAGGTGACTGCATGAATATCTGGTTAAGTCGTGAATTTGCGCCTGCCGAGTGGGGGGAGGGGGCGCTGCTCTCTCACCGCGCCGACGGCATGGTGATCCATCTGGTGACGGCCAATCCGCTGCTCGATATCCAGCAGGCGGCCCGTCGTCTCTGCCAGCAAGGGGTCCAGAAAGTGACGCTGGCTGGCCACTGGGAGCGTGAGCAGCAGTGGGCCTTTGCCCAGGGTCTGCAAACCCCCAAGGCGGAGGTGCAACTGCAGTGGGCAATGTCCTCGGAAGAGGACAGAGAGGAGCTGGAGGCGCGTTGGCTCTGCGGCCGCTGGGTGCGTGAGATGACCAATGCCACCCCGGAGCAGTTGGGCCCGCTGGAGCTGGCGGTGGAAGCGGCCTCCTTTATTACCGAGCTGGCGCCGGACAAGGTGAGTCATCGCATTTTGAAAGGCGAAGCGCTGCAACAGGCCGGTTGGGTCGGTCTCTATCAGGTGGGCCGCGGCAGTGCGCGCGAACCGGTATTGCTGGAGCTCGACTTCAACCCGGGGCGCGATCCCAAGGCGCCGGTAGCGGCTGCGCTGGTGGGCAAGGGGATCACCTTTGACTCCGGCGGTTACTCCATGAAAAGCTCCGAGGGGATGCTCACCATGAAGTGCGACATGGGGGGCGCTGCGATTGTGACCGGTGCGCTGGCGCTGGCCATGCTGCGCGGGCTCGACAAGCGGGTGAAGCTCATTCTCTGCTGCGCCGAGAACCTGGTTTCCGGTCATGCCTACAAGCTGGGGGATATCCTCACTTACAAGAACGGCACCACGGTCGAGATTGTGAATACCGACGCCGAGGGGCGGCTGGTACTCGCCGATGGCCTGCAACTGGCGAGCGACAGTGGCGCGCCGCTGATTATAGATGCTGCCACCCTGACTGGCGCCGCCGTGATGGCGCTGGGTGGACGCTACAATGCCCTGTTTGGCCTCGACAAGGGGTTGGTGAGCCGAGCCATGACCTATGCCGATGCAGAGCAGGAGCCGGCCTGGCCGCTGCCGCTCGAGCCCTGGCACCGCCAGCAGTGCCCCTCCCATTACGCCGACACGGCGAACAGCCGTCCGGTGAAGGGTGGCGGGCCGGGTGGCGCTTCCAACGCGGCGGGCTTCCTCTCCCGTTTCGTTGCCAACGAAGGGATGGGGTGGCTGCATATCGATCTGGCCGCCTGCTTCAGTGACAATGGCGATGCTCTCTGGGCGCCGGGGGCCAATACCCTGGGGATGCGCACCATAGCGCGGGCCCTGCTGGCGGAAGCCAAATAGGCGAGAAAAGGCACCTTCGGGTGCCTTCTTTCATGCTGTTCGAATAGTGAGCAAAAGATGGGTTTTTGGCGGCTTAAGGTCACTATCGTGCGCAAGCGCACATATTTTCCGGCTCTGCTCGGTCAAGATGAGCGTGGATGTTGATTGCAAGGGAGTGATGTTTAATAAAAAGTTGCTTATTTGTGTGTTTTTCCGGTTTTTGTTTACGTATAATCGCCAGCGAACATGGATTCTAACAATAAATCTCTGTAGTTAAGGAAAGATATCAATGGCCATCGAACGTACCTTCTCTATCGTCAAACCGGATGCTGTCAGCAAGAACCTGATCGGCGAGATCTACCACCGCATGGAAAGCGCTGGCCTGACCATCGTTGCCGCCAAAATGCTGCGTCTGACCAGCGAACAGGCCGCAGGCTTCTACGCCGAACATCAAGGCCGTCCTTTCTATGATGCGCTGGTGACCTTTATGACCTCCGGTCCGGTCATGGTGCAGGTGCTGGAAGGGGAAAATGCCGTTCAGCGTTACCGCGACCTGATGGGGCTGACCAATCCCGAGCAAGCCCTGGCCGGTACCCTGCGTGCCTGCTTCGGCGAGAGCATCGACCGCAACGCGGTACACGGTGCCGACAGCTTTGCCTCGGCCCAGCGTGAAATTGCTTACTTCTTCAGCGAAAACGAGCTCTGCTCCCGCGACTAATCTCGTGACTGATACCTGCAAGGGAGCTTCGGCTCCCTTTGTTGTTTTCGCCGTTTACGCAATATCCCTCTATTCTCCAGGTGGAAAGCCAGACCCATTATTTGTACAATGCCGCCCCCTGACGTCGTCAGCCAATAATTGATGAAGTGTTTGAACTGAGGCCATTGATGAGCGAAACAAAAATCAACCTGCTGGATCTTGATCGGGATGCCATGCGTGCCTTTTTCGTCGAACTGGGCGAGAAGCCATTCCGGGCAGATCAGGTAATGAAGTGGATCTATCACTTTGGGTGTGATGATTTCGATCAGATGACCAACGTCAACAAGGTGCTCAAGGAGCGCCTCAAGGCGATCGCCGAGATCAAGGCGCCCGAGATCAGCCGCGAGCAGCGCTCTGCCGATGGCACCATCAAGTGGGCCCTGCAGGTGGGTGATCAGGAAGTCGAGACCGTCTACATCCCGGAAGATGATCGCGCGACCCTCTGTGTCTCCTCTCAAGTCGGCTGTGCGCTGGAGTGCAAGTTCTGCTCTACCGCCCAGCAAGGCTTCAACCGCAATCTGAAAGTTTCCGAGATCATCGGTCAGGTGTGGCGTGCTGCCCGCGTGGTCGGTGGCAAGCGCCCCATCACCAACGTGGTGATGATGGGGATGGGCGAGCCGCTGCTCAACCTGGCCAACGTGGTGCCCGCCATGCGTCTGATGATGGATGACTACGGTTTTGGCATCTCCAAGCGCCGGGTGACCATCTCCACTTCTGGTGTGGTACCTGCGCTGGACAAGCTGGGCGACCAGATCGACGTGGCGCTGGCTATCTCTCTGCATGCCCCGAACGACAAGCTGCGTTCCGAGATCATGCCGATCAACGACAAGTACAACATCGAGGAGTTCCTCGCCGGTGTCCGTCGTTACCTCGAGAAGTCCAATGCCAATGGCGGTCGGGTGACCGTTGAGTATGTGCTGCTCGATCATATCAATGACGATATGCAACATGCTCACGAGCTGGCCAAGGTACTCAAGGACACCCCGAGCAAGATCAACCTGATCCCGTTCAACCCCTTCCCGGGCAACCCTTACGGCAAACCGAGCAACAGCCGTATCGATCGCTTCTCCAAGGTGCTGATGGAGTACGGTTTCACCGTTATCGTCCGCAAAACCCGTGGCGATGACATCGACGCCGCTTGTGGTCAGCTGGTGGGTGACGTAATTGACCGTACCAAGCGAACTATCAAAAATCGGATGCAACAGGATGGGATTTCCGTCAAAATGGTTTAAATGCTAAGCCATTGTATAGACAGGGAATGGATACACGTACATTGATCGTAGTGGCAGCGCTCTGCGCGCTGCCTGGCTGTGTGACCGAGACCACTTACGCTGGCCAGAATTCGACCCAGCGTGAAGTGGGCCCCGACCTCAAGGCGGCAGCCCAGACCCGTCTCGACCTGGGTATTCAGTACCTGCGTCAGGGCAATGCCGAGCAGGCCAAGTTCAATCTTGACCGCGCCCTCCAATATGACTCCTCCAATCCTCAGGTGCAGATCGGTTTTGCCTACTTTTACCAGAAGGTAGGGGATTTCAAGGCAGCCGAGACTCATTACAAGAACGCCCTTGCCATGGATCCGTCCAATGCTGACGCAATGAACAACTATGGTGCCTTCCTCTGTGATCGCGGCAGGTATGCCGAGGCAGATCAGGCGTTCAACCAGGCGGTTATTCAGCCAGGCTATGTAAAAATTGCCGATACCTATGAAAATGCGGCACTTTGTGCGCTGCAAAATCGCAGAAATGATAAAGCAGGCGAGTACTATCGCCTGGCCTTGGGGTATAATCCCCGCAATCCAGGGTTATTGCTGGACTTGGCCGAGCTTTCCATGAAAGATGGCAAGCTGCCTGATGTGCAGTCCTACCTCGCCCGTTTTGCCGATGTGTCAGACGAGAATGAGGAGAGTCTCTGGTTGAGACTGCGGCTGGCACAGGCGATGGACAAGCCGGCATTACTTCACCAATTCGGGACTGAGCTGGTAAGGCAATATCCCACTTCGCAACAAGCCAAGCGTTATTTAGCCAATGACTATTGAACAGCCACACGATTTCCAAGACGACTCCCAGGCAGCAGGCCCAGGCCAATTGCTGCGCAACGCCCGTGAACAGCTTGGCTGGACACGAGAACAGGTTGCGTCCCGCATTCACCTTCGTCTGACCCTGATCGCCGCTATCGAATCGGATACCTACGACAAGCACACGTCCCATACCTTTATCCGGGGCTATCTGCGTACCTATGCCAAGCTGGTCGGGATCCCCGAAGAGACCATTCTGGCCGCATACGACAAGCTGGGTCTGACGCCGCCCGATAATATCGACATGCAGAGCTTCTCCCGTCGCTCCCGCCAGCAAGCCAACGACAGTCGGCTCAAGGTGGTGACCTGGCTGGTGATCCTGGTGTTGATTGCGCTCTCGGTCGCCTGGTGGTGGCAGAGTACCGCACGTCGCTCCGCCGGTGATGAAGCCCTGGCTGCCACCGAGATGAGTGCGACCAGCTCGACCCCTGCTGCGCCTGCTATCACGCCGCCCGATGCGATCAACACCGCTCCGGTGGAAGGCGCTGCCATCGCACCTGCCGCCACGGACGTGACTGCCCCTGCGGTGGTTTCCGAGGCGAGCGCCACGCTGGCACCGGCCTCTGCGGCCGTGGCCCCGACCGATGTCAACGCTGATGTTGGCGCGGTGACCGATGTTGCAGTATCCGGCGCCAATGGCTCTGAATCTGAAGAGGCTGTCGTTGATCCGGCGACGGCACCGCAACTGAAGATGAGCTTCACCGCCGATTGCTGGCTGGATGTGAAGGATGCCAACGGCAAGACCCTGTTCAGTGGTCTGAAGAAGGCCAACGACGAGCTGGTGCTGGAAGGCGCCGAGCCCCTGAAGTTCATCATTGGCGCGCCGATGGCCGTCAAGCTTGACTACAAGGGGCAGTCGTTTGATATGAGCCGTTACAACAACGGTCGTACTGCCCGCTTCTCACTGCCGCAGGAGTAACCTGTTTCTCATGTCTTCTCACGAATCTCCCATCATTCGTCGTAAATCCAGACAGATCATGGTTGGTAATGTACCGGTTGGGGGCGATGCCCCCATTACCGTGCAGACCATGACCAACACCAAGACCACCGATGTTGCCGCCACCGTCGAGCAGATCCAGCGGATCGAGCGGGTCGGTGCCGATATCGTCCGTGTCTCCGTGCCCACCATGGAAGCGGCGGAAGCGTTCCGGCTCATCAAACAGCAGACCCGCATTCCCATCGTCGCCGATATCCACTTCGACTATCGCATCGCCCTGAAAGTGGCCGAGTACGGTGCCGACTGCCTGCGTATCAACCCGGGCAACATCGGCAACGAGCAGCGGGTGCGCTCGGTGGTCGATTGCGCGCGCGACCTCAATATCCCGATCCGTATCGGGGTCAATGGCGGGTCGCTGGAGAAAGATATTCAGGAGAAGTACGGCGAGCCAACCCCCGAAGCGCTGGTGGAGTCCGCCATGCGTCACGTGGACTATCTCGATCGCCTCGATTTCCAGGATTTCAAGGTGAGCGTCAAGGCCTCCGATGTGTTCCTGGCGGTCGGTGCCTATCGCCTGCTGGCCAAACAGATTGAGCAGCCGCTCCATCTGGGCATCACCGAAGCGGGCGGTTTCCGTGCCGGCGCGGTGAAGTCTGCTATCGGTCTGGGCATGCTGCTCACCGACGGCATCGGCGATACCCTGCGTATCTCGCTGGCGGCGGATCCGGTGGAGGAGGTGAAGGTCGGCTTCGATATCCTCAAATCCCTGCGTATTCGTTCCCGTGGCATCAACTTCATCGCTTGTCCCTCCTGCTCACGGCAGGAGTTCGACGTGATCGCCACCGTCAACGCGCTGGAAGAGCGGCTCGAGGACATCATCACCCCGATGGATGTCTCCATCATCGGTTGCGTGGTGAATGGCCCGGGCGAAGCGCTGGTCTCTGATCTTGGTCTGGCAGGGGCTGCCAACAAGAGTGCCTTCTATGAAGGGGGCCAGCGGGTCGATCGGCTCGACAACAAGAATCTCATTCCGGTGCTGGAGCGACGCATTCGCGCCCGGGCCGCCATGATGGATCCCGCCAACCGGATCCTGATGGACAAGGATTGAGCAAATCGGGGCCACACTGGGTGGCCCTTTTTCCAGGTGACTGATTTTAAATCCCGCATCCGGATTCCCTGATTTTACCTTGGGGGGGAAAATCCCTATAATGCGGCCAAATTTTACCTCTTTTTCTCGAGTATCAACGTGGCAAAACAGATCCAAGCTATTCGCGGTATGAATGATTGCCTGCCGGAGCAGAGCCCGGTATGGCAGAAGGTTGAACAGATCCTGCGCCAGGTCGTTGCCAGCTATGGCTACAGCGAAGTGCGCATGCCGATTGTTGAGCAGACTCATCTGTTCAAACGCGCCATCGGTGAAGTGACCGACGTGGTCGAAAAAGAGATGTACACCTTTGAAGACCGCAACGGCGACAGCCTGAGCCTGCGTCCGGAAGGGACCGCCAGCTGCGTCCGTGCCGGTATCGAGCACGGTCTGCTCTACAACCAGGAACGCCGGATGTGGTACATGGGCCCCATGTTCCGTCACGAGCGTCCCCAGAAGGGCCGTTATCGCCAGTTCCACCAGTTCGGTGTCGAGCTGTTTGGCATCAACGGGCCGGATATTGACGCAGAACTGATCATGCTGACCCACCGCCTGTGGCGTCTGTTTGGCATCAGCGAACATGTCACCCTGCAGCTCAACACCCTGGGCCAGAGCGCCGAACGCGCCGCTTACCGCGATGCGCTGGTAGCCTATCTGGAGCAGTACAAGGATCAGCTGGACGAAGAGAGCCAGCGCCGCATGTACAGCAACCCGCTGCGGGTGCTCGACTCCAAGGACGAAAAAGTACAGGCCATTCTGGTCGGTGCCCCGCGTCTGTTCGACCATCTGGGCGAAGAGAGCCTTGCCCACTTCGAGGGGCTCAAGCGCCTGCTCGAATCTGCCGGTATCAAATACGAAGTGAACGAGCGTCTGGTGCGTGGTCTTGACTACTACAACCTGACCGTGTTCGAGTGGGTCACCAGCAGTCTGGGAGCCCAGGGCACCGTCTGTGCCGGTGGCCGCTACGATGGTCTGGTGGAGCAGCTCGGTGGTCAACCGACCCCGGCCGTGGGCTTTGCCATGGGCATGGAGCGTCTGGTGCTGATGCTGGAGACCCTCGAGCTCAACGCCGATATCCGCCCGGCGGTGGATGTCTATCTGGCGATGGTGGGCGAGGGGACCGAGCAGGCTGGCTTCCAGTTGGCCGAGCGTCTGCGCGATGCCCTGCCGGACTTGCGCCTGATGAGCCACTGTGGTGGTGGCAACTTCAAGAAACAACTCAAACGTGCCGACAAGAGCGGCGCGGCAATCGCCCTGATCCTTGGTGAGACCGAGGTGCAAAACGGGGAGATCACTATCAAATATCTGCGTGGTCAGGCCGAGCAACAGACCGTCAAGGTTGACGCCGCCATTGCCCTGCTGGCAGCCAAAGGAGAGTAAGCTGTGGAAGTCTATACCACCGAAGAACAACAGGTTGAGGTTATCAAGGAGTGGTGGAAAGAGAACGGAACCTCGGTGATTGCCGGGACCGTGATCGGTCTGATCGGACTCTTTGGCTGGCGCTATTACAACCAGCACCAGCAAGAGACCATGGAGGCCTCCTCCCAGGCTTACAATCAGGTGATTGAGCAGCTGGCCAAGGGCGATGCCGCCGGTTTCGAGCAGGCACAGCAGTTTGTCAACGCCAACAAGGGCGACTCTTACGCCGAGCTGGCCGCCCTGCAACTGGCTACCGCTGCCGTCAAGGCGGGCAAGCTGGATCTGGCTGTCGAGCAACTGAATCTGGTAGCCACCACAGGTGACGAGAGCATTCGTCCCATCGCGGCGCTGCGTCTGGCTCGTGTACTGAATGATCAGGGCAAGGCGGACGAAGCGCTGGCCAAGCTGGCGACCATCCAGAATGAGGCCTTCAAGGCGCAGGTAGCCGAAGCCCGTGGTGATGTGCTGCAAAAGCAGGGCAAGACCGAAGAGGCTCGTGACGCCTATCAGGCGGCGGCCGATGCCGGCGGCCTGCAGGGTAGCGCCGAGCTCAAGCTGAAAATGGACGATCTGGCCCTGCCGGCCGTTGCGACTGGTGAGGCACCGGATGCGTAATCTATTCAAGATGGTGGCGCTGGGGGCTGCGGTCTCCTTCGCTCTGCAGGGTTGCTCCCTGTTCAGTTCGGAAGAGGATCTCAACCCGATGGCACCGCTGCCCAAGGTTGAATCTGCCTTTTCGGCCGATACCGCATGGTCATCCACCGTAGGTGATGGCATCGGTGACTTCTACTCCCAGCTCAAGCCGGTGGTGGAAGAAGATCGCATCTATGCGGCCGCCCGTGATGGTGATGTCACCGCGTTCGATCGGGCCAGTGGCGATCGCCTCTGGACCGTCGATCTGGCTGACTTGCCGGTCAATGCCGACAAGCGCAGCGCCCGCCTCTCCGGTGGTCTGGTCTCCCGTTACGGCAAGCTGTTCCTCGGCTCCGAGAACGGGGTGGTCTATGCCCTGAACGAAGAGAACGGTGAAGTGCTGTGGCAGACCAATGTGCCCGGCGAAGTGGTGGCGAGCCCCGCGGTGGAAGATGGCCGCGTGGTGGTGCTGACCACCTCCGGTCGCCTGATCGCGCTCGATACTGACGAAGGCAAGCTGCAGTGGTCGCTCTCCGAAGAGCAGCCGCCGCTGACCCTGCGCAGTGCCGGTGCGCCGGTGATCACCAACGGCGCCGTGATTTACGGCCGTGCCGATGGCAAGGTGGGCATTGCCCTGCTGAGCAATGGCCAGCCGGTGCGTCAGTCCAAGGTGGCTGATGCCCGCGGTGCTACCGAACTGGACCGTATGGTCGATGTCGATGCCAGCCCGCTGATCGCCGGTGATGAGCTCTATGCCATCGCTTACAACGGTCAGCTGATGGCACGCAAGCTGATGACTGGCGACGAAGTGTGGAAGCGCAAGTATTCCGGCTATCGCGACCTGGCGATGACCGGCAATGCCATTGTGCTGACCGACAGCCGCAGCCATCTGTTTGCGGTCGATCGTCGCAATGGTCTGGAGCTGTGGTCCAACACCCAGCTGGAGAATCGTACCGTCACTGCACCTGTCATCTTCGGTGACTATGTGGTGGTGGGTGATGTGGAAGGATACCTGTATTGGCTTGATCGTACCGACGGTACCATCAAGGCGATGCAGCAGCTCGATAGCAGTGGCCTCTACGCCGCCCCGCTGGTGGATGGCGAGACCCTGTATGTGCAGAGCCGTGACGGCAAGTTGTACGCCCTCAAGCGTCCTTGATCGTCCGATAATGTGAATATCCGGCTCCTGGTCTTCGGACCCGGAGCCTTTGTCGTCTTGAGAATGAGGCTTTTATGACTCCTGTAGTAGCCCTGGTGGGCCGCCCCAACGTGGGGAAATCCACCCTGTTTAACCGCTTGACCCGTACTCGGGATGCCCTGGTTGCCGATTTTCCCGGTCTGACCCGGGACCGTAAATACGGTCAGGCGAAGTTGGGCGAGCTGGAATTTATCGTGGTCGATACCGGCGGTATCGATGGTACCGAAGAGGGGATCGAGCTGAAGATGGCCGAGCAATCCCTGCTGGCCATCGAAGAAGCGGATGTCGTGCTGTTCATGGTGGATGCCCGTGCCGGTCTGACCGCGGCGGATCAAGCCATCGCCGAACACCTGCGCAAGGCCCACAAGAAGGTATTTCTGGTGGCCAACAAGACCGATGGCATCGACGGTGATTCCGCGGTTTCCGAGTTCTACGGTCTGGCGCTGGGCGAGGTCTACCAGATCGCGGCCGCCCACGGTCGTGGTGTGCTGAGCCTGCTGGAACTGGCCCTGGCTCCCCATCTGGAGACCCTGGTCGAAGCCGCTACCGATGAAGATGCGCAGGATGAGGAAGAGGAGGACTTCGACGAAGAAGCCCTGCTGCGCATGGTAGCCGCCGGTGATCTGGACACCCGGGAAGATACCAAAGAGACCCCGTTTGCCGACCTGCCCATCAAATTTGCCATCGTCGGTCGTCCCAACGTCGGTAAATCGACCCTGACCAACCGCATGCTGGGTGAAGATCGGGTCATCGTCTATGACATGCCCGGCACCACCCGCGACTCCGTCTACATTCCGATGGAGCGTGACGAGCAGAAGTACGTCATTATCGACACCGCCGGTGTGCGTCGTCGTGGCAAGGTGCACGAGACGGTGGAGAAGTTCTCCGTCATCAAAACCCTGAAAGCCATCGAAGATGCCAACGTCTGTCTGCTGGTGATCGACGCCCAGGAGACCATCACCGATCAGGATTTGAGCATCCTCGGCTTCGTGCTCCACTCCGGCCGCTCCGTGGTGCTGGTGGTGAACAAGTGGGATGGTCTGGATCAGAAGGTGAAAGAGGATGTGAAGAACGAGCTGGATCGTCGCTTGGGCTTCATCGACTTCGCGCGCGTCCACTTCATCTCCGCCCTGCACGGCAGCGGTGTTGGCCACCTGTTTGAATCCATTCAGGAGGCTTACCAGTCCGCCACCCGTCGTACCAGCACGGCGATGCTGACCCGCATCATGCAGATGGCGCAGGAAGATCACCAGCCGCCGATGGTCAACGGTCGCCGCGTCAAGCTCAAGTACGCCCACGCCGGTGGCTACAACCCGCCGCGCATCGTGATCCACGGCAACCAGCTGAACGATTTGCCGGATTCCTACAAGCGTTACCTGATGAACTACTTCCGCAAGTCCCTCAAGATCATGGGCTCGCCGATCCGGGTCGAGTTCCAGGAGTCGGTCAACCCGTTTGAAGGCAAGAAGAACACCATGACCCTGAGTCAGGAACGTCAGCGCAAACGCCTGCTGAAAATGAAGAAGAAATAAGTCCTTGCGGCTGCCCTCACCGGCAGCCGCTTTGTTATTCCCCCTGCAGTGGCGTGATGTCCGGCGGGGAGGGGAACCCGCCATGGGCAAGCCCATCGCAGGTTCACTTTATGAGGAGTCGACAATGAAAGCCCTGCTTTGCCCGTCATGCCAGGCTGAACTGGATACCCGCAGCAAGGAACAGACCTGTGGTCAGTGCCAGGCACCTGTTCGCGTCACGGCCATCTGTCCCACCTGCCAGCAGGAGCTGGAGCGTCTCAAGGCGTGCGGTGCGGTGGATTATTTCTGCAACCACTGCAACTCGCTGGTATCCAAACGGACGGTACAGTTCAAGGCTGCGCTGGAGTAAGACGGTAGTCAGGTGAGAAAGAAGATAAAAAAACCCGGCGAATGCCGGGTTTATGCTGTGTGCTCTGCAATAAGCAGGGTATAGGATCGATTTCTGCGCCACAGGTTGCGCTTGATGTCATTAAGCTTGAGTTTGCGTCTGGGGCTCCAGCTGCACTTCGCTTTTCTGACCAGACTGATTTTTCTACGTTTTTGCATCTTGGTCTCCTCCCAACTGGGTGGCCGTCCCGGCCTTGGGTCATTGATGGAGCCCATCCGAAATTGCTGTTATTTAATCTCTCAACATAATGAAAACAATGCGATTTCGGATAGGCTCCGATGTGAATCGATGGTAACAGAGAAATTTGCTTGAAAACAGCCGAATAATGGCTGGTTAGCGCAAGGTGATCTGATTGACCACCTCGGCGATGATGGTGGGGCGCTCGGCCAGCTCCGGCTCGCTGTCGTTGTCGAGACTCTCCCGCTGGTGCGCCTTCTGTTGCTCGTTGTCGAGCCACAGCAGGCTCTGGTAGTACTGGCGCACGTTGTTGACATAGTTGCGCGCCTCGCTGCCACGGGCATAGCCGTAACGCACCTTGCGATGCCAGCGCGCCTGTTGCAGCAGCGGCAGCACCTCTTTCACGTCGCTCCAGGCGTCGGGATTCTTGCCAAGATCCTTGGCCAAGCGGCGGGCATCCATCATGTGGCCGTAACCGATGTTGTAGGCAGTGAGGGCAAACCACACCTTCTCGTCATCGGGCACCGAGTCCGGCACCTTCTCCATCATCTGTTGCAGATAGAGGGAACCCCCCTTGATGCTCTCTTCCGGATGGAGCCGGTCGTTGACCCCCATCGCCTTGGCGGTGGGCTCGGTCAGCATCATCATGCCGCGCACGCCGGTGTAGGAGCGGGCCTGCGGGTCCCAGTGGGACTCCTGATAGCTGATGGCGGCGAGCAGGCGCCAGTCGATATTCTTGGCGTGGGTCTGGAACAGCGGCTGGTACTTGGGCAGCAGGCTCTTGGCGCGCTTGAGGAAGGTGCGGGTATCGACAAAGTCGAAGTTCTGCACGTGGCCGAAGTACTTCTCGTCCAGCTTGGCGATGGCCCCATCCATGAAGCGCTGACCGAAGAAGTCGATCACGCTGGCATAGAGGCTGTCATCGGGCAGCTTGCTCATGGCCCAGGCGACGGTCTGCTTCTGGGCCAGGGTCAGCCCCTCGGTGAGCTCCGGGTAGTAGCGCTGGGTACGGGCCAGCACGGTATCCTGCACCACCGTGTAGTCAATCTTGCCATCCACCACCTGCTTGAGCAGCTCCTCCACATCGGCATTGTGGCTGGTGCTCCACGTCAGTGCCGGATTCTCCTTGCTCATCTCTTTGAGCAGGTCTTCTCCGGTGGAGCCGGCAGCAACGACCAGTTTGCCCTTGATGTCGTTCAACGAAGCCGGCTTGGGTTTGCCGTTACGGTAGACCAGCTTGGGGGAGACCTGATAGAAGCCCGGGCCAAAGCGAAACAGCTCGCGTCGCTCGGGGGTGACCATGATGGCGGCGGCGGCCAGATCGAGTTTGCCCTTCTTGAGCAGGGCGACCAGTTCGTCAGTGGTGTCGACCGGGATGATGGTGAGTTTCACCCCCAACCAGTCGGCATAGTTTTGCGCCAGCTCGTAATCGAACCCCTGGGCGAGGTCATCACGCTGGTAATAAGAGGTGGGACCATAGATGGTGCCAACCCGGATCTCGCCTCGCTGGCGGATCTGCTCCAGCTGGCTCGAGGGGCTATAGAAGTCGCAGCCAACTAGCGTCAGCGTCAACAACAGCCCGATAAACAGTCGAAAAATGCAGCGCAAGTAGGTGAGTACCTTTGTTGAAAAAATCGGCATTTGTCAAAAAAGAGGCACCTTTATACCAGAGAGTGTGCGCAGAGTCACACTGCACGAAGTGAGAAAAACGTTTGTCCGGCGTGAGCCAGATCCCTATAATACGCGCGTCTCAATTCCCCCCCACTTTAAAACTTGGTGAGAAAGGTCATATGGATATCTTGCGTGGTGCCCCAGCACTGTCTGATTTTCGTGTCCAAAAACTGCTGCAACGCTTCGCACAGATGAGAAATGATAGTGGAGTAGAGAGCGGAGTAGAGAGCGGAGTAGAGATAGAGGATGTCTATGCCGAGTATGTGCACTTTGCCGAGCTGACAAGCCCCCTCTCTCCCCCCGAGCGAGCGACCTTGGGCCAGCTCTTGCGCTACGGCCCGACCATCCCCGAACACACCCCCAGCGGTCAGCTGTTTCTTGTTACCCCCCGTCCCGGCACTATCTCCCCCTGGTCTTCCAAAGCAACCGACATCGCCCACAACTGCGGCCTGAAACAGGTCAAGCGGCTGGAGCGTGGTATTGCTTATTACCTGACGATGAAGGGTGAGTTGAGTGCCGCCCAGCGCAGCGCCATTGCCGCCGTGCTGCATGATCGGATGATGGAAGTGGTGTTTGCCGAGATGAGCGAAGCTGCTGCCCTGTTTGCTCACCATGAGCCGCGTCCCTTTACCCAGGTGGATGTACTGGGCGGTGGCCGCGCCGCACTGGCTGAGGCCAACGTGGCGCTGGGTCTGGCGCTGGCCGACGACGAAATCGACTATCTGGTGGAGAACTTCACCAAGCTGGGTCGTAACCCCAACGACATCGAGCTCTACATGTTCGCCCAGGCGAACTCCGAGCACTGCCGTCACAAGATCTTCAATGCCGACTGGACCATCGATGGCGAGCAGCAGCCCAAGTCGCTGTTCAAGATGATCAAGAACACCTTCGAGCAGACGCCGGATTATGTCCTCTCTGCCTATAAAGACAACGCCGCCGTGATGGAAGGGAGCCAGGGTGGCCGCTTCTTCCCAAGCCCGGCCAGCGGCGAGTACCAGTATCACCAGGAGCAGGTCGACATCCTGATGAAGGTGGAGACCCACAACCACCCGACCGCCATCTCCCCCTTCCCGGGCGCCGCTACCGGCTCCGGCGGCGAAATCCGCGACGAGGGTGCCACCGGTCGCGGTGCCAAGCCCAAGGCGGGTCTGGTCGGTTTCTCCGTCTCCAACCTGCGCATCCCCGGCTTCGAGCAGCCCTGGGAGCAGGATTTCGGCAAGCCGAGCCGCATCGTCAGCGCCTTTGACATCATGCAGGAGGGGCCGCTCGGCGGCGCCGCGTTTAACAACGAGTTCGGCCGTCCGGCCATTCTCGGCTACTTCCGTACCTTCGAAGAGGAGGTGCCGAGCCACAACGGCGTCGAGGTGCGTGGCTACCACAAGCCCATCATGCTGGCGGGCGGCATCGGCAACATCCGCACCGAACATGTCCAGAAAGGGGAGATCCCGGTCGGCGCTGCGCTGATCGTGCTGGGTGGCCCGGCGATGAACATCGGTCTGGGCGGCGGCGCGGCTTCATCCATGGCCTCCGGCCAGTCGGCCGAAGATCTCGATTTTGCCTCGGTGCAGCGCGACAACCCCGAGATGGAGCGCCGTTGTCAGGAGGTGATCGATCGCTGCTGGCAGCTGGGTGACGACAACCCCATCGTCTTTATCCATGATGTGGGGGCGGGTGGTCTCTCCAACGCCATGCCGGAGCTGGTCAACGACGGCGAGCGCGGCGGTCGCTTCGATTTGCGCGCCATCCAGAGCGACGAGCCGGGCATGAGCCCGCTGGAGATCTGGTGCAACGAATCCCAGGAGCGTTATGTGCTGGCGGTGGCGCAGGACAAGCTGCCGCTGTTCAAGGCCCTGTGCGAGCGTGAGCGAGCGCCTTACGCCGTGATCGGCACCGCGACCGAAGAGAAGCATCTCACCCTCTCTGACAGCCACTTTGACAACCAGCCCATCGATCTGCCGCTGGATGTGCTGCTCGGCAAGGCGCCCAAGATGCACCGTGATGTGGTGACCCTGCCTGCGCAAGGCAAAGCGCTCCAGCTCGATGGCATCACTTTGAGTGACGCGGCCGAGCGGGTACTGCGCCTGCCGACCGTGGCGGAGAAATCCTTCCTCATCACCATCGGCGATCGCAGCGTGACCGGTCTCGTTAACCGCGACCAGATGGTTGGCCCCTGGCAGATCCCGGTGGCCGATTGCGCCGTCACCGCCGCCACCTACGACAGCTATCACGGCGAAGCCATGTCGATGGGTGAGCGCACGCCGGTCGCGCTGCTCTCCCACGCCGCCTCTGCCCGTATGGCGGTAGCGGAAGCGCTCACCAACCTGGCGCCAACCCACATCGGGTCACTCAAGCGGGTCAAGCTCTCCGCCAACTGGATGGCCGCTGCCGGTCACCCGGGTGAAGATGCCGGTCTCTATGAGGCGGTCAAAGCGGTAGGCGAAGAGCTCTGCCCGGCCTTGGGCATCACCATTCCGGTGGGCAAGGATTCCATGTCGATGAAGACCCGCTGGCAGCAGGATGGCAAGGAGCAAAGCGTCACCTCGCCGCTCTCCCTGCTCATCTCCGCTTTCGCTCGGGTTGAGGATGTGCGCAACACAGTCACGCCGCAGCTGCGTACCGATCTCGGTGAAACCGACCTTATCCTCATCGACCTTGGCAACGGAAAGCAGCGCCTCGGCGCCTCGGCGCTGGCGCAGGTCTATCGCCAGCTGGGCGACAAGGCGCCGGATCTCGACAATCCGGTTCAGCTCAAGGGCTTCTTCAACGCCATTCAGGCGCTGGTGGCCGATCGCAAGCTGATCGCCTATCACGACCGCTCTGATGGCGGCCTGTTCGTCACCCTGACCGAGATGGCGTTTGCCGGTCACTGCGGCCTCGACATCCAGCTCGATCGCATCGGTGGCGAGCTGCTGCCGGCGCTGTTCAACGAGGAGCTGGGCGCCGTCATTCAGGTGCGCCGTGAAGATAAAGAAGCGGTGATGACCCTGCTGGCCGGTCACGGTCTGGCGGCCTGCTCTCATGTGCTCGGCACTGTGCGCGAAGGGGATCTCATCACCCTGCAGCGCGCCGGTCAGGAGGTCTATCGCGCCAGCCGCACTGCCCTTCGCACCATATGGGGCGAGACCAGCTGGCAGATGCAGCGTCTGCGTGACAATCCGGCGTGCGCCGACAGTGAGCATGCGGCCCGTCAGGACGCCACCGATCCGGGTCTGCATGCCAAGCTGACTTACAACCCGTCCGAGGATGTGGCTGCACCTTACATTGCCCGCGGGGTTTCTCCCCGTCTGGCCGTGCTGCGCGAGCAGGGGGTCAACTCCCACGTGGAGATGGCGGCGGCGTTCGACCGTGCCGGTTTCGCGGCGGTGGACGTGCACATGAGCGACATTCTCTCCGGTCGTATCAAGCTGGAGGAGTTCCATACCCTGGTGGCCTGTGGCGGCTTCTCCTACGGTGACGTGCTGGGTGCCGGTGAAGGCTGGGCCAAGTCCATCCTGTTCAACGACAACGCCCGCGAACAGTTCCAGCGCTTCTTCGAGCGTGGCGATACGCTCTCTCTGGGCGTGTGCAACGGTTGCCAGATGATGTCCAACCTGCGCGACCTCATCCCGGGCGCCGATCTGTGGCCGCGCTTTGTGCGCAACCGCTCCGAGCGCTTCGAGGCCCGCTTCAGTCTGGTGCAGGTGCAGGAGTCCCCCTCGGCCTTCTTCGCTGGCATGGCGGGCTCCGTGATGCCGATTGCCGTCTCCCACGGGGAAGGGCGTGTCGAGGTGCGCGATGCCGCTCACCTGAACGCACTGCAACAGAGCGGTCTGGTAGGACTGCGCTTTGTCGACAACCGCGGCAGCGTGACCGAGCAGTACCCGGCCAACCCGAACGGCTCGCCGGATGGTATCACCGCCGTCACTACCACGGACGGTCGCGCCACCATCATGATGCCGCACCCGGAGCGGGTGTTCCGCACCGTGGCCAACTCCTGGCACCCGGACAACTGGGGCGAGGACGGCGCCTGGATGCGGATGTTCCGCAACGCCCGGGTCCGCCTGGGTTAATAGCGACAGCGCAAGCGCATAAAAACAGAAACCGGCCAAATTTGGCCGGTTTTTTTATGACAATGAGCGAGTTCAGGCTTGGCCGTGGCCCAGCTCATGGGGGGTGAAGTCACCGCGATCGAGAATGCGCAGGCAGGCGTCCACTACCGCTGCATCCAGCTTGGTGCCCCGCAGATCTATGATGTGGGCTCTGGCCTGGGGAATGCCGAGCGCCGCGCGGTAGGGACGATCGGAGGACATGGATTCGACGATATCGGCCACCGTGAGAATGCGGGCTTCCAGCAGGATCTCATCCCCCTTGAGCCCCGCCGGGTAGCCGGAGCCATCGATGAACTCGTGGTGCTGGTGGATCATCTGGGCGATGGGCCAGGGCAGGGCGATATCCTTCAGCACCTGATAGCCAGCGGTCGGGTGCTCCTTGACCAGATTGAACTCCTGAGGGGTCAGCCTGCCCGGCTTGGTCAGGATATCGGTCGGGACCTGGATCTTGCCAATATCGTGCACCATGGCGCCGAGATAGAGCCCCCGCAACTGTTTGTCGTTCAGGGCCAGCTCGCGACCGATAGCCAGCGCCAGAGTAGCGACATGCTTCTGGTGGCCGGCGGTGTAGGGATCGCGCTGCTCCAGCACGGCGGCGATGGCCCCCAGCGCATCCTCCAGTGCCAGCTCCAGCTGGCGGGCATGCAGCACCTTGTCGCGCTGGGCGGCGAGGTAAGCCTGCTGGGTGCTACGTGCCTGCAGGCCATAGGCAAGGTAGTCGGCCAGCTGGCTGAAGAGGTGTACTTCCTCATCGGTGAAGGCCCTGGCCTGTTCGCTGTGGATGAGCAGGCCGCCGCGCAAGGTCGGGTGCCATTGCAGCGGCAGCAGCAGGCGGGTGCGCAGGGTAGTTGAGTGGTGAGTGAGCTCGGTTGCCAGCGCTTCGTTACACAGACTCCCTTCACGAATGTTGTGGTGCAGCGCCGGATCCCGGGTAAGCCAGTCGTCGCTGGCAAACCAGGCCACGTTGCCCGCCTGCGCCCGCACCTGCAAGGCACGCTGGTCGGCAGCCTCCTGTAGCACGGTAACGAGGGAGAAGCGGCCGTCGAAGGTGATGGCATCGCAGATCTCCTGCAGCAGCGTCTGCTCGTTCTCCTGTCTGAGCATGGCGTGATGGGCGCGACTAATGGCCTCCAGCGTCCAGGTGTATTGCTGCAACCGCTCCTGCTGTTGTTTCTTTTCCGTGATGTCATCGAAGAAGACGCCGACCCCGATCACGTCCCCCAGCTCATCGCGCAGGGGAAACTTGGTGGTGCTGAGCCAGCGATCCTCGCCTCCCTTGAGATAGGGCTCCTCGTGGCGCTGGGTGATACCGCTGGCCATCACCTTCAGATCGTCATCCCGATAGCGTTGGGCCAGCTCGGCCGGGAAGAAGTCGGTATCGCATTTGCCGACCAGCTCTGCCGGAGTGAGGGCGAGATCGTCGGCCAGCAGCCGGTTGCAGGCGATGAAGACGGAGTGGGTATTCTTGAGCAGGACGCGGTAGGGCAGCTGATCCATCACCTGACTGAGCAACACCGCTGTTGGTAGCGAGGTGACGATGGGCGGCTGAGTGACGGGGTGTTCGGGTCTTGAACTCATCTTGATCCTGTCTCGGTCAAAGGGGGGCAAAGCGGTAGCCCGCTTGCCACACGGCAAAGCAGGCGCTGACCACCCGTTCGTCATAGTGGACGCCAGCATAACGGGTCAGCTCGGCGAAGGCATCGGTAAGGGACATGGCCCGTCGGAACGGGCGATGGGCCGTCATGGCCGCCAGGGAGTCGGCGACCCGGATGATGCGCGCCTCCAGACTGATGGCATCCCCCTCCAGCCCCTGTGGGTAGCCACTGCCATCCATGTTTTCATGATGTTGCTGCACGATGGCCGTGATGGGCCAGGGGAAGTCAATTTGCTGCAGGATCTCCACGCCAGCCTGCGGATGCTGCTTGATCAGCTCGAACTCCACCTCTCTCAATTTGCGGGGGCGGGTGAGGATCTCTGCCGGGATCTGCAGCAGGCCGATGTTGTGCACCATGGCCGCGAGGCCCAGCCCATCGAGGCGTTCTTGCGAGAGTTGCAGATGCTGGCCGATGGCCAGTGCCAGGTCGTGTACGCGCCGTTCGTGACCTGCGGTGCCGGGATCCTTGTGGGCGATGGCGGAGGAGAGTGCTGCTATGGTCTGGAACAGTAGGGTACGCTGCTGCAGTTCGCTCTCCTTGATGTGGGTGATGTCGACCAGCGCACTGATGATGCCTGCCACTTCACCCTGATGGTCGTAGAAGAGATCTTTGAAATTGAGCACCTGATAGCGCCGACCTTCCCGGTCAAACAGGGTGTGCTCGAAATATTGCGGTTGCCTGCTGCGCAGTACCTCAAGGTCACGTTGATTGTATTCGTCGGCCATCTCCGGGGGCAGAATTTCGTTCACCCGCTTGCCCTGCAGCTCGGCTTTGCTGAGGCCGGTCATCTGGGTGAAGGTCGGGTTGCAACTGATGAAGCGTCCCTCGACATCCTTGTAGCATACCGGGATGGGGATCGCCTTGAGCAGGGATTCGTTGAAGCGCTGCATGTCGACCAGCTCTGCCTGCTGACGCAGGGCGAGCTGTTCGCTGTCCCGGCACAGTTGAATGGCGCGGGCCAGGTTGCCGAGGATGGGACTGAACAGATGGCAAAGTTGCTCTCCCTGCTGCTCCGGCGTGGGGGAGAGCAGCAGCATCAGGTATCCTCCTTCGATCTGCAAGCGATAGGCAAAGGAGTAGGGGCGGGAGCCGGGCAGCGGCAGCGGTGCGCGCAGGATGCACTGCTCGCCATCGATGAGCCAGCGGGGCAGCGTGAGTGGTACTCCCTGATGTTGCAGCAGCTGATCGTCCCCGATCGCCTTGATGATCTTGTACTCCCCCTGCGGTAACTGTTGCAGTACCAGACCCACCGGGCAGGCGCAATGAAACAGAAAGCGCTGCAGCACCTTGGTCAGCAAGGCATCCAGGGTCACCTCGCGACCGATGCAGAGGGCGAGATCGCAGACGATGGCCATGGCGTGGTCATTGTTCATCGTCGTCCCTCCCCGTTGCAGAGAATGGCGCCATTGTGAAACAGGGGATAGTCTCCCGGCCGCAGGCTGCCAATCTCGCCAAGGGAGAGGGCTCCCACCAGTTCGTGGGCACCACAGTGAGTAAAGAGCGTGGTGACTTCGAGCTGACTCTGCTGGCCGAAGTGCTGCTGGCGACCGGCACAGTAGTAGAGCTCGATGCGTTCAGGGGCGCCATCTTGGCAGAGCTTGCCAGCCAGCTCGATGGCATGGGCGGTCGGACTCTGCGGCGCCTTGAGCAGGGTGAGAATGCTGTGATCCGGCACTTCACCGACGCAGAGCAGCGCCCCCTCTTCGGTGACGGCGACCGGGATCCGCACGATCACGTCGCCATTGGCGCGGAGCAGCCCGAGTGGCAGATGAACGCCGTACTGGTAGAACTGCTCCGGGGTGAGATGTTGCTGGAACTGTTGCCGGATCAGGGATTGATAGCGGCTGAAGGCGGGCTCCCAGTCGATAAAGGAGATCTTGTTGCCCTCGCTGCTGGTGGCCAGCATGGGCTGAGCTGTGAGTTGATAGCCATGTTCCAGCAAGGGATAGCTGTGATGGGGCAGCAGGACGCAGCTGACCGCCTGCGCCAGCAAACTGTGATTGTCAAACAGACAGGGGATGGCTGTGAACTGGCCGCTGCCTGCGTTGACGCCAGCATAGTTGACCCTGTCCGCCAGTCGCAGATAGATCCCCTCAAGGATGGAGGCGATGTTGGGGATCATGGCGTCAAAGGTGAGAAAGAGGGTGGGGGCTTGTTGTGCATCCGGCCATTGTGCGAGCCGGGAGGTTAGCTGCTCGCAGATGACACTAGCCAGTTCATCGGCAGTTGCGGTAGCGGGAAGCGGGATCAGCAGTGGGTTGTGGGCGGCGGGGCGGGGCAGCAGCCAGGCCCCCCGTTCATGAAAACCATGCTGACTTATCAGGCGTGGAAAGATGGCGCCACAGAGCTGAATGTCGAGGCGCTGACACTGCTGTTGCAGGTCGGCAACTCGTGCGGCGTCCTGTTCGGCCAGCAACACATCGAGGCGTTCCCCTTGGTAGGGAAGCAATGCATCGGCCAGTGGATGCACATCAAATTGATGAAAAGAAGGTTGCATCATCGCTCGGAACTCCATTCCTGCCTTTTATCAATATATCAGCAAGGGGGTTGGCTGAATACCCTGCGAAATTTTGTGACCCTGCATAAGCCGTTATAAAGACGAATAAATTTGAGCCGGCGCTGCGCGTATCCGGTTCGAAAAAGATAGAAAACCGGCAGCCTTGGCTGCCGGTTTTGACGGGTAATGATGATGGTTAACGACGGTAAAGGTTACTGCAATACCACGTGCTGGAACCCTTGTACCAGACTGATGACCGGCTGGGGATAGAGCCCCAGCAACACCACCAGCGCCGCAGAGAGCAGTACCACCACGCCACCGGAGGAGAGTGCCCAGTCGGCGCTGGCATCGCGCTGCTGCATACCCGGTTCGCGCAGATAGAGGGTCACCATCACCTTGAGGTAGTAGTAGAGACCCAGCGCGCTGCCGAGCACGATGGCGCCGGAGAGCCACCAGAGCTGCGCCTCGACGGTGACGCCGATGAGGTAGAACTTGCCGATAAAGCCGAGCGTCATCGGGATGCCCGCGAGCGACAACATCATCACTGTCAGCACGGCAGTCAGATAGGGGCGCTTCCAGAACAGGCCGCGATAGCTGTGCAGGGAGTCTGCATCCTTGCCGCGATAGGGGCTCGACATCATGCTCACCACCCCAAAGGCACCCAGGCTGGTGAACAGATACATCAGCAGGTAGACCCCGGCTGCTTCCACCGGCATCTGGCCGATGCGGCTCGCCACGATCACCGCCAGCAGATAGCCGAAGTGGGAGATGGAGGAGTAACCCAGCATCCGTTTGATGTTGGTCTGCACCAGCGCCAGCAGGTTGCCGACCAGGATAGAGATGACCGCCATGGCCGCCAGCAGCCAGTGGATCATGGGATCGCTCGCCGCCGGTACCGCCAGATAGAAGCGCAGCAGTACGGCAAACACCGCGACCTTACTCACGGTGGCGAGGAAGGTGGCGACCGGGGCCGGCGCACCTTCATAGACATCCGGGGTCCAGAGGTGGAAGGGGGCGAGCGACAATTTAAAGGCAAAGCCGACCAGCATCAGACCCAGACCTCCCATCAGCAGCGGATGGTGAGCCGGGCTCTCGGCCAGGGTCTGCCCCAGGGCGGCAAAGCTCAGGCTGCCCGCCTGTGCGTAGAGCAGCGCCATGCCAAACAGCAGGAAGGCGGTGGCGGCGGCAGAGAGCACCATGTACTTCACCGCCGCTTCCAGCGAGTGGCGCTCGCGGTAGGCGTAGCCCACCAGACCGAACATCGGCAGGGTCAGCATCTCGATCCCGATAAAGAGAGAGGCGAGGTGGCGGGAGCAAGCCAGCACCAGACCACCGGCGGTGGCGATCAACAGCAGCAGGAAGAACTCCTCCCGGTTGTCCGGGTAGGCTTTCAACCATGACTGGCCGAAGGTACAGGTGGCCAGCGCGCCGATCAGTACCAGTCCCATGTAGAAGACGGCGTAACTGTCGACTTGCAGCAGCGGGGTGACCCCTTGATCCCCCTGCGCCATCACGATGGGCAGCGAGAACAGCGCCAGATTGAGGCCAACAATGGTCACGGTAAAGGCGGTGGTGACACAGCGGCGCCAGGCGATGGCCAGCATCAGGGCCGCCATGGCCCCGGTGGTCAACAGCAGGGGAAGCAGTGCCAGCAGTTGGGAAGCGGAGAAAGTCATTGCAGGGCTCCAGCAGTTGGCAGCAGATACCAGTGCAGCACGTTGATAAGGCTGCTGCTGGCGGTATCAATCACGGGTTGGGGATAGAGGCCAAGCAGTACCAGGAGACCGGCGATCACCATCATCATGGTCAGCTCGCGGCGATCTAGTCCCTTGAGCACGCTCTCATCCTTGGCGGGGCCAAAGCAGGCGCGCTGCAGCATGATGAGGGAGTAGACCGAAGCGAGCACCAGACCGAAGGTGGCGACCGCCGTGATGACAGGAGCCACCTGGAAGCTGCCGACCAGGATCAGGAACTCGCCAACGAAGTTGCCGGTGCCCGGCATGCCGAGGGATGCCACCGAGAAGAACAGCATTACGCCTGGCAGGTAACGCAGGCGTCCCCATAGGCCACCCATCTGGCGCAGATCTCGGGTATGCAACCGCTCGTAGAGCTGACCGCAGAGGATAAAGAGACCGGCAGCAGACAGCCCGTGGGCGATCATCTGCACCACGGCGCCTTGCAGCGCCAGCTCGCTACCCGAGTAGATGGCGATCATCACAAAGCCCATGTGGGAGATGCTGGTGTAGGCCACCAGCCGTTTGATGTCGGTCTGACCGAACGCCACGATGGCGCCGTAGACGATGCCGATCAGGCCCAGCACCATGGCGTAGGGGGCAAACTCGGCGGACGCCTCGGGGAACAGCGGCAGGGCAAAGCGCAGCAGACCGTAGGCGGCGGTTTTCAGCAAGATCCCGGCCAAGTCCACCGAGCCTGCGGTCGGCGCCTGACTGTGGGCATCCGGCAGCCAGCCGTGCAGTGGCACCAGCGGCATCTTGACGGCGAAGGCGATGAAGAAGCCCAGCATCAGCAGCCACTGAACGCCCTTGCTCATCGGGGTATTGAGCAGATCCAGATAGTTGAAGGTGAAGACACCGGTGGCATGCTGGTGGGTCAGCACCAGCCCGATGATAGCCACCAGCATGATCAGGCCACTCACCTGGGTGTAGATAAAGAACTTGGTCGCGGCGTTGATCCGTGATTTTCCGTCAGTGACCGAGTGGCCCCACAGTGCAATCAGGAAGTACATGGGGACCAGCATCATCTCCCAGAAGAAGAAGAAGAGGAACAGGTCCAGTGCCATGAAGACACCGAGCACGCCGCCCAGGATCCAGAGCAGGTTGAGGTGGAAAAAGCCGATGCGCTGCACGATCTCTTTCCACGAACAGAGGATGGCCAGCACCCCGATAAAGCAGGTGAGGATCACCATCAAGAGCGACAAGCCATCCACCGCCAGATGCAAAGAGATGCCAAAGCGGGGGATCCACGGCAGGCGCCACTCAGCAGCCCAGGCGGAGGCAGCACCGGTGACGCCCGCGCTGTCGAGACCCGTCGTGGCAAGGGAGAAGTCACTGCCGAGCCAGATGGCACAGGAGAGCAGCAGGCTGGCGCTCATGGAGAGCAGGGCAACCCAGCGGACAAACTGCCCGCCGAGACGCTCCATCTGCCAGCAGAGCAAGCCGCCGATAAAAGGAATTAGCAAGATCCAGAGTAAGGTCACGGTATCAGCTCTCGTTCAAGTTCATATGAGATTGCGCTCCCTGTTCCATCAGGGAGAGCAAACAGCCTGGCTGTATGATTGTCCGGTTGTTCATCGCGTTACCCCAGCAGCAACAGCGCCAGCACCAGCACGGCGCCGATCCCCATGGAGGCGGCATACCAGCGCAACTTGCCGGTCACGGTCCAGGCCAGCAGCTGGTTGCCACGCAGGGCAATCCAGGCGGGCAGTCCCATCATCCAGTCCAGCGGGTCTCGGGCCAGCAGCCGGGTCGCCAGCAGATAGGGTTTGACCCACAGCTGGTCATAGAGCCAGTCAAAGCCCCAGGCGTTGAACCAGAGGGTGCTGAGCAGACGGCCCGGCGCGCTGTTGGCAATCGAGGTGGCCAGACGGCGCTCACCGAGGAACAGAAACGCGGCGAGCGCAATGCCTGCGATGGCGATGATGCCGGAGGCTACCTCCAGCGCATGGCGACCCTCTTCGATATGATCCCCCGGGCCTGCTGGCAGTACCCCGGCCAGTGGCGGGGTGATCAGCGCCCCGATGCCGGTGGAGAGCACCAGCAGCACCAGCAGCGGCAGATGGTGAACCAGACCGTGGCCCGCATGGGCTTTGGTCTGCTCTTTGCCATGGAAGGCGATAAAGATCAGCCGGAAGGTATAGAGCGAGGTGAGGAATGCCCCCGCCAGACCGGCCCACAGCAGCGCGCTTTGGCCCGAGGCCTCTACTTGCCACAGGATGGCGTCCTTACTGTAGAAACCGGAAGTGACCAGCGGCAGCGCCGCCAGCGCCGAGCCCCCCACCAGGAAGCAGGCATAGACCAGCGGCAGACTCTTGCGCAGCCCGCCCATCTTGAAGATGTTCTGCTCGTGGTGGCAGGCAACGATGACGGCACCGGCGGAGAGGAACAGCAGCGCCTTGAAGAAGGCGTGGGTCATCAGGTGGAAGATGGCCCCTTCCCATGCGCCGACACCGAGAGCAAGGAACATGTAGCCAATCTGGCTCATGGTGGAGTAGGCGAGGATCCGCTTGATGTCGGTCTGAACCAGCGCGGCAAAACCGGCCAGCACTAGCGTGATGGCGCCAACCAGCCCGACCAGATGGAGGATCTCCGGCGCGAGCAGGAACAGGCCGTGGGTACGGGCAATCAGGTAGACACCGGCGGTCACCATGGTGGCGGCGTGGATCAGCGCAGAGACCGGGGTCGGGCCTGCCATGGCATCCGCCAGCCAGGTTTGCAGCGGCAACTGGGCCGATTTGCCGACCGCACCACCCAGCAGCATCAGGCAGGCCAGTGACAGGGCAGGGGAGCCCTCGGCAAACATGGTGGGGGCGCGCACCAGCAGATCGTGGATATTGAGGGTGCCCAGTTCCCGATAGAGGATAAACAGGCCGATGGCGAGGAAGACATCACCCACCCGGGTCACGATGAAGGCCTTAAGGGCCGCAGCGCCGTTGTTGCGATCCTTGTAGTAGAAGCCGATCAGCAGGTAGCTGCACAGCCCTACTCCTTCCCAGCCGAGGTAGACAAACAGCAGGTCATCGGCCAGCACCAGAAACAGCATGCTGGCGATAAAGAGGTTGGTGTAGGTGAAGAAGCGGGAGTAACCCTCTTCCCCGCGCATATACCAGGAGGCGAACAGGTGGATGAAGAAACCCACTCCGGTCACCACCCCCAGCATGGTCAGCGACAGGCCATCCAGTGCCAGGCTGAAGGTTGGGGTGAAGTGACCCACCGCCATCCACTGCCACAGGTGCTGGATATAGACGCCGCCCTCGGGCGGGTTGGCCAAAAAGTCGATGCCCACCCACAGGGTGGTGAGGGCCGACAGGCCAATGGAGCCTACCCCGATCAGCGCCGAGGTACGCTCGCCAAACCGGCCGAGGGAGAAGGCCAGCACCAGCCATCCCAGCAGCGGAAATAGAAAAGTCAGATATAAGAGGCTCATCCGCGCATCTCGCTCACAATGTCCACGTTCAGGGTGTGGTAACGACGATAGAGCAGCAGTAACAGGGCGAGGCCGATACTGGCCTCCGCTGCTGCCAGAGAAATCACCAAGATGTACATGATCTGGCCATCGGCCTGGGCCCAGCGGCTACCTGCCACCACAAACGCCAGTGCCGAGGCATTCATCATGATCTCGATACTCATCAGGATGTAGAGCAGGTTGCGGCGGATCAGCAGACCGCACAAGCCGATGCAGAACAGCACCGCGGCCAGCAGGAGGCCGTGCTCCATAGGGATTCCATTCATTGCTGACCTCCTTCTTGTGCAGAGCGGGATGCGGAGCGCGGGACGGAGAGCACTTCACCGCTCTTGTCTTCCCGACCCAGGTGATAGGCGGTCACCAGACCCGCCAGCAGCAGGATGGAGGCGAGCTCCACCGCCAGCACATAGGGGCCAAAGAGTTCGATACCGACCTGCTTGGCGGTCACCTCGGTCACTCCGATCAGGCCCCCGGTCACCCCGAGAATGCCGTTGGCCAGGAAGCCCAGCAGGATCAGCGAGAGCAGGGCAGGCCCCCCCCAGGTCATGGGGGTGAGCCACTTTTTCTCCTGCGCCTGGGCACTCCCCAGGTTCAGCATCATCACCACGAACACGAACAGCACCATGATGGCGCCGGCGTAGACGATCACCTGCAGGGCGCCCGCAAAGGCGGCACCCAGGCAGAAGAAGATCATGGCCACGGCGATGAGGGAGATGATGAGATTGAGCAGCGCATGCATCGGATTGCTGGTGCTGATCACCCGCAGCGTGCTGTAAATGGCCACCAGGGCCGAGGCATAAAATGCCAGTTCCATGATTGACTCCTCAGGGCAGCAGGCTCTTGACATCGATGGGTTTGGCTTCGTTTTCGGCATCCCCTTTCGGCTTGCCATCGATGGCCATCCCGCTCATGCGATAGAAGTTGTAGTCCGGGTATTTGCCGGGCCCACTGATCAGCAGATCCTCCTTCTCGTACACCAGATCCTGGCGGCGATACTCACCCATCTCGAAATCCGGCGTCAGCTGGATGGCGGTGGTGGGGCAGGCTTCTTCGCACAGGCCGCAGAAGATGCAGCGAGAGAAGTTGATGCGAAAGAATTCCGGATACCAGCGACCATCTTCCCGCTCGGATTTTTGCAGCGAGATGCAGCCGACCGGGCAGGCGACCGCGCAGAGGTTGCAGGCCACGCAGCGCTCGTCCCCGTCGGGATCACGGGTCAGCACGATGCGACCGCGGTAGCGGGGGGCCGCATAGACCGCCTGTTCGGGATAGTTGAGGGTTTCACGGGGCCGCCAGGCATGGGAGAAGACCATGGCTAGGCTGCGTAACTGGGTGCCGACACCCTGAATGATGCTAACAATTTTCATAATGAGTGCCTCACTGCGTACTTATCAGTACAACTGCCGCGGTGACCAGCATATTGATCAGGGTCAGCGGCAAGCAGACTTTCCAGCCAAACGACATCACCTGGTCAAAGCGCGGGCGAGGCAGGGAGGCCCGCAGCAGGATGAAGAACACCATGAAACAGGCGGTCTTCAAGGCAAACCAGATGAATGGGGGCAACCAGGGGCCGTGCCAGCCACCGAAGAAAAGGGTCACGATAAGGGAAGATATCAGCACGATGCCGATATACTCGCCCACGAAGAAGAGACCCCACTTCATCCCCGCATACTCGATGTGATAGCCGTCGGCGAGCTCCTGCTCGGCTTCCGGCTGGTCAAACGGGTGACGGTGGGTGACGGCGACACCGGCAAACAGGAAGGTGACAAAGCCCAGAATTTGGGGCACCACGTTCCACAAATCTGCCTGTGCCTCGACGATATCCCTCAGGTTGAAACTGCCGGTCTGGATCACTATCCCCATCAGGGAGAGCCCGAGAAACACCTCGTAGGAGAGGGTCTGGGCCGAGGCGCGCAAGCTGCCGAGCAGGGAGTATTTGTTGTTGCTCGACCAACCGGCGAACAGCACCGCATAGACTGCCAGCCCCGCGATGGCCAGGATGTAAAGCAGCCCCACATTGAGATCCGCCACGCCCCAAGTGGGGGTGATGGGCACCACCGCAAACGCCAGAATAAAGGCGGTAAAGGCGATGATGGGGGCCAGGATAAAGATCCGGCGATCGGCGAAGGGCGGGATCCAGTCCTCCTTGAAGAACATCTTGATCATGTCGGCGGCCAGCTGGAGCAGACCAAACGGCCCCACCCGGTTGGGGCCGTAGCGATCCTGCCACAGGGCTAGCAGACGGCGCTCGATGAAGCTCATGAAGGCGCCAGCCCCCACGATCCCCACCAGCACGATCAGTGCCTTGCCCACCTCCAGCAACAGATCGATCAGCGACTCGCTCATGCGATCACCTCCTGCAGGTTAGTGATTGAGGCTTGTTGCAGGGCCGTCGGCAGGCCGTTCACCCCAAGGGGGAGCCCCACCAGACCGGCGCTCAGCTGTGCACTAAGTCGCAGGCGCAACTGCCAGTGGCTCCCGCCCCAGGAGAAGGAGACCTGATTACCTGCATGCAGGGCCAGACGCTGTGCATCAAGGGGATTGAGCACCAGCTCGGGTTCGTTCATCCGGGCCTGAATGACCGGACTGCGAGCGGAGAGCTCCTCGCCGCCAAACAGCTGGGCATAGTTGACCACCTGCAGCGCCTCTGAGGCCTTGAAGGGGGCGGGGATGGTGGTGAACCAGCCGAGCGGCTCCTTGCCTTCTGCCTGCGGGTCTGTTGCTTCCAACAGACGGCGACCCGGATCGCCAGCGCGCAGATGACCCCCCACTTCATCCTGGAACTTGTTCCAGGCGGAGGGGGAGTTCCAGCCCGGCGCCCAGGCGAACGGCACTTGCGGCATGTTCTGGCGGGCTCCGGCATACCCTTCCATGGAGAAGTTGAAGGGGGAGTCGGGATCCTGCGCTACCCGTGGTTCGCTGACGTTCTGATCCGCCAGCATGGAGGTGCGACCGCTGTAGCGGTGCGGTTCGCGGGCCAGACGCATGCCACGGATCCGCAAGCCCGCGTTGGGCGCCGCTTCCAGCATGGTGGTCAGCAGCGGATGGCTGCTGGCGCAAGCGTGGCTGATCTGATCGAAGTTCTGCCAGCGCAGCGGCTTGCGTTCGAGCGCCCCTTGCAGGGCTGCAAGCCAGCGCCACCCTTCACGTACCTGAATGTCGGCGTTGTAGAAGGCGGGTGCATAGACCTGGAAGAAGCGCTGGGCGCGCCCTTCCATGTTCACCAGCGTGCCATCGGCTTCGGCAAAACTGGCCGCAGGCAGCACCAAGTCAGCCTTGTTGGCAGTCAGGGTCGCCTGATGGTCGATGACCAGCAGGTGCTGCAGTCGTGCCAGCGCAGCATCCACCCGGTTGCGCGGCGCACGGCGGTAGAGATCGTTCTCCAGAGTGACCAGCGCCAGCCCCTCTTCGGACTCGATACGCGCAAGGGCGGCTTCGAGCGGCTTGTCTGACAACGTGTGAGCGCCCAGCATGGCTAGACCCAGCGAGTTGGCCTCCTGGCCAACCAGCGCGATGCTGGCTTCCAGTCCACGGCCTTTCAGGGCGCGGGCAATGTTGCTGGCCGCTTCAACCAGCGCCGCATCGCGGGCAGTAGAGCCTGCAATGATGAGCGGCTTTTTGGCGTTGCCCAGCAGTTCGGCCCAGCGAGCCGCTTGTGCCTGCTGTTCGGGGCCGAGATCGGTCACGGCCGGTGCACTCGGGTCGAGCAGGTTGGCGATGGCAAAGCCAAGGCGCGCCTGATCGGCATAGGGGGCGTGCAGCTTGTCGGCCGCCACATCGTCCAGACGGGTAGTGTCGAGACTGGTGATGAGCAGGGGGTTGCGCTCGTTCTGCCCCAGGGTTTGAACGGCGGCGACTTGCCACAGATCAACCTTCATCTTGCGGGCCAGTTCGCGAGCCTTGCCCTTGACGGCTTGGCGCAGCGCCAACGCGATACGGGCGGCGCTCATGGTGACATCTTCGCCGAGCACCAGAATAGCGTCAGCCTCTTCCATGTCCCGCAAGCTCGGGGTCGGCACGCCGCCCTGTTGCAGGATCTGCAGCATCTTCAGCTGACAGGCCCACTCGGCCTGCTCGACGCCTGCGTAGAAGTTGGCTTCACCCACCAGCTCGCGCAGGGCAAAGTTGCTCTCCAGCGAGGCGCGGGGCGAGCCGATGCCGATGAGGCCGCAGGCCGTGCGCAGGGCATCGGCGGCTCGGTTGAGGGCGCCATCCACCGTGATGGTCAGCTGGTCGTTGCCATCTTTGAGCAGCGGTTGGCGCGGGCGGTCCGTCAGATTGACATAGCCATAGCCAAAGCGGCCACGGTCACAAAGGAAGTAGTGGTTGACGCTGCCGTGGAAGCGGTTTTCGATGCGGCGCAGCTCGCCATAACGCTCGCCCGGACTGATGTTGCAACCCACGGAGCATTGCTGGCAGATGCTGGGGGCAAATTGCATGTCCCACTTGCGGTTGTAACGTTCGGAGTGGGTCTTGTCGGTGAAGACGCCGGTGGGGCAGACCTCCACCAGGTTGCCGGAAAATTCGCTCTCCAGGGTGCCATCCTCGACCCGCCCGAAATAGACGTTGTCGTGGGCACCATAGACCCCGAGATCCTCGCCACCGGCATAATCCTTGTAGTAACGGACGCAGCGGTAGCAGGCGATGCAGCGGTTCATCTCGTGACCGATGAAGGGGCCCAGCTCCTGATTCTGGTGGGTGCGTTTGGTGAAGCGGTAGCGACGGCTGTTGTGGCCTGCCATCACCGTCATATCCTGCAGGTGGCAGGCGCCGCCCTCTTCACACACCGGGCAGTCGTGGGGGTGGTTGGTCATCAGCCACTCCACCACGCTCTTGCGAAATTCTTTAGCCTCTTCATCCTCGATGGCGATGTAGCTGCCATCGGTGGCCGGGGTCATGCAGGACATGACCAGACGGCCGCGCTTGTCATCGGCATTCTGATACTGTTTCACCGCACACTGGCGGCAGGCTCCCACGCTACCAAGCGCCGGGTGCCAGCAAAAATAGGGGACGTCCAGACCGAGGGACAGACAGGCTTGCAGCAGGTTATCTGCCCCGTCTACCTCGTACTCTTTACCGTCTACATAAATGGTCGCCATACAACTTCCCTGAAACCTGTTTTGTGAATTCGGCTATTGTCTGATGCGCTTGGCGTTTACCAGCGTTCACCCAAGAGATTGGGCTGGATCCCTTTGACCGGCTTGCGGTTATCGCCGCTGCCCTTGATCCCCGCTTCGAATTCGGAGCGGAAATACTTGATCGCGCTGGCAAGCGGTTCGACGGCGCCCGGAGCATGGGCGCAGAAGGTTTTACCCGGGCCCAGGAAATTGCAGAGCTGCTCCAGCATAGCCAGATCGCCTGATTGCCCCTCGCCACGTTCAAGCGCGCGCAGCAGCTTGACGCTCCAGGGCAGGCCATCGCGACAGGGAGTACACCAGCCACATGACTCGCGGGCGAAGAACTCCTCCATGTTGCGCAGCAGGGAGACCATGCTGATGGAGTCATCCACCGCCATGGCGAGGCCGGTCCCCATCCGGGTGCCGACCTTGCCGATACCGGCGGTATACATCTGGGCATCGAGGTGCTCCGGCAGCAAGAAACCGGTTCCCGCGCCGCCCGGTTGCCAGGCTTTCAGGCGATAGCCGCTCTTCATGCCGCCGGCATAGTTTTCAAACAGCTCGCGGGCGGTAATGCCAAACGGCAGCTCCCAGACCCCAGGGTTGTTCACCTTGCCGGAGAAGCCCATCAGCTTGGTGCCGTGATCTTCCGAGCCCAGCAGCGCCAGCCCGTGATACCAGGCGACTCCGTTGCCGATAATGGCGGGGACGTTGCAGAGGGTTTCGACGTTGTTGACGCAGGTGGGTTTGCCCCAGACACCTGAGACGGCGGGGAAGGGGGGTTTGGCACGCGGGTTGGCACGGCGCCCTTCCAGCGAGTTGATCAGTGCTGTCTCTTCGCCACAGATGTAGCGACCGGCGCCAGTGTGAACAAACAGCTCGAAGTCAAAACCCGAGCCCAGAATGTTCTTGCCAAGCAAACCGGCGGCTTTTGCCTCTTCTACCGCACGACGCAGGTTGATGGCGGCATCGACATACTCGCCGCGCAGGAAGATATAACCGCGATAGGCTTTCAGCGCCCGGGCCGAGATGATCATCCCTTCGATCAGCAGATGGGGCAGTTGCTCCATTAGCAGGCGATCTTTCCAGGTGTTGGGCTCCATCTCGTCGGCGTTGCAGAGCAGGTAACGGATGTTCATGCTCTCGTCTTTGGGCATCAGCCCCCACTTCACACCTGTGGGGAAGCCCGCGCCGCCACGCCCCTTGAGACCGGCATCCTTGACGGTACTGACAATCTCGTCCGGGCTCATCTGGCCGAGCGCCTTGCGCACCGCTTCATAGCCCTGTTTGGCCTGATACTCCTCCAGCCACACCGGCTGGCCGTCATCCCGCAGCCGCCAGGTAAGCGGGTGGGTCTCGGCGGCACGCGAGGTGCGGTTGGCGGTGCCAAGAGAGGCGAGGATCTTGTTTTGCGGCAGGCTCATGGGTAAGCCTCCAGCGTTTTCAGCAAGGTCACCGGATCGAGGCCGCCATAGGTGTCGTCATCGATCATGATGGCTGGCCCCTTGTCGCAGTTGCCAAGACAGCAAACCGGCAGCAGGGTGAAGCGGCCATCCGGGGTGGTTTGACCGGGGCCGAGGTTCATCACCTCCTTGAGACCGGCCATCAGATCTTCATGGCCATTGATGTAGCAGACCATGCTGTCGCAGACACGGATGATGTGACGGCCTACCGGCTGGCGGAAGATCTGGCTATAGAAGGTGGCAACCCCCTCCACGTCGCTGGCGGGAATGCCGAGCTCGGCCGCGATGGCGTGAATGGCACCGTCGGGTACCCAGCCTCTGGCCTGCTGCACGATCTTGAGCGCTTCGATGCTGGCGGCGCGGGGATCTTCGTAGTGGTGTTTCTCGTGTTCGATGGCATCGCGTTCAGCCTGGCTCAGAACGAAGTCGTCCTGTTTGCTGCTGCATGCCCCTTGCCCCTGTGGGGTCTGATTATTGTGACACTGACATTGCTGGCTCATGACTTGACCTTTGGTGGCTTGTCCTTTTACTGCTCGTCCGGCGATCCCAATTCCCGACCATGGCCGGGAGGCGGGATCACTTAACGGTCCACATCCGACATAACGAAATCGATACTGCCCAGATAGACGATGAGGTCCGACACCATGCTGCCCTTGATCACCGAGGGGATCTGTTGCAGGTGAGCAAAGCTCGGGGTGCGGATCCGGGTCCGGTAGCTCATGGTCGAGCCGTCGCTGGTCAGGTAATAACTGTTGATACCCTTGGTCGCCTCAATCATCTGGAACGACTCGGCAGGGGGCATCACCGGACCCCACGACACTTGCAGGAAGTGGTTGATCAGGGTCTCGATGTCTTGCAGGGTGCGATCTTTTGGCGGCGGCGTGGTGAGCGGGTGATCCGCTTTGAAGGGGCCTTCTGGCATGTTCTTCATGCACTGCTCGATGATCGACATGCTCTGGCGGATCTCCTCGATCCGCACGGTGGCTCTGTCGTAGGCATCGCCATTGCTGCCGACCGGCACTTCAAAGTCGAACTGGTCATAGCCCGAATAGGGGCGCCACTTGCGCACGTCAAAGTTGAGGCCGGTGGCCCGCAATCCGGCCCCCGTGGTGCCCCAGGACAACGCCTGCTCGGTGGTGTAGGCAGAGACGCCTATGGTTCGACCGCGCAGAATGCTGTTGCGCATCGCCGCTTTTTCGTAATCCATCAAGCGTTTGGGCAGCCAGCTCAGCAGGTTGTCCTGTACCAGTCGCTGCCATCCCTTCGGTAAGTCGTGGGCGACACCGCCGATGCGGAACCAGGCCGGGTGCATGCGGGCACCGGTGATCGCTTCGATGATGGTGTAGATCTTCTGCCGGTCGGTGAAGGTGAAGAAGACCGGCGTCATGGCCCCCACGTCCTGAATATAGGTCCCGAGGAACAGCAGGTGACTCTGGATGCGGAACAGCTCCGCCATCATCACCCGGATCATGTCGACCCGCTGCGGCACTTTGATGCCGGCCAGCTTCTCGACTGCCAGTACATAGGGGAGGTTGTTCATCACCCCGCCCAGATACTCGACCCGGTCGGTATAGGGGATGTAGCTGTGCCAGGACTGGCGTTCGCCCATCTTCTCGGCACCACGATGGTGGTAGCCGATGTCGGGCACGCAGTTGCGGATCTCCTCGCCATCGAGCTGCAACACCAAGCGGAAGGCACCGTGGGCAGAGGGGTGGTTGGGGCCGAGGTTGAGGAACATGTAGTCCTCGTTCTCGTTGCCGCGGGCCAGTCCCCACTCTTCCGGTTTGAACAGCAGGTTCTCCTGCTCCATGTCCTGTTTGGCGGCATCGAGCATGAAGGGATCGAATTCGGTGGCGCGCGCCGGGTAATCCTTGCGCAGCGGGTGACCCTGCCAGCTCTTGGGCATCATGATGCGGGTCAGGTGGGGGTGGCCATCGAAGGTGATGCCCAGCAGATCCCACACTTCCCGTTCATACCAGTTGGCATTGGGGAAATGGTTGGTGATGGTGGGCAGATGCAGGTCACTCTCGGCCAGCGCCACTTTCAACATCACATCGGTGTTACGGTCGATGGAGATGAGGTGATAGAAAACGGTGAAGTCGCTCTGCGGCAGGCCGTCACGATGGCTGCGCAGCCGCTCATCGGTGGCGCTGAGATCAAACAGCATCACAAACGGGGAGGGCACCTTGCGCAAAAAGCCCATCACATCCTGCAGCAGTTCGCGGGGGAGCCAGACCACCGGCACGCCGGTGCGTGTGGTCTGCACGGTGAAGTGCTCGGCCCCGAAGTGGGCAAACAGTTCGCCAATGACTTTGGCATCCTGGTGGTCGCTGGGCTGCCACTGGGCCATGGCGTAATTGCTGGGAAAATCACGAGTCAGTTTCATGGTCAGATCTCATCCGGCGTGCGCAGGTTGGTCACATTGATCCGTTCGCCGCGCTTGCGCTCTTTTTCGGCCTGCATCTGGGGACGGTAGATCCCCTGATCGCCCACCACCCAGGAGAGGGGGCGGCGCTCTTTGCCGATGGAGTCCTGCAGCAGCATCAGGGCTTGCAAAAAGGCTTCTGGACGGGGCGGGCAACCCGGAATGTAGACATCGACCGGCAGGAACTTGTCCACCCCCTGCACCACGGAATAGATGTCATACATGCCGCCCGAGTTGGCACAGGCCCCCATGGAGATCACCCACTTGGGTTCGAGCAACTGTTCATACAGGCGCTGGATCACCGGTGCCATCTTGATGAAGGGGGTCCCCGCAATCACCATGAAATCGGCCTGACGCGGCGAGGCACGGATAACTTCGGCGCCGAAGCGGGCCACATCGTGGGGGGAGGTGAAGGCGGTACACATCTCTACGTAGCAGCAGGAGATACCGAAGTTGTAAGGCCAGAGGGAGTTTTTGCGGCCCCAGTTGACTGTATCTTGCAGCACCTCCTCGAGACGGCCCATCATGATGCCGCGCGTCGCCTCTTGCGCCAGTGGGTCATCGACGGTCTGGCGCTGCTCCTGGGGGTAGCGCTCAACGGGTGCATCCGGGTCAATCCGGGTCAGGGTGTACTTCATGGTGCAACCTCAAGGAAAGGGTCTGTGGTTCAATCACTGTTTTTGTTGTTCAGCTGCGGTTTGCGCGGTGACCAGTCCAGTGCGCCGATGCGCCAGAGGTAGATCAGGCCGATAAGCAGCAGTCCGATGAAAATGGTGGCTTCAATAAAGCCGACCCAGCCGCTTTCGCGCACGGAAACGGACCAGGCAAACAGGTAGAGCGCCTCGACGTCGAAGATGACGAAGAACATGGCGACCAGATAGAACTTGGCGGAAAAACGCAGACGGGCACTGCCGACCGAGTCGACACCAGATTCAAATGGCTTGTTCTTGGTCCGGCCGTAGGCACGGCCCCCCAACAGGGCGGCAAGACCTATCATCACCAGACAGAGGGTGATGGCACCGATGACATAAATGGCAAAAGCCCAATGTTGAGCAGAAACATCAGCAAACATAGAGGTTTTTCCTAACCAAATTAATCAAGTGACTTAACAATAATGTTACGCATTATGACACTTTCGTACTGATTTACATGTCATTTTTATGGGTTAATTATTAATCGGTTAACTGGTAATTAAATTTTGTTAAGAAGCGCACTTTTTTGTTGGTTATGGGAGGCGGGAAAGGCTTGGAAAGCGCAGAACCCTGCTCCTCGTCATCACCTGAAAGGGGTAAATGCCGAGAGTAAAGCCAGGTCTGATCGGTATTACGGGTAGGGAAAGCCGGGGTGAGAAAAGTGGGGTCGGGTGAGACGGGCACGATCAAAAAGCAATAAAAAGAGAGGCTCGCAAGCCTCTCCTGTCATCACGTTCCGGTGTCGAGCGCGGTGCGGTCAGGGTTTATTGGCAACCAGCAAGACCTGATCCGGGTAGGCGCCAATGACGCGTAAACCGATATCTCCCGAGGTGATATCCAGATACGCCCGCTGGCCATTGGCGGAGGTTACCGTGCTGCTCATCAGATAGACATAGCCCTCATTGACCTCTTTACCGCCCCCCGCCATGGCGCGCGGGAAAATGGCTTCATTGAGGGAGGGTTTGTAGCAGGCATGCTCGACCAGGGTCGCCAGCTCCTTGATGTCGGGCAGGCGCCACTGGCTGACACCGCCGAAGTGATAGAGTGCATGGCTGCTGTCACTGCGGATCCGCTCCGCCACTTGCAACCCCTGCTGCCAGTAGTAAACGGTCGGTTCCCCCAGGCAACTGCTGCCATTCCATGTTTGCCCCAGTTTGCAGCGCATCCAGGTGAGGCCGGTGTGTTGATCCGTGACGGTGCCGTTGCCATGGTCAAGAAACCGGGCAGAAGGGGCGGTGCGATCCATGCTGTCATCACAAATGGCAGCACCGTGGGCAAGGGGGGCCAGCAGTGCCAGCATGGCGAACGAAAAACGATAAAGGCTCATGATATTCCTCGAATTATTGTGGGGTAGCGACCAGTCGTACCTGCATCAGTTCGATATAGGTATCTTGCTGCACCAGCGCGGGATAGGTGGTGCCCGCATCGTCTCCCAGGAACAGGGCCGTGCGTTTGCTGATGGGGCCACCGGAGAAGCGCTGGGCGGTGTTGCTGGTGGTGCTCCAGAAGTAGCCATGGAAGAAGCCATCTTCCGAGGGGGCGACATCAGGGAAGTAACGGGTATTCACGATGATGCGTTGACCTAGCGGGTCCTTGGCCAGGCTGCCGTAGTGCATCAGTGACATCAGCTCGCTCATGGTGGGCAGCCGCCACTGGCTGATGCCGCAGCGCTGCTCGCCATTGAGCCACTGCTGATACGCGCGGGTGGTCAGCATGGTGGTCAGCGCCTGTGCCCGAGCGAGGGCAGCCAGATCCCCTTCGGCGGTGAGCTGTTCGATCCTGTTATGAATATGCTGGTAGGCCTCTTGCTGCTCGCCTGCGGTCGCCTTGAATTGCTCATCCTCATAGGCAAAGGGTCTGCTTTTCCAGGCCGGGCTCAAGGGATCATCCGATTTGACCTCCCACACCAGACCGGTATTGAGATCCTTGACGCACTGCCAGCTCGGCGCGTTGTCGGGGAGCACCTGACCGCGATCATCGAGCTTGCGATAGGCAAGTTGGGGACGAGTGCGATTCCAGCTGGCATCTTGTCCCGGATAGTCATCGGGTTCCTGTTCCAGCAGCGGATCGTTGCCATCGCTGAAGGTGGTGACGCCGGTGACGGTCAGCAGGTTGCGTGACTGCTGCTGCACCAACAGGGTCAGCAGTTCGCTTTGGGTCTCTTCAGCAAACTGGCCGTTGCGCTGCCACTCCTGAGCCAATTGCTCCAGCATCAGGCTGATGGCGCGATAGCTGGTGGTGAGCAACTGGGTCTCCTTGGCGTTGGCAAGGCGTGTGCGGGCCTGTTGCAGCAAGCTGATCGCCACCTGCTGCAGCGCCTGATCAAACTGGCCGAGACCCGCGAGGGCCGCGCGATCGCTGCCCGGTTGCAGCGGGGCGAGATCGGCCAGTAGCTGCGTCAGTGCGCGGTCGGCGGCCACCCCTTCGGCAATACGGCTCTGCCACAGGGTGCTGAGCAGGGTCGGTTGCAGCCGTTGTGGCTCCCCTTTGGCGGCCGGATGTGCCAGCAGCAGCCCTCCGCCCCGCGGTACGAACAGCAGGGGCGAGTTGACGATGTTGGCCGAACGGCTGATAAGGGCCACCGCTCCTTCGCCGCTGACGGCAGGGTCGGCAGGATCACATTGCCAGTTCTGATCCAGATCGGCGCACAGGGTACCGGCGGTCGGCAGGGCGACATCGACACGGTAGTCCGGGATCGCCAGTGGTGCGTTATCTTCCCCGCCGCCACAGGCGCTGAGCAGGGCTGAGAGGGTTGCAATAACCAGTACGGATGGTTTCACTTCACATTCCTTGATTCGGTCACAGGTTCACGGGGGTGGTTACCCCCGTGGTACAGGGTTCAACGGCGCGGGTTGCTCCGGCGCCAGAGACGGGGCCACAGGGCCAGCAACAGCAACAGGGGGGAAGTCGTGCCGCCGCCCCCTTCATCCTGCTCAAGGGGAATGATGCCTGTGTTGGGCAGGGCTTCATCCTTGTCGCAGCGGGCGCCGACTTGCTGGGCGACACGCCAGTTGCGCAACTGACCGGTGTCACCGGCGCTGGTGTCGTTGATCTCCAGCAGCCAGCGGCCAGCGAGCGGTTCACCGTGCAGCTTATCCAGCGATTCGAACGGTACCAGTTCACGGGGGAACTCCCCCTTGAGCCGGGTATGGCTGGCGTAGCCCTTGTTCCACAGGCTGATCCGGGTGCCGTAAGGGGAGGTGAGCCAGATCTCCAGCTGCTCCAGCTTGCTGTGCTCCAGATCGAGGGCGACCACGAATCCGCTGTCGATGCGGGCCTTGCTCTCGGGCAGGGTGAGAGTGAAGCGGGACAGGCCGTGCCGTTCATCGCTCACCGCATCCTTGATCTGGCCACCCTGGCCGATGGCCCGCTGCCAGAGCGGTTCACCGATCGGCAGTTGCAGGTCAAGGCGGGTCTGGCGCTCGGTGGGGCTGGGCAGGGTGAGCTTGAACTGCAGTGGCAAGGTGACTGCCTCGCCACAGGTCAGGTTGCTCGCCGCTTCCAGCGGCAGGATCCAGCGGGCGGTGCCATCGGCGTTGAGCTCTCCCTGCCAGTGACCGTCACCCATGAGCCCCTTGGTCGGGAGCAGGCTGGCGTCGGCCACGGTCAGGGGACGACCGCTCTGGTTGGTCAATTCGATGGCGAGGCTCTTTTTCTCCCCGGGCAGCAGGTAGCTGTCATCGGCGAGGCGGGCCATGATGGGGGTGGGTAGCAGGGCGTGGTGGCGGAAGGCCTGCTCCAGCAGCTTGCCATAGCTGCGGTCCGGATAGAGGCGGTTGGCGGTATCCACGGTGACGCGCGCCAGCTGGGGCATCCGCACCTGCGGGCCGAGGCCGAAGTGGGATTCAATCAGCAGGGTATCGAACTCGTCACGGGCTACCTCGCCATATTGTTCAACGGCCTGACGCAGCGCGGTAAAGAGCGGGGTGCCCCACAGCTGGTCGCCGTTGCTGCCGTTGATGGTGAGGTGAGCCGGATAGAGGAAACCCGGGTGATAGCGCGCCCGCAGATCATCGAGCTGACGGGGCGTCCGGCCGCTGATCCTGGCATCCCAGTTGAAGACCATGAAGGGCTCGAACTGGCGGGCCTCGGGACTGCGCTGGCGCCAGCTGGCGGCCAGATAGTCGCTAAAGCCCTCGCCGATGGCGCCCCAGTCACCCTCGTCTCCCATGTCGGGCAGAATATGGTGCTGCACCGCATGGCCAAATTCGTGCCAGATCACCATGGGATCTTCCGCATCGGGCACCCCGACCCGGCCAATCTCCAACCGGCGCAGGAAGGGGTCATAGAGAGAGTTGTCCTGCTCCCCGGCATCGGTATCGATGGCCAGGGGGCCGCCCATCAGCGTCGGGTAGCCCAGGGATTCTACGTGGCGCTGGGCCAGATCCAGATGGTAGTAGCCATTGATATCGAGGAAGGCGGGCTGCTGATGATCCAGCTGGAAGCCATCGGCATCAGGGCTGCTAAAGGGAACGGTTTCCGGCGCCGTGCCATCCACGACCCGAGCGCGAGGGCCGCTCAGCAGGTAGGTGTCATCCACCTTCTGTACCGTGAGCGGGACGGTGCGATAGGCCCCGTTGTCCAGCACCAGATCATGGCGCCACAGCAGGTTGCCATCTTTCAGCTGGGTGCGTGGATCGAGGGCAAAGATGCGGGCCTGCACCGTGGCCGCATCCCCTGCCAGTGGGGCCGGTTCGGCGTGGGTGCTGGCCTCTTGCAGCGTGCGTCCCAGCAGGGCGCTGCCATCGCAAGTGACAAACAGTTGCCAGTGGCTGCTCTTGCTGTTGCCCGGCTGGCTTTCTACCGCCAGCAGACGCCAGGCCGGTGTCAGGGTGTCGCCATCCTGCCAGTACCAGGGCAGGGCCTCGTCACTGCCGGCGAATTGCCACACAGCGCCATCCAGCGTGGCGGTATAGGCATCCACCCCGGCGCGGCTGGCGTCGTCACATGGCGTCGCCTGTGCCTGCATCAGTCGGGTATTGTGATAGAGACGCCACGGGCGACCCTGCTCATCGAGACTGACGGCGGCCATGAGGCCGGCGATCGGTGCGCCATTGAGCTGCTGGCGGTAATGCAGATAGTGGCCCAGCTTGCCTTGGCGCTGATAGGCCGGGGCATCACTCAAGGTGACGCCGAGCTGCTGTTCGAGCCAGAGGCGGGGATCGGCCGGGGCGTCCTGTTCGACAAAACGCAGTTCGGCGGCCTGAGTGGCAAAGCCAGCCAACCCCAGCAAGAGGGCGGGCAACAGGGGTTTCATAGTGGTACTCCCAATCAGCGGCAGGGTCATTGGTTGATCCCCGCCAGATGCAACAAAAAGGCAAATTCACGAGCCCGATCGCCACCACCGGCGCGGTGGCCCCCCTCCAGTTCGGTCAGCAGCAGGTAGGGGCCGGAACCCGTGCTATGTTCCCGCAGGCGGGCCAGCCACTTGACCGGCTCCCAGTAGGGAACCTGGCTATCGTGCAGGGCGGTAGTGACCAGCAGGGGAGGGTAGGGGGCGCGGTGCAGGTTGTCGTAGGGGCTGATGCGGCGCATCGCCTGATACTCTGCGGGCTTGGCCGGGTTGCCCCACTCCTGGTACTCCTGACGGGTCAGGGGGAGGGCGGGATCGCTCATGGTGCCGAGCATATCGACGAAGGGAACCTGCAACACGGCGCCGCTAAAGAGCGTCGGTTGCTGGTTGAGGGCCGCAGCAACCAGGGTGCCACCGGCGCTGCCACCCATGGCGAACAGGGGCAGAGGGGCTGAGTCGAGCGACCAGTGGCGCAGGGCGTTACCGGCGGCGATAAAGTCGCTGATGCCGTTCTGCTTGTGGATGCCCCGTCCGTCGCGGGTCCACTGCTCCCCCAGCATGCCGCCGCCGCGCACATGGGCGATGGCGTAGACAAAGCCCCGATCCAGCAGGCTCAGCAGCTCTTTTTGATAGTAGGGGCGCATCGGCGTGCCATAGGCGCCATAGCCGTAGAGCAGCACGGCGCGGGGGGCCAGATCCTTGCGCCACACCAGCGAGACAGGCACCCGGGTGCCATCGGCAGAGGTGACCCAGCGTCGCTCGCTCTGATAGGGCAATGCCTTGTCGTCACCGGTGTGCTGGTCGTTGATCCACTGACCGCTGTTCAAATCCAGCCAGCGCTGGCCGGGGGGCTGGCTCAAGCCCTGACTGCGCACCAGAATGCGGTCGCTGGCCGGGTCATGTTCTCCTTGCAGCCAGCCAGTACCGGCGCCACTGGCCAGCGGCAGGCGCTGGCGTTCATGGCCGTTGCGATCGAGCAGGGCGAGCCAATCCTCCCCCTGCTGGCGAAACTGCACCACCAGATGGCGATCAAACAGTCGCCACTTGTCGGGATCGCCGAGATCCTCCCCTTTGGCGGGCCACAGGCGCTGCCACTCACCGAGCGGCGTGTTGGCTGAGTAGAGGGCAAATGCCCCCTCCCGGTTGCTCTTGATCACCCAGCCGGATTGGCTGTCCAGATAGTATTCCACCCCGCGCTGGCGGGGTTTGACCTGCTGCGGCTTGCCCGAGTCGAGCAGGTACTGCTCCGAGCTATCGTGGTTGTTGCCCTGCAACACCAGATGCTGGCCATCCGTGGTGCGATAGAGGCTGAGCAGCCAGGCGGGATCCTGCTCCTCATAGAGAGTCTGCTCCTGGCCATCCTGCCAGCCGCGCAGCTGCCAGGGGCGCAGGGTATCGCGCTCGTTGGCGATGGTGTAAAGGGTACGGCCATCTTGTGACCAGGCGAGATCAGCGCTGCGCTGGGCCAAAGTGGCCAGCGCCTTGCCGCTCTGGAGGTCGAGCAGGGTGACCTGATAGTCGAGATCGCCGCGCCTGTCTTCGGCGATGGCCAGCGTACGGTTATCCGGGCTCAGAGCCCAGCCGCCCGCGTCGTAATAGCCCTCACCCGCTCTGGCGGGAAGCCGTTGCTGTACCTTGACCCCGTGGCGTTGCCAGAGAGAGCCGTCCGGGCGCAGCTGCCATGCCTGATCGCCGCGCACAAGCCAGTTGTCCGGCATAGGTTCCCCCGCCGGATGGCGGGCAAACTCGGCGCGCAGGGTCGCTTCCAGCGGCTGCTGCGCGGCGAGTTGCTGCTCGCTCCAGCGATTTTGCTGCTTGAGCAGGGCGAGAATGGCCGGGTTGCTGCGGCTCTCGTCCCGCAACCAGAAGTAGGGATCCTGGCGTACGGGATTGCCCGAAATCAGGTGTGGCTGGGACGGGATCGGCGGTGGCAGGGCCTCTTGCGCCCACGCCAACGGGGCGGCCAGCAGGGCCGCCATGATTGCATGATGCTTCATCACATCCCCACGAAACGGTAGCTGAGGCTGGCGGACAGGTAGCGGCCGCTCTGGCTGTAGAGGGAGGTGTCGCTGCCAGCCGGGAGTCCGGCCACATCCTGATAGCGGACGTAGCGGGTATCGAGCAGGTTGCCGATGGTGGCATTGACCTTGAGCGCGTCGGTGATCTGCCAGTCGCCGGTGAGATCCAGGCTGAACCAGCCCGCGCTGCTCTGGCAGGCGCCGCTGTAGCCAGTCTGTGCGCTGGCGCACTGGGGCACCTTGGTCATGGCGGCGGCATAGTTGCCACTGAGCTCAACCCCCCAGTCGAGCTGTTGCCAGCGCAGGGTGGTGTTGCCTTCCAGCGGTGTCTGGGTGCGCAGCGGCTCGCCGCGGTGATCCTTGCCATCCATCCAGGCCAGATTGGTCGAAAGCTCCCACTCGTCGCTCAGCCAGAGGCTGGCGGCCAGCTCGGCGCCCCAGGTTTCTGCTTTGGCGACGTTGCGATACTGGCGCAGGAAGACCCCGTCATCGAGGCGGAAACCGGTCTGGCGCCAGTCGATGAAGTTGTAGTAGCGGTTGTAGAAAACGGCTGGTTTGACGCTCCAGTTGTCACTTTGGCCATTCACTCCCCACTCCAGACTGTGGCTGGTCTCCTCCTTGAGGTTGGGGTTGGCAATGATCTCGAACGGCGGCATGGCAAAGTAGTGGGGAATGTTGCCGTAAACCTGATCGTAAGCGGGGGCGCGGAAGCCGTTGGCATAGCTGAGCCAGCTGCGCCATGTCTCGTTGAAGCGGTAACTGGCCGCCAGACTGGGGGAGATGTGGTCGCTGTGGTTCTCGGCCAGATTACTGTCCGGTGCGCGCAGGCGCTGGCGGTCAAAGCGCAGGGTCGGGGTAAACTGCCAGCTGCCCAGATCGATCACATCGCTCAGCCAGATGCCATCGCGGCGGGTCTCGGCCTTGCTGAAGGGGGCTTTCTGTCCCTGGGTGGTGATGCCATCTTCCAGGGTCAGATTGCTGACCGGCCGCTCGTGGTTGGCCTGCTCCACTTCCACACCGTAGCTGAAGGTGTGATCCAGCGCGCCGGTGCTCAGCTTGCTCTGCAGCTCCAGCTCGCTGCCAAGGCGCAGCTCCTCGAACGTGGAGAGGGTGCGCTGGCTGCGATATCTGGGATAGCCGCTCAGGGCATCGTTGCGCAGCAGCTGGCGCTGGTTGGCCTCGTTGCGGGACTGATTGCCAAACAGGCTCCAGTTGAGGGTATCGACCACGCCCAGATCGTTGGCTTCCCAGCTGAACTTACCCCCCTGAGTACGTTGATCACTGTTTTCCTGAAAGCCGACCACATTCCAGCTGCCATCGGGTTGGGGCACCGCTTTGGGGCCCATCAGGCGTTTGGCGTGATCCTCGTAGTAGTCCAGCTCCAGTCGCAGGGCGTGATGGGCATTGAGGGGGAGGCGGCTGCTGGTGGAGGCACTCATGCCATCCAGATCTGCCGGAATGCGGCTCTCCTCAAAGTTGGCGGTTTCGTTACCGCGCCAGCCGGAGAGGCGCAACAGATGTTCGCTCTCCAGCGCCCGCACCGCGCCGGTCATGCTGAGTTTCTTCTTGTTGCTGTCGCCACCGTAGAGGGTCTTGGCCGCCAGATAGCTATCCTGCTGTTGCAGATAATCTTCCGGCTGCTTGGTATTCATCACCACGGTGCCGCCGATGGCATCCGAGCCATGCAGGGAGGAACCGGCCCCCTTGGCCACCTCAATCTGCTTGATGTCATCAAGGTCGAAGTTGAAGCGCCCCACCTTGTCATTGATGTTGTCGGCGCCAAAGCCGTCGCTGACGCGCACCCCATCCTTGATCAGCAGGATGCGGTTGCCCCCGATGCCGCGCACGCTGATGTTTTGCGGTCGCCCGGCAGAGCCGGTGACTGAGACACCGGGGATCTTGCGAAACACATGGGTCAGCTCGCTGGCGACCTGACGGTCCAGCTCTTCCTGGGTGATGACGGTGATGGAGCCGGAGACATCGGAGAGTTTCTGTTGTACCCGTTGCCCGGTGACAATGATGGTGTCGTCGCTGCGCGCCTTCTCCACAGGGGGAAGATTGGCCGCGCCAGCCGAGGCACACAGGAGTGCCGGCCATGCCTGAAGCAGTTTGTTCATAATGATAATTGTTTTTATTTAAGCCTGGGGGGCGGCATTATTGCAGAGGCCTGACCACTTGACAATAAATGGCAATCATTATCATTAAGATCTTATGGTGTTGATATTACTGAGTTATTTGTTTTTAAAAAGAGACTCCCGCGCGAGGCGGGAGCGGGGTGGTTAGGGCTTGAGCAGTTGCAGCGACTCTTCTGCTGCCTTGCCTTGGGAGAGGGTGATATCGACCCGGCGGTTCGCCTGGCGATGTTCAGGAGTGTCATTGGCGAAACGGGGCTGGGTGTCGGCAACACCCTGGGCAATGACCCGTCTGGCATCCAGCTGGGGGTTTGCCAGCATGGTCTGCACGATGGAGGAGGCCCGCAGCACCGAGAGCTCCCAGTTATTGCGATAGAGCTCCACCGGCGCCTGGGAGTTGTCGGTATGACCGGTGACCACCACCTGCCCCGGAATATTGGACAAAATGCCGGAGATCTTGTGGACCAACGGGACGAACTGGGGTTGCAGGAACGCCGAATCGGAGGGGAACAGCGCCTTCTCGCCGATGCGGATCACCAGCTGACTGCCAAGCTGCTCGACCTCCAGATCCTTCGATTCAATCTGGGCCTTGAGCTGCTGTTCCAGCTTCTGCTTGGTCACCTGCACCCACTCCTGCTCCTTGGTCTTGTGGGGCCAGGCTTCGGTGGCGCTCGGTTTTTCCGAGGCACCTATGGTCTCGTTGAAGGGGTCCGATGCTGCGGGTTGCGCCTCTTTATCCAGCAGGGTCTCTTTTTCCGAGCTGCTGGGGGTGGTCTTCGATTCCGGTTCAAGAATGCCGGTACCGCCCTGCATCACGGGTGAGCCGGCAGGCGGGGAGATGAGGCCGATTTTACCCAGTGACTCGATAAAGCCCTGGATAAGCACCCGCGTTTCGGACTGCTTGGCCATGGCAAAGGAGTAGAGCACCACAAACAGGGCGAACAGCAGGGTCATGAAGTCGGCATAGGAGACCAGCCAGCGTTCGTGGTTCTCCGGCGCTTCAGCTTTTTTCTTTTTGGCCACCATGGCCTCCCAGATAAGGTTCGAGGGTAACTTGCAGGCGCGCTTGGGACTCGCCATCCACGATGCAGAGAATGCCGGTCAGGGTCATCTCCTTGTAGTGGCGGATCTGGTGGGCAAACCCCTTGTAGCGGTTGCCGAACGGCAAGAAGATCAGGTTGGCGGCGGATACCCCGTAGATGGTGGCGATAAAGGCCACCGCGATGGCGCCACCCAGCTTGTCTGGGGCATCCAGCAGACCCATGGCGTGGATCAGGCCAAATACCGCGCCGACGATCCCCATGGTTGGGCAGTAGCCCCCCATGGCTTCATAGAATTTGACCGTTTGTTCGAGATCTTCCTGTTCAAATTCGATCTCGTTCTCCAGCACCTCGTGGATTTTGTTCTTCTCGTAGCCATCGACCATCATCTGCACCCCTTTCTTCAGGAAGGGATCCTTGATCTCCTCGATCATCCCTTCCAGCGCCAGCATACCGCTGCGGCGGGCGTTGCCTGCCAGGGTCTCCAGCAACTGGGCCTGTTCCTGCATGTCGAGTTTGAGGGGGGAGAGCAGCCATTTGAAGCGCTTCAAGGTGCTGCCGACGACGGAGAAAGGAAACTGGGTCAGCGCAGCACCTATGGTGCCGCCGATTACGATAAGGAATGCGGGCAGATCGAGCAGTGCACTGGGGTGACCACCCTCGATCATGTTGCCGCCAAGGATGGCGATCAACGCCAGTACCAAGCCAATCAAACTCATTTTTTACACGTCCCTGCATGTTGATAATGGCTAGTGTAGCTACTTAAGTATCAGTTTTTCAAAATGATATCCAATCGCTGAGCAATTAATGGGCGCTGAGTAACATTCGCAAGGGGAGGTGTGTTGCGCTAATGAGATGGCCTTGCAATCACCTTGTTGCACTGCGCCGTGACAGGGGGATCGTTTGTCGGGTTGGGCAATCACAAGAGCAGGATAGGGGGACGTGAGCTGGAAATACGAACAGTCCTGATGTTGCCATCAGGGCTTTGCAAACCGGGGTGGTGAGAGCGTGGATGATCCGCCACTGCGTGGCTTGTGCTCCCTTGTCGGCATAGGTGTTTGCATTTGCTGGAAAGCAAAAAACCGACCCTGAGGTCGGTTTTTTTAATTTGGCGGTGAGGGAGGGATTCGAACCCTCGCTCTCACATGTTGCAGCACAAATATAACCTTCAAACTCAATAGCTTACGCAATTCTCTATAGCTACAAAAGCAGCAAGATTGTCTCAGGTCATTGCTATGATGTCTATCATACCTTTATAAAGAAAAATAATGAAATGTCAACCGCATAGATCGTGACAAAAATTAACTGCGTTGTGGCCCCCATCAACCGCACAGAGCGCCTTTTGAGCCCCCTTTGCGCATAAAAATATCTATGTTGCATGAGAGCAGATAAGTTCAAAATTCAAATTGACTGATTTTGTCAAAATACACCCATGAATATATCAGCATATAGTTTGAATTTATTAAAAATCATTAGCACGTCAGAATTGAATGCCAATAAATAATATATGCATTAATAACCCCTTATAGTTACAAGTTCCAGCGTAAAGAGAATGTCGTCACGGCAACATGCTTGCTACCCAATGCAAAATCGATCTTTGGCGCATATCCCACTTCCAACGCCACTGACTTGTAGCCCAGCGTCACCATCGGCAAGGCAGCAAAGCCATCCAGGCCAGAACCATTGAGATAACCGGCCTGAAACCCCAGGCCAGCAAAGGCATGCTCGGTAAAATACCACTCCTTGCGATATGAGAGCGCACCGTATAAAGCCGTCTCGCTGAAAGAGTCCTTATATGCCCCTCCGCGCACCGCCAGCTTGCCAGTGTCGTTATCGCCCCCAAAAGCCCAGGCCAACCCTAATCCCGGATTGAAATTATTAAACTCACAACTCTTGCTTTTCTTTCCCTTTCCTTTGGTGCAATCACTATGAATTGCGGCTCCATGAATTAAAATTGAAAAATCATCCGCGGCACGCGAAACAACAGGCAAGCACAATAGCGGAATGGCCAACATATATGGCTTAGTTTTCATATCAGCATCCTTGATGGTTATTTATTTTTTTACGAAAGAGAATGAAATTCGTGGGTTGAAAATATCGGAGTCCCTATGGGCGAATGGCTCTGGTGATCAATTTCCCTGCTTATCTATGCTCCACGTGAACGAGTTGGCTCTCTGTGCAACGCAGGTTCATGAGTGACCGCCGTTTCGGCAAGCCGCATCCTTGCGAGCACCGCCTCAGCCCCCGTATCAAGATGGCGATAGAAGCTGGCATTAAGCTGGGTGAGGTGCAGCAGGGAATTTCTGGCTCGCTGAAAGGTCGCTTCACAAACCGGGCTCTGATGTTGCCAGAAAGAGGAAAGCGGACCTGTGGTGGTCAACCCCTTAATGTCATAGATCGCACGGCCAAGGCAGATGGTAGGTACCTGATGCAACAGGGCTGACAGCCCAACCGTGCTATTGATGGTGATCACCCCCTTGAGCAGTGGGTAAAGGGCCGGAAGCGGCCATTCATAACCATAAAAGATCCGCCCCGCCAAACCATGCTCGGCGATGAGTCGATCGATACAGTCACGGTAGCTGACATACCCCCGGTCCATTGGGTGATGTTTGAATAGCAGCACATCATCCGGATTGGCGTGGCGGGCAAACGAACTGACCACCTCCGAGATCATCTCCTCCAGGTCACCAAACTCGGAGTGCTCTCTTATTTGAAAATCTTCACTCACCTGCAGCGGCACCAAGAAGAGTTGCCCGGCATGTTCCTTGAAGCGATGGAGTAGTGCTCGATCGCGATGCCGATGACCATATTTGATCCACCCACTTCTCAGCCACCCCCTCGCCTCCTGCCAGAGCGTCCAGGGGCGGTGATCGACAAAATGGGGATAACGTGACTGCTTGATTGCTTTGTTGATGTGATAGCGGCTGGCATACCAGGCTCTGGCGGCAAACGTCTTGCCCACCTTGAGAGGTGCAATAAACTCGGCGGGCCAGTCTACTCGCGGCAATCTGGCGCGCTCTTCATACCAGGGGCTGAACGCATTGACGCCGCCCGGCTCAAGGGTCACAAAATCGGGACGCAGATACCCCTCCTCCAATGCCCAGAATGACAATCCCTTGAGCTCACACACCTGGCTCGCCACCTTGTGGTAATAACGACAATCGCCGTAACAAAGCACTGTATTGATTGAATATTCCTTCAACATCCGTCGCAGAAACGTATTCCAGCCATCTGGCTCGCCGTGATAACTGATAGAGATCCCGGCACAGGGCCAGCACTCGTCACCACCGTTGAAATTGATCTTCACCACCTGATGGCCAGCCCGAACCAGATGCTGGCTCAAGGTTTGATAAAAGGGGCCAAGTGGCCCCTGCAACAACAACACGTTCATACGACGAGGGTCCATCAGGAGAGCAGAGAGCGAGTGGGTTTGAGGGTATCAACCAGAAAGCGGAGCTTGAGGTGCCAGCGTCGCCAACGGCTCGCACCGCTCATGGCAAGGGGCTTGTGTGCCGCCAGTTTGCGGATCAACTGTTCGGGGCTGCACCATAAGCCTGATTGCCAATCGATATAACGGGGATAAGTGGCAAGGGTCAGACAAACCAGTGCCGCCAACGGCAAGGGACGCTCGCGTCTGGCAGGCGGATGGATGTCGTGGGTCAGGCCCCAACCGCTGTAAAAGGGTTGCCCCCAGGTTGTGACCTTGACCCCCTGCACCAGCGCCTCGAAGCCACTGAGTGAAGTCATGGTGTGCAGCTCGTCGATATGGGGATAGAGGGAAGCGAGATCGCACTGGATCACCTGAGTATCAACACATTCGGCCAGGCAACTTGCCGAGATGGTCCCTTCCCGGTTGCCACACACCACATCAGGGTGGGGCTTGAACAGAATATGCGCCTGCGGTTTGGCGGCTCGCACCGCCCACAGCAACTGCTCGTTACTACGGATCACCGGGCTGCCGCAGAGAATGGAGGCATCGCCATCAACCTGTCCCACCACCAGCACCAACTCGCGGCCATCTTGTGGCGGCAGGAATGGCATGCTCGTCCCCACGTTGTATTTGCTGACCCGAGATCGGCGCAGCAACGCCAGCAGCCTGTTGCCCCGAGCCAACAGCGCCTCGTCGATTGGCTCGTAATTGAGCAGTTGCTCAAGCGCACTGGGGCGGCGACTGTCGAAGTAGATCCCGACCGGATCGATAGAGAGTGACGACGGCCTACAGAGATTGGAGCCAAGGCCACTCGAGCGGATAAAACCATCCTCGACCCGGATGGCCGAGACCAGTTCGGGATAACGGCTACCCCATACCAGCACCTGCTCATCACCGGTCAACCGTCCGGGTGAGCGCCTGACAAACCGCAACTCATCGGCCAGATGGGCACAAAAGGTGCGCATAAAGGCACGCTTCCAGAGCGAAAAACCCACCAGATAAAGCCGCCGCCAGCGGGCTGGCGCCATCTGCTGGCGGGCCAGCAGCTTGACGACATCTTCAACTTCGCAGCGTTCCCCCAGCACAGGGTCGACATAACGGGGATAACAAATCAGCGCCGCCGCCACCAGTTGTGACAGCGAAATCGCCCCATCAGCCCTTGCCAGCATACGCCGTTCGCAGCGCTTGGTGTCATGGGTCAAGCCCCAACCGGCGTAGAAAGGCATGCCAAAGCAGTGGACCGGCTTGCCAATTAGCAACGCCTCGAACCCCAGTTGGGAAGAGACGGTATAGACCGCATCCACCCTCTTAAGCAGGAGATGGGGATGACAGGGCTCGCTCACTATCTCCAGATCTGCCAGCTCAGGGAGCTTTTGCGTCAATCGCGCCAGCACCCCGCGCTTCTTGCCAAAGCGGGTGTCAGGGTGAGTGCGCAGCAGCAGACGAGCTCCAGGATGATTGCGGCGTGCCGCCGCTACCATGACCAAGAAATCGGCCTCGCTGGCCAGTGCCCCCGGGATGGAGAGATCCCCCGCCACCTGATCGACCAGCAATACCCTGGGTCTGCCATCTTGCAGCAACCCCTCGGCCAAAGAGACAGGCAACCCCTGCTCTTCACCATACGGCGCCGGGGTGGCAATGGCATCGGGACGCGTGGCATAACAGTTGTATTTGGTAATGCCAAGGTGCACCAACTCTCTGATCAGCCGCTCGGCGCGCGCCAGCATCTCGGCATCACAAGGGGTGGCAATCAACTGCTCAAGCTGGCTGGGCTGGCGAGCATCGTAGTAAATGCCCACCGGATCGGCGATAAGAGAGAGCGCCACCCCCTCTCTGGCGGGATGGCCGATATAACCGATAAAACCATCTTCCAGCTGCCAATAGGGCAACCCCAATTCCTGCGCCTTCTGTTTAATCTGACCGGTATTGGCCTTCTGGCCCCAGCCGACCAGCACATCGCCCGCTTGTGGCAAGCTCTCAGAAGAGGGCTCAAGTCGGGCCAATGGTTGGCCGAGACAGACAGAGATCTGCCGCCTGCGCGCCAGAATGCCGCTGGATTGTGTCCATAGAGTCATGAAAAATCTCGGATTTCAGTAAGGGGGATAAAAGGAGGATGGTTTAAAAATATCGGTTAAATAGACTACCAAGGGGCTTGCCAATCCGGATCACTTCAACTGCACATTTCCCATCGGGATCCTGTCGAACTCGTCGCGCGAGAGATAACGGATCCCCTGTACGCTCGACAAGGGCGCCAGCAACTGTGGGCAGCGGGTCAGTGACCAGACAGACACATCCCGATCGGTAAAAGCCTCGCCGCCCAACGCGTAATAGCGTCCCCGACAAGCCTCATCCCAATCATCACCCACCACCTCGGGCGTACTCGGCACCAGAGAGCACCCGCGGATCACCGCTACCACCATGCCTTCATAGACACCGACCACAGTATCAATATCGGGCACCCGAGCTGCGGCCACTCGCCACGAAGAGCGGGCACAGCTTTCAGGGTGGCGACCGGTTGGGTAGGTCGCTATCAGATTCACAACAAGAACAGGTTTCATAAATCGTCCAGAGGAATAGGGCCACAGCCCCTGTATGGAACAATCAGGTGAGCAGATAAAAGGATGGCTGGCCGGTTGAGGTGACCAGCACAGCGACTGAACAGTCTCGATTAACGTTCAGCCACCCTCTCATGCTGGAAGTGGCGTTGAATACGGGCCAAATCCTCCGGGGTATCGACACCATGGGGAGGCGCTTGATCCACAGTCGCTACCGCAATCCGGATACCGTGCCAAAGCGCACGCAACTGCTCGAGTGATTCCAGCTGCTCCATAGGGGCTGGTGGTAAATGGCTCAACGCCTTGAGCGTCTTGACGCGGTAGGCATACAAACCGATATGCCGCAGCCAGTGAGTAGAGGGGCTATCTGGCATGACGCCCCCCTGCTGCAAAGAGGTGAAATGCTCCCTCGCCCACGGCACCGGAGCACGGGAAAAATAGAGAGCCTGATCAGCCTTGTTGGTCACAACCTTGACACACTGGGCGGCCATGACCTGTGCCATATCAGTGATGGGGCATGCCAAGGTGGCAATACCACACTCCGCATCATTCGCCAGCGTAGTGGCCGCCAATCCGATCATCCCGGCTGGCAGCAAGGGCTCATCCCCCTGCACATTCACCACAATCTCATCCTCTCCCCACCCCCGGATGGCAGCCACTTCAGCCAACCGGTCGGAGCCACAACTGTGATGGATGCCGGTCATCATCACATTGGCGCCGAAACCGGCGACCACATCCATGATCCGCTGATCATCGGTAGCAACCCAGATATCACTGGCAGGACACCCGGTTTCCAGAGCTCGCTGCCAGACGTGCCATACCATGGGGTTGGCACCAATCATTGCAAGGGGTTTACCGGGCAGGCGGCTTGAGCCATATCGGGCAGGAATGACAATTTTGTAGGCCATAACAGAACCAACCATTTAATAGAAAAATAAAAGGGAGTACCGCAAGGCACTCCCTGTTTACCGGCTCACACTTGCCACTAAAGTACGGCGCACGACCGCAATCGCGTGAGTAAACCGGCACGGCATCAATCAGATAACTCAGACCAGCGCGTCTTCAAGGAAGCGATGAGTACGGGTAACACTGTCAAGCTCGGCCAATACGGTCAGCATCTCCTCCATGACGGAAAGAGGCAGCATATTCGGACCATCACTTAGCGCCTTGGCTGGCTCGGGATGGGTTTCCATAAAGAGACCATCCACACCCACCGCAACCGCTGCACGAGCCAGCACGGGCACAAACTCGCGCTGACCACCGCTGGTGGCACCCTGCCCGCCCGGTTGTTGTACCGAGTGGGTTGCATCAAATACCACTTTGCAACCGGTACGGCGCATCACGGGCAAACCACGCATATCGGAGATCAGGGTGTTGTAACCAAATGAGGTGCCACGATCGCACAACCAGATATCCTGATTGCCCACTTCATGGCACTTCTTGACCACCTGCTCCATATCCCAAGGGGCCTGGAATTGCCCTTTCTTGATATTGACCGGCTTGCCACAGCGCGCCACCCGCTGAATAAAGTTGGTCTGGCGAACCAGAAAAGCCGGAGTTTGCAGCACATCGACAACACTGGCCACTTCTTCCACTGGCGTATCTTCATGAACGTCAGTCAACACCCGCAAACCATAGGTCTCTTTCACCTTTTGCAGGATCTGCAAACCACGCTCCATACCGGGACCACGGAAGCTGCCAGTTGAGCTACGGTTGGCTTTGTCAAAACTGGATTTGAAAATATACTCCATACCCAGTTTGTTGGTAATCTCTTTAATACGACCGGCAACATCCATCACCAGTTGCTCGGATTCAATTACACAGGGGCCTGCGATTACAAACATATGTTCACCTAATGCTGACTTCGTTATATGTAGCGATTAATAATTTCTCTCGATTATTTATGATAAACCTAGCTGCATTCAATGCGTTAGACAAATCAATTCCTGAAATAACGCTTATAGAGTAATTCCACCACTTAGCCTCCATCAATAAGGATATAGTTTCATCATTGAATCTTTTTTTAATCTCTCTGGCGGGAACCCCAGCAACAATAGAGTAAGGCGGTACATTTTTTGTCACCACACTATTTGCACCAATTACCGCACCGTCACCAATTGTTACTCCACGCAGCACAGTAACATTTTGACCAATCCAAACGTCATTACCAATACTTATTTTTTTGTTATTTCTAAAATTTAGATCATTCAACATCAATCTTACACGCTTTAATGACTGAATGTTTTCATTCCAAAAATCATTAAATAAAACAGAAAAGTTCCATTGGGCTTGACTATTCAGAATTGATGATGTTGTTATAAACTCCATATTGTGCTCTTCTGGTCCAAAAGTGCAATTGGGTGCGATTGAACAGAACCGACCAATTCTCTCTACATTTTTAAATGTACAGCCTGAACGAATATAGGTAAAAGCACCTATCTTTTTTATATCAAAGTGGCTTGAACAGCCGATACTTATTGGGGTTTCACATATCGGGCTATTCTTAAACAGTAATCGTTCAGGTGTTTGAATAGATGGATATTTAATATCGTCTTTTATATAAGGCATATATATTAGAAATGCTTTGAGTCTAAAAAAAACTGTGTCGGATTTGTGGTCAGCTTTCTATATTTACTTTTGCCGCCGAATAGAAATACAGCAAGACGGAAAAATTTATTTGCTGCGAGTCTATGATGCATTTGAATTTCTGAGTCAATAACAGTTAATGCTCTCTCTGCTGGTTGAGCATTTATAGTACTTTTAATCGGTGTGGTAAGTGTTTTCTTATTATCCATCATTGATTTGAATAGTACTTCAGTACCTTTTTTCCAAACGGACTTTCGTTGCAAATCAATCAACTTACTTTTATCTGTTATGGGAGGGATCATATATTTTTCTCCCGCAAGAGAAAAATTATCGTCAAAATTAATTTCATGCATTATATTCACATCATTAAGTGATGGGTTATCTAAATAATCGACATATACAGATAAGCATGATTGATTATCGAACGATATACGAGCTAAGTCATATCCCATGTGTCGGCAAAAATCATCGATGAAATCATGCGAGCCTGCTCGCAAGCCATCTATCAAACTTTTCTTCTTACCTTCATTTATTGTAGACTCCAATATAGGATAGGTCATTCCATCACTATCCAAAGCCATCTTAATAAAGGAGCCTGCTTTGCTGCTAAAGACAACTTCAAAGGCCAATCCAAGACGACAAATAGGATGCCAAGAGTACTCTTTTCTTAAAAAGTCTCCGCAGAACCCCTTTATAATATTCCCAGAAAGTTCTAGGTCCTTGGCCTCTGCGAACGTAAGCAAATAGTATCCGGTTAAAACTTCTCTTTGCGTTATTTTTTTTAGTGCAGCTTGCATTGACCCAGCATATCCAATATCAACCACAGCCGAACTTTTTTCCGAGGTAAATCCGATATCATCTAAATACTTATTATAATTTACTCGCTCATGGCTTGAGTTTTTATAAATAAAACCTTTAATGCCAAGAGCAAAAGATATTATCTTTGGGATATCTTGTTTTTTAATCTCATCAAGTACAGAGTTAAAACCATAATTTGCCATCACGCTTTCTGATAACAAGCATATATCAATATTGAATTTATTTAAAAAAAAGTCCCTTAATACACCAGAGCTAAAACTAGTGTTACAGATTTCGATTATATCATTCTCTGAGGAAATTGATGCAACTCTGGCTGCACGCCTAGAGCAATATAGATACTTAGCTTTTGGCGCAAGCGGATAGAAAGATGATAACTTATTATAAGTTTCCATCATAATCTCGCCATCCCGGCTTAAGAAAAACAATGTATCTATCTTATCTTTGATGGCTGTTTCAATCAGCCATTTGGTATAAGCAAGCATTAGCCAACCAAGACCCAAATAACCTAGGTTATAGGTATCTCCATTAAAGTGTGACTCATCATTGAAATGATGCGTGGGGTCATCATAAAATTTGTTCGCACATATAGAGATTACAACACTCTCTGATATTGATGTTGAATTCCTATGCCTCCAAAATAATTTATTATATTTTTTGTTTTTATAAAAAAGTTCCATGGTTCTTGGGGTCCAAAGAGTGGAATAACCATTTTCCTTGGCCATTTGTATATCACCATGTTCATTATCACCAATGTGAATAATTTCTTCTGGCTTGACTTTTAAATCTTTCGTTACATATTTAAATAGATCACCTTCATGTTTTCTTAAACCAATTGTTGATGACAAGAATAATTTCTCATAACCAACGATGCCATTTTTATTTAAAATTTCGACAATCGCACTTTCTGGTAAATACATGTCGGAAACAATAATAACACGTTTGCCGCACCGTACGGCCTCTCTAAAAAGCTTCATCCCAGATTCTCTTGGATAAAGACAAGATAGTTCTTCAGAAATCTCAAGATCAATTAAATAATTTATTTCAGTTGAGCTAAGTTCGTTATTAGTTAATGCATTAAGCCTATCATATATCTCATTAAGCTTTATTTCTTTAAAGACTGACTTTGACAATCCCTTTTCATTTCTTAATGATTTTTCGGCCTCCTGCCTCAATTTATGAAAGTTTAAAATGCGTCCATTTGTATATGATGATACATCACTATCTAACTTCTTAAACAAATCAACTGGTTTCGAGTATGGTCTAACAAGAAGTGTATCAAATATATCAAATGACACGATTTTAAATGAAGGCTTACGTATATTACTAACTCTTGATGCAAATGATTTTATTTCTTTTATATCATTATCACCTAAAAAACTCTCTTGTGTTAATTTAACAATTGCCCTCTTAAATTTTGTTTTCTCAATCAATAATCTAGCATACCTATCTATGTTATGTATAGGCTGATATAATTCAAATCCACGCATATTCATCTTGTAATTATTATATATTGATGTGATATAGCGTGATAAATTATTACCACTATATAGATAATCTGAAGACATTGGATGCATTTTACATAAAATAAATGCAGCAACAGCATCTAATTCTTTTCTATAGCCAGAGTTTAAAGCCGATCTGATATCTTCAGTTGTTTGCCCATGACAAAGAGAGGATAAGTGAGAATGGCCCACAGTAAAAATTGGTTTCTCCCATAGCAAGCTTTGGAGACCTATAGAAGAGGAAACCGTCATTACGCCATCAACTAAAGACATCAAGTATTGTGAAATACCATCAACTTTATTAAAAGAAGTGTCAAAGAAAACATTTTTATACCTATCATTTATATATGCAATATTATCCTCAGTAATTGCAATATCTTTAGTATGGTGAGTGAAATATTGAGTAACTAACACCCCAACATCACTTGGAATTCTCTCTAAAGCATAGATTAAAAAATCAAATTGATTTTTAAATCCACAATTTTGATCATACGCAAAATAACCTGACACCTGCAAAGGAACTAGAATACTTTTATTAAACTTTCTTAAATGCCTTTCAATTTCTCTTTTAAAGGGAGAGTGGTCAGTTAAATACCGATTGAAATAATGCTCCCTGACCTTTTCTAGTAATTTTTTTTCTTCTATGGTTAAACCATTTGAAATTATCCTGTCAGCATCTTTTACTAAAACAGAGTCTTTAAATAAACCTTCAGTATCAAAAGAAATAAGCTGAGGGAATGGTAATCGACTGAATATTCCTGGCATCATATGGAGAATCAACGCATCAGGATAAATGTTCTTCAAATGTGAAGTCAATGACTCCCATGAGATTATTATATCGGGCTTATAATTTCCACAGGAACACCTAAAGGCTTGGCAATACTCTTCTATTTTCATAGAGTCTGCAGTGCTATTATACAATAATTCAGCAGCCTCATAATATGAATTAGACACTTTTGATAGTTCATTTTGAGATATATGTATCTTATTGAACTTTTGATATAGCTCATTACTAGAATCTATGTAAAGCCTGATATTATCATTTGTGAATAGAGTGATCTCATGCCCATCTCTATCTAATATTTCGGCTTGTTTCAATATTACATTTGTAAATGCACCTAATCTAAACTGAGGATTTTGCATTTCTATCCACGGTTCAATATAAAACGCAATTTTCATATTTAAATACTCTCAAAAAAGATGGCGATACATATCAATGCGCACAAACTTGCGTGCAACAAATAAATTTAAATGGTTATTTTTATGAAAAGCAAGATTGCTTTTAAACTTTATTAAATCACCTCTAGCCAGAAGGGCTAGTTAAATAATGACAGGTCAAAGTTCAAAGCTTGCGAATTATCAAATAGAGCATTTATCTTATTTAAAAATGCAGTGTCTTTTTTCTGTTGAATCAAGGGTGCAAGCTCAACCGTTTCTCGGCTTGATAACCGCGCTAATTTATTTAGCACCTCAAAATACATTTTATGCCTTGGGTTCAGCATGCAACTTATTTTAACTTCCTCATATGCTTCACTATAAAGACCAAGCCCCTCCAATGCCATGCACTTGGTCATATGGAAAAGACTATAAGCAGGCTTTAATCGTATAGCAGTATCAGCACTCTTAACAGCCATTTCATATAGCCCAAGCTTAATGTCGCATGATGAAATCAACCCCCAAACGTGTGGGCATTGCCTTTCTATTTTTAAGATATCAACCAATAAGTATTTCGCACTACTAAAACTTCCTGTTTTATACTGGCATGTGGCATATATAAATTTAAGTAACAATGACTCCCTCACAACTGAGGTATGATTTTCTAATGTCGTCTTTACAAGTTCCCATCTACGAGCCCGGTAATCATTATTAATATGGTAAATGAGGTTAAAAACACCTGGTGATATAGACGTTCTCACTATAGATGTATTTGTAACCTCTCCCCCATAAATAAGTTTCTCCAAAAGAGGAAGAAGCTCACCTCTATAATTCAAGCTATTTGCCACATCATGCTCGGCATATGGCAGCTTATATACGATTATGTTATCACAGTACTCATTGAGAAGAGATGCGCCAATTGTATCAGCGATATCCATTTCGCCATAAATAAGAGTGAGTTTAGGTATTTTTAATGACCGCAGGTCCGGATATAACGGTTGAAATTTATTTCTAGTAACCTCTGTACGCCCACCGGGCACACCAAGTAGTGGTTCTACAGAAAAAGATATTATGTGGTCTGCATTTGATAATGAACCAAATAATATGGCCCCATACCCCCCCATACTTACACCAAAAAATATTGTCTCCTCAATCAATAACTTTTTTTGAACATCCCAAATTTTATCTCTAACACCATAAACTCCATTCGGAATGCCTACAACTCCATTCCTATACCAATGAGTCATTGGACTATTCAGAAACAAACAATTGCAATTTAGTTTTTGTGCTAACTTCCAAAAAGTAAATTTGGGAGCCCGAGTGTCAAGTGAAGAGCATACCACCAATAACTTTCGAGAAGATTTATGTTGGAGCAATTGGTAGTAGTTACTAGTTTCAATAACTTCCATAGAGAGCATTCCTGCTGTTATATATAAGGTGTATCACCACCCCAGGGCAAGATCATGAAC
>NZ_CDBR01000106.1 GCF_000819685.1 Aeromonas allosaccharophila | reverse complement strand
CAGGCCATGTGTACCTTTATGATGCTCAAGGGGATTTTCGATCTCTGTCGGCGGGCCACTCAGGGACTACTCGACTCCCTGTTCGAGTTGATGAATGTGCCGTTGTGCACACCGGACTATAGCTAATGGGATGGTCGCCCCTCCCCAAAACGGCATCTGAGTGCCAAAGTGGCGAATGTAAGTTCCCACTGATGAGAGAGGCGACCACCATGAAGGCTACGACTATCGGCATTGATCTGGCAAAACATCTCTTCCAATTACATGGCGTTGATCAACATGGCAAGACGGTCCTCAAGCGACAGTTGAAGCGGGATCAGATGCTCTCATTCTTTACCAATCTTCCTCCTAGCCTGATCGGCATGGAGGCATGCGGCAGTGCCCATTACTGGGCCAATAAACTGCAAGGAATGGGGCATACCGTCAAACTGATGGCGCCGCAGTTCGTTAAGCCCTATGTGAAGACCAACAAGAACGATGCTGCGGATGCAGAAGCTATCTGCGAAGCCGTCACCCGACCCAATATGCGGTTTGTGCCAATAAAAAATGGCGAGCAGTTAGCCGTGTTGGCGCTACATCGCGCAAGGCAAGGGTTCGTCAAAGCCAGAACGGCACAAGCTAATCAAATCAGGGGCCTGCTGGCTGAACATGGCATCATTGTCCCTAAAGGTATTGCACACATTAGCCTACGATTGCCCGAGCTCCTGGAGGATGCAGAGAACAACCTACCCGGAACGTTTCGTCAATTAATTGAGCGTTTAGGGGAGCACCTCAAAGAGCTCGCCAAGCAGGTGAATGAACTGGAAGAGCAGATCTGGTGTTGGCACAAAGAAAACTCGGCAAGCCAGAAGCTGGCTAAGATGCCGGGTATTGGTCCTCTCACGGCCAGTGCACTGGTAGCGTCTATCGGCGATGCAAAGCAGTTCGAAAATGGCCGCCAGCTAGCAGCCTGGCTGGGCTTGGTACCCAAGCAACATTCCAGCGGCGGCAAGCAGACCCTGTTGGGGATAAGCAAACGCGGTGACATCTATCTACGCACACTGCTGATCCACGGGGCCCGCTCCGTGCTCCGGGTCGCTGAGCGTAAGACAGAGTACGCAGGAAGCTGGCTTGCGGGGGTAATGGAGCGACGTAACCATAATGTAACGGTAGTGGCACTGGCCAACAAGAATGCACGCA
>NZ_CDBR01000105.1 GCF_000819685.1 Aeromonas allosaccharophila | reverse complement strand
TAACTGACTGGCATTAGCCACCTGCCGACGCTCTTCATGGCAAGCCTCGTGGCCAACAGCACCTCGCTCTATTCCCTCTCCCGCCGGGAGAGGGTTAGGGTGAGGGGCAACCAGTCAGGGGGTCAGCTCCCCGCGCAGGGACTGCTGCATCAGCTCGCGAATGCGGTGGGAGGGCAACTCCTGGCTCAGCAGGAAGTGCAGCTTGGTGAGCGCCGCCTCGGCGGTCATGTCAAAGCCCGAGATCACCCCGGCCCGTGACAAGGCATTGCCAGTGGCGTAGCCACCCATGTTGACCTTGCCGTGCAGGCACTGGCTCAGGTTGACGATGATGACGCCACGAGCCGAAGCCTCGGAGAGCAGCGCCAGCATGGCCGGGTTCTGCGGCGCATTGCCCACCCCGAACGACAGCAAGATCAGCGCCTTCACCGGCTGTTGCAGGATATTGGCGATTACCTCGCTGGAGATCCCCGGATAGAGGGTCACCACGCCGATCGGCTGGGGGGTGATATCGTGCAGCACCAGCGGCCGCGCGGACGGTATGCCCAACTCGCCCGCTTCCAGCGAGATGGCGATCCCGGCATTGAGCAGCGGCGGGTAGTTGGGGGAATCGAAGGCGTGAAAGCCATCGGCGTGCACCTTCTTGCTGCGGTTGCCGCGATAGAGCTGGTTGTTGAAGAACAGCGTCACCTCGTGGATCGGGTAGTTGGCCGCGATGTAGAGGGCGTTGAGCAGGTTCTGCTGACCGTCGGAACGCAGCTCGGCCAGCGGGATCTGGGAGCCGGTGATGATGACCGGCTTGTGCAGATCTTCCAGCATGAAGGAGAGCGCCGAGGCGGTGAACGACATGGTGTCGGTGCCGTGCAGGATCACAAAACCGTCGTACTTCTCATAGTTGTCGCGAATGTCTTCGGCGATGCGCTGCCAGTCCGCCGGGGTCATGTCGGAGGAGTCGATGAGGGGCGCATATTCGTGGATATGGTAATCCGGCATCTCGGGGCGGTGGAACTCGGGCATCCGCGCCAGACAGTCTTCCATAAAGCCCGCCATCGGCACGTAGCCGTGATCGGAACGCTGCATCCCAATGGTGCCGCCTGTGTAGGCAATGTAGATAGACTTCTTCACACCCTCTCCTCTTGATGAAGTGAACACCGCCGGAACATGAACCATGTCGGGGTGAACCACAATGTCAACGCCCGCCAGCGCCTCTGCGTGCAGCGGAAACCGGCGAATTATAGAGACTGGCGCCCCAAATGACAGCCGTTCCATGCACCCTTTTCGGCTTTTCTGCCCTCTACCTACATAGTGTTAAATGTCACAATAAACCACTAAAACGAGCATTAATACGACAAAGATGGAATTAAACGATGCTTTTTGCTACAATCCGCCGGATTTTACTAAAATCTCATCTGGATGCCTGAGCATTTCAGGCCCGCACAAGCCCCATCTTTCCTGGGGCGGGGAGATGTTTCCCCTTCTTTGCTGGCACATAAGCCACACTGTTTTCATCCCGGCTGAATCTGTAAGTCTTTTGCTATGAAAGACACAGCCAATCAACATGGGAGTACTGAATGTTACAACTTGATTCCTACGCAACGCTGGTCGCTGCCACTCTGGTATTGCTGCTTGGCCGGGTGTTGGTTACCCGAGTCGGGCTGCTGCGTACCTTCAACATCCCCAAACCGGTAGCCGGCGGCCTGGTGGTCGCGCTGGTACTGCTACTGCTGCGCTCCACCCTGCAGATGGAGCTGCAATTTGATACCAGTCTGCAAACCCCGCTGATGCTGGCCTTCTTCGCCTCCATCGGTCTCTCCGCCGATCTCGCCAGCCTGAAACGCGGCGGCAAGGCGGTGGTTACCTTCCTGATGGTGGTCACCGGCCTGCTGCTGGTGCAGAACAGTCTGGGTGTCGGTCTGGCGACCCTGCTCGGTCTGGACCCCCACATGGGGCTGCTGGCAGGCTCCATCACTCTCTCCGGCGGCCACGGCACCGGTGCAGCCTGGAGCGCTACCTTCTCCGAGAAGTACGGCGTGCAATCCGCTGCCGAACTCGCCATCGCCTGTGCCACCTTCGGTCTGGTGCTGGGCGGCCTGATCGGTGGCCCGGTGGCTCGCTATCTGGTGAAGAAAGTGCAGGTGCCCGGTGAGGAGCACAATCAGGATGAGGCCCCACAGGGCTTCGAAATGCCCGACATGGAGCGCCCCCTCACCACTTTCAGCGTCATCGAGACGCTGGCACTGATCGCCATCAGCCTCAAGGGCGGCGAGCTGCTCTCCGCCTCGCTCAAAGGGGGCGCCTTCGAGCTGCCGATCTTCGTCTGCGTGCTGTTTGTCGGCGTGCTGCTGCGCAACGTCCTGACCCTGCTGAACTGGCATGAGGTGAGCGATCGCGAGGTTTCCCTACTGGGCAACGTCAGCCTGTCGCTGTTCCTCGCCATGGCGCTGATGAGCCTGAAACTGTGGGATCTGGCCAGCCTGGCGCTGCCCATTTTCATCCTACTGGCCGCCCAGACCGTGGCGATGGCGCTCTACGCCATCTTCGTCACCTTCCGGGTCATGGGCAAAAATTACGATGCGGCCGTGCTGGCGGCAGGTCACTGCGGCTTTGGCCTGGGGGCCACCCCGACCGCGATTGCCAACATGCAGGCCATCACCCAGCGCTTCGGTCCCTCCCACCTGGCGTTTCTGGTGGTGCCCATGGTGGGCGCCTTCTTTATCGACATCATCAACGCCATGGTGATCAAGTTGTTTATGGCGATGCCGTTCCTGTAATCCCTACCGTCAGACGCAATAGGCACAAGAACCTCCCCACCGGAAGGTTCTGATGACTGAAGCCCCCCTCTTTTGGCGAAGAGGGGGGCTTTTTACTGGATGGAAATAAGGCACAGGCCACATTGCGCACTCTCCACTACTATTGATACGTGACGTAATAAATGCGGGATGGGGTGGTGTGGTGAGACTCAATAGCCTGCGCAATAAAGTATCCCTCTATCTTCTGCTGCTGATCTCATGCGCAGCAGCCATCAGCTATGGCGTCAGCACGGCTGTTCTCTCTGCCAATACCCGGCTGTTAAGCGAACACAATCAGCAAGCGGCTCTGGATCGTGCGCAACTCTACATTGAATCCATGCAGAAAAGCCTCATGGTCAGCACTCGGGACTATGCCGAATGGCGCGACTCCATTCGCTTTATCAAGGGAAACCTGCCCACTTATCTCGACGAGAACTTTAACGCAGGGACGCTGGATAACCTCAATGCCCACTTTGTGCTGTTCATCAAACCGGATCACTCGCCCTACCATGCCATCGGCAGGGGGGGAGCCACCTATGTGACGCTGGGCGATGCCCACCCCATCTGGTCCCAAACGCAGGCATACCTCACTCACTACTGGTCATCACACAGTACAAGGGGATACGCGCTGAACGGATGGTTTCAAAAGCACCCCATCCTGCTGGCGATTCATCCTGTCCACGATCCGGATGTCACCGCGCAGCCCATGGAGGGCTGGATAGTCATGATCCGCGAACTTGACGGGGCAAGCGTGCAACAGGTCCGGGAGATGACCAAGCTGGATCTTGAGCTTCTACGGGATACAAGAGAAGCACCACAGGCCGAGCAGCGCGCGCTGCCGGACAGCGAGAATAGCGGTCGGCTCATACTGCGCGTTCCTGCGGATCACCAGCTGCTGGCTCAACAACGGCTCAGCAATCGCATGCTACTCATCAACTCGACCCTGCTCCTGATCGCCGCCGGCCTCGGCACTATCACCATTTATGAGCGCATGGTGATGCGCCGGCTCGCCATCTTCACCCGCCTGGCCGAGCAATACAGCAGCCTGCAACCAACCGGCAAACACTGGCCGCTATCGGGCAATCCCGAGTTCGATACCCTGGCCAGGGCGCTCAATAGCATGGTGGAGCAGCTCCAGCAATCGGAACAGGCCCTCTACAACGAGGCCAGACGCGATGGTCTGACCCAGCTGGGCAACCGCAAATGTTTGAGCGAACAGCTCAATCAGCATCCCTGTCTGCTCAGCAAACATGACCGCTGCCGCATCGCCCTGCTGATGATCGATCTGGACGATTTCAAGACCCTCAATGACAGCCTGGGGCACGAGCAAGGGGATCAGGTCCTGCTAACCATCGCGGAGTGTCTCAAGCAGGTCATCCGTGGTGAAGACATGCTTTTTCGTATCGGTGGGGACGAATTTGCCATCATCACCAAAATGGTCCGAGAGGAAGAGGGCGCCATTACACTCGCCGAACGTCTGATGCGGACTATTTCCGACCAGCAAATCGAACAGGGAGGACGAAAAATTCAGGTCAGTGCCTCTATCGGGATCGCTTACGATGATGGTGCCATGGGTGCTGATGAGCTGATCCGCAACGCGGATTTGGCCATGTATGATGCCAAACAGGCAGGCAAACATTGCTACCGTTGCTATCGGGAGATCTTGCATCAGCAGCTTTCACAGCGCATGCAACTGGAACAAGCCCTGCGGGAAGCGTTGCAACTGCAACAGCTGGAGGTCTGGTATCAGCCCATCATGGATGTGACCGATGACAGCATCGCCATGGTGGAAGCGCTGTGCCGCTGGCCCACTCCAACGGGGTTCTGCTCCCCAAGTGTATTTATTCCTCTGGCGGAGCAGGCCGGGCTGATCGTCCCGATGGGCAAGTGGATTGCCGATCAGGCGATGCGGGCACTGCGGGAACTGAGACACAGCTACCCCGACCTGAACCTCAATATCAATCTGTCGGTACTGCAATTGATGGAGCCAGATCTGGTGCCACAACTCGCCGAGCTGACCGATCGCCATCAACTGCCAAGAAGCGCAATCCATTTTGAGCTCACGGAGAGTCTGTTTGCCGAGAGTCACGGGCGGCTGGAAGAACAACTGCTGGCGCTGACTCAAGCGGGATTCAAAATCCATCTGGATGACTTTGGCACCGGTTACTCCTCTCTGGAGCGATTGCTCTCGCTGCCTATCGATGCCATCAAACTGGACTACAGCTTTACCCAGACCCTGCAGAAGGGGGATGAAAGACTCGTCAAAGCGGTACTCTTGCTGGGACGTGAACTTGAGATGCCCGTCATCGCTGAAGGGGTCGAGACCGATGAGGTGCGCATGCAACTCTCCCGATTGGGGTGCCATCTGATGCAAGGCTACCTGTTTGCGCATCCTATGAATAAAACCGAGCTGACCCAATGGCTTGCACTAAAAACGGGTACGACAAGCAGCTGATTGACATAATCTCGCAGCCAAGCAGGCGAATGAACTCGTTCACTCGCCCCCCCAAAAAAACGAACAAGCCCCGCACTCGAAAGAGGGCGGGGCTTGTTGATATCAGCCCGAACAGGCCGGAACGTGCGCCTTACAGGATAAAGGTCGACACCTGCTGGTTCAGGTCAGTGGCACGCCCTTTGAGGCTCTGGGCCTGATCCAGATCGCGCATGGCGGCGGCGGTGATCTCGTCACTCACATCCTTGATGGCGGTGGTGTTCTGGGTGATCTCGCCGGTCACCTGGGTCTGCTCCTCGGCTGCCGTGGCGATCTGGCCCGCCATGTCGGAGATGAGGGAGATGGCGCTGGTGATCTCTTCCAGCGCGCGCACGGCTTGATCCGCATCCTGCACGCTGTTGTCCGCCAGACCCTGACTGGTCTGCATCAGGCTCACCGCACGGGCGGTGGTCTGCTGCAGGGTCTCGATGGTGGACTGGATCTGCTGGGTGGAGTCCTGGGTACGGCGCGACAGCACCCGTACTTCATCAGCGACCACCGCAAAACCACGGCCCTGCTCACCGGCGCGGGCCGCTTCGATGGCCGCGTTCAGCGCCAGCAGGTTGGTCTGCTCGGCAATCCCCTGAATGGTGGAGAGGATACTGGTGATGGCCTGCGCGTGACGGCTCAGCTCGCCGATCACTTCAGTCGCCTGCCCCACCTCTTCGGCCAGACCATTGATGGACTGACGGGTCTTGTTGACCAGCATCTTGCCCTGTTCACTGCTCTGGGCAGATTGCTGGGCCGCGGCGGCGGTGTTCTCGGCGTTGCCGGCGATCTCCATGGTGGCACTCGCCATCTCGGTGACGGCGGTGGCGACCATGGTCACCTCCTGCTGCTGACGCTGCAGCTCGTCCACCGCGGCCTGGTTGGTCACCAGACTGCGCTCGGCATCGGCGTTCAGCTCGTTGGCCAGCTTGCGGATATTGCCGATCAGCTGGTGCTGACTGCCGACGAAACGGTTGAAGCTGTTGGCCAGTTGGCCCACTTCGTCGTTGGCGTCGATTTTGATGCGCTGGGTCAGATCGCCGTTACCGTCGGCAATGCGGGCCAATGCCTGGGATACCTTGGTGAGCGGGCCAAGCAGCATGCTGACCAGCCAGGAGATGGCGAGGATACTGCCCACCAGCACCAGCAGCGCCATGCCCAGCTGGGTCATCAGCAGGGAGGAGAGCGGCGCTTCCAGAGCGGCCTTGTCCAGCACCAGCACCAGTTCCCAGTCGGTATCGGGGATATCGACCGCCCACAGCAGCTTGTCGCGACCTTCGTTGTCAAAATAAGCTGGCACCAGCTCCTTGCTCGACTTGCTCTGCTCGATCAGCGCGTTGGTCAGATCGTTGTCGATCTCGCTGGCCGGTTTCATCGCCTTGGCGGCATCCTTGTAGGCGATGATGGTGCCATCCTTGTGCATCATGATGGCGAAACCGTCGGCAGGCAGTTGCATCTTGGTCACGTCTTCCACCAGCGAGGCAATGGAGAGGTCACCACCGATCACCCCGCCTGAAACCGGCTGGGCCAGGGTCACCACCATGATGTTGTAGGCCACGTCGAGATAGGGTTTGGTGACAATCAGGCCACCCTTGCTCATCGCCTCCTGATACCAGCCACGGGAGCGCGGGTCGTAGCCATCGCGGTTGATGGAGGGATCGGAGTCGTGCATCTTGCCGCTGCTCTCACCGAAATAGGTGAGCTGGAAACGGCCGGAGACTTGCGCCTGTTGCAAGGCATTGAGGGGTTCGGAGCTCGCCTTGTTGCCGAGCGCCTGGATCACGTCGCGACGGGCCGAGAGCCAGTCACTGACGCTGGCAGCCTGCTGGGTGCCCAGCCGCTGCAGCTGCTCCTGGCTGCCTTGCAGCAACAGACTCTTCTGGCTGCTATAGCTCTGCCAGGAGAGCAACGAAATCACCAACGAAAGGGCGATCACCACTGACAACAGTATCTTCTGCTTGAGTGACAGGTTTTTCATCATGTGTTCTTCTTATTGAGGTGAGGAGCGGGTTTTTCCCTAACAGTGCACAACACTACGTAGTCATTAGCGGCCGGAACGGCCAAAACTGAACCTGAAAATGGGTCTGCGGGCGATATTTTCTACCGAGGTGAGGAAAAGTGCACCAGAAATTGACTACATAGGGTGCGCAAGCCAAGGCAACCCTGTTTATTCCTTCCACAATTGGCTAGAATATCCCGTTTTTAAGTCACATCGACCCTGAGAGTTTTCACGATGTTCGAAGTTAATCCCGTATTAAATAAACTTAAGGAGCTGTCTGAGCGGACCGAGCTTCTTAGGGGGTACCTTTGACTATGACGCCAAGAAAGAGCGTCTAGAAGAGGTCAACGCCGAGCTGGAACAGCCGGACGTATGGAATGAACCCGAGCGCGCACAGGCGCTGGGCAAAGAGCGCGTCACGCTGGAAAACGTGGTCGGCACCATCGACACCCTGACCCAGGGCGTGGATGACGTCGAGATGCTGGTGAGCCTGGCGGTGGAAGGGGAAGACGAAGAGACCTTCAACGAAGCCATCGCCGAATCCGAACAGCTGGAAGCCAAGCTGGTGGATCTCGAGTTCCGCCGCATGTTCTCCGGTCAGCACGACGGCTCCGACTGCTATATCGATATCCAGTCCGGCTCCGGTGGTACCGAAGCGCAGGATTGGGCCAACATGGTACTGCGCATGTACCTGCGCTGGGGCGATGCCCACGGCTACAAGCCCGAGCTGATTGAATGCTCCGATGGCGACGTGGCTGGCATCAAGTCTGCCACCGTCAAATTCAGCGGCGAATATGCGTTCGGCTGGCTGCGTACCGAAACCGGTGTACACCGTCTGGTGCGCAAGTCCCCGTTCGATTCCGGTGGCCGCCGTCACACCTCCTTCTGCTCCGTGTTTGTCTATCCCGAGATCGATGATGACATCGACATCGAGATCAACCCGGCCGACCTGCGTATCGACGTTTACCGCGCCTCCGGTGCCGGTGGTCAGCACGTTAACCGGACCGAATCTGCGGTGCGTATTACCCACGTACCGACCGGTGTCGTGGTACAGTGCCAGAACGACCGTTCCCAGCACAAAAACAAAGACCAGTGTATGAAGCAGCTGAAAGCCAAGCTCTACGAGCTGGAAATTCAGAAGCAGAACGCTGAGAAACAAGCCCTTGAAGAGACCAAGTCCGATATCGGTTGGGGCAGCCAGATCCGTTCCTATGTGCTGGATGACTCCCGTATCAAGGATCTGCGCACCGGCGTCGAAACCCGTAATACCCAATCGGTGCTCGACGGTGACTTGGACAAGTTTATCGAAGCCAGCCTGAAATCAGGTCTGTAAACAAGCAGGAATCACCATGTCTGAACAAACCATCACTCCGGAAGTCGATCATTCACTCGAACTCAACAACGAGATGACTGAGCGTCGTTCCAAGCTGGCCGCCCTGCGCGCCCAGGGTAATCCTTTCCCGAACGACTTCCGTCGCGACAGCCTCTCTGGCGATCTGCACGCAGAGTTTGACGACAAGAGCGCCGAGGAGCTGACGAGCCTGGGTAAACGGGTGAAGATTGCCGGTCGCATCATGACCCGCCGGATCATGGGCAAGGCTTCTTTCGCCACCCTGCAGGACATGGCCGGCAAGATCCAGGTCTACGTCACCCGTGACGACCTGCCGGAAGGTTTCTACAACGAGCAGTTCAAGAAGTGGGATCTGGGCGACATCGTGGGTGTCGAAGGTACTCTGTTCAAGACCCAGACCGGTGAGCTCTCCGTTCACGTTTCCGATATCCGCCTGCTGACCAAGGCACTGCGTCCGCTGCCCGAGAAGCACAAAGGCCTGACCGACCAGGAAGCTCGCTGCCGCCAGCGTTACCTGGATCTGATCGCCAACGAAGAGTCCCGCAAGACCTTCATGATCCGCACCCAGGTGGTTGCCGGTATCCGCAAGTTCTTCAACGAAAAGCGCTTCATGGAAGTGGAAACCCCGATGATGCAAGTCATCCCGGGTGGTGCCTCCGCGCGTCCGTTCGTCACTCACCACAATGCGCTGGACATCGACATGTACCTGCGTATCGCACCGGAGCTCTACCTGAAGCGTCTGGTCGTGGGTGGCTTCGAGCGTGTCTACGAGATCAACCGCAACTTCCGTAACGAAGGTATCTCGGTTCGTCACAACCCCGAGTTCACCATGATCGAGTTCTACATGGCCTATGCCGACTACATCGATCTGATGGACCTGACCGAAGAGCTGCTGCGCACCCTGGCGCAGGACATTCTGGGCGACACCAAGATCCGTTACGCCAAAGAGGGCGAAGAGGGCCTGACCATCGATTTCGGTCAGCCGTTCCAGCGCCTCACCATGGTCGAGTCCATCCTGAAGTTCAACCCGGATGTGACCCTGGACGATCTGGCTACCCTCGAGAGCGCCAAGGCCGTTGCCAAGCGTCTGCACATCGAGCTGATGAAGGGCTGGGATCTGGGCCACGTGATCACCGCGATCTTCGAAGAGACCGTGGAGCACATGCTGCTGCAACCGACCTTCATCACCGAGTACCCGGCCGCCGTGTCTCCGCTGGCTCGCCGCAACGACGTGAACCCGGACGTGACCGACCGCTTCGAATTCTTCATCGGTGGCCGCGAGCTGGCCAACGGCTTCTCCGAGCTGAACGATGCAGAAGACCAGGCCAAGCGCTTCCAGGATCAGGTTGATCAGAAAGCCGCAGGCGACGACGAAGCCATGTTCTACGACGCCGACTTCGTCACCGCGCTGGAACACGGCCTGCCGCCGACTGCCGGTCAGGGTATCGGTATCGACCGTCTGGTGATGCTGTTCACCAACAGCCACACCATCCGTGACGTTATCCTGTTCCCGGCTCTGCGTCCGCAGAAGTAAGGCCCACAGAAGTAAGCGGCATCCCTTGGGTCACTCCCGAGCGCGATAGCCAATAAAAACGCCCCGCCACTGCGGGGCGTTTTTCTATCTCCTTTACCGCAAAATCACTTTAAAAATTCAATAATGGAATAAAGAAGATATTTTTATTCTTTGTTGTTAGCCAACACACCCTTTAATCTGGCCAAAAATCAGACCATGGAAGACGCGTGTGATGCAATTGAAGGATTCCCCATTCAACCTCTCCCCCCTCTCTGACGAGCAGCAACGTCAGCTGGGTCAGGTACTCTCGACCCTCAATACCCAGCAACTGGCCTGGGTGAGCGGTTATCTCTACGGCCTCTCCCAGACCGGTCACCAGAGCATTGCCGCCAGCGCCGCCGTGGCTGCGCCCAGTGGCAGCCTGACCATTCTCTACGGCTCCCAGACCGGCAACGCCAAAGGTGTCGCCACTGCCATCAAGGCGCAGGCCGAGGCCCGTGGTCTACCCGTCACCCTCGCGTCGATGACCGACTACAAACCCAAGCAGCTCAAGAAAGAGAGCCACCTGCTGGTGGTAGTGAGCACTTACGGGGAGGGTGAACCGCCGGAAAGCGCCGTCGATCTGTTCGAGCAGCTTAAAAAAGGCAAGATTGGCAAGCTGGACGGGCTCAAGTTCGCGGTATTGGGGCTAGGTGACAGCTCCTACGAATTTTTCTGCCAGACCGCCAAAGACTTTGACAACTTCCTCGCCACCGCTGGGGCAGAGCGGATTTATGAACTCGCCAGCCTCGATGTGGATTATCAGGATGCAGCCAAGGCGTGGGGCGAGCAGGCCCTCAACGCCATTGCTGCGACGCTCTCCAGCGGTGCGGCCAGCAGCGTAGCCAGCGCGGTGCAGCAGGCGGTTGGTCACAGCCAGTACAGCAAGGAGAACCCCTTCCCTGCCCGCCTGTCGGTCAATCAGAAGATCACCGGCCGGGATTCCACCAAGGATATCCGCCATATCGAGATCAGCCTCGAGTCCTCTGGACTCGCCTATCAGCCGGGGGATGCCCTCGGTGTCTGGTTCGACAATGACGCCGAACTGGTGGGTGAAGTGCTGGCCCTGACCGGCCTCTCTGGCGATGAAGCCACGGCCCACGGCACCTTGCGCGCCGCACTGACCAGTCACTTCGAACTGACCCGGCTGCACGGCGGCTTTATCACAGGGCTCGCTGACATATCGGACAATGCGGCGCTGAAAGATCTGGCGGGTGACAAGGCCCAGGTCAATGCCTTGGTAGCCTCAACCCAGATTGTGGATGTGCTCAAACGCTTCCCGATCGCCCTCACCGCCGAGCAGCTGATCGGGCTGCTGCGCCCCCTCACCCCGCGCCTCTACTCCATCGCCTCCGCCCAGAGCGAGGTGGAAGAGGAGGTACACCTGACCGTCGGGGTGGTGCGCTACCCACAGGAAGATGGCACGGTACGCTCTGGCGCCGCGTCCTCCTATCTGGCGGATCGGCTGATTGAGGATGGCGAGGTGCGGGTATTCGTGGAGCACAACGATACCTTCCGACTGCCCGCCAATCCCGACACCCCCGTCATCATGGTGGGCCCGGGCACCGGCATCGCCCCGTTCCGTGCCTTTATGCAGGAGCGGGAAGCTCAGGGGGCCGAGGGCAAGAACTGGCTCTTCTTCGGCAACCCCCACTTTACCCAGGACTTCCTCTATCAAGTGGAGTGGCAGCGTTATGTGAAATCTGGCCTGCTGTCGAAGATCTCGCTGGCCTTCAGCCGGGATCAGGCCAACAAGATTTATGTGCAGGACCGTCTGCGTGAAGCGGGCCATGATCTCTATCAGTGGCTGGAAGCAGGTGCTCACTTCTATGTGTGTGGTGACGCCAACAAGATGGCCAAGGATGTGCAAGAGGCCCTGTTGGATGTGATTGCCGAACACGGCCACAAGAGCCGTGAGGAAGCAGAAGAGTATTTGAGCGAATTGCGTCGTGCCAAACGTTATCAAAGGGATGTCTATTGATGAGCAAACAACCTCTTTCTCACCCAAAGGCGGGTCCGGTCGAAGGACCGCTGGCCGACAACGAACGTCTCAAGCGCGAGAGCAACTTCCTGCGCGGCACCATAGAGCAGGATCTGCAGGACCCGCTCACCGGCGGCTTCAACGGTGACAACTTCCAGCTGATCCGCTTTCACGGCATGTACCAGCAAGATGACCGCGACATTCGCCCGGAGCGCGCCGCGCAGAAGCTGGAGCCGCTGCACAACGTCATGCTGCGTGCCCGCCTGCCCGGTGGGATCATCACCCCGGCCCAGTGGCAGATCATCGACAAGTTCGCCGAGGAGCACAGCCTCTACGGCAGCATCCGCCTGACCACTCGTCAAACCTTCCAGTTCCACGGGGTATTGAAGCGTGACATCAAGCTGATGCACCAGACCCTCAACAGCACCGGCATCGACAGTATTGCCACCGCCGGCGACGTGAACCGCAACGTGCTCTGCACCAGCAATCCGGTGGAGTCTGAGCTGCATCAGGAGGCCTACGAGTGGGCCAAGAAGATCTCCGAGCACCTGCTGCCCAAGACCCGCGCCTACGTGGAGATCTGGCTGGACGGTGAAAAACTGGGGCAGGACGAGGAGCCGATCCTGGGTTCCAACTACCTGCCGCGCAAATTCAAGACCACTGTGGTGATCCCGCCCCACAACGACGTAGATATCCACGCCAACGATCTCAACTTCGTGGCCATTGCCGAAGGTGGCAAGCTGGTGGGCTTCAACGTGCTGGTGGGTGGTGGGCTCGCCATGACCCACGGCGACACCAGCACCTATCCGCGCAAGGCGAGCGATTTTGGCTTTATTCCGCTCTCCCACGTGCTGGAGGTGGCGGCCGCGGTGGTCAGCACCCAGCGCGACTGGGGCAACCGGGTCAACCGCAAGAACGCCAAGACCAAGTACACCCTTGAACGGGTTGGCGTCGAGGCCTTCAAGGCCGAGGTGGAGAGCCGTGCCGGCATCCAGTTTGGCGAGGTGCGCCCCTATGAGTTCACCAGCCGTGGCGATCGCTTCGGTTGGGTCGAGGGGATCGACGGCAAGCACCACCTCACCCTGTTTATCGAGAATGGCCGCCTGCTGGACTTCCCGGGCAAGCCGCTCAAGACCGGCATGCTGGAAATTGCCAAGGTGCATCAGGGGGACTTCCGTCTCACCGCCAACCAGAACCTCATCATCGCGGGTGTCCCCGCCGGTGAGAAGGCCCGCATCGAAGCGCTCGCGCGCCAGTACGGCCTGCTGGACGACGGCGTGAGCGAGCAGCGCAAGCAGTCCATGGCCTGTGTCGCCCTGCCCACCTGCCCGCTGGCGATGGCCGAAGCGGAGCGCATGCTGCCGACCTTTGTCACCGACATCGAGGGCTTGCTCACCAAGCACGGGCTGGCGGATGACGCCATCATCTTCCGGGTCACCGGCTGCCCCAATGGCTGCGGCCGCGCCATGCTGGCGGAAGTGGGGCTGGTGGGCAAGGCACCCGGCCGCTACAACCTCCATCTGGGGGGCAACCTGGAGGGGACCCGCATTCCGCGCCTCTATCAGGAGAACATCACCGAGCCGCAGATCCTGGCCGAACTCGACGGGCTGATCGGCCGCTGGGCCACCGAGCGCAATCAGGGCGAGTGCTTCGGCGACTTCGTGATCCGGGTTGGGGTGATTGCCCCCGTTATCGACTCCGCGAGGGACTTCTATGCTGCTTAATCTGCCGCTTAATGTCACTGAAGATGGCCGCCTTGACCTGCAGGCACTGCTGATCCTCGGCCGTGAAGAGCAGGCCGAAGCACTGGCCCCCCTCAACCGGGAGCTGGATACCATGAGTGCCCCCGAGCGGGTGCGCTGGGCACTGGCCAATCTGCCGGGGGAGCATGTGCTGTCGTCGAGCTTCGGCATTCAGGCGGCGCTGATGCTCCATCTGGTCAGCCGCGAGCGGGCCGATGTGCCGGTGGTGCTGACCGATACCGGCTATCTGTTCCCCGAGACCTACCGTTTTATCGATGAGCTGACCGAGCGCCTCGCGCTCAACCTCAAAATCTACCGGGCCGAGCTCAGTCCGGCCTGGCAGGAGGCACGATTTGGCCTCTTGTGGGAGCAGGGGGTGGAGGGGATCACCCGCTACAACCAGATCAACAAGGTGGAGCCGATGGACAGAGCCCTGCGCGAGCTCGGCGCCCAGACCTGGTTCTCCGGCCTGCGCCGCGAGCAGGCGGGCAGCCGTGGCAAGCTGCCGGTGCTGGCCATCCAGCGCGGCCGCTTCAAGTTCCTGCCGGTGATCGACTGGAGCAACAAGGATGTCTTCTACTACTTCAAGGAGTTTGACCTCCCCTATCACCCGCTGTGGGAGCAGGGTTACCTGTCGGTGGGCGATGTCCACACCACCACCAAATGGGAGCCGGGCATGAGCGAGGAGCAGACCCGCTTCTTTGGCCTCAAGCGCGAGTGTGGCCTGCACGAGGAAAACGGCGAGCACGACGGCTCGGGTATCTGATCCCTCGTCAAGGTTCTGACCATAAAAAGCGCCCGGCAACTGCCGGGCGTTTTGCTTGGGCTGATATGCAACCCTTCCAAGATGACGAATGGGCCAAGAGGCTTAACCCGCCGCGTTGGCCTGCTCGGCGGCAACCCGCGCCTGAGTCAGCCACTCATTGACCAGCGCCCCGTGTCCCTTGAGCCAGGCATCGGCATGGCGCTCGATATCCGCCGGTTTGTTCTGCCCCCTGTTCATCAGCCCGTTCTGGACGTTGATGTCATTGAGCGGCAGCTTGACGATGGAAAAGAGCTTGGCCGCCGCCGGGTTGGCCTCAGCGAACTGCTTGTTGGCCACGATATGCATGGTGTTGACCGGGAAGCCGTAGTTCTTGCCGTTCGGCAACCGGGTCTTGGCCGCATCAGGGCCATCGGCAGGCACCTCCAGCCACACCACGTCACGTCCCGGCACCAGCTCGCTACTGAGCCAGTAGGGGGTCCAGGTGTAGTAGAGCACCGGCTTGCCACTCTGGAAGCGGGCCCGTGTGTCGGCGATCAGCGCCGCATAGTTGCCCTGCTTGTGGGTAACGGTGGGGGTCAGGCCGAACTCGTCCAGATGATGGTTGATCGCCTCTTCACAGCCCCAGCCCGGGTTACAGCCCACCAGATCGGCCTTGCCATCGCCATCGCCGTCAAACAGCGCGGCCAGCGCGGGATCCTTGAGCTGACCCAGATTGGTGATGCCATATCGGGTCGCGGTCTGCTTGTCGATGAGATAGCCCTGGGCGGCACCGGCCACATAGGTGCCCTGTCGGAAGAACACCTTGTCACCCCCCGCCTGTTCGTACTTGTTGTCCTGCAGCGGGATCCAGTTAAAGGCGAGGAAGGTGCCGTCCCCCTGTGCCACCGAGGCATACGCCACGTTGTAATCCACCTCCTGAGCAGGCTGGACGTCGTAGCCAAGCCGCGCCATCAGCTTGCTGACCAGCAGGCTCTGGAACGCCTCTTCCGGCAGGGAGCTCTGCAAGGGTTGAACGCGGATCCCCTCCCCCGGCAACTCGGTACTGGCCATGGCCAGCGGGCTCAGCAGCGAGGAGCCCAACAGCAGAGTGCTCAACAGCAAGGCGTGACGAGTGTGCGTTGTGGTAATCAGGCTCATGCCTTTACTCCTTTGTAACCGATAGACTTGTCGCGGCCAGTGAGGCGCAGCAGCAAGGCGACGGGGCCACGCTGATACCAGCGGCCAACCCGGTTGCGATCCGGTTGACCCATCGCCTGGGTCAAACGGTCGAGCACGATGGCCAGCAGCACGATGCCGAGGCCGCCAATGGAGGCGAGCCCCATATCGAGCCGCCCGATACCACGCAGCACCATCTGACCCAACCCGCCGACCGCGATCATCGAGGCGATCACCACCATGGAGAGCGCCAGCATCAGGGTCTGGTTGACCCCGGCCATGATGGTGGGCATGGCGAGCGGCAGTTGAACCTTGAACAGCAGCTGGGAGGGGCTGGCGCCAAAAGAGTGGGCCGCTTCCACCAGATCCGCAGGTACCTGTCTTATCCCCAGCATGGTGAGGCGGATCATCGGCGGCAGGGCGAAAATCACGGTCACCACGACACCGGGCACGTTGCCGATACCGAACAGCATGACGATGGGGATGAGGTAGACGAACGCCGGAGTGGTCTGCATCGCATCCAGCAGCGGTCGGGTCCAGGTAGACAACCGCTCGCTACGGGCCAGCAGAATGCCCACCGGCAAGCCAATCAGGATGCAGAAGAAGAGTGAGGTCAACACCAGCGACAGGGTCACCATGGCATCGGACCAGGCTCCGATCAGCCCGATCCCGACCAATGCGGCGAGGGTGCCAAGTGCCATCCGGCCGTTGACCAGTTGCCAGGCGATCAGGGTCAACAGCCCGATCATCAGAGTGGATGGCACCGTCTGCAGCAGATGGGTCATGGCGTTGAGGGTCACCTCCACCGGCGCGCGGATCAGCTGAAACACAGGGCGCAGGTTCTCCACCAACCAGCCGATGCCCCCTTCGACCCAGCTGTCCAGCGGCACCAGCGCCTGCTGGAAGGGATCCAGCCAGTCGAGGGCTGCCTCGGTATCCACGGCAGCAATCTGGTTTTGCCAGTCGGCCGCTTCGGTGGCCGTACTGCCCCAGGGATCGGCGACGGCTGTCGTGGTTACCGCCGCCCCCCAAGGATCGGCATCCGCCTCGCCAGCCCTAAGAGAGGGGCTCGCCAGCAGCAAAAATGCCAGCAAACTGATCAGTAACGCCTGAGGATGGTTCAGCTTCATACCGGGGTACTCCTGTCCAGGGTGTTGAGCAAATTGGCCTTGGAGATGAGCCCCAGATAGGTGCCATCCTCCTCGACCACGGGCACCTGACAGGGTGCGGCAGCCACCTGGCTGATCAGTTCATTGAGGGAGGTGTCGGCCAGAATGGGCTGGATATCCGCCAGCAACGCCTGCTCCAGACTCCCCTTGCCACGCACGGCCTCACTGAGCGACTCGACCGAGACAACGCCGATGAAGCGGCGGCTGCGATCCACCACGTAGCCAAACTCCCGCTCCAGCTCCTTGAGCTGACGCAGGGCGTTGCCCGGCCCGTCGGTGGTGTGTTTCTTGATAAGCGGCATCTGCTTGCGACTGACGATATCGCGGGCGCTGAAGACATTGGCGAGATCCACCCCGCGGAAGAAGGCACGCACATAGTCGTTGGCGGGCTGGCTCAGGATCTCGTCGGGGGTACCGACCTGCACCACCTGACCATCCTGCATGATGGCGATGCGATCGCCGATACGCATCGCCTCGTCCAGATCGTGGGAGATAAAGACGATGGTGCGCTGCTGGCTCGCCTGCAGCTTGAGCAGCTCGTCCTGCATCTCGGTGCGGATCAGCGGATCCAGCGCGGAGAAGGCCTCATCCATCAGCAGGATATCGGGATCGTTGGCCAGTGCCCGGGCCAGACCGACCCGCTGTTTCATGCCGCCGGAGAGGGCATCGGGGAAGGCATCGATCCACTGACCCAATCCCACCTGATGGAGCGCCTGACGGGCACTCTGCTGGCGCTCCGCCAGCGGCACACCGGCCAGCTCCAGCCCGAAGGCGGTGTTTTCCAGCACGCTCAGGTGCGGCATCAGGGCGAAGGATTGAAACACCATGCTGATCTTCTTGCGCCGCACCTGACGCAGCTCGCTCTCCGAGATGGTGGCGATATCCTCGCCATCGATCAGCACCTGGCCGCGGGTCGGCTCGATAAGGCGGTTGAAGAGCCGCACCAGCGTCGATTTTCCCGAGCCGGACAAGCCCATCACCACGAAGATTTCTCCCTCGTGAATAGCCAGATCGACCCCCTGCACACCCAGGGTCTGTCCGCTCTGTTGCAGGATGCTGGCACGGTCATGCCCTTTCGCCAGCAATTTGAATGCTTTTTCCGGCTGATCGCCGAAGATTTTATAGAGTGATTTGACTTCGAGTTTGACTGTCATACTGTCCTTTTTTCATGGTCGACATCTTGGTGATTAACCTGCCGAACGCGAACCAATTGATTTTTACACTAAGCAATTAACAACCAAAACAAAAGAACCAATGGAGTCCCACAAAACAAACCACAAAATAAGCCATTGATTTTAAACAGCTATTTTTATCAATAAAAACCGAACAAAGTCTGGTTTTATCCATAATATTTTCCATATCAAACGAAGATTTACTGGGGAAAATCATTCAAAAACAATTAAAAAAGAGCAAGGCAATGCAGGTTAATGACGGTAACTGCGGGGCGCGCCGTCCAGATAATCAACAGCGACCAAATAATTACACATCTAACTATTTATTGGTCACAATGAGGACAGATTGGGGGACAAGAAAAGGGGCTGAGGAGGGTCAAAGCAGAGGCTGAAGATGCGTTCACACGCAGCGATGAGATCGCCGCGGCCACCTCTGGACTATCGGCCTGCTGGAACGGTGCTTCTGGCAAATCACCCGTGCGAAAAAAGCCCCTTGTGCAACACAAGGGGCTTTTTAGTGGCTATCGGTTAGCACATGCTATGATTCAGCGGCGTTGCCAGGTCTCGAAGCGGTAGGGGTGCGGGTTCTTCTCATCGGCAGGGTGGCTCTCGCAATCGATGCGCTGCCACTGGCCGTCATCAAACGCGGGGAAGCGGGTATCACCTTCAACCGCCAGATTGATTTGCGTCAGGTAGAGGCAATCCGCACTCGGTAACATCTCGGCATAGAGATGACCGCCGCCGATCACCATCAACTCCTCCACCGCGCTGCCGGCAAGCTGGGCCAGCGCCGCCTCGACAGAACCCACCACCTCGATACCCTCGGCCTGATAGCCGGGGTTGCGGCTGATCACCAGATTGCGCCGTCCGGGCAGCGGTCGACCAATGGATTCGAAGGTCTTGCGCCCCATCAATACCGGTTTGCCGAGGGTCACCCGTTTGAAGTGAGCCAGATCGGCTGGCAGATACCAGGGCATCTGGTTGTCCTTGCCGATCACCCTGTCGTGGGCCATGGCGGCAATCATGGAAATCTTCATGGGGCCTCTCACCGTCTGTCAGATTATGGGGCGGTTACGGTACACGACCAGAGAGGGGATCGCCAAACCGAAACTGAGGGCGCCGACGATAAACAGCGCCTTGAGACCGTTCTCCACCGCACTCTGCAGCAGATCCATGGTCACACCGTTGATGTTGAGCTCCACCACCGCAATCATGGTCTTGAACGCATAGCTGCCCGGGATCATCGGGATGATGGAGGCAACGCTGAACACCGGACGCGGCGCCAACAGACGGCGAGACCAGTAGACGCAGACAAAACCGACCGTGGTCGCCGCCGCCAGCGTCGCCCACTCGATGGGCATACCGTAGTGAATGAGCAGGGTGCGCAGGCTGTGGGCCAGCGCGCCGCCCATGGCGCAATACTTCAGCATTCGTGGCGGCACGTTGAACAGCATGGCAAAGCCCACCGCCGGGATGGAGGACCAGAAGGCATCCTTGGCCAGTAACCAGAGCAGATCCGTCATACTTTCCACCCCCAGATCCCGGTCAACGACATGGCGAGAATGATGCCGATGGCCGCGCTGATGGTGAGCAAGGTGGCGGAGCCCCAACGGGCCAGCCCCATGTTGAAGTAGCCCTTCACCATGTCGGAGACCGCATTGATCAGCGGGAAGCCCGGCACCAGCAGCAGCACGCTGGCCGCCATGGCGAGATAGGGTTGAGCACCCCAGTTGAAGAAGGTGGCGCTGGATGCCAGCAAGGTGGCGATAAAACCGGTCACGGCAAAGTTGATGAGCGGGCTGTGGTGATGACGGGCGATCAACTGACGCACCCGCATCGCCACGGCGGCGGAGCAACAGGTCACCAGGAAGATGGGCCAGTCACCGCCAAACAGCAGGCTGAAGGCGCCACAGGAGAGCCCGACCATGGGCACCACCAGCCAGGGGTGATAGTGGAAGGGAACGATGGCTTCGAGCCGCTGGCGCACTTCACGGGCACCGATCAGCTCTTTCTCCGCCATGATGCAGATCCGCTGGATCTCGCACACCACCTGCATATTGATGCCATGCTCGCGCACGCGGCGGGTGGTGGTGACACAGCCCCCTTGATAGAGGCTGGTGAGCACGATGGCACTGGAAGAGATGGCCATTTCGACACTCTCCAACCCCAGCGCCATCCCCAGCCGCACCGTGGTTTGCTCGATGATCCGGCTCTCCGCCCCGAACTGGGCCAACATCTGACCCACCTTGACGATAATGCGGGTGATCTCTGTCTGTTGTTCCCGCGACAACACCCGTCTTGGTGTGATACTTCTCATAATCCCTTCGAGTCGTAGCAATAAAAATTTCGGCCATATTAGCTTAACTTTTACCGTTATTCATCCACCCCTATCACAACCTGGCCGATGAGTTATTACATGAAGGAAAAAAGAGGTTACATCACAAATACATTACCACTAACATTAAAAACCATAACAATCTGCCCGCCATTACCTCACCTTATTACCGCCCCTTGATATATGGATTAAATATCAGAAGAGGGGCTGACTGCAGATTATTTACGACGTCGATAATCAGCCATTCGAATTATTTGGCCACCGCTATCGTTTTCAGGCAGAAGCTCCCCCTCCTCCCGAAACTGGATCATTTCGCTGCGCATCAAATAAAAGGATTCCCGCATCATGCTGGCAATCCGGATACAGCTATCGAGATTGTTTTTAGCCAGGCGGCGCTGACCATCAATCTTGAACTGCAACCCGCGCAGACGGCGCTGCTGATCGGGGCTCGCCCGGGCCATCAACTGGTCAATCTGCTGCTCAAGAATCGCATCCAGCGGGGAAGGCTCACTCGCAGCCAACTCTTTCAGGGTGTCAAAATCAGGCAACTCCATATGCCCTCCTTGGCGACTATTGCTGGCAACCCACTGCGGTACCACACCATCACGCCCCAGCCATATAAACCTGTATATACGACGCGGCCAACAAGGGTTCAATCCATCCGCTGGCGGCTGAACCGGACAATGCTCACAACGAGGGTATCTCTCTATTTTAATTGTGTTTGGAAACAAGCGATTATTTTTAATTCAGGCGCGATAAAACACTTATACATTTCAGGCTGTTATTTTATGTTTTTTATTGCAAATAAAATTCAGGGAGAGGTTATTTCGCTTCATTCGACACTTTATTATTCCCTCACTGGGCCGCGTCATCTTATGACGGTTTAACATATCTCGCTGATTATGTTATTTTAATTGCCACTTTTATCGGACATTCAAGAGCAGACCATGAGCAAGGCAAAAATCGGTATCGTCACCGTCAGCGATCGCGCCAGCGCGGGCATCTATGAAGACCTCTCCGGCAAGGCCATCATCGACACCCTGAACGCCTATCTGACCTCGGCGTGGGAACCCGTCTATCAGGTGATCCCCGATGAGCAGGATCAGATTGAAGCGACCCTGATCCGGCTGGCGGATGAGGAGCAGTGTTGTCTCATCGTCACCACCGGCGGCACCGGCCCGGCCAAGCGGGATGTGACACCGGAAGCGACCGAGGCGGTGTGTGATCGCATGATGCCGGGCTTTGGCGAGCTGATGCGGGCCGAATCCCTCAAGTTTGTGCCGACCGCTATTCTGTCTCGCCAGACGGCTGGCCTGCGCGACGATACCCTGATCGTCAATCTGCCGGGCAAGCCCAAGTCGATCCGCGAGTGTCTGGATGCGGTCTTCCCCGCCATCCCCTACTGCATCGATTTGATGGAAGGGCCTTATCTCGAGTGCGATGAAACCGTCATCAAGCCATTTCGACCGAAAAAATAGCTGACCCGCCCATAACAAATAATGGCGAGCCACGGCTCGCCATTATTTTTAATAACAGTGCTTCAGCGCTCGCTTATTTGCGACCAAATACTTTGACGCCCGCTTTGCTGCCTTCCGAATTGCCGTACACTTCCAGCCGTTTTACACAGACTCTGGAACCGAGAGATTTCCATTCGGTCTCTTTGTCAGCGCGCATATCGAGATCAAATTTGATGGTCTTGGTACGATTGCTGCCATATGTCACCACGATCCGATCCAGCGTCAAATCACGCTCTGCTTTCACCTTGATATATTTGGTCTGACGGCAGGCAACCATCGGAATGGTGGCGCCATGATCACCAATTCCCAGCAAGATGGTGCGGCCAAGGGTGAACTGATCATCACCGGCCTGACAAGCCGATGCCGCCACCAACAAGAGAGCGCCAAACAGAGCACGACCGGAACACGCTTTACGCCAGATAGAGTTCAGGGACATAACACCTCCAATAAAAAACGGAGCGTTATGATACGGGTCGAACCATAACAGGAGCTGTATCCGGTCCGGGATGGCGCCAGTGCCAGCCTCATCGGATGATCACAACCTCGATAAACGCTATCCCCCTGAATACAAAAAGGGCCGCCAACTGGCAGCCCCAAGCCTCAAAAGAAGATCAACGCTCCATGATTTGGGTGACGTCATCTTTCTTGATCATCACCTCGCGCCCTTCATGATCGTAATAGCGGTACATGCCGGTGCTCTCATCCAGCTTGGGCTTGCTCTCTGTGGTGATCATCTTGCCATCCTTGGTGCTCATGATGTATTGGGAACTGCATGCCACCAGCCCCAAGGAGCACACCAGGATCATCATCAGTTTTTTCATTGCTGCCTTTTCTCCCTTCACCCTCACCACGAGGATGTTTCTTGAAGCCTAGTTCAACCCGAACACGCCGATAAAACAGATTACAGGAACGGGATCCATGTCAAAAATCAGCTACTTACGACCACCTGGCTTGCCACTGCCCCCCGTTCCGCTCCCACAGCCGAGCGCCAGTCGATCTGCCCCCCCCCGGGCCTGTATCAGACCATAGCCATAGCTGTTATCACGTCCCAACGCCCCCAAATCCTGAGCGCTGCTGCGCAGTGTCTGACGCAGTTGATCATTGCTGCACTCCAGCCGCTGCGACCAAGCCAGCGCAGCGACCCCGACCACATGAGGCGTCGCCATTGAGGTACCGCTGTAATAGGCGTAACCGGTCGGCACGGTCGAGAGCACCGCTACGCCGGGCGCGGCCAGCTCCACCTGATCGTTGCGCTGGGAGAAGGAAGCCAACTGCTTGTTGGCATCGATAGCGGCCACACTCACCACGCTGCTGTAAGAGGCGGGATAGGACTTGCTGGTATTACCCGCATTGCCCGCCGCCGCCACACTCAGCACGTTCTGGCCATAGGCCTGATTGAACGCCTGCTCTTCGGTCTTGCTGGGCACACTGCCCCCCAAGCTCATATTGATGACCATGCGGGTGAAACCGCGGTTGCTCATCCCCTGCTTGCAGGCATTGAGGGCCCCCACCAGGTTGGAGCTATAAGCCCAACCATTGGCACCAAACACCTTGATGATATGCAGCGGAACGTTCTGAGCCGGCAATACGCCGACTACGCCCATGTCGTTTCCTCCTACTGCAGCGATGGTACCCGCCACGTGGGTGCCATGGCCGTTTTCGTCACTGCTCCAGCTGCCCGTACCGACATTGTCACTGCCTTGCACCTGAGCACCATGGGGCAGATCAGGGTGATTGCCGCTGTAGCCCGAGTCGATGATACACACCAGCACCTCTCCCGCCGCCGCGTCACTGAGCAGTGGCGCCTGCACCATGGAGATGCCATAGGGCAGGGTCTCGGCGCTGGCATAGCGTTTGGCATCCGGCTCTACCCACAGCACGTTGGGGTTGCGTGCCAGCGCTGCCGCTGCCGTCACAGGCAACCAGAGTGCGAGCGCATGTTGCTCGGGCAGTTGCAACGCCAGTTCGCCCCCCATCCCCTTGCTCTGGGCCAGCACCGCCGCCTCAGCCCCCGGCTTAAGCTGTACCAGATAGCGAGCCCTTTCGGCAGCCACCGCCCCCTGTGCCAGTACGCCTGCCACCAGCAGGCCAGTCCATATCCGTCTCATCAGTCACTCCTTGCATCGACCTGATAGCCACCAGCAAAGTGTAGTGCCCCATTGGCGCAGGCCCGAGCGGATACAAAAAGGCCGGACATCTGTCCGGCCTCTTCTCTAGAGCGCAAAAGCGCAATCATGACTTGGCGGGCTGACGCTCACCGGTCACGGTCGGGTTCTTGGGATCCATGCTCCACTCGTACCAGCCGCCGTCGTAGACGCTGATCTGTTTCCAGTCCATCAGCCAGGCGTAGAAGAAGGCCTCGGAGGCGCGCCAGCCGGTACCGCAGTAGAACGCAGCCTGCTGGGTCGGCTCGATGTTCCACTGGTCCCACATGGCGAGGATCTCGCGGGCCGGCTTCATGGTGCCGTCCGGGTTATGGAAATCGCTCATGCTGTTGGCATCCACCCCGCCGTGACCCCACTTGGCCCCCGGAATATCGCCCTTCGGCTTGATGTAGCTGTAACCGGAGGTGTTGCCGACAAACTCGTCCCAGGTACGCACGCTGACCAGCGCGCTATCGGGCTGCTTGAGCAGCTCTTTCGCCTGACTCAGCGTGGTGTAGTACTCGGGGTGAGCGGGAATGGCCACGCCAAACTCCTTCACCGGCTCATATTTGTTGGGCAGACCGGTTTCGGTGCGCAGATGCTGCACGAACCAGGCATCCAGACCACCGTCCAGCAGGCGCACATCTTCCACCCCCGCATACATCATCAGGTGCGCGGCACGGGCAGCCGCCATGGTGTTGCGACCATAGAGGATGACGGTGGTGTCGTGACGGATGCCGTTGTCCAGCAGCAGCTTCTTGAGCGCCTCGTCAGAGACCTTGTTCCACAGTGGCTCCTCTTCGAGGCTGTTGGTATCGATATAACCGGCCCCCGGGATATGGCTGATGAGGTAGGCCTTGGGTGACCCCCAATCCACTTCAAACAGCTTCCAGTCACCCTTGGGCGCCGCGGCAACCGGCTTACCCTCTTGCAGATCCGCCAACCAGCGCGGATAGACCAGCTGCTGCCAGCGTGCCAGCGACTCGCGCGGTGCGGCTTGCCACCCCTGCAGCTCGAACAGCTGCTTGATCCCCTGCTTGCGCAGCAGACGAGCCACCTCGGCCACTTCGCGGGATGCACCGTAGAGCGCAACCGGACGATCGGCTTTCAGCCCCTTGATCTCGAGCGCTTTTGGCCACTCTTCATCGCTGTATTTCCACTCGGCAGAGAGGTTCTCGGCGCCCGCCACATGACCGCCCTGCTTCTCCCCTTCCATCGGCCACCCCTGATAGAAGTAGCTGGCGCGGGTATCCAGGATGACCGCCTGTTTGGCCTTGGCATCGGCCAGCGAGAGCGGTGGCAATTCCCCTGCCACGGCGGGCAGGGCACACCAGAGCAGTAAGGTCGCCAGCGCGGCCTGCAGGAAGCGAAGATGTCGTTTCATGATGATGTCTCGATTCATAGTGAACAAGGTTAAAAAATGGAGCGACCCAGCCGCTCGGCCAGCAGTTCCAGCGCCGCCGTACCCGCCAGCGAGTTGCCGGCTTTGTTGAGCTCGGGCGACCAGACACAGACGCAGAGTTCGCCCGGGATCAGGGCGATGATACCGCCGCCGACGCCCGATTTGCCCGGCATGCCGACCCGATAGGCAAAATCCCCCGCCTCGTCATAGAGGCCGCAGGTGGCGAGCAGGGCGTTGACCTGTTTGGTAGTGCGAGCAGGCAGCAGCGGCACGCTGTCGCCCAGTGGCACACCACGGTTGGCCAGATAGATGAATGCCCGCGCCAGATCGACGCAGCTCATGCGGATAGCACAGGCATTGAAGTAGCTTTGCAGCACCTTGTCCACTTCGTTTTCGAAGTTGCCATAGGCCTTCATCAGATAGGCGATGGCAGCGTTGCGGGCAGAGTGCTGATATTCGGAGCGGGCCACCACCTGATCCGCCATGATGGCCGGGTTGCCACTGAGGCGTCGCACCAGCTCGAGGGTGCGTTGACGCGGCGCGGTGAGGCGGGTCTCCAGCAGATCGCTCACCACCAGCGCCCCGGCATTGATAAAGGGGTTGCGGGGAATGCCCTGCTCGAACTCGAGCTGCACCAGCGAGTTGAAGGGCTGGCCGGAGGGCTCCTTGCCAACCCGGGCCCAGATCTCCTCTTCCTGATAGAGGGTGAGCGCCAGGGTCAGGCTCAGGGCCTTGGAGATACTCTGGATGGAGAAGGGTTCAAAAGCGTCACCGGCGGTGAACAGCTCCCCCTCGACGGTACAGACTGCGATACCGAGCCGATCGGCCGGAACCTGAGCCAGTGCCGGAATGTAGTCGGCCACCTTGCCTTGTCCCAGCAACGGGCGCACCTCTTCAAGGATGCTGGCCAGTAATTCGGATGACAACACCATAAGCAATAAGCGATTCCATGACTAAAACAGCGGTGGAGATCCCATCCCAACTGACAAAAATCCCGCCAGCGGCGGGATTTTTCCAGTTACCCACAACAAGGCGCCAGATGCGGCAGCCTTGTATCAGGCCGGCTCACCGTACCAGAGGTCGAACAGCTCGGTGACCACCACGGCTTCCATCCCCTTGCCTTCCAGCCAGGATTTGATCGCAGCGCGGTCTTCTTCGGTACACTTGCCCAGTTGCTGGGTGCAGATCATCCCTTCCCAGGCCAGGTGGCCAGAACCGGCAAACGCCAGCTTACGGGGCTCGATCACTTCATCGATCATCGCATCGACTACCGCATCGATGGTCTCTTCGGCAGTGCCGACCGGGAAATTAAAACTGATGTCGAAACCCATCTCCTGGAATTCATCGACACGCAGTTTCTTACGCAGACGGCGGCTACGATTGGCCATGATAGCTCCTCAAGTTAGTTGATACGCGAGTGGACGTGCCAGCTTAGCTGACACGCTTGAAAATCAGGTCCCAAACACCGTGACCGAGACGGTGGCCACGTTGTTCAAATTTGGTCAGCGGACGCCAGTCCGGACGGGGCACCCAGTTGCCAGTGGCGGAGGTGTTCTCGTAACCTTCCGCGGCGCTCATCACTTCCAGCATGTGCTCGGCATAGTTTTCCCAGTCGGTGGCCATGTGGAACACGCCACCGATGGCCAGCTTCTGGCGAATGTCCTGCGCAAACGCCGGCTGTACGATGCGACGCTTGTGGTGACGGCTCTTGTGCCAGGGGTCCGGGAAGAACAGTTGCAGGCAGGAGAGTGAACCGTTCGGGATCATGTGCTCCAGCACCTCGACCGCATCGTGGCAGATCACCTTGAGATTGGTGACACCCGCTTCCTGAGCGGTGCCCAAACAGGCACCCACGCCCGGGGAGTGTACTTCGATGCCGATGAAGTTCTTCTCGGGGGCATTCTTGGCCATCTCGACCAGAGAGGCGCCCATGCCAAAGCCGATCTCCAGCACCACCGGGGCCTCGCGGCCAAACAGCGCGACCAGATCGAGCGGCGCTGGCGCAAAATCAATACCCATGACCGGCCAGAGCTCTTCCAGGGCCTTCTCCTGCCCTTTGGTCAGGCGGCCTTCGCGACGGACAAAGCTGCGGATCTTGCGCATGAACTTGCCGTCTTCGTTAAATACATCTTGGGTCACAGGCATAATGGTCTCGTTATTTCATCAATCCGGGTAATACATCTTGTGTCCGATCCCGAACGGGACCGCTCGCGGCTCGGCATTTCATCGACCCGCGAAAACAGGGGAGCGAATTATCCCAAGATAGGCCCAAGGCGCAAGTGTTTCGCGAAACAAATCCCTCATCTCTCACCAATTCATCCACAACGGTTGACAAATGCCGATCGGTTCACAGAATCGGTCACGCGTCGAGCGCATGCTGCCTGCGCAAATAAAACCATACACAACAAAGGATTGCAGTATGAAACACACAGCATTGGCGTTTGCCATCACCACTTTGCTTACAGGGTGCGACACTTCAACAAATGACTCGCAGGCCCCTACCGCCGCCGAGCAGGCCTATGAGTATCTGGTGCAATTGAGTTCAACCGCAGAAGGAATTGGCGCACGCCCCACGGGGACAGAGGCTGAGACCCGTGCCGCAGCATGGATCCAGGATCATCTGGCTGGCTGGGGCTACGATGTTCAACGTCAGCCCTTCACCTACACCAAAAGTGGCGCCAGTAAAAATTCCCAAAACCTGATCGCAGAGCTCAAGGGAAAAAGTGACAAGGTGATCCTGATCGGCGCCCACTACGACAGCACGGGCGACAAGAAGGGTTCTGAAGGGGCCACTGACAACGGTGCTGGCGTCGCTGCTCTGCTGGCAGTCGCTGAGGCGCTTAAGGGACAAACTCTGCCCTACACGGTTCGCTTTGCCTTCTTCGGCGCGGAGGAGAACGGTCTCAACGGATCCAAGGCTTACGCTGCCAGTCTGGACCGCACCGCAATTGACCGTCTGCTGGCAATGGTGAACTACGACACCATCGCCGGGGGCGACATCGTTTACGTCCACTCTGCCCACTCGGACGTTGCCGAATACAGCTGCGCCGATCCGAGCCGCTACAGTTTCGATCCCAAGGTACGAGATCGCCTGCTAGCCATCTCCAAGCAGACTGCCACCCCGTTTGCCATTCACCCTAGCTACAGCGGTTATCCGGAAGGGGAAACCGGTAGTTGGTCAGATCACGCCCCCTTTGCCTGCCTGGGGGTGCCGATCGCCTACGTTGAAGCGACCAACTTCACCATCAACGGAGCTGATGGCTATGACGGCTACTCCCAAAGCACCAATCCAGCGCTGTGGGACTGCTACGACGCCACCACCAAGAGCGCCTGCGATCGTGATGGCGAAACCCAGTGGGGAAAAATCTGGCATACCCAGTACGACCGCCTCGACAAGATGGCTGAACTATTCCCGGGCAGAGTAGAAAGCCAACTTAGCGCCAACACTGAATTGATGATCAGCTTCCTGAAGGAACCGGGTTTGTAAGGTCAGCAGCTCGTCAACAAAGCAAGATAGCCTCAACTCAATTCAACGCGTTTGCGTCACATGGGCAGACAAAATTCGGGCTGGTGCCAATCCAGCCCTTTTTTGGTGATTTTTGTGACAATCATTGCCTCAATTCTGAAATCTGATACAAACGGATAACCTGGTGGTCGAATGGAGCGACCGCCCACATGCCGAGAGAATTGTCTATGCAGCCGTTTTTTGCCCAGCGCTTCGAGAAGGTCGAGCCTTCCTTTATCCGTGAAATCCTCAAAGTTGCCGCCAATCCGGAGATCATCTCCTTCGCCGGTGGCCTGCCCAATCCCCACCTGTTTCCGGTCAAGGCGATCGATCAGGCCTGTCAGGATGTACTGCGCGAGCAAGGGGCTGCCGCCCTGCAATATGCGGCGACCGAGGGCTTCGCCCCGCTGCGCCAGTATATCGCAGACCGCTATCTGGCCCGCCACGGCATGCAAGTCAATCCGGACAACATCCTGATCACCAGCGGCTCCCAGCAGGCGCTGGATCTGCTGGGCAAGGTGCTGATCGACGAAGGTCAGGATCTGATCATTGAGGAGCCGGGCTATCTTGGCGCCATTCAGGCCTTCTCTGTCTATCAACCGAATTTCAAGCCGATCACCCTTGAAGAAGAGGGGCTGGATCTGGCGGGGCTGGATCTGGCGGCGCTGGATGCGCTGCTGGCAAGCGGCTCCAATGCCAAACTGCTCTACGGTGTGCCCAACTTCCAGAACCCGAGCGGCGTATCCTACAGCCGTGCCAACCGCGAGGCGCTGGCCGAGCGGCTGGTCAGCCACGAGCTTCTGATGGTGGAAGATGATCCCTACGGCGAGCTGCGTTTCGAGGGGGAGCACCTGCCCCCCATTGCCAAGCTGGCGCCAAACAATACCGTGCTGCTCGGCTCCTTCTCGAAAACCGTGGTGCCCGCCTTCCGTCTCGGTTGGATGCTGGTGCCGGACTGGTTGCGCAAGAAGGTGACCATCGCCAAGCAGGCCACCGACCTGCACAGCAACGCCTTCAGCCAGCAGGTGCTGCACCGCTTCCTGAGCGATAACTCGCTGGATGCCCATCTGGAGAAGATCAAGGAGGTCTATGGCCGCCAACGTGCCGCCATGGAGGCCGCGCTGGCCCGTCACTGCCCGCCCGGCGTCAGCTACACCCGACCGGAAGGGGGCATGTTCCTCTGGCTGACCCTGCCAGCCCACATCAGCGCTATGGCGCTGTTTGACGAGGCGATCAAGGAGAAGGTGGCCTTCGTGCCCGGCGCTCCCTTCTATGTGCGCCCCGAGATCAAGAACACCCTGCGCCTGAGCTTCTCCTGCGTCGATGAAGCGACCATCGAGGAGGGGGTCAAACGCTTGGCCCGCGCCCTCCAGCGCATGCTCTGATCGTCAGGCCAAACGGCACCAACAAAAAACCAGCGAGAGATCGCTGGTTTTTTTGTTGGTGCCCGCAACGCAACCCATCAGCCAAACAGAGTCTGGCGGAACTGCTTCATCGGGATGGGGCGGCCGTAGAGATACCCTTGCAGATAATCGACGTGACGCGCTTGCAGATAGTCCGCCTGCACCTGAGTCTCCACCCCTTCGGCCACCAGTTGGAGCCCCAGTCTGGTCGCCAGATCGATCACGTTCTCGACAATATGGCTGGAGAGGGCATCGGAGCCGATCATCCCGACGAAGCTCTGATCGATCTTCAATGCATCGACCTGAAACTGCTGCAGGTAAGTCAGGCTGGAGTGGCCGGTACCAAAGTCATCGATGGCGATCATGACCCCCAGCTGACGCAGCTCGGCAAACAGCTGGTCGGTCGTCTCGTCCGCCACGATCAGCTCCCGCTCGGTCAGCTCCAGCACCAGTTTGACCGGGTTATCCTTGAAGGCATTGATAAAGGCCCGGCAATCGATCAGCAGACTCAGATCCTTGCAGTGGCTGGCGCAGATATTGAAACCGAAATGAAATCCTATCGGCAGCTTGCTGGCGTGAGGGGCGAAGTGATCCCGCACCTGGGCCATCAACAGGCTGGTCATGGGCACAATCAGGCCGCTATCTTCCGCCAGCGGAATAAAGCGATCCGGCGAGATCATCCCCTGTTTGGGATGCTGCCAGCGCATCAGCACCTCACAACCGCGACACTGCTCATCCGCGCCAGTGACCACCGGCTGCAGGTAGGGAATAAACTCCTCCTCGATCAGTGCCCGCTTGAGCTCCTCCGCTGGCGAGCTGCTACGCCCCATCAGCCTGAAAGTACCGAATCCAATCAGCAATGCCAGCAACGGAGAGAGAAGCAGCGTGTCTCTGGAGTAGCGCCATGCATGGGTCAGATAATCATCATTCGTCACCAGTGTCGCTACCTGATATGGGAAGCTGGCTGACGAGAGTGCCATATACCCCTCCTCAGCAGGAGAGGGCGCAGCCGCGACCTGACCTGAGCCAAACAGCGCTTTATCACCGACCACAAATGCAATCGGCATGCTCTTGCCGGAAATTTCCAGGATATTGTTCAGGTAATAGCCATCCACACCGATCAGCACACTCCCCTTGTCCGTCTCATGATGCAGAATCATCAACGGATGTTCCGGTGTCGCAGCATTGCCACTGAGCAGTTGCAGCTTGCCATCTACAAAGTTGTCCGGATTGAAGGGTCCATCATACTCGCCATACAGAGACGTACAGTAGATTCGGCGCCCGATAGCCAGATTGGCGGAGCGCACATCGGGCACCGTCAGTACCTGGGCACGCAGTTGCAATGCAGCCTCCGAACAGGGGTGGCCAACCATCCCCTCCACATTAGTGGCCGCTTGCCGGGCATGGCTCATGATGCGATCAAACATCAGCTGGGCACGCTGCAACCGTGACTCGGCATCCTGCTCGATCTCCGTCACTGTTTGCCAGATGACGGAAATGCCCCCTAGCAACAGGATCCCGCACCCCATCATTAGCGCCATAAGAATCCTCATGGAGAGCTGGCGAAGTTTCAGACGGCGAAATGGCATGGTGGCCTCTTTGATACACGATGAGTGGTAGCAACCCTAGTGGACAGGCGCAAAGGGTCGCAATAATAGCGACCGCTCAACAAATGTCCACCTTACAAAAATCAATCAAATCAGCGTATTGTTCAACAATATGTTACCAAGGGGAGATATGGTTAACACATATCAAGGTGACAATATGTTCTCTCGGTATCTCCCTTGTTGAAGCGGGGCAGCGCCATTAGAGTAGAGCAAACGGCAGCAGGAGCGTGCAGCGATGAAGATTCTTATTACCGGAGGAACCGGCTTTATCGGCCGCAAGCTGGTTGCCCATCTCAAGGTCAATCACGAGGTCGTGGTATTGAGCAGGCAGGGGAGCCGGGCCTACACCCTGCTCGGTCACGATATCAAAGTATTGGATAACCTCGACCGGCTCGATGACCTCAATGACGTAGACGCCGTGATCAATCTGGCCGGTGAACCCATCGCCGCCGGACGCTGGAGCGAGTCGCGCAAACAGCTGCTCTGCGATAGTCGCTGGCTGCTGACCGAGCAGCTGGTGGATCTCATTAAGCTCTCCAGCACGCCGCCCAAGGTGCTGATCAACGCCTCCGCCATCGGCTGGTATGGCAGACAGGGCACCGAAACCCTGGACGAGCAGTGCCGCTCTCCCAACGATGAGTTTACCCACCAGCTCTGCCAGCAGTGGGAGACCCTGGCGCAGGAGGCGCAGAGCAGCCAGACCCGGGTCTGTATAGTGCGGATCGGACTGGTGCTTGGCATGGATGGCGGCGCGCTGCCCAAAATGCTCCCCCCCTATCGGCTCGGACTCGGCGGCCCCATGGGGTCGGGCAGCCAGATGATGAGCTGGATCCATGTGCAGGATCTGGTGCGCGCCATGCTGTTCTTGCTGGAGCATGAGGAGTGCAACGGCACCTTCAACGGAACCGCCCCTCATCCGGTCAGTAACCGGGAGTTCAGCCAGACCCTGGCCGCGACGCTGCACCGCCCGCACCTCTTTTTCGTCCCGGCACCGTTGCTGCAACTGGTGATGGGGGAAGCGGCAGATCTGCTGCTGACCGGACAAAAGGTGATACCAGCACGGCTGCAACAGGCCGGTTTTCACTTCAGCTATCCCGAGCTGCCGAGAGCCCTCACCAATCTGCTGCACGAGCCCCGCTAACTCGCTGCGTTCGCTCGCCAACACCTCACATAACAAGCAGCCCGGCCAATGGCCGGGCTGCTTGCTTATTGTGGATGCTCGATTGCACTTTGTGGCATCGGCTCGTTCTGGCGGGGTTACAACAACCCCTGACCCAACCCCCGCAGCCGATCGCTCAGGGTGCCAGCCAGCAGCTGGCGCTGCATCCCCTGCCCGGCCAGCGTCACCAGCAAGGCTCCCAGCGTCGGCAAGCCGAGCCAGATGGCCCAGTGGAACTGCCACTGCCCCTCGAACCACCACCACTGCAGGCCAAAAGAACAGAGCTCCACCACCATGGCGGCACACAGCCCCGCCAGCGCGCCACTGGCCACCAGCTCCCAGCGCAGCATCTTTTTCAGCAGGTCGCTGCTGGCGCCCAGGGTGCGCATCAGCAACAGCTCGCGCCGACGCTGGGCCATGCTGGCCTGGGTCTGGGTCAGCAGCACCAGCAGCGCGGCCACCGTCACCAGCCCCAGCATCAGGGCCAGCGCCCGGCTCACCTGCTCCGATACCTGAGTGAGCCGTGCAATCAGATCATCCACATCGATCAGGCTCACCGTGGGATGACGGCGAATAAGCTCCACCTCGGCAGTGCGCCCCGCCTCGGGCAGCCGGTAGCTGCCCAGCCAGGTACTTGAGAAGGGGGCCAGCAGATCCCCGGAGAAGATCATGTAGAAGTTGGGCCGCATATTGTCCCACTTGATGCTGCGCAAACTGGTGACCCTGGCGCCGAAGCTGCGTCCCTCGATGGTAAAGGCGAGCATGTCCCCCAGCTTGATATCGAGCCGCTTGGCCAGATCGCTATCCACCGACACCTCGCCGGGGCCGGCGAGCCACTTCCCGGCCACCAGCTTGTTGTCGGTTGGCAGGGTAGCCGTGGTGGTGAAGTTGAGCTCCCGATCGACCCCTTCACGGCCACTGCTGGCCCCCTCGCCCACCGCCTCACCGGCGATATGGGTCAGCCTGCCGCGCACCATCGGATAGAAGTCCGAGGTCACGGCCCCCGCAGCGACCAGTTCGCTCAGGATCCCCTCCCGCTCGTTTTCGGCCACATTGACCAGAAACCGGTTGGGCGCATCGACGGGCAGACGAGCCGAAAACTCATCCAGCAGATCGACCCGCGCAGCCCAGAGCAAACCAAACAACATCAATGCCAGCGCAAAACCGGCCAGCTGGAACAGGCCGCTGCTGCGCTCGCGCGACAGGTGGGCGAGCGCCAGTCGCAAGGCATGAGGCCCGCTCACTCTGGCCCCCAGCCGCAACATCAGCGCCGCCAGCAGGGCCAACAGCCCCATCAGCAAGCCCATGCCACCGACCAGACCCAGCGCCAACCGCACATCGGCGGTAAAGCCCCAGACCAGCGCAAACAGCCCGAGCAGGCCGACCGGCAGCGCCAGCCAAGGGGGAATGCCCGCCTCCAGCTCGCGGCGCAATACTCGCAGCGGCGGCACCTTCAGCAGCCGCAAGAAGGGTACAAAAGCGAGCAACAGGGTGATAAAGAGCGCCACCGCCACCCCAAGGGCAAAGGGTCGCCAGGAGGGAGGCGGCAGATCCGGCGGCAGCAGGTCCCCCAGCAGTTGCAAGGTGATCCACTGCATGGCGGTGCCCGCCACCAACCCCAGCAGCGCCCCGATCAGCGTCAACGACAGCAGCAGGGTTCCCATCAGTTGCCAGAGCGAGCGACGGGATGCCCCCAGCGTCTTGAGCAGCGCCACCATATTGGTCTGGCGCTCGGCAAAGTGGCGCACCGCGATGCCCATCGCCAGCGCCCCCAGCAACACTCCGCTTAGCGAGGCAAGCCGGAAGAAACGTTCGGCATTGGCCAGCGAGCGGCCTACCCGGGATTCACTGTCATCCGGTTTGATCCACTTCTGTCCGGCCTGCAACTGCGGTAGCAGCCACTGTTCGTAACGGGCCAGCGACTCTCGCGGCCCCTTGAACAGATAGCGCCACTGCTGGCGGCTGCCCGGCAACAGGGCGCCGGTCGCCTCGATATCGGTGCTGTGGATCAGCGCCCGCGGTGCCAGCAGGAAGGGGCTGAAGCCCTGATCCGGCTCCTCGCCAAGCAGACCAGCCACCTTGAGCACCGTATTGCCCACCTCCAGCTCATCCCCCGTTTTGGCCTTCAGCAGCTGCATCACCCGGGCAGAGAGCCAGATCTCGCCGGGGGCCGGGGCACGGGCTGGTTCCAGCTCCAGCTTGCCGTAGAAGGGGAAACCGTCGGGCACCGCCCGAATGGAGGCGAGCTGCAACGCATCGCCGTGAAACAGCATGCTGTTGAAGCTGACGGTGGTCTGCACCGCCAAGCCCTCCTGTTTTGCCCGGGCCAACCAGCCATCCGGCAGAGCAGCGGCAGTGCGCAGCACCCGATCCGCCCCGATAAAGTCACGGCCCGATGCCTTGAGTCCGGCATCGAGCCGATCCGCCACCAGCGCCACACTCAAGACGCACGACACGCTCAGCGCCAGCGCCAGCACAAACCAGCGCAGCTCACCGCTGAAACCTTCCCGGCGAAGCAATCGCCAGCCCAATCGCCACTGCATCATCCGTTGCATCTCCCGCCTGATCCGCAGCTCACCCCGTTACACCACATCATGGGCCACCTCGCGATCCAGTCTGCCCGCCGTCATGACCAGCTGCCGCTGGCAACGCTCGGCCAGCTGATGATCATGGGTCACTACCACCAGGGTGGTGCCATGCTTGCGATTGAGTTCAAACAGCAACTCGATCACCTTCTCGCCGGTCTTGCTGTCGAGATTGCCGGTCGGCTCGTCCGCCAACAGCAGGCAGGGACGGGTCATAAAGGCCCGAGCAATGGCCACCCGCTGCTGCTCACCGCCAGAGAGCCGTGGCGGCAGATGGTGCAACCGCTCGCCAAGCCCGACCGCCGCCAGCAGCTCGCGGGCTCTTGGCTCGCAATCGCGCTCGCCGCGCAGCTCGGCAGGGAGCATCACATTCTCCAGCGCCGTCATGGTCGGGAGCAGCAGGAACGACTGGAACACAAAGCCGATCTGCTCGGCGCGCAATCGGGCCCGCCCCTCCTCATCCAGCTCACCGAGAGATTTGCCGAGGATCTCGATATCCCCCTGACTCGGCAGGTCGAGCCCGGCCAGCAGCCCCAGCAGGGTGGACTTGCCGGAGCCGGAGGCGCCGACCAGTGCCACCGTCTCGCCGCTATTGACTTGCAGATCGATCCCTTCAAGGATGGTGAGGCTTTCCTGGCCGAGGCGAACCGATTTGCCGAGGCCCTTGACGACAATAATGGGGGTTGAACTCATGCTCTGTGTCCTTTGTTCCAATCCCTTGATGGCAATCCATAGCGGGAGTTGAATTGATGGTGCGTATTCTGTTTGCCTTGTTGGTTGGCCTTGGCAGCCTGCTCTCGTCGGTTCAGGCCCAGACTCTGCTGGTGCTGGGAGACAGCCTGAGCGCCGGCTATCAGATGCAGGTTGAGCAGAGCTGGCCCGCCCTGCTCAACCAGAAATGGCAAGATGAGGGGGGCAAACACACCCTGCTCAATGCCAGCATCAGCGGTGAAACGACCCAAGGGGCGCTGGCCCGTCTGCCCGCCCTGCTGAAAGAGCACAATCCCGACTGGCTGCTGATCGAGCTGGGGGGCAACGACGGCCTGCGCGGCTTCGCGCCGACCATTACTCGCCAGAATCTGGCCAGCATGATCGCACTCGCCAAGGAGCAGCAGACCCGTGTGGTGTTGACCCAGATCCAGCTGCCCCGCAACTACGGTGCCCGCTATCTGCGCCAGTTCGAGCAGATCTTCCCTGAACTGGCAAAGGCCAACGATCTGCCGCTGCTGCCCTTCTTCATGGATGATATTGCGCTGCGCCCTGAACTTATGATGAACGATGGCATTCATCCCACCCCGGCGGCCCAGCCCCAAATCCGCGATAAAGTGGCCCGCTTTATGGAACCGCTGCTAAGCCAATAATTCGCCTCTCTGAGCCATATCCCATAACAAAACATCCCGCCGAAGCGGGATGTTTTGTTATTTATTGAGAAAAACCGGTTGGCTGCGTCTCAGTTTTCCAGCACCTGGCGCAGCCGCTCCTGCGTGACGCCCACCAGCAGATCGGGCTGGAACTTGGAGATAAAGCGATCACAACCTACTTTCTTGACCATGGCCTCGTTGAAATTGCCACTGAGTGAAGTATTGAGGGTGATAAAGAGATCGGACATGCGCGGATCGCTGCGCACCTCGTGGGTCAAGCGGTAGCCATCCATCTCCGGCATTTCGGCATCAGTGATCATCAGCAGGATCTCGTCAGTCACCTTCTTGCCGGCATCGCACCACCCCTTGAGCAGGGTCAGCGCCTGCAAACCATCCTGACACTCGATCACTTCAAGCCCCAGCTGGCCCAGGGTCTCGCGCACCAGATTGCGGGCGGTGCTGGAATCATCAACGATCAGCACTTTGCGGCCATGCATCTCGGGCAGGATCTCCCGATCCAGCACCTCTTCGGAGATGCGGATGTCATAGGTGATGATCTCCGCCAGCACCTTCTCCACGTCGATGATCTCGACGATCTGATCGACCCCCTCTTCCGGGATGCGGGTGATGGCGGTGAGATAGTTGGCGCGCCCGGCCGAGCGCGGCGGCGGCAGGATATCCTTCCAGGTCATGTTGACGATGTTGGCAACCTGCCCCACCAGAAAGCCCTGAATGGTGCGGTTGTACTCGGTGATGATGAGGTTGGATTCACTGTCGATGGGCATGGGGCGCATACCGATGGCGCTGCGCAGGTTGATCACCGGGATCGAGGTACCGCGGATATTGGCCACCCCGCTGATATTATGGTGGGAGCCCGGCATCTTGCTGAGGTGGGGCAGCTTGACCACTTCCCGCACCTTGAAGACGTTGATGGCGAACATCTGACGGGTGCCGAGACGAAACATCAACAACTCGAGGCGGTTTTCACCCACCAGTTGAGTTCGTTGATCAACGGAATCCAATATACTCGCCATACGCTGATATCCATCTGATTATTAATCGACTCTATTATAGAGGCTGCCTGTCAGGAAAGGCAGACGCATTTTCAACCAGAGCGACCAATCAGACAAAAAAAGTGAGGCCTAAGCCTCACTTATCTCATTGATTTTAAAATCAATAGCTACATACGGATTTCCAGCTGCCATCGGTTGCCTTGGGCTCACTGCTGGTCCACCAGTTCGCCTGCCACACCACCTTGTTATGGGTAATGCGATCGCCGCCATTGGCATGATCCCCCTGCGGCCAGCTCGGATAGGCCTTGTAAGCCGTCGGATTGACGTTCTGGCTGCTGCAGCTGGTACCCGGATTCTCGCCGCCCCCCGAGCCCAGCACGGCCTCCGGCAGGGTCGGGAACTCGGCCTTGAGACCGATGGTCTGGCTGCCGCTGATGATCCGCATCCCGCTCGGCACGCCAGCGGCAGGCAGATAGTAGGTCATCGCGACTTCAATCTCGGCCCCCGGTGCCAGGGTCTGCCAGCCCGGCAGGTTCATGGCGACCTTGTGGAAGTCCTTCTCGTTGGCTATGCCTTCCGAGTTGTCGTTGCCACCACTCTCCACCACTTTCAGCCCCATGCCACTCTGATCCGTGATGGTGTCAGAGGTGGAGGTGGGCACCAGAAACTCGATGCGCGCGCCGCCCGGAATGGTCTGGGTCGACTTGTTGACCAGCTTGAGTTTCGGGTTGATCGGGTAGTTGGAGTCCCCTTCCTTGAAGCCGGAGAGGCTGACCTGGATGTCGAGCTGGGCGCTCGGCGCGGCCAGATCATTCTGCTTGGTGTTGTACGGGGTTGCCTTGGCAAACTTGTCGTAGGCAAGAGTGGTCAGGGTGCTGCCCATCCCGTACTCGTTCTTGGCCGGATCGAAGGCGTAGTCGCCCGCCATCTCCCAGAACATCACGCCCCCCAGACCGCGCTTGATGATGTAATCCAGCTTGTGACCCATGGACTCTTCATCTTCGGTAGAGAGGAACACCTTCTTCTCTTCGTTCCACAACCAGGGCGCGTGGGCCTTGTCATCGTAGTAACGCACATACTTGCCCTGCATCACGTGAGCCGGGTTGTTGGGATCCAGACCCCAGGCGGTGCCGTAGCTCGGCAGCGTGGTAATGCCAAGGCTGGCCGCATTCTCCAGGTTCTTGGCATGCCACATGGGAACGGCGCCACCGCCGATCTCCTTGCCGTTCTTGTCGAGATCATGCCAGATGTTGTCGATGCCGACCGCCCCGTTGCCGCACGGAATCGTGCTGCCACCGGTGCCCGGCTGACAATCACTCTGACTCGGCAAGGCCGCCTTGCCACCCAACCCGTGACTGCCACCGCTCACCCCCTGCCAACCGCGGGTGTAATAGGGCACACCGACGTTGATCTTGCCGGCCGCCAGCGCACCGCGGAAGTAGTGGGCAGACCAGGCGGCGTTGAGGTAACCGATGCCGCCAAACTGGGCCTGGGTATAGACGCCCCAGTGGGAGAGTTCGGGATCGGCATTGTTGTCAAACAGCGCCGCGTTGTGGCCGACAAAGTGGTTCCAGGCACCGTGGAAGTCATAGGTCATCAGGTTGACGTAATCGAGGTACTGGGTGACCTGGAAATTCTCCATCCCGCGCAGCAGATAGGCCGAGGCCGGTGAGGCGATGGTCAGCATGTACTTGCGGCCATCTTCGTTACCGGCGTTGTCGAGCCGCGCCCGCAAGGTCTTCATCAGCACCTCGTAGTTGGCAAACAGCTTGGCCCGGCACTGGTTGGAGAGCGGGAAATCGTTGGGGTTGCCCGCATCCTTCATCGAGGTGGGGTATTCGTAGTCGATATCGACCCCGTCAAAGCCGTACTGGCGGATAAAGCTCACCGCCGAGTCAGCCAGGGTGTTGATACCGGCAGTATTGACCGAGCAGTCACCCTTGGTGGTGGCGGTGTAGAAGCCCCGCGTATCGGCCCAGCCCCCGACGGAGATGAGGGTCTTCACATCCGGATACTGCTTCTTGTACTTCGACAGCAGGTTGAAGTGGCCCTTGTAGGCAAATTCAGGATCCATCTCGGCACCCGGCACACCATCCCAGGTCATCTTGGTGGCAGCGTCGTCCACCTTGACCTGATGGCTCTGTTCATCCACCGCCGCGAAGGCGTAGTTGATGTGGGTGATCTTGTTCCACGGAATATCGCTCACCAGATAGGCGGGCAGGCCATTCTTGCCGGTGCGCCAGGAGGTGAAGTAGCCGATGACCCGGCGGGCATGGTCATCCCCCATGCACTCGTAGCCATCCGGACGGTAGATCTGGCGGATATCACAGGAGAGGTTACCGCCATCGGGCGGCAGCGCGGCTTCCTCGACAGTGACGGTCACCGCCGCCGACTCGCCGCTCAGATTGGTCTTGTCTGTGGCCACCAGCTTGAGGGCGGCACTGCCTTTGGCATCCGGCGTCCAGTTCACCTGCCAGGGGGCAGTGGTATCTTCGCCCACCTTCTTGCCATCGACATAGAGCTCGACTTTGGCCACATCGTTGTTGGCATCGGTGACATTGCCACTCACCGCCACACTTCGACCCAGCGTCACCTTGGCGCCATTGGCCGGACTGCTGATGCTCGCCTTGGGCGCCTCTGGCGCTGCCACGGCGGCGACGCTGAAGCTGGAATCTGCCTCGCTCAGCAGCTTGCCATCCTTATCCAGCGCGCGCGCTTTGAGGACATGGGCCCCCACACCGGCGGCACTCCAGCTGGCATTCCAGGGCGAAGCGTTCGCCGTGGCGACCAGCTTGCCATCGACAAGGTATTCAACTTTGACCAGCGCCGTCACCGGGCCGCTCAGGGTCACTGCCAACGCCACGCTGGCGCCTTCATTGAAACTGGCACCGGTAGCCGGTGAGCTGACGGCCACGCCGAGCGCCGGAGGGGGCACTTCGCCGCCATAGAGCTTCCAGGCATCGGCCCAGACCACGCCGACACCCGGCTCATAGTGATAGGGGGATGCTCCGCACCAGCCTGAATAGGGAAATTCTTTGCACTCGTAGAGGGCGCCGACGTTGCTGACGATATCGCCAGCCTTGTAGGCAGTGCCGGATTTATAGGCGGGATAAGCGGCCTGAGCCCAGGCGGGCGCAGCCGCAAGGGCGACCAGCATGGCAAGCCTGCTGGGTCTGAAGAGCTGTTGCATATTGTTATCTTCCTTGTTTTGTCTTGGCATGGTTCACCAAGGCAAAGAACAATCGCAACCTGCGTGATGGGCGCAGACAACTGGCAATGGACCTGCCACAAAAACCACCCTCACCCAGGGAAACCCCGCTATCTGGATCCATGATCCAGACCGGAGGCATTGCGCCCCGGCATCACTGCCGGTTTGCCCTTTACCTGGGTTCCGTGAGGAACGAGCCCAGTATAGAAAGGCAACACTCCCCCCTCAATCTTTATTCTCAAAGAGAATTATCCCCTACCACGACAGCGTCATGAGCACAGGGTTAGAATTGATTGATTTATCAAAAAAATCATACTGTTACAGGGATCATAAAAAACGCTTTTCCGCACCTTCCCAGATTCGCTTAATGTGCGTTTGCTCACTGGTACGACATGCCAGAAATGTGACAATGCGCGCCCTTGGTCTACGAGCCAAGGCTATGGAATCACTGGCAAAAATAAAAAAGGAACACCTATGAAAGGTACTCGTACCCTGCTGTCGCTGGCCGTGGGGCTGGCACTTGCATCCTCTGGTGCCCATGCGGCATTTGTCTGTCCGTCCGATCCGGCTCAACTCACTCCCATCCCGACCATTCAGGGCACAGGCTCCGCCAGCGCGCTGGCCACCACCTCAACGGCCACCGGGGCTGTCAGCCCAGGCTCTTTCCACGTCAAGGGTGTTGTTACCACTGTGGGCCAAAGTCTGACCAAGGGTTTCTATCTGACTGACCCTGTGGGAGATGGCAACCCGGCCACCTCGGATGGCATCTTCGTCTATCTCAGCGACAAGGACTTCGCGACCAAATATGCCGACATCAAGCCGGGAGCTGAGCTCTGCCTGGAAGCCCAGGTCGAGGAGTTCTTGGGCGGCACTCAGCTCAAGCTGAAGTGGGATGGTACTGCGCCCCGGATCCAGGTCCTCAGGCAGGACAAGAACGTGCCGGTAAGCGTGCTCAAAGTCAATGACGATGAAAGCCTGAAACAAGCCCTCAATCGCCATGAGGGGATGCGGGTACGTCTTGACAGCAGCAGTGACTTGCACCTGACCCGCAACTTTAGCTTCGACTACAAGGTGTTCCGCACCAACATGGAGCTCTCCCATAAGGCGCCGCTCATCAAGCCAACCCAACTCCATATAGCCAACAGCGCAGATGCCGTCACACTGGCCGGCAAGAACAGCAACAACCGTCTGGTGGTCGAGTCTGATTTCAAAGTACAAAATGGCGCCCTGCCCTGGTTCCCGGCGCTGGATGCCGATCAGGGTTATCTGCGTATAGGTGATCAGTTAAATGGCCTGGAAGGGACTATTATCTACAACAAGGACGCTTTCCGCCTGATGGTACCCAACGATGTCACTATCGGGGTCGCCAATTTGCTGCGCACTCCGGAAGATGATCGCCAGCTGACCGCCCCCGCTCGTACACCGGGCAGCAACCTGCGGATCGCCAGCTTTAACGTACTCAACTACTTCACCAGTGCGCCTGAGATTGGTGGAGATCTTAATAACACCTGTCAAGGAACATACAAGGATGACTGTAACCGTGGCGCCAAAACACTGATAGCCTTCGAGAAGCAGCGCACCAAAATAGCCAACGCCATCACCGAGATGGACGCCGATCTGCTCGGCCTGATGGAGATGGAAAATAACGGCTTTGGCGACAACTCCGCTATCCATAACCTGGTGACCCGCCTCAACGAACAGCAGAAGGATGCGAGCAGACACTACGCCTATGTACGTCTGCCGGTAAGTGCCCTCACCGACGACAAGTTCTTCGGCGGTGACGCCATCATGGTGGCGATGATCTACCGTCCTGCCCTGCTCACCCCCAGCGGGGATGCCAGCGTCATCAAGCTGCCGGAGCAGCGCTACACCACGGATGGTATAGACAAGACAGCCGGTCAGCGCGACTCGCTGATTCAGACCTTCACCGTCAACAAGAGCAAGGAGCCGCTGACGGTGGTGGTCAACCACCTCAAATCCAAGGGGTCAGGCTGCTACGAAAATGGCGATGGCAAGACAGAACCGGCCGACCTGCAGGGCAAGTGCACTGAGTTCCGGGTCTCCGCCGCCAAGGTGCTGGGTGAAGCAGTCAGCAAACTGCCGGGCCAGGTACTGCTGGTTGGCGACTTCAACTCCTACGCCAAGGAAGATCCGATCCGGGTGCTGACCGACTACAACCCGGCCACCAGCGAACGGAAGATCGTATCGGCCTCCCACACCTTTATCGGTGAGCAGTCCTATGAACCGCTCGGTCGCGAAGTGACTCGCAGCTACGGCCTGATCGACCTGAATGTCAAATTCAACAAGGAGAAGGCCATCTCCTACAGCTACGAAGGGGAGCTGGGCACCCTGGACTATGCCCTCGCCAACCCGATGCTGGCCAGCAAGGTGGCAGGTATCTCCGACTGGCACATCAACTCCTTCGAAAGCAGCCAGTTCGAGTACGCAGCTAAATACACCGACGCACTGCTCAAGTCTGACAACCCCTTCAGCGCCTCCGACCATGATCCCATCATCGTCGACCTGCGACTGGAGAGCGATGCCACCAAACCGGACACCTCATCCGGTGGTGGTGCGCTGGGACTGGGCCTGCTGGCCCTGTTGCCGCTGGCCTGGCGACGTCGCCGTTAACCACAGGCGCATCTGAATAGTGCAACCAAAGCCCGCGAGACCCGCACAATGCTGATCAGTTAAGGATCCATTGACCGATCCTTCTGCTGTAGGACAATCCGGAACCAATCACTGGTTCCGGATTTTTTATGTCTATTGCAAACGACCTGAACGACGTTATTGAGACATCTGGCGACATGCTGGCTCGGCTGGCCATTTTTGCCGACCATATACCCGACGAATGGCTCCGTGCCGCTGCCGCCTTGTCTGAAAAGGCCACTATCTGCCGACGCCGCTTACCTTCTGATATGGTCTTGTGGCTCGTCGTGGGGATGGCCTTTTTCCGTAATGAGCCCATCTCCGAGGTCGCTCGGCGCCTCAATATCTGTGCAGAAGGGTTGGCCAATGACGCCTTGCTCGCGGACAGTGCCCTGTCTCAAGCCCGTCAGCGACTCGGTAAACAGCCGCTCGAGTGGCTGTTCAAGCAGTGTGCCGATGTGTGGGGACGGGAACGTTATCCTGAAGACCAGTGGCACGGTTTACAGGTCTTTGCCATCGATGGAGCCCTGTTCCGTACCCAGGATATGCCTGAACTCAGGGCGCATTTCGGCTCGGGTAACACCTCAACCAACCGGCAGACACCCTACCCGATGCTGCGGTTGGTCACGCTCATGAATGTCCGCTCGCATGTCATTGCCAACGCGGCCATCAGCCCGTACCGCAAAGGGGAAATCCCCCTGGCCAGCGAGTTCATTCACTCATTGCCGGACAATTCGGTAACCCTGCTGGATAAAGGTTTCTTCGGTGCCGACCTGTTGCTGCGTATTCAGGCCGAAGACACCGACCGTCACTGGCTCATCTCGGAACGCAAGGGGCTGGTATACACGGAACTTGAGCGCTATGGCGACGGTGACCGTCTGTTGCAAATGACGGTCTCGCCTCAGGCTCGCAAGAAAAACCCCGAGTTACCGACGCACTGGCAAGTTCGCGCAGTGACCTATGAGGTGGCAGGCAAGGAGAAAACGGTCTTTACCTCCCTGCCCGTGGCGCGATTCAGCGCAGCTCAGGTGGCGACCCTGTACCACGAGCGCTGGGAAATCGAGCTGGGATACCGGGATATCAAAAGCGCGATGCAGCACAACGCCATCACGCTGAGAAGCAAGAAAGTGGACTTGGTTTATCAGGAGCTGTGGGGATTGCTGCTTGGATACAATCTGGTCAGGCGGGAGGCGAGCCAGGCCGCCGTAGCCCATCAGCGAGCGCCCAATGAGGTGAGCTTCAAGTTTGCCTGTCAGTTCATCGCGAACCAGATGGCAGTGATGGCGGGCGCGCTATCGCCAGCACATACGCCACGAAGGTTGGCGGAGTTGCGGGGCTGCATAGGCGTCATGTTCATAGAAAAACGCCCCAGGCCATCGAGACCCAGGGCAGTGAAGATATCAAAGACCCGTTTTCCGGTAGATCGCAATGCGGCTCCGCTTAAGTGAACAGCATTGCGCGAGACCCGCGGGCTTTTTCGTTGGAGCAATGGATTTACACATGAAAAGCACAGGAATATGGGGAAAATGAATGCGGGAGCAAACAAAAAGGCCACCGCGATGCGGTGGCCTTTTTGCTTCTTGTAACAAGAATTTGGTGGAGCTACGCGGGATCGAACCGCGGACCTCTTGCATGCCATGCAAGCGCTCTCCCAGCTGAGCTATAACCCCGAGTTGTGTGAATGACCTGCAGTCATTCTGAATTTGGTGGAGCTACGCGGGATCGAACCGCAGACCTCCTGCGTGCAAAGCAGGCGCTCTCCCAGCTGAGCTATAGCCCCAAATTCGGTACTGAATAAATGGTTCTGGCGGCCATTCATCCTAAATAGTGGTGGAGCTACGCGGGATCGAACCGCGGACCTCTTGCATGCCATGCAAGCGCTCTCCCAGCTGAGCTATAACCCCACAAAGGTCGGCCTGGGTGATACACACCGCACTGCCCTGGGCACTTCATTTCAATCATGAACCTGGTGGAGCTACGCGGGATCGAACCGCGGACCTCTTGCATGCCATGCAAGCGCTCTCCCAGCTGAGCTATAACCCCTTTGATTCCAGATTGTTCGAGGAGAATTTGGTGGAGCTACGCGGGATCGAACCGCGGACCTCTTGCATGCCATGCAAGCGCTCTCCCAGCTGAGCTATAACCCCAACTCACCTCGGCGCTGACGAAGTTATCTCCGGCAACGGAGGCGCATGATAGGCATCACCCGCTTTGCTGTCAACCCTAAAATAACTGCGATTGATTCGTTTAGTCAAAATTGCAGCAGTTCGCTGTTTTTACCAGCAAGGAGCACGCTATCTCTCTGTTTTATGTCATAAATCGGCTCAAACCCCGATAACGCGCAAGTCATCAGGCATGCTCCCTTCTCTATATAAGACTCTCGCTCGCGGGCCTCTTTTACTGGCTGGTATTCAGCTTCTCCCCCGTCACCCCGGGAAAGCCTTTCCATAAAGAGCTTTGCATTTGAAAACCCTTTCCATGATTTTGGTAAATTTACAACACAAAAAGTTGATCCAGCTCACAAATGGCCATAGGATCAAACCGTGACCCAGGTCACACACCATAACCATAAATGACAGAGCGATGAGGTAAACCATGTTTGAGAATCTGGCAGTCCTGTTCCGCCTCAAGGGCGCAACCACCAAGAGCGGCATTGTAGAGAAAGATGCCTATGCACCATCCACCCGTGAATACTACTTCCGCTACGGCAAATGAGCCGTGAAAGTTTTTCACCAATAACAGTAATAAAACCACATCACACACATCCTGTCGCAGCGCCATCAGGTGCTGTCCTGTCCCGGCCAGAGCAATACCTCGGCCACACCTGAACTCCACCAAACAACAATGGGGCCCGTAGGCCACAATGCCAGTCAGTTAAGCCTGAGTGGCATTGTTTTTATTGGTTTTTTTCACTCTGAATCGCTCCTAGTTTTCTAGATATTTCGTGGTTAAAAAAACAAACAGCCCAGCAAGCGTTGGCCTGCAGGGCTGTGGGTCCGGCTGACCATCACATTAATTCGAAACCAATCAATAGGTTTCGGATTTTTACACATCAGGAGGATCGGTCAATGGATCCTTAACTGATCGGCATTACGCCATCGGCGCGCTTTTTACTGGGCGTTATCTTGCTACTGCGGTCAGGGCTGACGTTCGATATAGAGGATCACCTCCCCCAGATGGATGCCGAACTTGCTGATAGCAGCGCGGTTGATCAGGCGATCCTCATCCAGCAGATACATCCAGTCATCGAAGCTCACCCGCACCACTTCGCCATCCGGCAGCGCCAGATCGAGCTGGTAACGCCAGTTGAGGGCAAACCCTTGGGTTTTACCCACCGCCTCCCCCACCACATCGGAAGCAGTACCGCGCCAGTGACCATCAGCGCCCTTGCTCAGATACCAGGTACGGGTCTGCTGGCGACCATCGTCAAAGTAGAACTGCTCGAACAGCTCCCCCTTACCACTCTGCCAGCGCCCCACCATCTCGACCCGAAAGCGACTGGTCACTTCGCCGCTGCGGTCAGTCACCAGGCCGTGAGCCACCAGCTTGCCGTTGAAGAAACGGGCGAGATCCCAGTTAGGCCCCTGCCCCCGATAGTCATCTAGACTGGCACCACAGCCGCTCAGCAGCAAAAAGGGGAGCAGCAGCAACCAGCGGTATGCTCGATAGAAAGACATCAGACACTCCATGTTCAGGGTTGGCCACGCAGGCGACGGGTCAGGGCGGGATCGCGGCTGTTGTCAGCCAGCCAGATGGCGAGGAAGGCAGCCGAGAATTGCGGATCGGCCAGGGTGCCAAGCGGATTCTCCTGCCACCAGAAGTGGCCTGCCCCCCCCTTGTCGACATAGAAGGTGAGCTGGTCGCCTGCCTGCACATCGGGCCAGAGTGCGGCGAGCTGGCCGAGCCAGTGCTGACGCTCGGCATCAGAGCCAAGACCGAGCCGCTGCCACTCGGCGGCAGTAGCGCTCAGCAGATCTTCCCGCTCGATGGATCTGGCATAGGTGAGGGTCAGAGCCTGTGGATAGTGACCGGGCTGATAGTGCCCGCTCGCACTGTAGAGGGTGGCATCGTAGAGCTTGAACCAGAGCCAGTTCATCTCCCCCTGCCCGACCGGGCGCAGCTGCTGCCAGGGGGCGGCAGAAGCCTGCACTGCGGTTGCTGCAAAGAGCGTAAATGCCAGCAGTAGCGGGTTAATTCCACCCCATATGCCAGTGGTTGGGGTCTTCCAGTTCATGCCAGTCCATCTCCTGTTCCTGCAGGGTGTTGATATCCTGCATCACCACCTGCATCAGCTCCCCTTTCGCGTTCCGCTGGCATGCAACCACCAGATAGAAGCGCTCAGCGAGCTCGTGCTGGCTTTCTTTGGTCCATTTGGAAAAAAGCAACGAGTCGGTCGAAAAGGCGTTCATCATGACTCACCCTCCAGCTTGACCATTACCCACAGGAGTACGGGCAACCACCACATCCAGATCACTGCCAGCAGCGCCGTGCTGATCCAGATGCCCCAAGGTAAGTGTACCGCCCCCATGGCGGCCCCCGCCACATAGGAGGAGGCACCGCCAAACACGCCAAACAGCGCCTGCTGCCAGCGGGGCAAGCGCAGCAGCCAGCGCATGCCGTGACCCAGCGTCAGGGCAAAACCGAGCCAGAGCAGCACCAGCCAGAGGGGAAAACCGGAAGGAAACCGGAACAAGCCGAGCTGCCAGAGCAGCACATCCAGCAGACAGCCAGCAACCGCGATGGGGAGCAGCCGCCAGTCACGCAGGCGGCTGGGCGAGAAGAGAAAGTGCAGCAGCAACATTGCCAGCAGCGGGCCCGGCTGCTGCCACTTCACCGCCAGCAACCAGTAGAGGTTGAACCCCAGCAGGTGAGCCCACTGCCACATGGTCAGTGACCGCTTACTGGCACATCACCCGACCAGCCAGCGGGGCCCGGCTTGGCGGCCTCCAGCTGTACCAGACTGATGCTGCGCTCCCAGAATCCCCCCTCGCAATAGGCGAAGTAGAAGTGCCACAACCGGATGAAATCCTGGCTGTAACCGAGCTTGGGTAGCTCAGGCGCCAGCGCCAGAAAGCGCTCGCACCAGTGAGCCAACGTGCGGGCATAGTGGTGGCCGTGATCGTGCAACCGTACCAGCTGCATGTCGGTCTCCCGCGCCAGCAACCCCGCCATCTGGGAGACGCTGGGCAGGCAGCCACCGGGGAAGATGTAGCGCTGGATAAAATCAACCCCGCGCAGATACTGCGCATGGCGCTGATCGGCGATGGTGATGGCCTGGATGAGCAGGCGACCACCGGGCTTGAGCAGCCGTGACAACTGGCGGAAATAGTCGGGCAGGAAGGCGTGACCCACCGCCTCGATCATCTCGATGGAGACCAGCTTGTCATAGGTGCCCTCCAGCTTGCGGTAATCCTCCAGCAGCAAGGTGATGCGCTCCCCCAGCCCCTCCCGCGCAATCCACTCCTTGGCATAGTCATGCTGGGCTCGGGAGATGGTGGTGGTAGTCACCCGGCAGCCGTAGTGGCGGGCGGCATAGACGGCGAGACCGCCCCAGCCGGTGCCGATCTCCAGCAGATGATCGTCAGGCCCCAGTTCCAGCCGCTCGCAGATGGTGCGCAGTTTGGCCTGCTGCCCCTCTTCCAGCGTGGCCTCGGCGTTCGGATAGATGGCGCTCGAGTACTGCATATGGCTGTCGAGAAAACCCTGATAGAGGGTATTGCCGAGATCGTAGTGGGCGGCGATGTTGGAGCGCGAACCGGTCAGGGTATTGCGATTGAGCCAGTGGCGCACCTTGTTGAAGGGGAAACTGAGCCAGCCGAGGCGTCGCTCGAGGGAGTCGAGCAGGGTCAGGTTGCGAGCCAGCAGCCGCACCAGCGCCACCGGATCCGGGCTGGTCCAGAGCCCCTCCACCCAGGTTTCTCCGGCGGCAATGCTGCCCCCCAGCAACAGGCGGCGATAGAAGGCCGGATCCTGCACCACCAGTTCGGCATGCAGAGCGGTGCCCGCGACGCCAAAGCTGTGGCGCTCACCACCATCCCACAGCAGCAGCTGGCCATGTTCGAGGCGACCCAGCAGTTTGAGCAGCAATTGCCTTGCACTTTTATCGATGAATGAGGCTGAGAGGGTTGATTGAGCAAGTTCCATTAGCGGCTCTCCGGATGGGTAAATATCGGTGTTCGTTTGATAAAAAGACGCAGGGCCTGCCAGTAGATCCCGAGCAGCACCTTCATGGTCATCCAGGGCCAGCGGGCCAGCAGAGCCACCAGTCCCTTGCGTGACAAGGGATTGCGCGTGAGCGCCAGGGTGGCGTCAAACAGCTTGGCCTCACCGGATACGGGATGACTCTCGATATGGATCAGTGTCTCCTGCGCGGGCGGCCTGATCCGCCAGTGATAACGCATCGCCAGCCCCATAAACGGGGAGACGTGAAAATCCTTGTCATGGGGCGCCAACGCTGCCAGATCCAGCAGGTAGTAGTGACGCTCGTTCCAGGGGGTGTTCGACACCTCCGCCAGCAGATAGCGGGCTTCTCCTTGTCGGTAGCAGAAGTAGAAGTTGACCGGGCTGAAGTAGAATCCCAAACAGCGCACATTGCCGAGCAGCAGTACCCGCCCCTCGGGGTCGGCATCGCCACCCAGCTCGCTAACCTTCTGCCACACCGCCTGCTTGAGGCTTCCCTCACTCCCCTTGAGATAGTCATGGCGGTGAAACGAGAGCAGCCCCGCCTTCTCAACCCCGAACCAGCGCCCCTGATCGAGCTGCGGCAGCTCGTCGAGATCCAGTCCCAGCATAAAGAGGCTGTAGGAGAAGGCGTGGGCCCGCGGTGCAAAACGGCGGTGGCGCACCGAGCCCTGCCAGATGGCGCTGGTAACACCAGCCAGTTCATCGGCACGCTCATGTTCAGTGGCCATGGTGGCGCCGTTCATAGCTCGGCCCCGAAGCGCCTGGCGACATCCAGCGCGCTGCGCACCCCATCCTCATGGAAGCCGTTGTACCAGTAGGCGCCACAGAAGTGGGTGTGCTGCTGGCCGCAGATCTCCGCACGGCGCTGCTGGGCGGCGATGGATGCCTGATTGAACACCGGATGGTGGTAGACGAAGCGGCGCAGCACCTTGCTCTCATCCACCTTGCCCTTTGGGTTAAGGCTGACGCAGAAGGGCTCCGGCGAGTTCACCCCCTGCAGGATGTTCATGTTGTAGCTAACCAGCGGCCGCGCCTCGTCGTTGCCATCGAGCTGATAGTTCCAGCTGGCCCATGCCTTGCGACGGGTAGGCAGGCAGCGCGCATCGGTATGGAGCCAGACATCGTTGGCCTGATAGGGCATGTCGCCGAGAATAGCCTGCTCCCGCTCGCCGGGATCCGCCAGCAGCGCCAGCGCCTGATCGCTGTGGCAGGCGAAGATCACCTCGTCAAACCGCTCCTCGCCGTAACTGCTCTGGATCACCACGCCGTCCGCGTCCCGCCGCACGCTCTGCACCGGACAGGCGAGGCGGATCTGCGACTGCCAGCCCGCCGTAAGGGGGCCAATATATTCCCGCGAGCCACCCGGGATCACGTACCACTGGGGGCGATTGGCCACATCGAGCAGGCCGTGGTTGGCAAAAAAGCGCAGGAAGAAGTCAAGGGGGAAGGCGCGCATATCGGCCAGGGTCGATGACCAGATCGCCGCCCCCATCGGCAAGATGTAGTGGCGGGCGAAGTAGTCGCTAAATTCCCCCGCCAACAGAAAGTCCCCCAGGGTCAGCTCGGGGCCTGCATCCTGATGTTGACTATCCGCCAGCCAGGCCCGCGCCTCCCGGTTGAATCGCAAGATCTCGGCGACGAAGCCGTAGAAGCGCGGACTCAGCAGATTGCTGCGCTGGGCAAACAGGGTATCGAGGTTGTGGCCGTTGTACTCCAGCCCTTCCGGGCTCTTCACCGAGAAGCTCATCTCGGCCGGTTGGCGCGCCATGCCGATCCGTGCCAGCAACTTCAAGAAGTTGGGGTAGGTGCGATCGTTGAAAACGATAAAACCGGTGTCGATGGCATAGCTGCGGCCAGCCAGATCCACATCGACGGTGGCGGTGTGACCGCCCAGGGTCGGCGCCGCCTCAAACAGGGTGATGTCATGGAGTTTGTGGAGCAGAAAACCGGCGGTGAGCCCCGAGATCCCTGAACCGACGATGGCGATCTTTTTCTTCATGAATGGCTTCCTTTCGATACGAGTGCGCGGCCAAGGCGCAGCCAGAGCCCCACCGGCAGCGCACCAAGCAGGCGCAGCAACCAGATGAAACGGCGGGGAAAGTAGATCTGGTGACGACCAGCGGTCAGCCCGTCCATGATGGCGCGGGAGGCCTGCTCCACCGTCACCAGACAGGGCATGGGAAAATCATTTTTGGCGGTCAGCGGCGTCTGGACAAAGCCGGGGCGGATCAGGGTCACCCCGATCCCTTTGCTGGCCAAATCCAGGCGCAAGGTATCCGCCAGATAGTCGAGGGCCGCCTTGGAGGCGCCATAGGCCTCGGCTCGCGGCAGCGGCAGCCAGCTCACCGATGAGCTGACGATGGCCAGCCGTGATCCCGCCGCGAGCAGCGGCAAGAAGGCGGCCAACGCATGACCGGTGGCGGTCAGGTTAGTTTCGATGACACGGGCAAACAGCTCGCTGTCAAACCCCTCGGCTACATCCATGTACTCGCAGTTGCCTGCGTTGAGGATCAGCAGATCCAGCGGCGGCAGCGTAGCGGCTATCCCGTTCATTGCGGCCAGATCCCGGGCATCGAACTGCAGCGGCGTGACGCCATGAAGCCCCAACTCCTGCAGCCGTTCGCCATCGCGACCACAACCCCACACCTGCCAGCCGGCTCGCCGGTAATCCAGCGCCAACTGGCGGCCGATGCCGGAGGTTGCCCCGGTGATAAGCACCCGGCCGCTCATGCGCCGAGCCTCCCCTTGATAGCGCGCACCACGGGCCCGAGCAGCGGCAACTGCTCGTAGAGCATGGCGCCCAGGTCAAAATAGTCCCGGTGCTGGCATACCTTGCCCGCCTCATCGAACTCGAGGCGGGTGGCCCCCTCCACCGTCACCGGCTCACCACCACGCAATCTGGGGTGAGAGAAGGTCATGGTCCAGCCGAGCCAGGCCTGCTGCCCTTGCTGCTGCTGACTGGTGATGACGAAACGGCAGTAGGCGAGACGCTGATAGAGGGCGGCAAAATAGTCGCCAAGGGCCGCCAGCCCCTCGATGCGGTGGGCCGGGTCGGTAAAGACCACCTGTTCGGCATAGACCTCGGGCAAGCGGTGCAACTGCTGTTTGTCCAATTGCTGATAGAGGCCAATAAAGCGGGCCAGCGGCTCGTTCATCCTATTTCTCCAGAGAGCGAAACATCTCGATGGCTCTCACCCGTGCAACGGCGTGATCCACCATGGGTGCCGGATAATCCTGTCGCCCCTTGAGTCGCAGCCAGTCGTGGGGCTGATGCACATACGCGGCGGGAATATCGGCCAGTTCAGTTACCCAGGTACGGATAAACTCCCCTTGTGGATCAAATCGTTGCCCCTGAGTGGTGGGGTTGAACACCCGGAAATAGGGCGCCGCGTCGGCGCCGGTGCCCGCCGCCCACTGCCAGCCGCCGTTGTTGGCAGCCAGATCGCCATCAATCAGCTGACTCATGAAGTAGTCCTCCCCGAGCCGCCAGTGGATGTGGAGATCCTTGGTGAGAAAGCTCGCCACTATCATCCGCAGCCGGTTGTGCATCCAGCCGGTGGCGTTGAGACAACGCATCGCCGCATCGACAATGGGGTAGCCGGTACGGCCCTCGCACCAAGCGGTAAAGGCATCCGGGTCCCAGCTCCACGGCAGCGCCACCGTCTCGGGCTTGAAGGGGCGATTCATGGAGAGGGTCGGGATCAGCACCAGCAGGTGGCGATAAAACTCGCGCCAGATGAGCTCATTGAGCCAGACAAAACCGGGCTGGGCCTTGGACTGGGGCCGATAGCCAAGCCGCTGCTGGAGCGCCGCCACGCACTGGCGGGGGCTGATGATGCCCGCCGCCAGATAGGGGGAGAGTACGGACGTGCCCGGAATGGCAGGAAAATCCCGAGTCTCGCCATAATCGAGCACCGCCTGCTCCAGAAAGTCATTCAGACGGCGGCTTGCCTCCGCCTCCCCCACCGGCCAGCGCGGATCAGCCGTCAGCTCGCCGAGCGCCTCATCTACCCACGCCCGTTCGGCCAGCGGCTGCCACGGCAAGGGCTCGCCACGGGGCGCAGGAGCGCGATGAATGACGAAGCCATCTTCATCGAGGGCCTTGAGCCAGGCACGGCTGAAAGGGGTAAAGACCTTGAACATCTCCCCCGACCCGGTCAGCACCCGCCCCAGCGGCAACACGCAGCAGCCATTAAGCCAGTGACAGCTCACCGCCTGCTCAGCCAGCGCGGCAGTGACAGCGTGGTCGCGACGCTGCTCATCGAGCTCGATAGCCTGATTGGCGTAGAGCTGGGTCACCCCCTGCTCTCGGCTTAAATCAGCCAACGCAGCGGGCACCTCGGCAAAGGTCTCCACGCGCAGCAGATGGAGCGGGATGCCGAGCGCAGCCAGCTCACGGCCCAATTCATCCATCTGCGCCAACATAAAGCGCTGGCGGATGGGGGCCATCTTGTGCAGCCGCCACTGGGTGGGGGAGACGATAAAGAGCGCGGCGACCGGCTCATCACCGGCGCAGGCATGCCGCAAAGCCGGGTTGTCGGCAAGGCGCAGATCGTTGCGCAACCAGACCAATTTCATGATTTTTTCCTCCCGCGTCCGCTGGTGCCAGCCGCAGCAGGAGCTTCTGCCATCAGCTCGGCGAGGCTCGCCTGCCAGCCCTGGGCGCTAAGCCACTCGCTATCGTAGAGGCGTCCCAGCTCGCCAAACAGGCGCGTGCCAGCAGGCCACCCGGCGGCCAGCTCCTGCTTGCCAAGCCCAGCCCCCAGCAATACCAGCCAGGGGGTGACGGCGCGCCCTTCCAGCAGGCTGGCATGGCGCGGCTCCACCGCACCCAGCAGTTGCACCTCATAGCCCTGACCGATCAGCTCGTAGGCGGCCCACACCAGATCGAGGGGGCCGACCTGTCCCCAGCTCGCCAACGTGATCGGCATCCCCTTCTCCTGCTCGATGAGGTGACGGGCGAAACGGGTATGGAGCCAGCCCAGCCACACCTGTTGCAGCAGCTCGCCATCGGGCCGCTCGCGCCACAGCCCGAGCAGTCGCTCCACCAGCGGTTGCAGCACCCGGCTGCGCACCAGCTCGAACGGGTAGCTCGCCAGCAGGTCGTTGAGCTCGGCCTCCGCCTTGCGCTGATTGAAGGCGAGCAGCGCCTGACTGAACTGCTCCAGAGTCTGTTGCCAGTGATCGCTCACCGGCTCGGCGTGAGGTTCGCTCAAGAGCCCCTTCACCTGCCCGATACTCACTCCCCGCTCCAGCCAGCTCAGGATCTCGCCGATCTGGCGGATATCCTGCTCGCTGTAGAGGCGGTGGCCCTTTTCGGTGCGGGCCGGTTGCACCAGACCGTAGCGGCGCTGCCAGGCGCGCAGGGTCACGGCGTTGACGCCGGTGAGGCGGGAAACCTCGCGAATGGGGTAGATCCCCTCATCAGCGAGAGGTGCAACTTCTTGCGATAAATCAGACATACAACGTCCATCAAACAGAAGGGTGAAGTGCCCCGGCGCAAGCCATGCGCCGGGGCAACAGAACGGATTCAGAGCCCGTAACGCAATTTGAGCGTATCGGGATGGGGATTGAGGTACACCTGCTCGGCGAGATAGGGATTGGGGTACTCGCGCAGGTAGTGGCGGATCAGGGTGAGCGGCACCAGTAATGGGAAGATGCCGGTGCGGTACTTGTCGATGGTATCGGCCAGCTCCTGCTTCTGGGCCGGGGTCAGCACCCGCTTGAAGTAGCCCTGCAGGTGCATCAGCACATTGGTATGGCTGCGGCGGTTGGCCCGCAGGGTCAGCGCCGTCATCAATCCCTTGATGTAGTTGTCGGCCACCTCCTGCAGGTTGGCGGCTTTGCCCACGTTGCCGAGCAGCTTGCCGAGCGCTCGGTAATGGGTAGTGGCGTGGGAGAGCACCAGATACTTGTAGCGGGAGTGGAAGCGGATCAGCGCAGAGGCAGTGATACCACGGGCACAGAGCTGCTGCCAGTCGTGATAGGCGAAGACCCGCAACACGAAGTTCTCGCGCAATATGGGATCGCACAGGCGGCCATCTTCCTCTACCGGCAGCAAGGGATTGGCTTCCATCAGCGCCTTGGCAAACAGGCCGATCCCCTCCTTGGCGCTCCCCTCATTGTTGGCACCATAGACCTTGACCCGCTCCATGCCGCAGCTGGGGGATTTGGCGCAGAGGATATAGCCGGAGATAAAGTCGAGCTGGCGGGCTTTCTGCTCGCTGAAGGCAATCAGCTTTTCGGTGACATCGAAGCTGCCATTGCTCGCCTCGGCGCGGATTTCGCCGTTGCGCTTGACCAGCCGGATAGCGGCGCGGGGCGCCCCGAGGCCAATGGCCATCTCGGGACAGACGGGGTGATAGTCAAAGTGAGCGCCAAGATCCCGTTCGCAGAAGCTGGAGCGCTTATGGCCCCCATCGAAACGCACCTCTTGGCCCAGCAGGCAGGCACTGATACCGACTTTAATCTTGTACATGACATCACCCCTTGTATAAGTCTTGATTCAGTTATAGCAGTTATACAAATAAATGGAAGTTGTATAACTATTGCGGACTGATACGACACAAGGAGAAGAAAGGGATCACCGCAAAACGAAAAAACCCATGGCGAACGCCATGGGCAAAAATCAAGACACTACGGACTACAGGAAGGGGGATTAGAAGCTGTACTTCACACCCAGGCTGGAGATGGAGCCTTTTTGCAGATCCCAGTTACGATAGGTGTAATCGGCAGTCAGCGCCCAGTTCTGGTTGAGCTTGTAGGCACCGCCCACCTTGAAGTCGTGCATATCGTCGGTCATGTTGGCGTAGCGATAGGCGGTGGAGAGCTCGATATCGCCGATGTCGTAGCGCAGACCCACTTCACCGTACATGCTGCCGTCGCTCTTGCGGGTGACAATATCCCAACCCTTGAGGTCATAGCCCTGCTCGCGCTCCATGGTGTAGCCCATCAGACCGGTTTCACCGTAGAGATTCAGGCCGGTACTGAGCGGAGTGAAGACACCGATACCCAGGCTGCCAATCCCCATGCTGTCATTGCCGTGCTGGGCAGAGGTGCCCTCGGAGAGCAGACGGCCGTAGAAGTTGTTGGCGAACGATTTGGAGAGATCCAGCGTCACACCACCAAAATCGCGAGTCCCCTCACTGCTGGCATCACGGGGGAACAGAATCTTGTTGTGGCTCAGATAGTCGGATTTGGTGTGTGCCCAGGTCAGGCCGCCCTTGGCGTAGCTGAAGGCATCCTGCGCCATGGCAGAAGTAGAGGCAAACCCGGCCAGAACCAGAAGAGAGATAGTTGCTTTTTTCATGATGATAACTCCATGTGATTGGGCCCGTTGCTAGCGAGCTGGTATGGAGTCATTGTGCGGCGAGGTTCCCTGCTTGCCGAGCGGCAAGCTGTTGCAAAACCATGTCAGATGTAAGCAGATATTGCTGGGGGTGACAGCGGCAACAAGTTGCCGGCCCACACGGTTTGCATGGGCCGGATCCGCGAAAAATCAGCGGAAGACCACCTCGTCAATATCGACCCGCACCAGCGGCTGACCGCTCAATCCGGCAGGACGGGGGATCTCGAGGGCGAGCGATGGACGGACTTGCCCCTTGCGCAGATAGGTCTCCGGCAGGCGGTTCTCGGCGACCCAGAAGCGGGCCTCCTGACGGCTCAGCTGCACCCCGTCAGCACTAAACAGGGTCACCATGCCACGCACCCCGACCACATTGCGGCTACCGGTATTGCTCACCATAAAGGTCAGCGCCAGCGGGTCAGATCCCTCGATTTTGTCCAGCTTGACCAGCACACCGTCGCGCGCCATCTGGGCGAGCAGGTCCGGATTGGCCTTGGCCTGATCGGTCAGCACCGGGGCAGCGACCGCCACCACGGCCCCCGCGTTCCCCTCGGCAGCAACGCCCTGCACGGGTTCTGCCGGTTTGACCACCAGATACTCCCAGGTGAAGTCATCGTTGAGTTGAACCTGCCGGCCATCGGGCAGCGTCACCTGAGAGAGAGGAGCCGCCTGTGCCAGCACGGGAGTGAGACACAGGGCAACCAGCAGACGGGACAAGGGTTTCATAGGGCGAAGCTCGGTAACGGATGAAAGGGCGACAGTATAAACAGTCCCGTTACCCCTTGCCTATGACAGCACTCACGTTCTTGCCCCCCGATCCTCCCGCAAGCTAGATGGCGAGATCGTGCCGCTCTTTCTGCGCCATATCCAGAGTCACCAGATCGAACTCGGTTCCCTTGAGAGCAGACAAAATATCCGATTGCATATCAAAGGCCTGCGCACGCTGATGCTCGGGCAGACGCACTCGGGCCAGGGTAGTGGAACAGTCGCACAGGGTATGGAAAAAGACCTGCGCCTCATCCAGCCCCATGTCGGCCAGTATCTGCTCGGCCTGATCCACCATCCGCAGATAGCGCTGTTTGAGCAGCCGTGGATTGGTGAAGCGATTGCTCAGGCAACCGTTGCTCCCCTTGCCCCAGCGGCCGAGCTGACGCTTGTTGAAGCCATAGCGAAAATCGCGGCTCATCACCCCGTTGTCGGCAAAAAACCAGATGGTATTGGCAGGCAGAGAACCAAACTGAGCCAGATAGTCATCCCGCTCCTCTACTGCCGCGGGGATCAGCAAGGGCAGGTGTGCCCACTCGGGACGGCTCTGCACATGCTCACCAATGCGGCGAACCGGGTCGATCAGCCCTTCCATATTTGGCAGGCGATCACAGAAGACGATCTCGTCGCTCTTGACGATCCAGTGCTCGATGCCATAACGCTGGCAATAACGGCGGGCTCGAGCCACTTCGCTGCGGCTGCGGGTCGGGTTATCGAGGGTGATGGCGCGGATCTTGACGCCGCTGGCACGGCACAGATCGATGCTGTAGCAGGATTCCAACCGTCCCGAAAAAGAGACAATCAGCTCGTCAAAACTGGCCAGTCGCTCAATCAGCAGCTGTTCCCTGGCTTGAAAAGAGTGATCATATCCCTGATTCAGTACAACAACATTGGCACCCATTAAACAGCTCCGAATGATGAACAGGTGCAGCATTGTGCGGGAAACAAGCTGAATAGACCCTTACAGAGTCCGGTTAAAATTAAAACTTGATGATTATTTCCTGTGATTCTGCCGCTAAATCTTCATTTTGGGCGTCATAAATTCGCAATCTGGCCTGACAAACCTGATGGGCCCGCAAGAAACCCTGTGCCTGCTCCAGCGAGATGAAGGTCAGGCGCCCTCCCTCGCTGTCGGTCAGACAGAGGCACTCCCCTTCCGCCTCGATGCAGAGCTGATATCCGCTGCCATCCTTGCAGGCGATGATCAGGGTCGCCTCGGGATAGTGACTCAACCAGTTGCGAAACCGGCCATGCTCCATAGTGCTCCCACAGGGGCATCACCCCTTGCCGGTGGTGGGCAAACAGCCCAACTCACCCAACTGCTGGCGGCAACTTGCCGCGTTGGTGAAGACGATCCCCCTGATGCCGAGGGCCTCGGCGGCCGCAATGTTGGCGGGACTGTCATCGATGAAGAGGCACTCTGCCGGTTTCAGATCGAACGACACCAGCAGATAGCGATAGATATCCGGCTCCGGCTTCATCATCCGCACCCGCGCCGAGACCACCTTGCCGCTGAAGAAGCGCCAGAAATCCTGATGCTGCTCCAGCCAGTCGATGCTGGCATGGCCCATGTTGGAGAGGGCATACAGGGTGTGCCCCGCCCCGTGCAGCTCGGCTATCAGGGTTAGCATAGCGGGATCTGGCTGCAGGGAGGCGGGCACCGCCTGCAAAATGGCCAGATTCTCCGCCGCCGTGAGGCCGGTGCGCGCTTGCGCTTCGCGGGCCATGGTGTTGAGCGACATGGTGCCTCTGTCCACCTCCAGCCAGTCCGGGTGGTTAAAGAGCTGTTCCGCCAGCTGTTCGGCTCCTTGCGAGCCACGCACCGAACGCACTATGCCGACCGGATCCCAGCTCACCACCACCCGTCCCAGATCGAAAATAATCGCCATCGTCTTTACCTCCCCCACTGCGTTTCAGTCGTCAAAACAGCGTCAACAGAACATCATTCACACGCCATTTTCTTAACCGGATACCCTGCCCCCATCCCCGCCCGCGGGCAAGTTTTACTTGCATCAGACCGGCAAATCCCTTAATGGTTAGGGCGTTACCATCAGGATTTTGACCATGCAGCCAACATTCTTCTTTGCTTTCTCGTTTATCCGGCCCGCTTGAGGGAAGGCCTGTCGTCGTGTGAGCAGAAAGCAAAGACGAATCGAGCCTCCCCTAGCGGAGGCTTTTTTTTGCATTAATATCAATCGATTACTTGGATAGGGAACAATCATGGCAACGCTCGACGAGATCAGACAAGACATCACCCGGTTGGATCAGGAGCTGCTTGCCCTGCTGGCGAAACGCAAGACCCTCAGCATCGAGGTGGCCCGTGCCAAACAGGCCAACCCGCGCCCCATCCGTGACCACCAGCGGGAGCAGGAGCTGCTGGTCGCCCTGATCCAGAAAGGGCGCGTGCTGGGGCTGGATGCCCAGTACATCACCCGCATCTACCACACCATCATCGAGGACTCGGTACTCTCCCAGCAGGCTTATCTACAGAGCCTGCTCAACCCGGAGCAGCAGGAGCCGATGACCAGCGTCGCCTATCTGGGGCCGCGCGGTTCCTACTCCAGCCTTGCCGCCCGCAAATATCTGGCGCGCTACAAGGATCAGGTGATCGAGGTGAACTGCCAGAATTTCCGCGAAGTGCTGGATGCGGTGGAGTCGGGCCGCGCCGCCTTTGGCGTGCTGCCCATCGAAAACACCAGCTCGGGCTCCATCAACGAAGTCTATGACGTGATGCAGCACACCAGCCTCTCCATCGTTGGCGAGCTCACCTACCCCATCGAGCACTGTATCCTCACCGCCGTGCCGACCGAGCTGAGCCGTATCAAGACCTTCTATGCCCACCCGCAGGTGTTCCAGCAGTGCTCCCACTACCTGAGCAAGCTGGAAGGGGCGCGTCACGAGATCTGCGACTCCTCCTCCAGCGCCATGATGAAGGTGAAGGAACTGGCCAGCCCGGAGGCCGCGGCCATCGGCAGCGCCGCCGGTGGCGAACTGTATGGTTTGGATGTGCTAGCCGAGCAGCTCGCCAACCAGAAAGAGAACTACAGCCGCTTTATCGTGGTGGCGCGCAAGCCCATCGACGTGGCGCCGCAGATCCCGGCCAAGACCACCCTCATCATGTCTACCTCCCAGAAGCCGGGTTCGCTGGTCGAGGCGCTGCTGGTACTGCGTAGCCACGAGATCAACATGACCAAGCTGGAGTCCCGTCCGGTGCAGGGCAACCCGTGGGAAGAGATGTTCTATCTCGATGTCTCCGCCAACCTGCAGACCCCGGCGATGCAGGCCGCATTGGTGGAGCTGACCAAGATCACCCGCTATATCAAGGTGCTTGGCTGCTACCCGAGTGAGGATGTGAAACCCACCGCAGTGCCGCCGGTACTGATGGGGAGCTAACCAGCCCAGAACGACAAAAGGCGAGCACCCTGCTCGCCTTTTGTTTTGATGCCTGTTTTCATGGCAGGCCCATCAACTCAGAACTGACCGGCCATCAGCTGGTTGATGTTGTAGAGGGCGCGGGTATCGAGCTCCATCTCGGTGGCATAGGTGTTGCCGCGCGGATAGGAGGCAACCACCCGAGCACCGCGCACCACACCCGCCACCGACACATCCAGCGAGTTGGAGGTCTGGGTCAGATCGCGGTAGCTGCTCTGGCCGCGCACCTGCTGGCCATTGAGCTGCTCGGCCAGCTCGCGATAGGCATCCATCTTGGAGGCGCGAATGGCTTGCAGCATCTTCTCAGACTGGGAGGGGCCGGGCTGGATGTCGATCACCGCATACCCCACCGCCTTGAGCACCGGAAAATCATCGGGCTTGCCACCCTGGGTGTAATCCACCACCCGGTTGTAGCTGCAACCGGTGAGCAAGAGTGCCAACAGGCAACCAAACAGGATTTTCATGATTCGCTCCTCATGGGGTCAGGTTGACCAGATGGCCACCCGGTCTGGCCTGACTGTCACGCATCAGATAACCGCGATTGATCGATGCCCGGCCAAACGAGTTGTTGGCACCGAACAGATATTGTTGCGGGATCAGGCTCTGGGCCGTGGTCTCCACCATCTTGGTGCGCATGTCGATAACACGGGCGTTGACCAGGATCCCCTTGCTGTTGCGGCTGAAAGTGCCGACCAGAATGCGAGAGATAGGCAAACGGGAAGAGAGATCCTTGTAGTTGCGGCTCAGCACGAAATCCCCCTGCGGCGTCACCTTGATGCTGCCGGTCAGCTTGAAGTCCACCACCACCTCGCCGCGGCGGTTCAGCTCGTAGATAAAGCTCTCTTCAATCTGTTGCCCCATCCAGTTGGTATCCTGCAGGGTATCGAGATCGACAAAGGAAGCCACTGCTATGGGTTCGGTCAGGGTGGTCAGCGATTTGCGCTCCATCAGCTGATCGGTCATGCGCGCCACCAGCCAGTTGAGCTCCATCCCCTGCGCCGCCTGGCGGGGGTCACCCTGATCCCGATTGATAGGGTCGGAGCCGCATCCGGCCAATGCCAGGGCGAGCGCCAACGCCGTGATGAGTTTGTTCATGGATACCTTTCCTGTATCTGCACCTGACTTATTATCGGACGCGCCGGACAAAGCTTGAGCCGGGAATGAGGCATGATTCTTGCTTTTTAATGGTCATTGTCAGCGCCAGCGTGCGCTGCCACCCGGCAAGTGTTGTGATCCATGTCGGCCAGCGGGCGCCATTTCCTCAAAAATGGCGCGGCTGCCCGCCAACTCAAGGTATCTGTTATGAAATTACCGCTGCTGTTAACCCTGCTGCTGGCCAGCCTGAGCGCCCGCGCCGAGCTTATCGAAGCACAGGGCAGCGCCGCCATTCTGGGGGGCGATGAAGTCTATGCCCGCGAGCAGGCAACCCGCGATGCCCTGCGTCAGGCCCTGCTGGCAAGCGGCGCAGCGGTTTCCAGCGTCCAGCGTCTGGAAAATGGCAGCCTGCGCTCCGAGCAGATCCAGATCCGCTCCGGCGGCGATATTCGCCAGTACCGGCTCAAGCGGGAAGAGGTGCGCAACGGCCGCATGTACATCACCCTGGTGGCCGATATTCAGGCTGAGCGCCAGATCTGCCAGACCCAGCACTTCGCCAAGGATTTGACACTGGTCAGGCTGCGGATGCGCTATCCGGATCAGGCCAGCTATGGCGCTATGGACGACATGCCGGAAAACCTCTCGCGCCGACTGTTCGAAACCCTCGCCAACGCCCCGCAAGGGGTCGCGGTGCGCCAGTGGCTGGATGAAAACCTGCGCATCGATCCGCTCCATCTGCAACAGGGGGATCGCAGCGCCCTCGAGGAGATCAAGGCGCTCAGCCTGCGTACCGACAGCCAGTATCTGGTGCTCGGCAGCATCGACGATCTCTCCATCGAGCCGCAGGGCAACCAGCTGACCAGCTGGTATGAGGATCCGGTGCGCAACTTTCGCATGCAGCTCTACCTGTTCGACGGCATCAACGGCAGTCTGATCAACCGTAAGGTTTACGAAGGACGTGCCACCTGGACCTTTGGCAAGCGGGATCAGGTAGGCAGCAGCAGCGGCCAGTTCTGGCAGTCAAGCTATGGCCAAGAGGTCAACTACCAGTTGCAACAAGCCGCTCAGGATCTGGTGGCCCAGCTCACCTGCGCCCCGGTCACCGCCCGGGTGGTCGGCCAAAACGAACGCGGCCCCTACATCAATCTCGGCCGGCGCAACGGCGTCAAGCTTGGCGATCAGTTCCGCATCCAGCACAACGCCGACTTCATCGACCCCTACGGCAAGTCGCGCATGATGCGCAACCCGGCCGACGGCCTGTTCGAGGTGGTACAGGTCTTCGACGATGGCGCCATCATCAGCAGTCAGAACAAATATTCGCCGTTTAACATCCAGAATGGGGATTTGGCAGTATTGGAATAAGAATCAAGGGTTTAAAAGGGAGTTGCTTCTTGTATAATGCCCGCCACACAGCTCCCGTAGCTCAGTAGGATAGAGCGGTCCCCTCCTAAGGGACAGGCCACTGGTTCGACTCCAGTCGGGAGCGCCATACAAAACAAGGGGTTAGCATCATAATGGTGCTAACCCCTTGGTCGTTTTGGCCTCGTACCCCTCTCCGTACCCCTCCAGCGCAGTTCATTGCACAACACCATTATGCTGTAACGCCCCTTGAAATAATGAGCATTTAATGGCAAATGAATCCTATTCAATAATCTTTCAAACCTACATCACCCCCATGAGTTAGCAGGCTGATGTCTGCATTTCACAATTCTTGGAGGAGATATGGCTCACCTAATCGACACCATGGCCTATACCGGCCAAACCCCTTGGCATGGCCTTGGCAATGTTTTGCCCCCGCAACAGTCCCTAGATATCTGGCTACAGGCTGCCGGGATGAATTGGACTATTGAGCAGAGTGACGTAATGTTTAACGTCGTCTCCGATGCACTCCATATTCGCCCTTATTCAGACAGCAAGGTTTTGTACCGCTCTGATAATCTGGAGCCTCTATCCGTCGTCTCTCGTCGCTATAACGTGGTACAGCCTCACGAGGTGCTGCACTTCTATCAAGACCTAGTGGAAGCCGGTGGTTTTGAGCTGGAGACCGCGGGCTCGCTCAAAGGAGGCCGCAAGCTGTGGGCACTGGCTAAGACCGGCCAGGACCTAAAACTCAAAGGCAATGACTTGGTAAAGTCCTATCTGCTGCTGGCAACCAGCTGCGACGGCACACTCTGCACCACGGCGCAGTTCACCTCGCTGCGAGTAGTCTGCAACAACACCCTGCAGATGGCACTGCGCGGTGCTACCGGTGCCATCAAGGTGCCCCACTCCACTCAGTTCGACGCGGCAGCGGTCAAAGAGTCCCTCGGGCTGGGACTCTCCCATTGGGATGAGTTCAAGGCACAGACCAAGGCACTGGCACAGCGGCCCGTGGCCCCCGAAGAGGCACTACGCTTTTTCAGCGCCCTGTTGGCGCAACCGCTGGATGAGGAGAACATCATCCTCACCAAGCCGGTACAACGGCTGCATGAGCTCTATCAGGGCGCAGGCATGGGCTCAGAGCTTGCCAGCTCCCGCAATACCGCCTGGGGGTTGGTCAATGCGGTCACCGAATACGTGGATCACCATCGCCGTGCCCGCAGCCAGGATCACCGGCTCGATTCCGCCTGGTTTGGTCAGGGTGCCCAACTCAAATCCCAAGCCCTGAATCAGGCACTCACTCTGCTGCAGTAATTCCTCTTCCCCATTCAAACCGCATAACGAACTCACCCGGACTGGCGCATGCCAATCCGGGCGTTGCCATTTATGCCGTCAAAAAGGAGTCGTCATGAAATCAAAAGCCAAATACGGCCAAGCCCTGCGGCTGGCCTCCACTACCCATTTAACCCGCGAGCAGTGGCTCGCTATCCGCAAACTCGGCATTGGCTCCTCCGATGCCGCCGTGGCAGTGGGGCTCTCCCCCTACAAATGTCCGCTCAGCCTGTGGCTGGAAAAGACCGGTCGCAAGGAGCCGGAAGATATCTCCCACAAGGAAGCGGTGCTGTGGGGCATCGAGCTGGAACCGGTCTTGGCGCAGGTCTATGCCAAACGCACTGGCTTTCGTGTTCGCCGGGTCAATGCAGTGCTGCAACACCCCGAGCAACCCTTCATGCTCGCCAACCTCGACCGGGAGGTAGTAGGCCATCCTGATGGACCGGGCATTCTGGAGATCAAGACCGCCAGCTATCACAGCGCCCCCCTGTGGGAGGAAGGAGTGCCGGTGGCTTACCAGTGTCAGGTGCTGCATCAGCTGGCCGTCACTGGCCATGCCTGGGCTGAGGTGGCAGTGCTCATCGGCGGCCAGGATTTTCGGATTTACCGCATCGAGCGCGATGAGGAGAAGATCCAAGATCTCACCGAGCGGGAAGCGCAGTTCTGGCAGATGGTGCAACAAGACCAGCAGCCAGAGCCTGATGGCTCCAGTGATGCCGCCAATGCCCTGAGCTGGCTGTTTCCGCATGACGATGGCCAGACGGTGGATCTCTCCGATTCCCCCGAGTTCAACCAGCTGTTTGGCGAGCTGCTGCGATTGCGCGAGCAAAAGGACGCCGTCGAGCTGCAGGAGTCGCAGCTCAAGCAGCGGTTGCAAGCCACTTTGGGTGACGCGACAGCCGGGTTGTTTGCCGATGGCAAGATCACCTGGAAGCGCAGTAAAGACCGGCTGGCACCGGATCTGGATAAGCTCGGTCAGGATCATCCCGACCTGCTCACCCGCTACGTCAAACCGGTGCCCGGCGTGCGCCGTTTCACCATTCAACCCTTGAGGCAAACACCATGATCAAAGGACTGGCGATTACGCCGCCCGTGATCGGGCGGATCTGCATCGGCAAGCTGGTGCAAAAACAGGATAAGTGGGTACCGGAGAAGGACGACAGCTTCACCCTCACCACCCAGGTACAACAAAAGGGGGGATGGTTGATCCATCCCTTGCACCAACACTACTCATCGCAGAAAAGTGGCCAAGGGCAGGAGCAGACCAAGATCCGCGCTATTCCGGTGCGAGTGCTGTTCAACGACAGCGACTTGAATCTGCGGGCGGAATATAGCGCGTTTGACCGGCAAACCGGCAGGCAGCTGTGTGTCGGCAATGGGGAGGTGGCAAGACGTGTGGGGGCGCAAGGCATGGAGGAGGTCAGCTGCTCTGGACCAGAGCGCTGTGCCTTTGCCGGGCAACAGGACTGCAAGCTGTACGGGCGACTGAACCTTTTTGTGGAGGGGCAAGGGGATGAGCTGGGCAGCTTTATCTTCCGCACCACCGGCTACAACTCGGTGCGCACCCTGGCAGCGCGGCTCAAGTACCTGGAGGCAGTGAGTGGGGGCCATACCCGCTATCTGCCGCTCACCCTGCGGCTGCGGGCCAAGAGCACTACCCAGTCCTACCGCACACCGGTCTACTACGTAGATTTGACCTTGCGGGAAGAGACCAATCTGACAGAGGCGGTCAGGCTGGCGCAGGAGGCCGCCCAGCGTGACCAAGAGGCAGGCTTGGCCATCGACCGGATGGAGCAGGCCGCTCGTGAGTTGCTGCGTAACGGCCAGTTTGAGGATATCGATGAAGAGGTGCCGATGCTGTTGGAGGAGTTCTATCCCGAAGCCAACTGCGACGAGACGGCGAATGGTAACGCTGGTGTAGAGGCGACAACCTCGCATGCCGCACCGCAGAGCCAAGCAACCAGAACACCACAGAGGCCACAACCAAGAAGGAGTCCGCTCACCAACAAATTGGGGAAAGGGAGCCCATCCCCTTCCCCAGTGAATGGCGGATGATCAGCGGGGACGCGCCAACCGCTCCACCAACCGTTCTACCGTTTCCAGCAACAGGGTTCGGTCTGCATCATCGAGCCGAGCCAGTTGCTGGCTCAGCACAATGCCCTGCTCGGTCGGGCGGTTACTGGTCTCACGCAGAAAGTCGGCCAGCTCACAACCAAACAGTTGAGCGAGCTCCGCCAGCCGCACCACGGTCGGCACCACAATTCCTCGCTCCATTCGAGAGATGGCTTCCATCCCGATATTGAGGTGTTCAGCCACATGCTCTTGCGTGAATCCGGCTTGAGTACGCTTGTGGCTAATCGCCTTGCCAACGCTCTTGGCTAACAGCTCAAGGTTGATATCTGTCATGGGTCCTCCAGTCAACCTCTATGGTTGACCATGGACCCATTGACGATAAGGACTCAAAAGGTAGACTAAAGACTTAATGAGTCCACAAACGGCAATTGATGCTGATTTGACACAGATGCGAGGCCCTCAACCAATACACCATCGTGACCAACTCGCAACAGGTGGGCTCCATAAGACACTTTTACTACACGACCAAGGAAACAAAACATGGAAAGACTGACTTATGAAGATCTAGGTACTGACAAGCTGGCCTCACTGATCCGTGCACGAAAATCTTTCGAAGTCGTGGGGCTATCGGGGCGAATGAGCGCCGCTGTGACAAAACTTGAAAACAGCATCGAACCAGCCGGACTGAAATGCCGGGTCTATACCAAGGGCCGGATCGCCGCAGCAGGGGCCAGCGTCTTTGGCGGTATTACCGGTCTAGCCGGGATCGCATCTGCCGTCACCATCGCGGCACATAATCTCGCCACTTACAATCCAGACTATGAAATCGTCAAGCACTTGGTGGATAACTCACTCAGCGTGCTTTACAAAAAATAACCACGTTAATGGCTCATCTAAATCCTTTAGCCTTTAGGAGTCACAGGGATGAACAAACTCATCATTACCTCAACAGCACTGCTACTGTGCAACAACGCCCTGGCCTATGGCGAGGCCGGACGCTGGAGCAGCGGCTGGGGTCAGGGTACCAGTGAATATACGGCGGTGGTCAACGAACAGAACCATCTCTATATCGCCTGTAATGACACCCGCAAGGTCAGCATGACGGCTACCGTGCAAGGCAAGGAGTACGGCTCTTATGCTGGGCAAGCTTTCACCATCATCGTCGATGGCAGCCAATACGATGCGCCCTATGAGACCGAGTCTCGTGTCGGTGAGAACAATTTCTTCGACATGTGGGGCAAGCTGCGCAAGGCCAAGTCGATCAGCATTTTAACGGCTGACGGCAAGCAACTCGCACTGCCAACCAAAGAGGTCGCATCTGTACTGCCCGCCACTAATACCCCTGAGTTTGACTGCTTGATGTGGGACGAATAGCTCACATCCATTCCCATCCAAGAGGAGGCATTTGCCTCCTCTTTTTATTTCTGCAATTCACCCACCCGTAAAGGAGACGCACTATGCCCCCCTGTATTCCCCCTGAATGCGAGCCGTTTGATCACCCAGGTTTTTGGCACAAACTTTGGGCCTTCGCCAAACGGGCCGGTCGGCCCTTTATCGAGACCTGCCTGTTGCTCTACTACACCAGCCAGAAGGATGACCTGCCGCTTTGGGCTAAACTGCTGATCTACAGTGCGCTGGCTTACTTTATCTCACCGATCGATGCGATCCCGGACATGTTACCGATGGGGCTCACCGATGACATCGCGGTACTCAGTGCGGCGCTCGCCAGCATTACCGTCTTTATTGACGCCCAGATCCGTGCCCGTGCAGCCAGAAAAATGCGCGAGCTGTTCGGCCAAGATTAAACCCCACAAGGAGTACACCATGACCATTCCCTTTTTTCGGGATGGCTTTGCCCTGCCCGTTGCCCAAGCGTTGCTGGTTCTGCTCAACCAGGAAGTCGCTAAAACCGAGCTCAATCTAGAGCGCTTAACCCAACTGACTTTCAACTTCCGCAACCCCGGCTACAGTGTCGAACAAGGAGGTGTGCATCCGGTCGAGATCCGCTTGATCCGTGGGCTCGATGGCTGGCTATTCGATTACGTCACCGACTTCAGCTACCAGGGGCTTGGCCAGGATGCTGAGCTCTGCAAAGAGCTCGACTTCAACCTCTCCTGCGACGAACACTATCTGCTGGGCTGGGGACCACTGCCCGGCGTGGAAGCTCGCGAACTGTTCACCCTGTGGCAGAGCAATTTCATTATCTACGCCCAGTTGGGGTATTTCACCGTCACGGTCAGTGGGGAGTAGGAGGTGTGTGATGACTAACGAACTGCCGCTCTCCCATTACTCACATCAGTGGCTGGGATTGGTCGCGGCCAAGGCTAAGCTAACCCCCACCCTCAGTGGTCAGTGCTGGTTGCTGCACCTGACTCCTGGTAGCCCAAACGCCCGCATCGTCACGCTGCATCTGCGCTGGTCTGGGGTGCAGTGGCAGCTGCTCTCCCTCACCAATGCCGAGGACTGGCACGCCATGAGCCAGCCCGTGGATGAAATCTGTGTGGACCCAAAACGTCGCTGTTTCTGGCGCTGTCAGGCTGGACCGGTGCCACTCACTGAGCAGCCCCGTGTGCTGGGGAGCTTTCTGAGTGACCTGCAGCGTACCTGCATCCACCACGGCTACCGTGTGAAGAGTGACCCCTTACCTCAAGAGGAGGCGAAAGATGCCAAAACAACCGATAGCCGTTGAGCTTGAAGCGATTAATCGAGATGGCGAGACGCAGGTGGTGAGTGACAGTGGCCTGACCGTACACGGCTACAGTGTCTACCTGCGAGCGATGGAGGCAAGCGAGCTGGCCCTGGCTACCTGGGTAGCTGACTACGACACCATAGGATCGGCCTACCAACTGGCAGAACGGCTGAGTGTGGCACTCGCTATCCCGCTCAACGTACTGGTCCCCGGACCGCTGATGCCGGTGAAGCGTGCCCCTTCAGCCGGAGCAGGAGCAGAAGCCGCCACCAAAGCCAACTGAACTACCCTCAAAGTGAACCAACAACCGCTCCACCTTTAACCCCGACATGCTTCATGCGTGCCGGGGTTTTGTTTATTTGGAGAATTCCACTATGCGTTACCACAAGCTGAAAGCCGGGGAATGCCGCGGCACTTATGTCGTCACCGAACCAGTGACCGAACAAGACCTGCTGCGTATTGCCAACCAAATTGCCCGCAAACGCTTGGCTAAAGGCACCGCCATCACCAGCACCGCGGAGGCCGCTGAGCGGCTGCAAACCCTGCTGCAGGACCGGGAGCATGAAGTGTTTGGCGCACTGTTCTCGACTCACAGCATCGCGTGTTAGCCTTTGAGGAGCTGTTTCGTGGCACCTTGGACAGCGCCAGTATCTACCCACGGGAAGTGGTCAAACAGGCCTTGTTACTCAACTGTGGGGCCATCATCGCGGTGCATAATCACCCCAGCGGTGACCCTGAACCCAGCCACTCTGACCGGGTCTTTACCCAAGCCCTCAAAGAGGCCTTGGCGCTGGTCGATGTGCGATTGCTTGACCATCTGGTGGTCGGTGCCGAGGGCGTAGTCTCGCTGGCCGAGCGAGGCCTGCTATGAACATTCCCCCTGGCAAATCACACCTCACCGTCATCGATATCCTCATCGAGTGGCGTTGCTGGCTTGCAGACAACGTCCAGATGCAGGCAGCGCCCGCTATCGTGGCTCACCTGCCGAGCGGCCACCAACTCACCCAGGCCGACTGTGTCGAAGCTATTGATGCGCTGCTGCATCAGCTACGCCATTAGCCAAGCCAAGAAGGGGCAAACATAGTGCGATTACCTAACCCCTATTCCCTTGAGGAAACGCTGGGCAAGTTGCGCGATGGCCTGGCTGTTACCTGCAATGAGGGAGCGCTGGCATTGTTGGAGAAGGCCCTCGCCAAGGACTGTGATGACCGGCGTTATGCCAAGCAGCTTGAAGAGACCTTGCTGCAAGGATCCACCATCGAGATCCGTGAATGCCTCAGTTGCTTTGGCGACTACTTCGAGTGCTCCAGAGACGCGCCGCCCTATTACCCGTACCACGATGCCGTCAACGGCATTGATTGTGCGCTCTACGCCACCCTGTTTGATGCTGCTCACCCAGACGCAGAGCAGGCGCACGAATAATGCCAGCATCCCCAAACCCGGATCATCCGCACCAATACCATGATCTGGATATTCCGACACAACCCCCAGGGCCACCTCACCAAAGGTGGCCTTTTGCATTTCAAGGAGTTATTCCCATGTCTGCCTTCATGATCGATCGCCAGGACTACCTGGCCTTTGCCGTGCAGTTGCACCGCTTTTGCAATGCCCCGATGCCACCGCACTACACCCTTGAGTTGCTGCGTACCCTCTGGTGGAACCCGCCAGCAGACACGACCAGTACCTGGACGTGGCGGGTAGACCGGCTGGTACGGTTGATGATGCTCGCCAACCGGCGGGCGGTCTGGCATCGCTATCAGCTGGGGCGTCAGCAGGACCACAAGGAACCACGCCAGCACCGCTCTACCAAACTGAGTCCATTTAAACCTGCCCATCGTTACCATCAGGCACCACTCACCGATGCCGAACTGGTGGCGCTGTACAAATTCACCTGCTGCGCCCTGTACCAGTCGAGCGAATGGACCGGGAGCCCTGAGCAGGCCCCACGGCTAGTGAAGGTGATACAGCAGTTTCAGCAAGCGCTGGCGCAAGACGTGCTGACCCGGTTGTCACTGTGGGAGCAAGCCCCTTGGGGAGAGATGCGATGAATATCTCCATCACCCTGACGATGACGGGGTCACCACCGAGCTCCACGGCCCACCTGCCCCAACGCATCTCTGATGACATGGCACACCTGCATCATCGTCTAGGGGATGGGGTCAGTTATGAACTGGGCATCAGCATCAGTTACCTGGTCAAGCAGTTTGCGCTGTTGGCAGCGGCCTACCGTCCACCAGCTGAAAGGGAGAAACACCCATGATCGAGTTCAACGATAGCTTTAGCCAAGCCGCCGTGGCAGAGGCCATGTGTGCCCATCCAGGGCTCACCAAACTCATCAGTCAACAATTGATGCTGCCGGGCTTTGCCTATGCCCACGATGTGGAGGGGCGGCGTATTGGCAGTCCGCTGATAGCCCCTAACCCGTTGCTGCACAAGACCACGCTCTTTGTCAGTCCTCGTGATATGCGTGAACACCTGCCACGTGAGATTAACTTCGCCCGCTTTCGCTGTGCTTGTAATGCTGCGGGTCAGCCGATCGGTGAGTGGCAACGGGTGATTGTCGGAGCCTACGTCAACCATGGCAGCAACGACGCGCCGGATTGGAGCAGCCATACATGACAACGCCCCCAGCACCACTAATAGCGCCTAGACAGGCTCCCCGCGACTGCACACCACAACCCTATACAGCCCCTCACACCGAGGGGCTGTTTGCATTTGAAGGACGCCCAACCATGCATGACGTGCGTGATTACAACTCTCTGTACGCTCGGCAGATAACCGCTGCTATCGGTCAGCTCAACCACAACACTGCGCCGAAGATAATGACCCACCTTACATTACGGGCTAGGCAACCCCATCCGCTCGGTAATGGCCGCAGCAGAGCCAAGGCCCTCAAGCTGCTGCGTCGGGTCAAGAAGACCCACAAGGCGGGGCGTATCCCGCTTGAGCTCACGGTGACAGGCTGCCGTATCGACCGAGGCAGCCATCAGGCTGACCGCTACTACTACGACCGCACGCTGCTAGCCCAAGGCTGGCAGCAGTACGACACCGAGGAAGATGCATGGTATTTCGGCATCTGGATTCACGCAGAGATGCTCGAGACCTTTACCTATGCTGATGGAGACACTAACCATGTGACTGCACCGAACATCGAAGCGTTTCGCTCTGAATTGGCGCGACTTTACAAGTACCACCCGCAAGCCCCGGCATTTATCAGCATCGACCAAGATGCTGGCGTTGTGACTCATCATTTTGAAGCCAAACCGAAGGTGTGACACGGTGAGGAACACCAACATCAAGGTACCTAGCAAACACCACAGGCCAATGAGTCTCTTCAGACTATCACCACAAAATGCTCTAATGCCGCCTTTCTATTCCTTTATCGAATGTGAGTTGAATAAATAATGTCGGCCATCCTGCACCCAGCCAGTTGACAACGATGTTTTAACCCATAAGTACACTCACTAAGCTGTGGGATATGTCGCGAACTTAGTCCACGTGACTATCTTGGCCGTTTAAACAACAAGATATATTTCAGGACAACTGAGATTTGAGCTACACAGGCCAGGAGAGCACGAATCGGCTGCCTCCACGCCCGGTAGGTTGGCAAACCGCACTGCCACCGTGCGCCTCGGCAATGGCCTTGACCACGGCGAGCCCAAGTCCGGTGCCGCCACTCTTGCGCGAGCGTGAGGGATCTCCCCGACGAAACGCATCGAAGATACAGGCGGCGACCTCCTCGCTGATGCCAGGTCCCTCATCTTCCACACTCAGGACGCACACACTCTCCGAGCGATGCAGCCGCACGGTCAGCAGGCCAGGCAGCGCGTGCTTCTGGGCATTTTCCAACAGCGCCATCAGAGCCTGACGGATGCGAAACAGATCGCAGCAGACATGAAGTTCGCTATCGAGCTCCCGCTGCAACACAAATCCACTCGCCGCCAAAGGGCTGGCAAACGCCTCAAGCACCACGGCAAGCTCGTCGGCCAGCCTGACCTCGGTCTGCTGCAACTCCAGATGACCGCTGTCGTTGAGGCTCAATACCCGCAAATCCTCAATCAGGTGATTGAGCCCCTCCACCTGACGCAGCAACCCCTCGAAGAGTTCGCTGCTGGGAGGAAATACCCCTTCGGCCAGCCCCTGCAAGCGGCCACGCAAAATGGTGACGGGAGTGCGCAACTCGTGGGCGATGGCAGCATTCCAGAACTCCCGCTCGCGGGTCATGTTCTGCAGCCGCTCAGCCATGGTATTGAAGTCGCGCACCAGTTGCGCCGTCTCCCCGATCGCCTGCTCATCCTCCGGCACGCGGGCATCGAGTTTGCCCTCGGCCACCTCGCGCAGGCTGGTTGCCACCGAGTTGAGCGGAGTCAGGATGCGGCGAGAGAGGCGAACCGCCACGTACAGCGCCATCCCCAATGCAATGAGAATGGTGGAGCCGATCCATAACATCTCGACTCTGGAGGGCACCCATGTTTCGGAGATGCTGCCCGGTACAAACGACACGGCGATGCCATAAAACACATAGGTGCCGATCACCGCGAGGGAGATGATGCCAAGCGTCATCAGACCCAGAGAGCGGATGATCTGCTTGCGAAGGCCTGGCGCCGATCTCATGCATCGCCCCCGAAGCGATAGCCAACGCCCCAGACACTGGCGGGGACTCCCTGAATGCCGTGTGTCTCCAGTTTTTTGCGCAACTTGCTGATGTGACTATCTACCGTACGCTCTTGGGTATCCCCCTCCGGCAAGCAGTGAGTCAGCAGTTCGGCGCGACTGAACACCCGTTTAGGCGCCCGCATCAAAGAGGCGAGCAACTTGAACTCGGTCAAGGTCAGCTCCAGCACCTGCTGCTTGTCATCGCGGAAAATGCTGGCCTCGTGGCTCTCCAGATCGATCTGAAACTGGCCGACCCGCAGCACGTTCGCCGTGGCAGGCTTTACGGCCCGGGTGCGCCTGAGCACGGCCTGCACTCGCGCCACCACTTCGGCCGGATTGAAGGGTTTGACCACATAGTCATCCGCCCCCATGCGCAGCCCCATCAGCTTGTCGAGATCCTGATCGAGGGCGGTCAACATGATCACCGGCGTATCGCCGCGCGCCCGGATCTCGCTGAGCACCTGCCAACCATCCAGTTGCGGCATCTGCACATCCAGCAGCAGGAGATCGGGTTTGAATGCCTTATGAATGGCCAGCGCTTCACGGCCATCGGCGGCATGAAGGGTACGCAAGCCGTGGCGTTGCAGGTAAGCGGTGAGGATGTCGGCAATCTCGGCTTCATCCTCTGCAATCAGTACCAGTGACTGGCCCGCCGGGCTGGCGGAAGCATTGATATGGGACATAGTCGGACTCGAAAAAAGGTGGCGTTGAACTTTATCATCGCCTCCATGGATTCTCCACAAAGCCTCGAATCATTCGCAATAGCCCCTCGCCATAATGGCCGCTCGATGCACTCTACGGTCACATCACACCGGAGAGACGGTTTAACGAGGTGAGTGGATGATGTTTGTAAAACAGCGGTATGCGGGCGCCCTGCTCGCCGTCATTGCCGCATTCGGGTTGGCGGGGTGCGATGCCGCGCCGCAAGAGCAGGAGGCACCCGCCCCTCCTCAGGTGTCGGTGCTGACTCTGACTGGTCGGGAGCTGGTCATCAGCGAGGATCTGCCCGCCCGAGTGGCGGCACTGCGCAGCGCCGACATTCGCGCCCAGATCAGCGGCATCGTACAGCGCCGCCTGTTCGAGCAGGGTGCCGAGATCAGCGCAGGTACTGTGCTGTTCCAGATAAACCCGGCCCCCTTCAAGGCCGATGTCGACAGCGCTGCCGCCGCATTGCAACGGGCCGAGGCCGTGCTGGCCCGCACCCGCATCCAGATTGACCGCCTGAAGCCACTGCTGCGCACCGACGCCATCAGCCGCCAGACCTATGACGATGCGGTCTCCCAGCGGGATCAGGCGGCCGCCGATGTAGCCCAGGCCAAGGCGACCCTGGCCCGGCACCAGCTGAACCTGCAATTTGCCAGCGTGGAGGCCCCCATCGCCGGGCGCATCGATCAGGCGCTGGTGAGTGAAGGGGCCCTGGTGTCCCCCACCGATGCCACCCCCATGGCCCGGATCCAGCAGATCGATCAGGTCTACGTCGATGTGCGTCAACCGGCCTCGGTGCTGGAATCCCTGCGCCAGCAGGCTGGCTCAACGGCACCGGAACTGGCGGTGGAGATCCTCGGCAGCAATGGCACGCCGCTGGGGATGCAGGGGCGCATCCTCTTCTCCGGCATCGAGGTCGATGCCGGGACCGGCGACGTGCTGCTACGGGTGCTGGTGGACAATCCCGAGAGGCGGCTGTTGCCCGGCCTCTATGTGCAGGCGCGCATCCCCCGGGCCCGCTATGCCAAAGCCCTGACCGTGCCCCAGCAGGCGGTAGTTCGCACATCGGGTCAGACCAGCGTGTGGGTGGTGGATGGCCAGGGGCAGGCACAGCTGGTTTCGGTCAACACCGCTGAACTGGTGAATAGCCAGTACCGCATCGCATCCGGACTCAGTGCCGGGCAACAGGTGGTGATCGAAGGGATCGACCGTCTGACCCCGGGAGTTCAGGTCATTGCCTCCCCCTGGCAACCACCCGCTGTCAGCCAACCGGCTGACGGTGGCATTCGCTGAATCGGAGAGTTATCCATGCCGCAGTTTTTTATCCATCGCCCGGTGTTTGCCTGGGTGATCGCCCTGTTCATCGTGCTGGCAGGGGTCATCGCCATCCCAAAGCTCCCCATCTCCCGCTATCCCTCGGTGGCGCCGGTGTCGGTGACCCTCTATGCCACCTATCCGGGCGCCACGCCGCAGACCCTGAACGATGCGGTGGTGAGCCTTATCGAGCGCGAGCTGTCGGGAGTGAAGAACCTGCTCTACTTCGAGTCGTCGGTGGACGCCTCGGGTAGCGCGCAGATCACGGCCACCTTCAAGCCGGGCTCCGATCCGGAGCTTGCGCAGATGGATGTGCAAAACCGCATCAAGGCGGTCGAACCTCGCTTGCCACAAGCGGTGCGGCAAACCGGCCTGCAGGTGGAGTCCGCCTCATCCGGCTTTCTGATGATGGTCGGCATGACCTCACCGGATGGCCGCTTCGATGAGGTTGCCCTCAACGACTACATGGCACGCAATATTGTGCAGGAGCTGCGCCGCATCGACGGGGTGGGACGAGTGCAGCTGTTTGGCGCCGAGCAGGCCATGCGCATCTGGGTAGACCCGGCCAAACTCGCCGCATTCGGGCTGACCATCGGCGAGGTGGCGCAGGCCATCGAGCAGCAGAACATCCAGATTGCCCCGGGGCGCCTCGGTGACGAGCCCTCCCTGCCGGGGCAGCGCCTGACGATTCCCCTCACGGTTCAAGGGCAGCTGACAACCCCCGAGGCATTCGCCGCCATCGTGCTGCGAGCCGGTGGTGATGGCGCCAAGCTGGTGCTGGGTGATGTCGCCCGGGTCGAGCTGGGGGCGCAATCCTACGCCTTTTCCAACCGGGAGAACGGCGTGGCTGCCACCAGCGCCGCCATCCAGCTCTCCCCCGGCGCCAACGCCGTGCGTACCGCCGATGCGGTGCGCACTCGTCTCGCCCAGCTAGCCCCCACCCTGCCGGCGGGCATGGCCTATTCGATCCCCTTTGACTCGGCCCCCTTCGTCAAGGTCTCCATCGAAAAGGTGATCCATACCTTGCTGGAAGCCATGGTGCTAGTGTTTCTGGTGATGTTTCTCTTCCTGCAGAACCTGCGCTACACCCTGATCCCGGCCATCGTCGCCCCCATCGCTCTGCTTGGCACCTTCGCGGTGATGCTGCTGGCCGGTTTTTCGATCAACTCCCTCACCATGTTCGGCATGGTGCTGGCCATCGGCATCATTGTCGACGACGCCATCGTGGTGGTGGAGAACGTCGAGCGCCTGATGGCCACCCGGGGGCTGTCGCCCAGGGAGGCGACGTCGCAGGCCATGAAAGAGATCACCGGGGCGGTGATCGGCATCACCCTGGTACTCACGGCGGTGTTCCTCCCTATGGCGTTTGGCAGCGGCTCGGTGGGGGTCATCTACCAGCAGTTCACCCTGTCGATGGCGGTCTCGATCCTCATTTCGGCCTTCCTCGCCCTGACCCTGACGCCTGCGCTCTGCGCCACCTTGCTGCGTCCGGTCAGTCCGGATCATCATGAGAAGCACGGCTTTTTCGGTGCCTTCAACCGGGGTTTCGAGCGGTTCACGGCAGGCTACGGTGCGCGGGTAACCCGGCTGGTCGGGCGCAGCGGACGGATGATGGCAACCTTTGCCGCCCTCTGCGTCGTGCTGGCCATCACCGCCGCCCAGCTGCCCTCCTCTTTCCTGCCGGACGAGGATCAAGGTTACTTCATGACCTCCATCCAGCTACCGACCGGCGCCACCAGCGAGCGTACTCTTGAGGTGGTCAAGGCCTTCGAGGCTCACGTCGCCTCTCGCGAGGCGCTGGACACCAACCTGGTGGTGCAGGGCTTCAGCTTCTCCGGCGCAGGCCCCAATGCCGCCATGGCCTTCACCATGCTCAAAGATTGGGATCAGCGTCATGGCGCCACGGCAGCCGAAGAGGCAGAGCTGGCACAAGCGGCTATGGCAAACATTCCTGAAGGCACGGTAATGAGCCTGCTGCCGCCCGCCATCGACGAGCTGGGCACCGCCTCCGGCTTCACCCTGTTCCTGCAAGACAGAGCCAACCGGGGAGATGCCGCGCTGCTGGCCGCTCAGGCACAACTGCTGGAACTGGCCGCCAAAAGCCAGGTAGTCAGTGATGTGTATCCCGACAATCTGCCTCCCGGCGAGAGCATTCACCTCGAGATCAACCGACAGAAGGCCGAAGCCATGGGACTCTCGTTCGCCAGCGTAAGCAGTACCCTGTCGGCCGCAATGGGGTCGCTCTACGTCAACGACTTCCCCAACGGCGGGCACATGCAGCAGGTCATTCTGCAGGCCGACGCGTCGGCGCGCATGCAGCTCGATGACGTGCTCGGCCTGCGGGTGCGCAATGCCAGCGGCGGCATGGTGCCCCTGCGGGAGGTGGTGACACCGGAATGGCGCGAATCGCCGCAACAGATGATGCGCTTCGATGGCTTCCCTGCCGTGCGTATTGCCGGGGGAGCAGCGCCCGGCATCTCCAGCGGAGTGGCGATGGCAGAGATGGAGCGCCTGGTGGCGCAATTGCCGCCAGGCTTCGCATTGGCCTGGACGGGACAGTCGTTGCAAGAGCGCCAGTCGGCCGAGCAGGCCCCCCTGCTGATGCTGTTGTCGGCGCTGGTGGTCTTCCTGGTGCTGGCAGCACTCTATGAAAGCTGGTCGATCCCGCTCTCGGTGATGCTGGTGGTGCCGCTGGGCCTGCTCGGTGCCGTCGCGGCCGTAATGCTGCGCGGTATGCCCAACGACGTCTTCTTTAAAGTAGGCATGATCACCATCATCGGTCTGTCGGCCAAGAACGCCATCCTCATCGTGGAGTTTGCGCGCCAGTTGCACAGTGAAGGACGCTCGCTGCTTGATGCGGCTGTTACTGCTGCCCGCCTGCGCCTGCGCCCCATTCTGATGACCTCGCTGGCCTTCACCCTCGGAGTGGTGCCCTTGATGCTCGCCAGTGGCGCCAGCGCGGAGACCCAGCACGCCATCGGCACCGGCGTGTTTGGCGGCATGATCAGCGGCACCCTGCTGGCCATCTTCTTCGTACCGGTCTTTTTTGTCTTCGTCATCGGCACCCAGGCGCGCATTCAGACCTGGCGAGCACAGCACCGATCATGCTGACCGATGCGCAGGTTTGCTGGCCTTGGGGGGGCGATGATCATGCAGTGCATACCTGGCACCATTCTGCGTTCCTTCGAAGATGATAAGCGCGCCATGGTGCCGGGCCCGTGGTTCATGGCCGGTGCTGCGGGGCGACCCTATCGCGGGTTACCTCTCCGGGGTTTGTAACCAGCCCTCCATCGCCGGTTCATCCTTGGTCTTCTCCAAGATTGCGATCTGATATCTGGCACAGGGGAATTGCACCATCCCGGGTCAGTGCTGACCCAGCAGGAACCCGGCCTCAGCATCGCTCTGACGGCCGACTCCCTTGGCATCATCGACTGCATGCTGTCTGCCATCACCAGTCAAGGCTGGACACTCCTGGTGCTTGAACCGCTGGAGAGGCCCCCGCAAGGTTGATGACAACCAGGCTCTCATTCAGCACGCCATGAAATCGAAATCAATTTAAATGTTACTCAGAAATCGACACATCGCAATCACCTCAGACACATTGCAGATCTACTCTAATACTTTCTCTCTGATATTCAGCCTCAAGAGAAAATAAAATAAATCATAAAAAACAATGCCATGAACTCTTTTAGTTTAAAGGTAACTCTTTCTTTCGCATCCCATCCGCTGGTCATAAGGACACATTTTCTGTGATTTGAAACACAAACTTTGATCATCACAGGGGATAATCATTGCATTGGAAATCGATTTCAAGAAAATGAAGCCAGCATGATTTGTCTTGGCATCGATTGCATAACGTCAGTTTGAGTCTTGACGGTTCATCGCGGTGGATATTTTTCCCATTGATTGGAGTGGTCAGTATGAATGCAACAAAAAAAGGACTTTTAGCAACGTTGATCGCCGCAGCCTTGCTCGGCGGATGTGGCGGTGAAGAGAACATTTCTTCTAGCAACGGCAGTGAAACCCATCCGGGTGAAACGCCTCCTGGTGAAACACCTCCAGGCGGTGAAGATGGCGCATTGTTGCTGTTTGGTGTTGGAGCGAACGCAAAAGTCACCCCCAATATTCAGTCGGAGAAGGATAACTGGAACCTTCAACCAGTCACGGCTACTCCTGTCGCCATGACCAGCATCAGTGCGGTGCTCATCAACAATGCTGGTACCGATGACACCGCCGATGTGCAGGTAGCCGGTGACGGAGATGGCACCTTCATGCTCAAATCCGCCACCCCTCTGAACCTGAGCAAATACGCCTCCGGTTTCATCGAGTTCCAGCTGCGGACCAAGAGCAAGGTGCCGGAAGTGCTCAATGCCTCCATCGACAACGAGTATCCCAACCGCAGCAGTCTGCCCATTGCCAGCGCCCTGACCGGTTCCGGCGACTGGGAAACGCTCACGCTGCCCATCAACTGCATGAAGCCCTTCCCCGGTGCCACGGCCATCAACCTCGCCACTGTGGGCACACCGTTCCACCTGGCCACCAAGGAAGCCTTCAACTACGAAATCACCAACATCAAGTACCTGCTCACCACCTCGGCCAAGCCCGTTGTCGACCCGGTCACCTGTGAAGCGCCTGGCGGCGCTACCGACCCTGGTACAGACCCAGGCACCGATCCCGGTACCAATCCCGACACAGGCTCCGGCGTCAACAATGTCCCCGCGCTGGTGGCCACCGATGCCGCACTCTACTACTCCGGTGACAAGAGCCAGGCCCAAGACCGCAGCGCTGATTACCCGGCAGCCAGCTTCGGCGGCACCCTGACCGATGAAAACCAGGTCATCACCATGGACCTGCCAGGCAATGGCGCAGCTTTCCTCGGGACAGACAGCGCCAATGGGGATCTCTCCGCCTATCAGGACGGCGCCATGCTGCTCGACCTGAAAGTCTCCAGCTACGGTGACTCCCCCAACATCCAGATCCGCATGGACGGTACCGCAGGCCCGGACTTTGGCACCTTCTTCACCATGGACAGCAACATCGTGCCCGATGACGACACCTGGTACCGCTGCATCCTTCCCGTCGCTTCTCTCATTCCGGCAGCCAACACAGACTCGGTGCAAAAGGCGCTTTACCTGAGCGGGGCCTGGGACTCCATGGCCGGTCTGCGCTTCGCCTTCACCAACGTGGCCCTGAAAACAGCCATCCCGGCAGACTTTGACAGCAATCAGCCCTGCCAGCAGATCAAGTGATAACGCATTGAATCTTCGAGAAATCGATTGAAAATAATTTTCTACGGATTGGAGCAATAAGATGAAATTGAAGTCACTCGCCTTGTTTGTCGGGGCATGTTGCGGGCTGGCAGTGCCCGCAGTATCGAATGCCGCCGAGAGTTTTGGTTTCCACGGTTATATTCGTGCCGGCTCAATGTTTGACGCCAAGGACAACTTCGCCAAGGCGGGGTACGAATATGAGATGGACAAGACCATGGGGCGCCTGGGCTCAGAGCTGGACAACAGCTGGGAAGCGGGCCTGAACAAGTTGTGGGATCTGGGCGGCAACAAGTCGGTCAACATCCACTTCAAGGTGGAGTCCGATGCCGATGGCCTGCAAACCCGTGCAGCGCCTCGCGAAAGTGGTGTGTCAGAAACCTATGTGGAACTGGGTGGCATCACCCCGACCGGGACCATGTGGGGGGGCCTGCGCTATTACGACCGCGAGAACTACATCTGGACCACCGACTATTTCTACACGGACTACTCGGGGACCGGCGTCGGCATCAACGCCATGGAGATGGCGGGTGGCAAGTGGGACTTTGCCTATATCAACAGCAACGATACCAGCCACTCCGACCGCGCAAATGGCACTGAAGCCACCATGCACACCCTCCACACCGGCGCCCTCTACGGTGCCTGGGATATGGAGATCGCACTCAAGCAGATGCCCAGCAACGAGTTCACCGGCGACAACAAGCAATATGCGACCAAGGGGGCAGAAGGGACCGTCATCTATTCCCGCGACGACTTCTTCTTCATGCCGGGTGGCTTCTCCAAGTTTATCGCCCAAGCGGGGCGTGGACTGGGTTCCGGCGACTTGCTGGGGGCCAACTTGACCAATACTGCCATGTATCGCAAGGGCTCCCTGTATCAAAAGACCCTGCAGGACAAGGCTGATGGCTACAAACCCTACCAGTCCAAGGTGATGGAAGGAGATCAATCCTCCCGCCTCTTCCTCTGGGGTGGCTGGTATGGCGCCAATATTCATCTGCTGCCGACCCTCTCCTACCAGTACAACGACTACGAGCTGGGTGGCCATGACTCCTGGTATGCCGCATCTCTGCGCCCGGTATTCCCGATCAATGAGTTTTTCTCTATCCAAACCGAAATCGGTTATGTGAAAAACAATTTAACCATCGATAGCATCGATCGTGGAAGTACTTCGCACAAGGTCAGTATAGTGCCGACATTTACTGTCAATACAGGCATGGGGCCGTCACCAGAGATCCGAATTTTGACTACCTATGTTGATCACAATAACGAGACTCCTTGGCAAGAAGATCGGGAAGATTTGCTCGTCGGTGTACAAGCGGACATGTGGTGGTAAGTTAGGGCGGAAAACTGACTTGCATTATAATCTCGGGTCCCCTAGAGGGACCCTCATTGCACACGAGGAAACACGATGAAGGGAACCAAGCAGTATCTGCCTTTCCTGGTCAGTCTGCTGATGGCCGGGTGCGCCAGTACAGGCCCGGAGCATCCGCCAAGATCGGCAGCCTCCGACTTGCAGCAGCAGCTTCAACATGACCGAGAACAATTGTCGGGCAAAATGGCGATCGAGGCATTCAAGGATCTTCGCTTCCAGCCCTTCGGGCAGGAAAGCCGTTGGGTAAATGTGGGCACTGACAGCCCAGTTTATGCATTCGATTCGGGCAAAAGCTATGTGATGGCATTCTCATTGCCCGCTTTCCCCCAGGCTGCCCGCGTCAAAGTAACAATCCCGATCGACTATACCATTTTTCTGCCCAGCATCCTGTTACTGGACGAGAATCACAACGCCGTTCAAACCATTCCCAGCTCCACTTTCAGTTATAACGGCCGTTCATTAATTTCAGGACAGAACATCCAGGGAGAATTTACAATTCCGGCCCCCATCGGCAGCGTCCGAGCTGCCTATATGGTGATCTATTCTACTACGCTGGATATGCAAGGCAGCACCAGGCTCAATCCAGACGATCTCCAGCGCGCAATGCAATATGATCGCGCCACGGATGTTGCCCGCCTCATCAATGTGGAAGTGCCCCATTCGGCCACCGGACGATTATATTTGGCACTGGACGCAGAGGCTGCTGTAAATGCGACACCGAACGCAAAAACCATATCGCCCGTGATGATCACAGCAGATAAAGCGCTAGGTGAACTGGATTATTATCAACATATTCGCACTGCGGTTGTGAGCAAAAACTACGAGCAGGCTCTCGCCTGGGTCAAGGCCGCCGAACAGGCCGGTTTTACCAAAGCAAGGGAGGTTTTTTTTGCCGCCCAGCAGTAGTGGGCCCCTCAATCTGAGGCGAAGCATCATTGCTTGTCACCACCAAGGGAAAGGGTTATTCTAAGCCTCTGATTTATTGAGAATATATTCTTGTAATATTGGTTATAGCCAAGGGTTTTCACAGTCGAGTACGGAGGGCGGATGTCGAAGTCAGCTCAGGAGAAAAAAGCCACTGTCTATGATATCGCCAGACGAGCCGGTGTCTCGGCAAGCACTGTATCCCGGATATTAAACGGCTCGGCCAAAGTGGCCGCAGATAAACGCCAAGCGGTTGAAGATGCAATTCAGGAATTGAATTTTCGTCCCAACCTTATGGCACAATATCTGAAAACGGGTCAATCCATGACCCTTGGGGTATTGACTCAACATGTAGAGAGTCCATTTTCCAACGAAATGTTGCGTGGTGTTGAACATACCCTTCAGGGCATGGAGTATGTGCCGCTGATTGTCAGCGGTCACTGGAATGCGGAAGAAGAAGTCGAAAGGTTGCGCCTGCTGGTAGCTCGTCGGGTCGATGGTCTTATTATTTTGACCGGCCACGTAAATCAACAAACGCTGCTCGAGTTTTCACAGCAAATACCCATTGTTGCCACTGGCCACAATATCATGACCGAGCGGGTACATTCCTTCAGCATCAATAATCGGCTGGGTGGCTACATGGCAACTCGCTATTTATTGGATCTGGGTCATCATGACATCGCCCACATTGTCGGCTTACCGGATCAAAACGATGCCATCGAACGTCATCATGGTTATCGCCAGGCCTTAGTCAGCGCGGGAATCGAATATGATCCATCCTTGGTCATCCAAGGGGATTTCGCCGAGGCTGGTGGCCTCAATGCAGTGAAGAAACTGGTGCAGAGTGGCCGGAAATTCTCAGCCATATTCTGCGCCAACGATCAGACCTGCTACGGGGCTATTTTGGGGCTCAAGCAGTGCGGCTTAAGGGTACCAGAGGATGTTTCACTCATTGGTTTTGATGACCTGCCATTCTCTACCTATTCCAACCCGCCATTGACCACGGTACGCCAGCCCATCTACGAGATGGGGGTCAAAATGGTCAAGACTCTGTTGGGTTTGATCGAGGGCACGGAACCAAACTCAGATGAACTGCCCGAATTGAGCATTGTGGTGCGTGATACTACACTGCCGTACAAAGGGTGAATGTCGACTGGGGGTTGTTCCCTGCGCAACATCCGCTCAAAGCGGCCTTCGGGCCGTTTTTCTTTTGTCAGCCGCCTGTCCAGCGAGCGACTTGTCCTTGTCGCATCTTCCACCTTGTCTCTCTGACGTAGCACAGACACCACGTACCTCTTCTACCGACCCCTCAATCCGGCTGGCTCCATAAAACCAGCCAGAGCCTGGCAATGACAACCCGATGACATCTGCCTACAAACCGGCCCTGATGGAAAAAGGCGCCTGAAGGCGCCTTGGAGAGTCTGCTGATCGCAGCGGGGGATTGCCCTGTGGGCGTGGCCACCGTCAAGGCGCAGCGAAGGGAGACTCCGTCCCGATAGCTGTGCTGGTTGCCAGCGTGGGAAGATGCTCGTCCGCCTCACAGAGACGGGCTCTTTTTGCCGTCTTCTGGGGAAGATACCAGCTTGCCAACCCCTGCTGGATGCGCGCGGCGGCCGCTTCCGGCGTCATGGTGCCAAGCACCACGGATTGCGATACCTCTGCGAGTTCGGTAGTGAACGATGGCTCCCCCCTAGTGAGGAACTGAGCCCCCAGACGCAGGGTAGAGTCACAGGTATCACGCCAGCCCATCATGGTGCTCGCCACCGGATCCTTGAGCTCGAAGAAGTGATTGGAAAGGGAAAAGAAACCCGGTACCGAGTTGGAGAAGCTCTCGGCAAAGTCCGCACTCGCCATCCACTCCACCAGTTTCAGGGCAGCCTCCTTGTTGGGGCTGGCTGCATTGATGCCGATCCCCATGTCAGTGTGATCGGTGAAGTAGCAGGTGTCACCCTCCTGCGCGACGGGGGGCGGGAAGGCGCCAAAATTGACCTTGCCGGTAAACTGGGCCAAGGACCAGGAGCCCGCCACTATCATGGCGGCCTTACCGGACGCAAAGGCATCCACCGCCTGAGCCTCGGTTGTATCGGCCGGATGGTCCCCTATGTAAGGCCGCCAGCTAGCCAGCTCACGAAACGTCGCCATATAAGGGGCATCGGTCACTCGCGCCTGGCCGTTGATCAACGCTAGGCGTCCATCTTCCCCATGCCAGTTGTTGGGGCCGATATTCTGGTAGCCAAGCTCGGAGACCACCCAACTGTCGTGGGCCGCCAGCGCAAGCGGCAGATAGCGGCCATCCTGCTTAACCTTCTCCAGCACGGCGAAGAAGTCAGCACGGGTTCGGGGTGGCGTCAGCCCCAGGGTTTTAAAGATGTCGACATTGAAGTAGAACCCCTGAATCACGGAGGCGATGGGCAGGCAGAAGGTCTGGGCCCCAGAGTCGGTCTGCCAAGCGGCCTTGGCAAAGCTCGGAAAGTTCTCCATCCCGGGCAAGTCCGTCAGATCCAGCAAATACCCCTGCTGGAACAGTCGCAGGGACTGATCGTAGGGACGGCAAGTGATGAGATCCCCCGCCTTTCCCGCCACCAGCCGCTCGGCAAGTCCCTGATCGTAATCGGCCGAACGCTGCGGTTGCAGCTTAAGGGTGATCTCGGGATGGAGCGCCTGAAAACGGGGCAGAAAATGCTCCTTCCACAGCTGCTCGTCATCCACGCGCCAGGTTTCCAGCACCAGCTCTTGGGACACCGCCGCCGCACTCAACCCCCAGACCAGCAGGGCACTCACTGATTTCCACATCACCTCTCTCCTACACCTTGAAACGGGCCACCAGACTCTGTTGCTGGCTGGCCAGCCCCGACAACACCTCACCACTGCTCGCCGATACCCGGGAGGCCTGCTCGGTCTCGTGAGCCACGTCGGCGATGGCCGCCACGTGCTGGGCCACTCCCTGACTCACCGAAATCTGCTCGGCAGCGGCATAAGCCATGTGATCCGCAATCTCCTTGATTGCCTCCATACGCGAGGCAATCCGCGTGAGGGCACTCTCAACATCCCGAGTCTGCTGCACACTCAGCTCAGTCTGCTCATGGCTCTGGGCCATCACGTTCGCCACATCGCGGGCGCATCCCTGCAGGTTATCGATCATCACTTGGATCTCCTGAGTCGCCCCTTGTGAATGGGTAGCCAGCGCCCGCACCTCCTCGGCCACCACGGCAAAACCCCGCCCGGCCTCCCCGGCACGGGCCGCTTCGATGGCCGCATTGAGGGCCAACAGGTTGGTCTGTTCAGCCATGCCACGGATCACCTCAAGAATATTGCCAATGTTGTTGCTGTAGCCTTCGAGCTTGCGGGTGATAGCCATGGCCCCAGCGATGCCGGTCGCCAGCTGTTCGATGCCATCCCGGTTGGCCTGCATCAGATCGCGTCCGCGCCGGCTCTCGTCATTGGCTTCACCCACCTCCCGACGAACATGATCGCTCGAGCGAGCTACTTCGGTGGCACTGGTTTCCAACTCGAAGATGGCGGCCGCCACCTGATCGGTCTGGGCCTTCTGCTCCTGCACCTGCGACATCACCTGCTCGCCGATCTCCGCGGTTTTACGCGTCTCGTTCACCAGGTGCTCAGACCCGGTCTGGACCTCCATCAAGAGCACCTTAGTGTGGTGGGCCAGCTGGTCGATGGAGTTCGCCACCTCACCAAGCTCGTTCCTGGCTGGGTAGCGAACTCGCAGCGTCATGTCCCCTTGTGCCATCAGACCGAGGACCCGATTGATCCGCACCAGCGGCACCTGGATGCTGCGGGCCGTACTCCAGGCAACAATGAGGGCGATGAGCACGGAACACAGGACCACCATCACGATCCAAGTGCGGGCGCTGTCAACCGCGACGTCGGCACTCAGCCTGTCCTCCTGCATGCTCTGGTTACTGATGGCGATAAGCCTGTCCAGGACCTCCCCCAGTTGCTGGCTCTGCGCCTCCTGCTGTTCACGCAAGCCATGGAGTTGCTGACTGATTTGCTGGTGGCGCACCAGGGTGGCGATCAGCCCCTTGTCGCCAAATACCAGCTGGGGGATGCTCGCTACATGTCGGGTGAACCTGGCCTTGACGTCGTCGGGGACAACAATCCGCTCCAGACGCTGGTTAGCAATGTCGATGTCTTTGGCCAGCACCACCTGCAGCGCCACCAGATCCGTGTTGCCGTCGGCACGCAGGATCAGCTTGAGATCCCGTGCCATACCGCTGGTGATGAGCTCCGCCTTGTTCTGCAAAGAGCGCCGCCCCGCCGTGTAACGCACCAGCAGCTCCGCCGCCGAACGGTAGTTGTCATCCAGGTGCAGCAGCTCGCTCCGCATCCGTGAGAGCACCCGCTCCAGCTCGACCGACTCTTCGTGCAGGCTCATCAACTGCTCAGAGATGGTAAACAGCCGGGGGGCCTGGTCGGTGACCCGGGCGAGTTGCCGCTCACTCTCGGTATCGAGTGTCAAGGCCGCGAATGCCTTGATGTGCTGCTCATAGCGGACCTTGTCATGGGCAACACGTTGACGGGACTCGGGGAACGTCGACATCTCCCGGATGGCGAGATGCGCCAGGCTGTCCCTGTCAGCCATCAGCAACGCGGCGCGCAGCAGGCTTGCGGTCAGGGCCTGAGGCGTCGCCTCCTCGGTCACCTGCTGGAAACGACCGTGAATGGAGGTCGTCTTCAGGTAACTGATGGCCCCGAGCAATAGCAACAGGACCAGCAGCAGCGTAAAGCCCAATCTGATCCGCTGTACGATCGACATCCTTTTCTCCCACCTCTCCCTCCGCATCGGTGCGGAGCCGGTTATCAAGGCACCAGGAGCCCGACAGGCATCCTGGTGCATCTGGCTGACGGCTTATCGACTCAACCTGCCCTGGCAATCGAGCCTGACAACTTCCCCTAAGGCCCCCAGCAGAGAAGCCGGTACCCAGCGTACGGTCGCCATGTCGATGCGCGCCTGTCCACTGGTGCCCAGGATGAAGGGGGTATTGACCTTCGCGAAGTCCATGCCCTCTTCGAGGCAGCGCAGGGGCAGACTCAGGGTCACCCACTTCTGCGGGGGCAACTGGCGCAAGGCCGGAGCAATCTCGATGGACTTGCCGCAGGGCCAGCCACACTGCAGCCCCAGCGTCATGTCCCCCGCTGGTGCCTGCTGCACCCGCAGCGTCACCTGCAGCTCGCTTTCGCCCTTCAGGTAGGTGCGACGATCCGCACCCTTGACCTGGGTGGTCTGCAACTGGATCGTGGCCCCGGAGTCGACACCCGGCTTGTCCGCCCCGAGGAAGGTGACCGCTCGCGCATCCTGCTGGCGCAGGTAGTCGATGGGCTGAACCTTGATGAAGGTCATCTCGGTCACGCTGTTGCCGGAGACTTCAGTCCCCGTCCAGTTGCTGGCATCCCCCATGCGCAGACGGTGTTCTTCACCCGCCTTTGGCCCGAACAGCTCGAGCACCTTGTCAGCGGCGCTCAGTTTGGCGGGGTCGCTCTCGTTGCAGCCGAAGGTTCGTTTATCCAGGGTCAGGGTATTGAGGTTGCTGACCCGGGCCGCCACAGGGGAAGGCTTGCCGTAGCTGAGCCCGTAGCCATAGGGGAAGAGCGGTGCGTACTCACCCGCTGGATCCTGCTCGAAGGTTGGGCGCTGCCAGCCCGGGATATGGGTGGGCGTGCGATTGATGGTGGTGGCGCACTTGCTGAAGGGCCACGAGAAGGAGAGGCGTCCCTGGAAGTCATGGGCCACCTTGCCCTTAGCATCCTTGAACAGCAGATCGGTGATCCCCTCCCCCTCGGTGCCCGGCAACCAAGCGGCGACAAAGGCGGAAGAGAGATTGATCTCCTCATTGACGTAGAGCGGACGTCCGGAGAAAAGCACGGTCACCACGGGGATGCCGGCCGCCTTCAGTCGCTTGAGGGTCAACAGATCCTCGTGATAGCTGCTCTTGAGATCCCCATAGGCAAGGGTCTTGTTGTCAGGAATATCGCCGAACCACTCGGCATAGGGATCTTCCCCCATGACCAGGATGGCGACATCGGGCTTGGCTCCCGCAAGCTCACCGGATCCCGTGCTCACCTGCACATGATCCGCACCGACGGTGGCGGTCACCGCATCCAGTACGCTCTGGGCACCGGGGAAATCACTGCGCCCGTTCTCGCTGCCTTGCCAGGTCAGGCTCCAGCCCCCCACCTGCTTGCCCAGATCGTTGGCGGCGCTCCCAGCCACCAGCACCCGGCTCTGCCGGCTCAGGGGCAGGATCCTGTCCTCGTTCTTGAGCAGCACCAGCGACTTGCGTACCGCCTCCCGGGCCAGCGCCTTGTGCGTCACGGCACCAAGTTCACCCTGTTTGCCCGCCAGCTCACGGGCCGACGGCATGGGTTTCTCCCACAGCCCGGCCCGCATCTTGACCCGCAGGATACGCGTCACGGCATCGTCGATCCGGCTTATCGGGATCTGCCGGCTCGCCACGCCATCGAGCAGGCTCTGGCGAAACTCCATCCAGTCCTTGCGCGCCGTGACCATGAAGATGTCGACCCCGGCCAGCACCGCAGGCAGGCAGCTCCCCATAGTGCAACCGGCGATCTCGCTGTGACCGTTCCAATCAGAGACGACAAGGCCATCAAAGCCCATCTTGCCCTTGAGCACGTCGGTCAGCAGATAGCGGCTGCCGTGCAGCTTGCCGTTGTACTCCACCCCGTCTTCTGGCAGCACGTCGCGGTTGAGCTCGTTGTGCCAGCTGTTGAACGAAGCCATGACCACTTGGGCACCGGCATCCAGCCCCGAGAAGTAGCCCACCGCGTGCAGGTTGCGCAGGTCCTCTTCCGAATAGAAGTTCTGACCCCGGTCGACCCCGTTCAGGGTACCGCCGTCCCCCACGAAGTGTTTCACGTTCGAGATGACATGGCGCTGGCCGCGCAGATCCGTCGCGGAACCTTGCAGGCCACGCACCATCTCGCCAGCATAGTGATAGACGATGGCGGGATCTTCGGAATAGCCCTCATAGGTCCGGCCCCAGCGATCATCTCTGGGCACCGCCACCGTCGGGGCGAAGATCCAGTCCAGCCCGGTGGCGGCCACTTCCCGCGCCGTCACCTGGCCGATACGGTAGATGAGCCCCGGATCCCGCGCCGCCCCAAGGCCGATGTTGTGCGGGAACAGGGTCGCCGCGAAGACGTTGTTGTGGCCGTGCACCGCATCGGTCGCCCACATGAAGGGAATGCGATAGCCCCTGCCCTCAAAGCCCGCTTCCGCCGCTTGCCAGTAAGTGTCGGCCTGGCGTGCCCAGTCCGCTGCTGAGGCGTGTTTGTTGTTGCCTGGCCAACCGCCGCCCCCGTTGAGGACGGAACCAATCTTGTAGCGAGTAACCTCCTCTGGGGTCACTTCACGAAAGTCGGGCTGGATCATCTGGCCGACCTTCTCCTCCAGGGTCATCCGGGAGAGCAGGGACTGGATCTGGCGCTCCATCCCATCGTCCTTGGCAATGGCGCTGTGGGTCTGCGGCCAAGTGGCAAAATAGGGCATGGTCGACAGCTCATCCGCCATCCCGGCACTCCAGATGCCGCACCCCACGAATAGGCAGGTCATAGACCTGGTGAGACCTGTAGTTTTACGCATTTTCCTTATGACTCTCCGGATATTCTCATTCATCGCCTGGCGCATCGATCATGGGGATCCGCCTTGAAAAACAGCTTAGACATGAAATCGATTGCAGAAATATTTAATGGTAAACAGAAATCTCTTCACCATTCCAGCAGTATCTTTGCCCTGCCACGGTAAAAATCCCACCGAGAGAGTAAATAGTGATGTAGCTCACAAAGATCAGACTGTTTCGCGCCAGCAAAATATCCAGGAGGGGATGGAGCACACGGAAAAGCACTCGGAGATAAAAAACAATAAAATCATAAAGATAAAATATACTCATCATCTCATGCCACTGCATATTTTACCGAGAACGGCACCCGTTTTGTTAAACTGGCGGGAAATAAAGAGAGGATGATAAGGATTCAATAGAATTCAAATCACGTAGATCTACATATCAATAAACGAAAATTTGTAGCCCACATCACAGTTCATAAAGGCAAACTTGATTTGCCACAAACTTTACTATTACCTAATTCATGAAATCGATTTCCACTCAAGGATTGTATGTAAGTCTTGACAGTGAAATGCGGGTAGCAGGATGACTCGGTCATTTTCAGCGCGAGTGCGAAAATCGACGCCATTATTTCCGTCTGTGATCAAAGGGGTAACAATGAAAATATCTCGGCTTAGTGCCCTGACGCTTGCCATGTCTTGCGTCATTGGCTTGCATGGCTGTTCCCTGCCCAGCGCAGGGGCATCAGGCTCCGGTGCCTCCTCGGCATCTGCCGGACCAGTGGGTGAATTGCTAACCAACGGGGGCTTCCAGGGAACCGATGGCTGGTGGACGGCTGGGGGCACCCTGAACGCCGAGAACCAGATGGGCTGTATCACCTTCACCGAGTCGGGATCCAATCCCTGGGATGTCATCCTGGGCCAGTCCAACCTCGGCCTGGTTCAGGGGCAAACCTACAAGCTCCATTTCACTGCCATGGCCAAGAGCGACATCAACGTCAAGGCCCTGATCCAGCATGATGGCGCCCCCTACACCAACCATATGGTGCAGGACCTCGCCCTCAGCAGCACACCCAAACCTTTCGACATCCAGTTCACGCCCTCCTCCACGGACGAGAAGACCCAGTTTCAACTCCAGATGGGCACCCAGACACCGACCACCGTCTGCATCGGTGAAGCAACGCTCTCGGGTCCATCCCTGGTCAAGAAATCTGATCTGGCCAGCGTGCGCGTCAACCAAGTCGGCTACCTGAGCAAGGCATTGAAACGTGCGACCATCGCCACCGACAGTAAGGACTCGCTCCCCTGGACCCTGCGCAATGCCCAGGGTGAGGCCATCGCCGAAGGCAAGACCACACCCTTTGGCCTGAATGCCGCATCCGGCGAGAACGTACAGATTGCCGACTTCAGTCAGGTCACCACCCCGGGCACCGGCCTGGTACTGGAGGTCGCCGGCCAGAAGAGTCATCCATTCAGCATCGGCGATGACATCTATCACACCATGAAATTCGATGCCCTCTCCTTCTTCTATCAGCAGCGTAGCGGCATCGACATCGAGGCCAAATATGTCCAGCGCCCCGATCTCGCTCGCCCGGCAGGACACAAGCCCGAGAAAGTGACCTGCTTCAACAAACAGGATGCCAAGGGCAACCAGTGGCCAGGTTGTGACTTCACGCTGGATGTGACCGGCGGCTGGTACGACGCTGGCGATCAGGGCAAGTACGTGGTCAACGGCGGCATCTCGGTATGGACCTTGATGAACCTCTATGAGCGAGAGCAACTGGCGCAAGAGGGTGACAAGAGCGCCTTTGCCGACGGCAAGGCTAAAATCCCGGAACAGCACAACGGCCACAACGATCTGCTGGACGAATCCCGCTGGATGATGGAGTTCTTCCTCGCCATGCAGGTACCCGAAGGCAAGAAGGCCTGGGTACCGGTAGGAGATCAGTCCAAGCAGCTCGACAGTCTAAAACTGACCGAGATCGATGCCTCAGGCATGGTCTTCCACAAGGTCGCCGATGAAGCCTGGACCGGGATGCCGCTCCCGCCCCACAAGGATCCACAGCCCCGTTTCCTGAGCCACCCCAGCACGGCTGCGACCCTGAACCTGGCTGCCACCGCCGCCCAGTCTGCTCGCGTATGGAAAGATCTGGATCCGGCCTTCGCACAGCGCAGCCTGCAGGCAGCCGAACGAGCCTGGAAGGCGGCCAACCGCCATCCGGACATCTATGCCTATGACAACTTTGTGGGATCCGGTCCCTATGATGACACCAACCTGAAGGACGAATTCTACTGGGCTGCCGCCGAGCTATTTGCCACCACCGGCAAAGCCGAGTACAAGCAGGCCGTCCAGCAGTCCCCTCTCTATCTGGCCGCCCCCAAGGGGGATCGCAGCGCAAGCGGTGATCTCTACTGGCAGGATCTCAGCAGCGCAGGGACCATCACGCTGGCCATGGTGCCTAACAAACTGGGCAAACAGGAAGTGGAGAAGGCGCGCGCCGCTATCATCGCCGCAGCTGACGGCTACCAAAAGAGCGTGGCGACAGAGGGTTACCTTATCCCCTATCAGGCTACCGAATACCCCTGGGGCTCCAACTCCAACCTGATGAACCGCAGCATCTTCCTCGGGTTGGCCCATGACTTCACGGGGGAGCGCAAATACCTGCAGGCCATGTCCGATGCCATGGACTATGTGCTGGGCCGCAACCCCCTCGACCAGTCCTATGTCTCCGGCTACGGCAGTCGCCCTCTGAAAAATCCGCATCACCGGTTCTGGGCACATCCAGTCGATCCCGCGTCTCCCCTGGTTCCCCCTGGAGTGATGTCTGGAGGCCCCAACTCCATTAATTTCAGTGATCCAGTTGCCTCTACCATGAAAGGGAAGTGCACCGGCCAAACCTGCTGGAAAGACGAGATTGGCGCATGGACCCTGAACGAAGTCACTGTCAACTGGAATGCCCCCTTCTTCTGGGCCGTCAGCGTGCTGGATGAAGGCGGATTAACCCGTTAAGTGCGCTCCCGATGCTCCGTCACCATGGCGGAGCATTTTCCCCTCCCGACCTTGTCCCTATGCAGATATCGGGCCTGTGTCTATCTTTTTCCCAATTTCCCATCAATGCAAACGCCACAGGGCGAATAGATAAGTGGCCCCACAAACTCTTGCGTCCCGCCCTTATCCACAGCCTTTACGACAAAGTTATGCCTCCTGAGTGTTTCTCATCCACCTTTGGGCGCTGCTGATTTTCTACCGTTATACCGTGCCATTAGGCCTGCTGACGCAATACGGCAGCCGCTCAGAGCAATCTCTCCTGCGGTGCAATACAGCGCTACATGCATGTAGATGAGCCCGTGCCAGTACCTGAAGTCGATACTGTCATCATCCCTTCTGGCTTACGGCAAGGTTAGGTCAACGCCTCCATCGGAGCAGGGTTTTGCCCTGGGTCTGTGAGCTTCTGCAATGAAATCTTGCAACCATCCCACATCTGAACAACATGCTCCAGAAAAGGCCCCTAGGCCATGACGGGACCTGCCATCAGGGCGGAGTAACAATCAGCAGAGCGCGGTAAAGCACAGGACATCATGGAGGCGGGTATCTGTTGGGGCTTTCAACATCAATGCACCGCGGGAAGAGTACGCTCTGCATCTTGTGGGGCCTGCCCAGCAGGTGTTGGGTTGGCATAAAAAACCAACAGGCATGAAATCGATATTTCAAAAGAAAAGCCCAATAACAACTAGATTCAACCAATCAGCATAAAAACAAAAACACTTTATTTTCAAAGCATTTAACGTCATTTGCGCGCACAAACACAACCCAGCAAGTGATCGGCATCACAATTACAAAAGCTCAAGCATGAAATCGATTTCCCAAATTATTAGGTCGATCTATAGTGAGTTCAATTTAATAACTGAGGAATGATCATGAAAAAAATCATGCTGTGCTGCTCTGCCGGGATGTCCACCAGCCTGCTGGTGAAAAAAATGCTGGTAGAAGCCGAAAAACGGGGCCTGGCTGCCGAGATCAAGGCTTTTGGCGCATCAGAGTTCGATGATCAGATGCCGCTCTACCAGGTGGTCTTGCTAGGGCCACAGATCAAGTACATGCAACCTGAATTACAAGCCAAGGCAGCCGTTCATGGTGTCAAGGTACAACCCATCGACATGATGGATTACGGCATGCAGCGCGGTGACAAGGTGTTGGATTACGCCCTGTCCCTGATTGGTTAAGCGTGCTCACAAGGAAGGACACACACAATGAGTTCACTCTATGGGATGCTGGTCAAGTTGATCGAACAACGGATCGGCCCATTGGCAGGAAAACTGGGCCAGCAACGCTATGTTCTGGCCATCCGTGACGGCTTCATTGCCGCGCTGCCGTTCATGATCGTCGGCAGCTTTATGCTAGTCTTCATCTTCCCCCCCATCTCCAGCGAAACCACCTGGGGCTTTGCCAGAGCTTGGCTAGATTTTTCCAACACCTATCGTGCCGAACTCATGTTGCCCTTCAACATGAGCATGGGACTGATGACGGTCTTCATCTCGGTGGGCGTCGCATCCAGCCTGGCCAAGCAATACTCCCTGGACCCCATCACCACGGGCCTGCTCTCCCTGATGTCGTTCATGCTGGTGGCGGCGCAATATAAAGACGGCACCATCTCCACCCAGTATTTCTCCGGTCAGGGCATCTTTACCGCTCTCATTTGTGCCATCTATTCGACCGAGGTCTACGCCTGGCTCAAGCGCAACAACATCACCATCCGTCTGCCCGAGCAGGTCCCGATGGGGGTGGCGCGCTCCTTCGAGGTACTGATCCCGGTCCTGGCGATCATCCTGACCTTACACCCCTTCAACATGCTGCTGCAGGAAACCACAGGCATGATCCTGCCCGAGGCGATCATGGCCATGCTCAAACCGCTAGTGGCGGCTTCAGACAGCCTGCCTGCCGTCTTGCTGGCGGTGCTGTTGTGCCAGATCCTATGGTTTGCCGGCATCCACGGCACCATGATCGTCACCGGCATCATGAACCCCTTCTGGATGGCAAACCTGGCCAGCAACCAGGCCGCACTAGCCGCAGGTCAGGCCATTCCTCACACCTTCCTGCCCGGTTTCTGGGATCACTTCCTGTTCATCGGCGGCGTGGGATCCACCTTGCCACTGGCATTCCTGCTGATGCGCAGCCGTGCCGTGCACCTGCGCACCATAGGACGAATGGGCGTGGTCCCCGGGTTCTTTAACATCAACGAACCGATCCTGTTTGGTGCCCCCATCATCATGAACCCGGTCTTCTTCCTGCCCTTCATCCTGGTGCCGGTGATCAACGCCATCCTGGCCTGGTTTGCCGTGGATCTGGGTCTGGTTGAGAAGGTCGTGATGCTGACCGCATGGACCACGCCGGCCCCCATCGGCGCCTCCTGGGCGACCAACTGGGCCTTCAGTCCGGTCATCATGTGCTTCATCTGCATGGGGATCTCCGCCCTGATGTATTACCCCTTCGTGCGGGCTTACGAACGTACCCTGCTCAAGCAGGAAGCCGAGACGGCTGAAGCGGAAGAAGCCGCCAGATCAGAAAAAGCAGACACAATCACACCGATTCAGAGTCAGGCGTAAGCACCCGGCGTGCGGGCGCCACGCCGCCTGCACGCCGGTCATCAAGAGGAAACTGCAATGCAATATACATTCCCCGAAGGCTTCTGGTGGGGTAGCGCCTCGTCGGCCGCACAATCGGAAGGGGCTGCCAACGTGGGCGGCAAGGCACCGACCATCTGGGATCACTGGTTCGAGACGGAGCCACATCGTTTCCACGGTCAGGTAGGCCCAGCCAACACCTCCACCTTCTACGATCGTTATCGTGAAGACATCGCATTGATGGAAGAGATTGGCCACAACAGCTTCCGCACATCCATCTCCTGGGCCCGGTTGCTGCCGGATGGCCACACCGTCAACCAGGAGGCCGCCGACTTCTACAACAAGGTTATCGATGAGCTGCTGGCCAAGGGGATCAAACCCTTCATCGGCCTGTTCCACTTCGACATGCCGATGTACTGGCAGGAGCAGGGGGGCTGGGAGAGCCGCGAAACCGTGGCGGCTTATGCCGAGTACGCAGAGCTCTGCTTCAAACTGTTCGGTGATCGCGTAGCCTGCTGGATGACCTTCAATGAACCAGTGGTGGTGGTGGAAGGTGGTTATCTGTATGACTTCCATTACCCGAACCAGATGGACTTCAGACGGGCAGCCCAGGTGGCTTATCACATGATGCTGGCCCACAGCCTGGCGGTGAAGCGTTATCGAACACTATCCCTGCCCGGCCAGATCGGCATTGTCCTGAACCTGACCCCCTCATATCCGCGCTCTTCAAACCCGGCGGACTTGAAGGCCTCGTTCATTGCTGACCTGTTCTTCAACCGCGCCTTCCTCGATCCTGCGGTGAAGGGAGTTTATCCCCAGGAGCTGATCGATATCCTGCGCGAACACGATCAGATGCCCGTGGTGCAAAGCGGCGACTGCGAACTGCTGGCCGCCGGCAAGATCGATTTGCTCGGCATCAACTATTACCAGCCGCGGCGAGTGAAGGCACGCATGACGGCCATCAACCCGGACTCCCCTTTCCTGCCTGACTGGTTCTTCGAGAATTACGAGATGCCAGGCCGCAAAATGAACCCTTATCGTGGCTGGGAAATATATGAGCGCGGTATTTATGACATATTGATCAACCTACGCGACAACTATGGAAATATTCCAAGCTATATCTCCGAAAATGGCATGGGTGTCGAAGGGGAACACAGATTCATTGGTGAAGATGGTCAGGTAAAAGACGACTATCGTATCGACTTCATTCGTGGCCACCTCCAGTGGATTCATACCGCCATTGCTGAAGGAAGTAATTGCCGTGGTTATCACCTGTGGACCTTTATTGACAACTGGTCCTGGATGAATGCCTACAAGAACCGCTATGGATTCATCAGCCTTGATTTGGAAAGCCAGCAGCGCACCGTCAAGAAAAGTGGTGAATGGTTCGCCAACGTCTCTCGTAATAATGGATTTTAAGGAGTCATAAATGATGGATCTTGAAGAAGCAGTCATGGGCATCATCGTCAATGCCGGTCAATCTCGCAGTCTCTGTTTCGAAGCCCTGCGTCAGGCTCGTGCTGGCCAGTTCAGCGAAGCGGATGCCTTGCTGCTCCAGGCCACCGACGCAGGGAAGGCTGCCCATGCCGTACAAACCAAACTGATTGAAGCCGATGAGGGCGAAGGCAAGACCAAGATGACACTGGTCATGGTACATGCTCAGGATCACCTGATGACCTCCATTCTGTGCCGCGAACTGGCCACCGAACTGGTCGAGATCTATCGCCGCCAAGCAAGCTGATTTTAACTCATCGGATCGGGAGTCCGTGCTTTTGCCACCGTTATATACGGTGGCTTTTTTATTCTGGTTATACCAACCAGCCGTCATGTATTTCATACCTTTTCAGGCAATTTCAAAAATATGAAACTGTCATGACGCGATACCAGTATAAGTTTCAATATATGTTTATGGCTATTCTTATGCTGCTTGTAGTCATCAATAAAACACTCATTAATAAACACACAGGAATGTGGATAATATGCGTAAACTTGGACTGATGTCAGTATTGCTGATGGCGGGAGGATTATATTCCACTCAGGCATCGGCATGGTGGTGGAGCAATCAGGATTGGCAGGTCTCTGATGGTTGGCGTAATGGAGGGTCAGAATTCGACTGCACCTGGCGCGCCGCCAACGTCTGGATGGAGTCCGGCATGGCCATCCTCCATGCGAAATCCGACAAAGGAAACAAGAGCTGCGCTGAGCTGCGAACCTACAACTACACCCGCAAGGGTCGTTATGAGGTGCAGATGCAGGCAGGATCGGTGCCCGGCACCATCAGCTCCTTCTTTACCTATACCGGAGATGCAGGCACCAGCTCTCACTATGAAGTCGACATCGAGCTGATGGGGGGCACCAACCTGCTCCATACCAACGTCTGGATCCAGGGGAGTCAGTATCCTCAAGACATCGATTTAGGCAAGTACGGCATGTCAATCTGGAATATGGAGCGCTACGCCTTTAATATCGATGCAGCGGGTGTCACTTGGCAGGTGTTCAGCCGCACCCAGAACAAATGGGTGAGCGTGCGCCGAGAGAGCCGCCCCGTCACCAGTTGGATGCAGGTTTTTGTGAACAACTGGATCAGCGCCAATCCCAGCTTCCCACCAAGTACCTACAACAGCCAACCTGTCTACGCCAAATACAAGTACGTCAACGTAACTCCATGGGAATGATAGTAGGCTATGTAATGATCAACTAAATTCGGACACTTGGTAAGGTCAGTATTCGGCTTTTTCTGGCGACATCACAAGATTGTAACGATGTGGATGCCGCCAGTTGTAGTAATCCATCAGGTAATAACTGATATCCCGCTTTGTGTATATATATGATTATCAACTGACACCGACTTAAGGTCGGTGTTTTTTGTTGTTTTAGTACGAAATTCCTTCAGTATCAATTTAGCACTTTTCTTGAACATAGCGTTGTTGCCCAAATCAGCCAGCAAATCATGACTTCCCCAGCCCCAAGCGACCGTTACACTCGGGCCTTTCTGACGGCTATGTCCCAATTACGTGTTACATGGGGTGCCCCAGCGCCTCATGCAGACGCGCTTTGATATTCACGCCCCTCCCGTAACGCTCCAGCATCCTGCGCCAACCCAGATAATTCCTCAGATAATGAGTTGCCACGCCATGAAAGCGCACCATCCATTCTTTCAACCGATGGTGATATCCGTTTACATGTTGGATGTGGAATGCCCCTACCACCCTCTCACCCTGACGATTGCGCACTACTTGATGAGTCACTCCCTGCACTTTACTGAAACTGGCATACACGCCCGCACCATCGCTACACAGCACCGCATCCGGTGACACCAGCGGCTTCAACACCGCGATGACTGTCTCGGCATCCATTTTCTCCAACTGAAAATCCGCATGATGGCCCGCACGGTCTTGTACTACCATCACCGGGATGTAATCTGACCCGGTTCCACGAGTTCTACCCTTACCACCGCGATGACGTGGCAGGCTCGGCAGTCCCCGTTGCCCCTTGAACGATTCAAGGAAGAAGGTCTCATCAACCTCAACGATGCCTTCTTCCCTAGTGGCTTGATGACCTGCCATGGCACGCAAGAAGCGGTGACGCCAGAGGAAGGCGGTATTTTTGCTGACTCCGCAACGCCGCGCTGCCTGGCGGACGGTCAGTCCTTCGATGAGGGCTTGCGAGTAGTCTTCCCAGCACTGGGCTTTGCGCAACCGCGCCAGAGGCGTCTTGGTCAGCACGGAGCTGGTGCGTAGGCACACTTTGCAACGGTAGCGGCGCAGTCCCCGACTCCATCCCCAAGGGGCCAGCTGATTGGCATCGGCCTGACAATGGGGGCAACCGCTGCATGCTGGTAATTGGGTATTGAGCGAGGTAATGGCGTGTGGCGCAGTGAGCTCCTGCTGGGCAACGCGGCGCTGGCGCAGGGTAAGCAGTGGAAAGAGAGACAAGAGGTGTTGAAAGGCTGGGGTATCCATGATGGTAGACCTCAAGGTGATGGCCTACTTCAAGCTTAGCCTTTCAACACGTAATTGGGACAGCGCCTTTCTGACAGGTAGGCCAATGGTCGCCCCGGTTTGCCAAGCCCTCAATCCATGAAAGTGAGTCAGGTGGAGATTGCAGCCATAGATCCGGATTTTGATCGAGGCTACTGCCTCTATCCCTGATGGAATTCGCTGGCTGGCTCCGCTATCAACGCCACGCACTTGGAAGTACTTTGTTTCCCTCGGGTTTTGCCAGTCACGGTCTGACCTGTCTCGCCATCACGTCACATCCCTGTTTATCGCCATGCAGGAAAAGCTGCGTCGCCACTACCGACGAGCCAAAACCATCACGCTGATCCTCGATAACTACATCATTCACTAGAGCCAAGGAGGCATGGATGGTGCGGATCCGGTTCTCTCGACGCAACATAAGAACCTGAGAGCTCTGAGCAAACAGCTACAGCCCCAGCAACTCAGCGATATCCGCCACTCGACTCAACATGGCATGGGTCATGGGTGAAGGAAGGGGAATAGGCTGCCATGGGTTACTCCAACTGATGCGATAACAAATGAGGAATTAGCTTAACAGATCCGGGAGTAGAAACTCCCAAATTGAATTTGAATGGCCAAGCATCCCCGCTAGAGCCCATGAATTAAGTGTGAAAATTACCTTATCAGTTGACTACGCCCAAAATTACGGCTGTTTCGTACTTTCGTGCGTAATTTAAATAAATACGCAGTCCTCTCCAAGAAGTTATAAAATCTCTCATTGTGTAGATCAGAATCTCGGCGATCAAATCGATACTCTGCGTCATCAGGGAAATGTACCAAAGACGCATAATCAGGGTATGCGAGCCTCAATGCACTACACCAAGCTTTACGGATGCGTGTAGCCATGTTATCCGCATCAAAATTAGAGTAATCACCAAGATGACCGTAGTCATCTCGGTTAAACAGTAGCACCACGTGGTAATGAGGATGTTGGCTTGTTACTTGCTCCTTCACCCAGATATAACCCAAAAAGAATGGTTTACCAGTCTTCCCCTTACGGTGACGTGCGGCTTTTATCTGGCTTTTTAGTGAAGCAATAAAGCGCGTAATAACCTTTTCCTCTTCTACCTCAGGTGGAAAGCCTGTCGGCATGTCCGGATTATCCATAACTGGTATATGAGGGAAACGCAGATCAACACGTACAGCAAACACTCGCGGATGTTTATTCAAAAAGTTAGCGATCACCTCCACGGATGTTTTCAACTGCTCAAAGGATATTTCACCATACTTGGCTTCAGCCACAACTCGCAAGTTTTCTTGCTCGTTGCCTATTAAACAACACCCAAGTTTTGATTTCATATACGGTCCTATTGTTCGAATGGAATATCCACGCCTGCTGGTGAGATGCACTTGTCGTCATTAATGAGAGGTGCTACGTAAAGCTTTACAGTCAACTGATACCCTGCTCTCTTATCAAACCAGTAGGTTGATATACCAACCTGCATTTAGCACTCTGTGCTTTGCATATGCTGCACTATGCCGATGTATACGGCTAATGGCTTGTATCTGACGTACAAGCCTGATGTATATCTGATTGGTATACACTTCGTGTATATATCACATGTTCTCGTTGGTATACTCTGTGATACACTCTGACGGTGTATCACTCTCTCCCTCGATATATCTCCTACACCCTCTACCTTGGTGTATATATTACTATTACCGAACTTAGCGACCTCCTAAATCACCGGGGAACACGTGATTATTTTAAATAAACCTCCAGTAATACTGGTTGTTCAGGCAAGAGAGTTACTCTGAACTTAGCTTACCCTCTCCTATCTAGCGGATGCCTTCGAATCAATCCATTTTATTACTTCACTCTGCATCCAAGCGACCGCTCTAGGCCCTAAACGAACGACACCAGGGAACTCCCCTTTGCTCATCAAACGATAAATTGTCGCTTTGGATAGCGTCGTCATTTCCGTGACTTCTTTGAGTTTGATCAGTTTCATTTTTTGGATCCGGCTATTTCTCCATAGCTGGACCAACAATGTTAATATTTACGTTTATCGCTTCTCACATCGCCCCCCCCTAAGCCGATTAGCTACGCAGAAGAAACAATCACTAGTTCACCCAGAGTGCTTCAATGCCACTAAGTAGGTTAGATTACAGAGCATGAGCCATGCATTTACAGGTCCGCCCGCCAACATAAGCAACAACAAAAGCTTGAAAAACACCATGAAAAAACACACACTAAATGCAACCAAAAAACAACAAAAAACACTACGATGTAGATTAAGGAAGTTTATTGTGGCAATTCATGATGATGGTGTGAAGGTGCAATTCACTAAGAAATTAGATAATCCTTTTTTTGTAGATTATCTTTGGTATTGCACATGTAAAATTAATGGTGGCTCAGCAACTGATATACCACCTATTTCATTATTAATAAAACATCTAGAAAATTCATGCACCACGCCTAACGCTCTCGCACTTATGCGCAAATATAGCCCTAGAGATCAAAGAGATTTTGGGCTTGAAAGGTGGATAGACACTTTGGCTGGCGAGTTTGATGCAAAATGCCTTACAGATAAAAGCTTCGACTGGCTAGATAATAAAAATACGAGAATACATCACTTCATATGGAGGCTAATGAGTCATCTAGGTGTACAAATAGATGGCAGTGACCAATTGCTAGCTAAAACTATAAACATAACTCTTTGCTCATCATTTGTTAATGATAATATAAAAACACATGCCAATACGAATAAAAAATTGAAAAGCAACATAAGCACCCTTGATATTGCTTCAACTATAAACAGACTACCTTGCAATAAGACTGAAAAAGAAAATCTAGTCCTTTATATATCTGAGTTTTCTGAGTCAATAATGAATAACGCTGAAATTACAACATGGATTAATAAACAAAAAACGGAGAAGGTTACATGGCTACACAAATATCTTGAACATCAAAACATAGATTATGTGCCATTGGTTTTAAATGGTTCATCAGCTCAAAAAGATGATCTTATTTCCTTTTTTGATGTATTAATTATCACTAATATTGATAGGTATAAATTTTTAGTTTCCAACGTCAAGAAGGCATGGAGCCAAAAAGTATATCGTGATAAAAATATAGAAAAGAAACAATACAGCATTAACATGAGTAAAGATATAGGTAATATTCTTGACGAACTAAGCCAAATGGAACAGAGAAATAAAAACGCCATCATAGAAGAGTTGATTAGAGAGGCATACGCAAAACGGTGCGCAATATAAAAAATGGACTGAATGATTAAATCATTCAGTCCATCACTAAAAATCATCATAGCCACATTTACTTTCTATTAAAGCTCACCTTCACAACGTTATTAACTGCTGCTTCAGTAACAGGATCTTGCATCACCTCATCAGCTACCAGTCTCCCCCAATTAATCCAGACAAGTCGGGTTTTCTCGGTATGACGTGAACGGTGATAAGTTCTAATAAGTTTGTTAATGGGGGTGTGATTCAAGCAAAGCTCAATAACTCTTTCCTCAACATCTAGCCTTTCAGCCCAGTTAGTAGCCGCACTACGCCGCAAATCATGGACAGTAAATGGGTCCATATCAGGTAAACATCGTGCGATGAATCGCCTTAGAGCCCGAGTAATGGAATCAACTAAAATTGGCTCGATTTCATCTGTTTTTGGACGATCAGATTCGAATACTAAATCACCATTGGCATACTGCGCCTGCTCTTCAATGACCGATTTCGCCTGAGGGGAAATAAAGACAGTATGAGCTCTACCATTTTTGGTTTCAGGTATAGTCCATATATCATCTTTTATCTGTGAAAAACGCATATTAGCGACTTCACCTCTACGACATCCGGTCAGTATTAATAACTTAATCGCATTCGCAGCAGGTATAGAAATCGTTGCATGGCGAGAAACACCACGCCCTCCGGCCGCCAAGCTACCACCACTCCCAAGATCCTCATCTATCGCCTTCCATAACCTGCGCAATTCGGGGACGGTCAACCATCGCTCTCTTGGCGAGCCAGCACTGGCACCAAAATCTTTTGGGCGCAACAGTCTCGCAGGGTTGGCCTCAAGCAGACAGTGAACCACTGCATAATCTAACATCTGGTTCAGCGTTCCCAACCCTTTACGGGTTTCGTCTTTTGTTGCACGCCTGGTTATCTCTAACGCTTGTGCCAAGTGGGCACGAGTCAGATCGATTAAGCGAATGTTGCCTAGGGTCTTCTTGAGATGACGATTCCAACGATCCTGATGGCATTGGAGGGTTTTGGGTTTGACGACCTGAGCAACACGCTGTGCATCGAGCCATCGTCCAAGCAACTCATCCATCGTCAGGGCCGTTTCATTTTTAGCCTTTTCTTGAGCCGCAAACTTGGTGGGATCAATGCCCCGCTTCACAAGCAGCACCGCTTTCCCATGCTCCTCTCTGGCTTTAGCCAGAGTCAGGGCAGGATAACTCCCCAGCAACAATTCGCCTTCACTACCACCAATCTTGAAGCGATATACAAAACGCTTGAGGCCACTTTCACGGATTTCTATTTTGAGTCCACCACCATGCTTCGATTGAGTCGCATAGCGTTTCACTTTAACCCCTTCGACTGGCTTGAGTGACGAGATCTCCAAGTCTTTACTTATCGCCATCCGTACCCCTCCCCGTACCCCTCCAGCGCAGTGCATTGGAGTGAGACTTTATGAAACCACTTGGTACAGATATATTATGTAAACAACTGTTTTTAATCAAAAAAACATTTCATATAAAACCAACTGATTCTATATGAAACTAATAATTTCTGGACTCCTAAGGGACAGGCCACTGGTTCGACTCCAGTCGGGAGCGCCATACAAAACAAGGGGTTAGCATCTTCATGGTGCTAACCCCTTGGTCGTTTTTGGATTGGAATACAGGCAGATACATCCCATGTAATCACCTTTCCCATAAATGCTGACCTGTAAAGAGGAGAGGGTGTAGTGGTCTAATCATCCCGGACACCATTTTAGGTGGTACAGTCGCCACCATGACCTGAGGTGTTCAATGACAAGATTACGTCGCTCATTTACTGCCGAATTCAAACTCGAAGCCGCATCCCTGGTGCTCGACCAAGGATATTCTGTCCCCGAAGCAAGCCGTTCACTGGATGTCGGTGAAACCGTACTTCGCCGCTGGGTTCAGCAACTGCAATCCGAACGAACCGGCACCACGCCTATCAGCAAAGCGCTTACTCCGGAACAGCAGAAAATCCAGGAGCTGGAAGCCCGCATCCATCGGCTCGAGCGCGAAAAGGACATTCTAAAAAAGGCTACGGCTCTCTTGATGACGGACGAGTTCACACGTACGCGCTGATAGACCAGTTAAGAGAGCAAGCCCCCATCACCCTGGTCTGCTGCGCTTTCGATGTTCCCACTTCCTGTTTTACGACTATCTGGCTCGCAAGCGGATGATTAACCGTGAGCGCATGCAGCAACGCAGCGAGTTGCGCCGGTTGTTTAAAGAGAGCCGGGACTCGGCAGGCAGCCGCGCCTTGATGTCGATGATGCGAGAGTTGGGGTATCAGATTGGCCGATCCAAAGTACGTAACCTGATGAAGGAAGCCGGGCTGGCATCCAGGCAGCCGGGTGCACACCGTTATAAGGTGGCACAGTCTGAACGGCCGGATATTCCCAATCTGCTGGCCCGCGAATTTGATGTTCCGCAACCTAACCATGTGTGGTGTGGCGATATCACCTACGTCTGGGCCGGTGGTCGTTGGCATTACCTGGCCGCAGTGCTCGACCTGCATACCCGGCGGGTCGTGGGCTGGGCGATGTCTGACAAACCAGATGCAGAATTGGCAATAAAAGCGCTGGAGATGGCCTATCAGCAACGGGGTTGCCCATCTGGCGTGCTGTTTCACTCTGACCAAGGCAGCCAATATGGCAGCCGGGCATTTCGGCAACGACTGTGGCGTTATCGCATGACCCAGAGCATGAGTCGGCGTGGTAATTGCTGGGATAACGCACCGATGGAGCGATTGTTCAGAAGCCTGAAGTCAGAGTGGCTCCCGGCAACGGGGTACATGGGTCTGCGGGAAGCAAAGCGGGATATCAGTTATTACCTGATGGATTACTACAACTGGCGGCGTCCACATCAACACAATGACGGGATACCGCCAGCAAAAGCCGAGGTTCGGCCTAACCAAGTGTCCGGATTTAGTTGACCACTACACAGCGCCACGGCACGACAGCTTCGCCGTCTAGCCTCTTTCAGTGACAGTCTCACGAGTTTTGGCACTTCCCTTCCATCACCGTTCCAGGCTTGGATTATCTTGGTTTTCAAGCTTTGAGCTCCTCGCACCAGATAAAATCCGCCGGCGTTGTTCACTTTTTCAAACCGAGCCCTGTCAATGTAACCCGCGTCAGCCAGTAGCAGGCAGTGGGCCCGTCCTTTGGATGTGGCTTGTTTTGTTTGGCGAATAATGAGATCACACAAACTGGACTAAGCTACTTTCCTCCGGTGATCTACTATTCGGAACAACTATTTAGATACGTTATTACCTGATGGATGACTATATTTAGCAAGATCGATATCAACACAATGATAATGTTCCACCGGAAAGATCACTAACTAAACATCCAGCTTTCGCTGCCTGCAGAAAGTCGGATAAGGGTTGGAGCAGAGAAATTTTTTATATGCATTTTCTTCTCCTAACTATCAAGACTGCAGAGAATGCATCCTGTATAAATAAAAAAGCACCTTCGAATACATAGGGAAGGCGCTCACAATATTTACATCGATGAAAATACGTTCATTATTATTCCGCCGGTGATAATCAGAACCATGGCGAGGATTGCAGGAAAATCTGGTTTTTGCTTATACAAAATCATCGAGCAAATGGTAACTCCAACAATGCCAAACCCGCACCACAACGAGTAAGCGACACCAACCGGAATCGTACTCATTGCGCGCGTTAGTGCGAAGTAACACAGACTGTAGGCACAGACTACCAGGACCGATGGAGCCAGTTTGCTAAATCCATTGGTTTTTTTGATCATTGATGTACCAGTGATTTCAGACCCAATAGAAAGCGCCAACCATAAAAATCCAAGATTAAACATAAATCACTCCCATTATATTAATTTGCGGCTGTTTCATTTAATGATTTAGACGATTCACCTGAAGCACTTTCGTCTTCTTCGCTACCCATTTTTGAAAAAAGGTTCATTATAACAATGCCACTTGCAATAATTGCCATACCGATAATGGCCGCTGTATCTGGATGCTGTCCGTAAAATGCCATGCCCAAGGTAGACACAACCAAAATACCGGTGCCGGACCAAGTAGCATAAGCAAGCCCAACCGGGATATCCTTCACCGCTCGAGATAACGAGTAGTAACAGGTGCAATACAACAACACGAGCAGACCGAGCAGCAACATTTTGGTCGTACCTTCACTGCTACCAAACATTTTCAAGGTCGAGGTTGCTGATGTTTCTGAAATAATAACCAACAGCATCCATAACCAGCATTTTGTTTTTGAAGACATAAGTTAAAACTCCAAGTTTTTTATTTAAGGTAAGATTCAGTTCTTTTGTTTTCTTTTACTTTTCAAAAACTCGAACGCTGCATCGGTCAGCTGCGCTTCGGGAACATTGGCAAGTTGCGGATTCATCTCTACATCGCTGACAGTGAGATAACGCCGGACGGTGCTCGTGGTGCTGGCCGGCACTGGAGCTGAATCATCACCCGATGCCAGCTTTTCCAGCAGCTCATTTATGTTGCACAAAGTGACACCAATCTCACTCAGGCGGGTCAGTTCTGCATGCATATGGCCTGCGTAAGCTGAATTTGGTTGTGCCCCCAGCAGCTGGTTCAGTTCGCTAGCCGGATCGCAGTGATAGCGCAGCGCTAACACCGGTAATCCAGTCAACAAGGCATCATGCAAACGCTGGGCAACAGGGCTGCGGAACGTGCCGTTTAGAAGGTCCATCGCCAGCGGATAATCGAGAAATGGCAGCACCAGTGCACGATACGGTGTTTGCGGAAGGGCCTGTTGCCAAACGCTGGTCGCCACAGCTTCACCCAGTGGTTTCCACTGCATTGCATCCTCGATGCCTTCCTCTAGCGCAATATGCAGGCGATGCCCGCATCCAGCCAGGCGGCTTCGAATTGCCTCCCGATAACCCTTAGTGGCTGTAACCATCACCAGCAGCGGCGGCTGCAGGCGCTGGATCATATGTTCGACCAAGCGTTCAATCTGTTCGTCGGTCATGGTAGTTCTCCGTTAACCGATCAGCGTGACCTGCGCGCCGTTTTTCAATCCAGCGGCGTTAGCTTCTTCGGTATCGATATGAAATTCCAAGGCGAAATCGTCACGTACCCGCACCAGCACCTCATTGAAAGTCAGCTGGCGCTCGCCGTTGTTGCGCACGCTCACTTTCTGGCCGTTGGTCACATTCAGCTGACGGGCATCTTGCGGCGACATGTGGATATGTCGCCAGGCGCAAATCACCTGGGAGCGCAATTCAACGTGGCCTGCAGGACCGATGAGCAGCGCACTGCCCGCATTTTCCAATTGACCAGATTCACGAACCGGAGCCTTGATGCCAAGGGTGAAGCAATCGGCATGAGAGATTTCCAATTGCGAAGCCGGACGAGTTGGGCCGAGTACGCGAACGCGGGTCAGGGAGCCTTTGGGACCGACCACAGTGACACACTCCTCTGCAGCAAACTGACCCGGCTGGCGTAGCTGTTTTAGCGGCGTCAGTGCGTAACCCCGACCGAATAACGCTTCGACATCCTGCTGGGCCAGATGCACGTGCCGGTTCGAGATCCCGACCGGTATCGCTGGCGTGACCTGACTCAGCCGGGTGGCAATTTTTTGATGTAGCTGGAGGTCGATCATGCCTTCTTCCCTCTCCTTATCGCGGCACTCTTATCTTCAACCTGAGCCGGCGAAGACTCTGCTTGCACGATTGGTTGAGCATCACCACTGGTTACGACACTGTTTTCCGAGGATTTGTCCGAAAGCGCTTCGGCTTCGACCGTCACGTCTGCGCCAGCGTTTGCTTTTGTGCACACCGGGTGGCCTTTTAGGTTGCTGAGCGATGCCACAACGCTTTTCTCCGGACGCGCAATCACCAGTGAACGGACCTGCTTGTCGATGGCCGCAGCGACACTGAGTCCGCGTTCGATAGCTGTGTGAATGGCGCTGATTTCGCCTTCAAAGCAGACACTCACCAACCCAGCCCCCACCTTGCGATAGCCAATGAAGTCGACACTTGCAGATTTGCAGGCCGCATCCACGGCCTGAATGGCGGCGGCGAATCCTCGCATTTCAATTACGCCTAAACTTTTCATTTTCGGCTCCTGTTAATGACGGACCAAGCGAATATCAAAATCAAATTTCTTAAAGAACGTCTCCAATCGGTCTAATTCATCCGGTGTGTAAGACGGATCCTGAGTAATCGGGTAAGGCATATCCAGACGCTCATATTTTTTACGCCCAAGCTGGTGGTATGGCAGCATGTCAATGCGAAGGATATTTCCCCGCTTCGCTAGCTTTTGTACGTATTCTATTGCGCCAGTGATGGCATCCCACGAGTCATTATATCCACGAATCAGCGGCATCCGGATAATAACCTTGGCACCGTAATCAACCAACCATTCCAGATTGCGACGAATACCTTCATTACCGATACCCAGCATCGATTTATGGTGTTCGCTGTTGATCTGCTTGATGTCGAATAAAAAAGTATCAGTAACAGAGGCCAGCTTTTGATAATTTTCTAGGGTAGTGGTGCCTTGAGTTTCAATGGCCGTATTAATCATCATCTTTTTGCATTCGCCAAATAAGGCGACGGCAAAATCCGTTTGCAGACTCATTTCACCGCCACCGATGGTGACACCACCGCCAGAAGAAATGTAAAAGTCATAGTCTTGCATGATGATCTCCATCAGCTCGCTAACAGTGACATCTTTACCCATTATATCCAGTGCGTTCTGCGTACAGACCTCTTCGCATTTTCGACAACCGATACAATCTTTATTTCGGTCGATAAAATGTTTAATGACCCCATTCTCTTCGACCCGGTAATGAACCCCGACCGGGCAAACGTTAACGCAATCACCGCAGTTAATACACTTGTCGTGTGAGAACATCACCTGAAATTGACTGTTAAGTCCCTCAGGATTAGCGCACCAAGGACAGCGAAGATTACACCCCTTGAAGAAAATTAGCGTGCGAATACCATCTCCATCATATATTGAGTATTTCTGGATATTGAATATACGCCCGGTCAATTCAGTATTTGTAATCACGCTTGCCTCCATCTCCGGATATGGCAGGCCGCAGTCTCATTTTCTGAGACCTGCCATCACGGAGCACTTCTGATTTATTCTTCAATACGGAGAATTGTTCTCAACCAATCGACTAGAACTTCTCTATCACGGTGCGGCTGATGATCTCGTCCTGCACCTCTTTACACAGCTCGACAAAATAGGCGCTGTAACCTGCGACACGCACTATCAGGTCGCGGTATTTTTCCGGGTCCTGCTGCGCTTTTTTCAGCACTTCATTGTCGACATAGCTGAACTGCATCTGGCCGTTACCAAGAATCGAGGCAGTACGCAACAAAGTGATCAGACCGTGACGTCCCTCTTGTGTATCCAGCAACCCCTTGAGGAACTTGAAGTTGTGCACCATGCCGATGTTCATGGTCTCCACATTCATCTTGCTCACAGACTTGATGACAGCCGTAGGACCTTGCTTATCCGCCCCCTGGGTCGGGCTGATGCCGTCAGAGAGCGGCATCCATGCCAAGCGACCGTTCGGCGTGGCGTTGGTCAACTGACCAATAGGCGTGTTATTGGAGATAGACAAGGTGCCGTGGCTCATAACCGAGTAAAGCATCTTGTACTTGCCGCACTCTTTCTCCGTCCACTCGGTGATATCCAGCGCATACTGGTCAACATAGTCGTCATCATTACCGTATTTCGGTGCATTCAAGCAGTCGCGGCGCAGCGCTTCATGCCCTTCGAAATTGGCCAGCAGTCCATCGCGGACCTGCTCAAGCGTGTACTTTTTGTCTTCAAACACCAGCCTGCGGATCGCGGCCATAGAGTCGACATAGGTTGCAAGGCCAGAGAAGATCAGTCCAGGCCCATAGTTGAGCATCGCGCCACCAGCGGAGACATCTTTTCCGCTCTCCATGCAACCTTCCACCATCAGAGACATAAGCGGTTTCGGGGCAACATCGCGATGTACCCGCTGGCTGATCACAGTCCCGATTGCCGAGAGGCGCACGATGTGTGCAATCTGCTTTTTCACCGCCGCATCGAACTCCTCAAAGGTACGAAAATCACGCAAGTCACCGGTATCCAGCCCCTGGTAGCTGTCAAACAGCACCATGCGGCCACGGTTGAGCACGAACTCGATGGCGATAGGCCATTGGGTGTATCCGGTGGAGGTCCACTGATAGATACGCCCCGACTTTTGCGGCTCGACGCACCCCATCAGGCAGTAATCGCGCGCGTCTTCAAAATCAAAGCCCTTGCGCAGCATCATCTTGATGTGGGAGTCATCGAAGTGGCAGGCAGGGAAACCCATCCCCGCTTTCACGACGTCGACGATTTTCTCCATGTATTTCTGCGGCGACTGGTTATGAATACGGCAACCCAGTGACGGCTGATAGACCTTCACAAAGCGTACGGCATCCATGATGAGGTAGGTCAGGTCGTTACAAGCATCGCCACCACTGCGCTTCTGGCCACCCACGGTCAGGTTGATGAACGGCTGATAACCGGCGAAGTATTTCGCCCCCAGCTCGCTCGACATCCACATCAGTTCGGCACATTTGATGATGAACGCCTGCATCATTTCCAACGCACTATCGTGAGTCAGGCGTCCCTCACGAATATCGGCTTCGAACATCGGGTAGCAGTACTGGTCAAGGCGACCGAGTGACAGTCCGGTCTGGTTCTCTTCAATCTCGAACAGCGACTCTACAGTCCAGATACTCTGCAATGCTTCTTGCAGGGTTTTTGGCGGATTGGCCGGTACATTCTCGTTCACGTCAGCAATGGTCAGCAGCTCGGCGCGACGCAAGGCATTTTGCTCTTTCGCAGCCAGATCACGAGCATGGGCTGCGATGCGCCGAGCGTAGTTGACCACCCCGTCGCAAGTTTCGATCGCAGCTTTGTAGTAGTAAATACGGTCGATATCTTCCGGGTTCTCCATGCTCAGCTGGTCGAGATGAGCCTGAGCATCAGCTTTGATACCGTTCATCCCTTTGGTGAACAGCAGCACGTCGTAGCCAGGGCAGGTATCACCGCCACCATTAATCTGGTGATAGGAGAGATCGCTAACGAAGGTCTCACCGCTGAATTCCCAGATACCGGCTTCACGATATTGTGCTTCGCAAACCTCATCCAGCGAGCGTCCTTCCCAGAACGGAACTATCTCTTCACGGATGGTCTTTTTATCCGCTTCACTGATTTCAAAAGGGTCTTGCGGACGAGTGCTCATGGTATCTAGTTCATCGTGAACCCAGCGCCAGGCGATATCCGGTGAGAATGCGCCCGCTCGTGGCTTGCCACATGGATGGCCAACGATCAGCTCATCGTCCTGGATCAGGATCGGGGCTGTTTCGCAGGCGTGACGGAAGGCTTTGGCACGCAACAAAATGGTCGGCATACCCGGGTTGGCTTTGACGACTTCGGTAAAGGCGAGCGCGCGATAGATAGAGACGCTGGGGCGCACGGTCAGATAGCGATTACGCAGGCGTTGCAGACGCGGCGTTAAGCCCTCCATCACCGCAGGATCTTCTGCACAGGCGGCGAACGGTAGCGTCGAGACCTGCTGCACTCCGCTAAATAGACGCACTGGCAAATGGAGCGCACTGAGGTTTTGCTGCGCACTCATGAACATGTCGGAGAGTTCGTTAATTCGCGCGTTCTCGAGGCTGGCGCCATGGAGCAAAGCATCAAACATCGGGTAACCGTCGATGGCGCAGGTGGCGCGTACTTCACTCAGCTCTGCCAGCTTGAACCACAGGCTCTCGACAATTTCGTACGCCTGTTGTTCGGTCAGCGCACCGTTGGCGATATCGCGCTGGAAGTAGGGCAGCAGCGCCTTGTCGGCACCTTCCGGGTTGACCGCGTAGCTGCCGTTATCGAGTTGAAGCGCCAGCTGGAACAGATAGAACGCTTGGCATGCCTCTTTAAAGTTACGTGCAGGGTGGGCCGGGACGTGATGTAAAATGGCGGTACTTTCACGCAGTTCAGCCTGACGGAACGGGTTGGTTTCGGCGGCGGCCAGGGTTTCGGCGCTGTTGGCCAGGTTTTGTGCTAATGCCATCAGGGCATCGCAGGCGTAGATGGCGGCTCGGCAGCCGTTCACCTCGTCCATGCCGCTGCGGCTGACGGCGCTGCCCAGGGCGCGGGTTTTCTCTTCCAGCTGCTGCTTGATGGCCAGCACGCCCTTCTCCACCACCAGTTTGTAGTCGGGGGAGTCGATATCGCTATTCAGATTCAGGAACTGGAATGTAGACGGGCGATGCATGGTATTTTCATCGTGGAAGATCGCACCGTGCTGTTTACGGGTTTGGTTACCAACAATCAGCTCGTCAGTGCTGATGGCAAGAGGTAACTGGCGCATCAGTTCATAGAAACGGCGCGCCGGTTTTACGGCAGCGGGCATACCCGCGATATCGCTGTCCAGCCTGCTCAGAATCGTTGCGTGTTCTGAACACAGGGTGCTGGTATGCGCCAGTAAACGTTCAGCCAGCACTTTGACGCGCGGCGTTAAGCTGTTGTGTGCCATGAGGTTCTCCAGTTCTTGTTCTTAGCAATCCAGAGCAGCGCTGCCGCTCCATGCGTGGCGATAGAGTTCGGTTAATGCCTGTGCATCCGGTGTGCGTGGGTTGGTCGCGCTACAGTTGTCGCGCAGCGCTTGGTTGACCATCTCTGCCAGACGCAGGTCAAAGTCGACCGCGACGACATCGGTGTCACCAATCCCGGTCGGCATGTTCATTTCATCTTTCAGTGCTTGAATGGCTACCAGCAGGCTGGTAACGCCTTCGCGCGGAGTGTGGGCGGGCAAGTCCAGCAGGTGAGCCAGACGGGCATATTTATGAGCAGCCTGGGTATCGCACTGCCCCTGATAATCAGCGTTCCATGCCACTACCTGCGCCATGAGGAGTGCGTTGGCGCGGCCGTGTGGTACGCGGAACACACCGCCTAGGGCGTGGGCCAGACTGTGGGTAATACCGAGTGATGCGTTGGTAAATGCCATGCCCGCCATGCATGAGGCGTTGTGCATCTTTTCCCGTGCTAGCAAATCGTGACCGTTTCGCCAGCAGGTGGGCAGGTAGCGAAACACCTGCTGCACGACCTTCTCGGCCAACGCATCGGAAAAGTCGCTGGCCGCACGAGAAACATAAGCCTCAAGCGCATGGCACAACACGTCCATCCCGGTGTCTGCTGTGATGGCAGGCGGCACCGATGCCACCAGCGAAGGATCGAGAATGGCGATATCCGGCAGCAGCGATGGGTCTACCAACACCAGCTTCTCGGCGTGGGCTTTAACCACGGAGAAACTGGTGACTTCGGACCCGGTTCCGCTGGTAGTCGGGATTGCTACGAAACAGGGACGCTCGCGACTCAGGTCCGGACGAGTTTGCGCCAGGGCGAAAATAACCGCTTTGGCCGCATCAATCACCGAACCGCCGCCCAGCGCGATCACCAAGTCCGGATAGCTGCTGTCCATGAGCTTCATACCGCGTACCACGGTAGCGATATCCGGATCGGCGACTACATCATCCCAAGTCTGGAAGGCAAGGCCGCGTTGGCGCAGGATCTGCGTCACCCGGTCAGCAAGGCCAAACTTCACCATCATCTTGTCAGTGACCAGCAGTACGTTGCTGGCGGGCAACTCTGTCAGCACAGCGAGCGCATCCTGACCAAAGCGGATCCGGGGTTTCAGCAAAAATTCACTCATTGGGTTATCCACTCCTTAAGCATCCCGAAACACGTTCTCGACGATGGCAACCACTGACATTGCTTTGTAGCGGTCTCTGTTGAGTGCGAGATACTCCTCGGCCAGTACGATGTCGTGCATGCCTGCACCTACGCTATCAATCGCAACCCAGGAATGGTCCTTCATCGGCTTTTGCTCGTCGTCCAGCTGGGTTATCAACAGCAGGTTGCTACCGCGCAGCTCATCGCATTTCTGCGTGGCAACGACATGTCCTGTTACCTTTGCGAGAATCATTGTTTTTATCGCCTTATCTCAATGCGTCACTTGCCAAGGCGCTCAAGCACCTGACGGATGACGCGCTCCACGTTCTGCTCACTGATATCCCCTTCAACGCCTGCTGCAACGCAGGCAAAGCGGTCATCGGCAGCCGTATTTGCCTGTACAGGAGCAGTGAAACGGGCGTCATCAAGGATGCTGCAGCGCTGGCCCGCTGTCGGATTGGAAACCGGCTGCGGATCAACCTTGTGATCCGGTGCGCATAGTTCATCAATAGAGCGCACGCCATAACCCACCTTGCGGATGTTAAGCAGATTCATTGGCCCGACGTTGTCGGAGCTGGAGCCACCACCAATGGCACCACAACCAAGCGTCAGCGCCGGTGTAATATTGGTGGTTGCACCGATACCACCGAGGGCGGCGGGGGTGTTGATCAGAATGCGGTTAACCGGTTTTTCAAGGCTAAACTGACGGATCACATCCTGGTTGCGGGTATGGATCACCAGGGTGTGCCCTAGGCCTTCGTTGGTCAGCAGCTCGACCACGCGATGACAGGCTGCACGCCAGTCCTCTTCTACGTACAGGCCGAGTACTGGGCACAGTTTTTCACGGGAATAGGGGTTTTTATGGGAGACGGTGGTCTGCTCGGCGACCAGCACGCGGGTGCTGGAGGGAACGCTAAAACCTGCCAGTTGGCTGAGATAGATCGCCGTTTTGCCCACAACTTTAGGGTTGATGGTGCCGTTTGGCCGCAGCAGCAGGGCGGCCATTTTGGCAGCCTCGTTTTCGTTCATGAAGTAGGCGCCCTGAGCGTCCAGCTCACGATGAACGTCGTTATAAATACAGCGTTCGACGATGATCGACTGTTCGGATGCACAGATCACACCATTGTCGAAGGTTTTACTGGTGATGATGTCTTTCACCGCCTGATGAATGTCGGCGCTGCGCTCGATGAAGGCTGGACCGTTCCCCGGACCGCCGCTGATAGTCGGAGTGCCAGAAGCATAGGCCGCACGTACCATACCTTCACCGCCGGTTGCCAGGATCAGTGATACATCTTTGCTGTGCATCAGCTCGGACGTAGCCTCCAGAGTCAGCTCAGTGATCCCGTCAACAATCCCCACCGGGGCTCCAGCGGCTTCCGCTGCACGTTTAACGATTTCAATCGCCTTCCAACTACACTGACGAGCACCAGGATGCGGTGAGAAGATGATGGCGTTGCCTGCTTTCAACGCGATCAGTGTTTTGTAAATCACCGTAGACGTCGGGTTAGTCGATGGCACCAGTGCGCAGATCACGCCGAGTGGCACACCCACGTCCATCACTTTCTTCTCCTGATCGTCATGAATGATACCGACGGTCTTCGTATCTTTGATGGCATCGTAAACGCGCAGCGAAGCAAAACGGTTCTTCAGAACCTTATCTTGCCAGTTGCCAAAACCGGTCTCTTCTGCAGCCATCTTTGCCAGAACTTCGGCGTGACGCGCAGCTTCTTCGGCCACGTTCTTCACGATGGCGTCGATTTTCTGCTGCGAAAAGGTGGCCATAATCACCTGCGCCTTTTTGGCATTGCGCACCAGTTCTCTCGCGTTCTGGCGGGAGAGCAAATCGGTATCGAGTTCAATCATGAAACTATCCTTCATCAGACGTATAAAGTGCGAACGGGGCGTGCCCTGTCAGGTCATGCTTTGTGCTGTGCCGCGATTTTTTCGATGTCGTTGTGCGGACGAGCGATGACGCGAGAGGTAACAACTTCGCCAATGCGCTTTGCAGCCTCCACACCGGACTCAACTGCCGCATTGACTGCCCCGACGTCACCTTTCACCATCGCAGTGACCAGACCAGAACCGACGTTCTCATAACCAATCAGTTCAACGTTGGCGGCTTTGCACATGGCATCAGCCGCTTCAATACAGGCCACCAGACCTTTGGTCTCAATGAGACCCAGTGCTTCTTTCATCATGCTATCTCCCGTTACTCGGCAATTTTGTAGTGAGCGACAATCTTGCTGATGTCGTTGTGTGGACGAGCAATGACCAGCGAGGTCACGACTTCACCAATGCGCTGAGCAGACTCCACACCGGAATCCACCGCAGCTTTCACAGCTCCGACATCACCTTTCACCATGGCGGTGACCAGGCCCGAGCCGACGTTCTCATAACCGATCAGTTCGACGTTGGCGGCTTTGCACATGGCATCAGCCGCTTCAATACAGGCCACCAAGCCCTTTGTTTCAATCAAACCCAATGCATCACCCATTTGAACTCTCCCAGCCTTAAGCCTTGTGTTTAATGACGATTTTGTTGATGTCATTGTGTGGACGAGCGATAACCAGCGAGGTCACTACTTCACCGATGCGCTGTGCCGACTCCACGCCAGAATCCACCGCCGCCTTCACTGCGCCGACATCCCCCTTCACCATGACAGTGACCAGGCCGGAGCCAATGTTTTCATAGCTGATCAGCTCCACGTTGGCGGATTTGCACATGGCATCCGCAGCTTCAATGCAGGCCACCAGACCTTTAGTTTCGATAAGCCCCAATGCATCACCCATGGTGATCTCCTCAGAACAGGTTGTGTTGTGTGGTTAAGGAACACCGTCCGTATCACGACATTGAGCCACGGTTGCGGCGTTCAATTGCCACTATAGGCATTGGCGGCACTCATGGAATTTGAATCTAAAAAATTTCAGAATTTAGTTTTTTATTCTAAATTTATGATTTTTATACGCAGTATTTATGTATTCATGCTGCAGTCGTGAGGAGGTTTTCACCTTGCATAAGGCCTGATTCAGGCTCAGGAAAATATCGTCGGCATATGCTAATGGATTGTTAATAAATGGAGACCAAGAGGTAATTTGGCCGGTCGCCAACTGTGGCAGAGCTCATGTTTTGCCAGTGACGCTAAATGTGGAAAATGAGTGGGATGTGGTAGGAAGGAGTGATAAGGCGGTGACTGCGGGCCAGAAAAGGGAGGTAGGAATTGAGAGCGGGGCGCGAGAGCATATGGGGCTGGTTGGAACAGCGGCAGGATCCAACCCTGTTGCGCGATACGCAAGAAGCGCCTGTCGGTATGGGGGTAAAGGAAGAAAGAGCCGGGCAGCAATCACCACGGGGCTGCCTTTAAGGAAAAAGGGCTAGCACGCCGCATAAGGGTAGAGCCATCAAGGGTATTTGAGCGCGCCAAATTGTCGGAGCGGGGCTATAGGTGCTGGCGTCATCGACGCTTGGGTCGGAGCATCCGCCGTATTGACGGGACTAGTTCACTTTGCTGCCGGATTTGAGGGTGCAGATCCAGAGCGGCGAGTTGATGGAGCTCAGCAGTATGGCCTGCTGATTGAGCCGCTGTGCACTCAGAAACAACCCATCGTGACTGTCGGACATCTCGCGCATGAAGTAGTCGAAGACCACATCCGGTGACTGGTCGATGGAGGAGGCACTCGCTTCCCATTTGTTGATGCGGTACTGACGCTCGTTGGTAGAGACGCGGCTGCTGCTGTAGGTGAACGTGACATAGCGCTGGAGGTAGAGCCAGCCTGCGGCCGAGTCGGTATAGCCTTCAACCACCATGGAGCCCTTCCCCTGACGGCCGAAATTGAAGTGAATATTGCCGTTGACGTTCTCTTTGTTCATGTCTTCAAAACGCATGATGCCTTTGGTGGCGCAGCTCATGACGCCATCATTTTCGGTGGGCAGCTGATAACAGGCATAGACTGCCGCAGCGAGGAACACGGAGCAGGACAAAAGAAAGAAGGGACGCGGCGCAAGTCTCATCACGGCTTCCAGGAGTAGTAGAAATAGTTATCGCAATAGCTGAACGAGTTGTCTTCGTGCATGGCGCAATGGGCAAGAAATACCCTGCCCAAGCCGTTGGTCTCCAGTCTATCTCCGTAGAAGAACAGAAAACGTTCGCCAGGTTTACAGCTGATGTTCAAACGCTGCCGCACCTGGTCGAAATGCTCACCGTAGGCAGTGGCGCTGACCGATCGCAGCATCTCGTCGCTGGCCAGCAATTCGCACTGGTTATTGGGGATCTGTGTCATTGTAAGGGGGCGGGGCTCACGGTCATTCAACAGACCGAATGCCACCAGTAGTAGGGCAAAAACGAGCATGCAGCCACCAGCGATATACCAGCATATTCCTCGTGAGTGTGGAGTGAGGGGAAGTTGCCACTCTGCAGGCTCAAGAAGCGGTTCGTAGGTTGCCACCGTGGATGGTGGGGGAGCTATTTCAATGGGCGATGCGGGAACATTATCAATAGGCTCAATGATGACGTCCGGATTCAGCTGCAAATAACCGCGCGACACCGTGATGATGATATTGTCGATATCGTAGTGGCGAAAAGCCTTGCGCAATATGCTCAGGTATTGGTTGAGATTGCTGTTCGATGAAGTTAATCCGTTATCATCCCAGACTTTTTTAAGCACCTCGTCTCGGCTCACGATCCCTGTATTTCGCAAGAAAAAATAAAAAAGCGCATTGGCGGTAATGGATAATTGACTGTCCGGCTCAACACTTTTCCGCTGAGTCAAGGAACCATCTGTCGCATCATAAATGAAGCGGGCATTGATGAAGTAGCGCATCTCGGCCTCAATCCATGTGCTTTATGTGGGGAGCGTCATATTATGCAAAGTTTCAACCAGCGCCTGACGGTGCTCTGCAATCATTGTGCGCCCTTCAGTTAACTCCGATAGCCAAATACCGTCCGCGGCATAACGTACCAGCGTACCAGTATGGCTATTGTCCAACTCATCTCCTTGCTCTAGATGTGCCTGCATCCAGTCACGCCAACATTTTCGCAACACTGGTTCATCCGGCATGGCCAATGAAAGTACCATTAACTGGCGACTCTCCTGGGTGTCCGTTAATTCAGGGGCAGAAAGATAGTGCAGGTAAGCACGAGTAAAACGGCCATATTCAGTCTTGTCAGCAGCCATCAGTGCTGAGATAGCCTCTTCCATAATTGCCAGTAGACGAGCAAAGAGAGCAAAGATCAGTGATTGCTTATTAGGGAAATGGTGTAGTAATCCACCTTTGCTTACACCGGCTTCCGTGGCTACGGCATTCAAAGACAGAGCTGCGATGCCGTCTCGAGCAGCGATTGTGGCTGCTGACTCCAGCAGTTGTTCCTGCAAACGGACAGGATCCTTTTTACGGTGTGCTGTTTCCATGTTCATTACAGAATCATACCGGCCAGACGGTATGATTGTTTTTGATCGCTATCAACTGGTGCGAGTTGTGCCGATGCGGGATACCATTATTGTGTAGTGGGTCACAGTTACTCATTTAAATCATTATGGAATCAGGTTGTGAGCTTGTTCATTTAGGAACGGCCAAGAGATCGGCAACGGTAGATCCAGCCAACCGCCCAACCAGCCGTGATGACCCTCTCCTTTCTGCATTCAGAGCATGCACGCTCTCTGATAGACTGACTCTCTTTGGCCGGGCCCAGCGCCCAAGCCATCAGCTTCATCTTGCAAAGGAGTGTTGGATGTCCGGTTGTTCCTGGTGGGATAGATCCACCGGTTTTGCACTGCTGACCATTGTTTTGTGGGCCTCGTTGGCGGCGCTGACGTCACGGGTCTCCAGCGTGTCACCGCTGGTGCTGGTTGGGCTGGTGCTGTTTTTCTGCGGGGTCGGGGCCTTGCCGTTCTGGCGCCAGTGGCGTGCTCGCCCCATTACCTGGCTGGTGACGGTTACGGCCTTGCTGCTCTACCATCTGCTGCTCTTTATGAGCTTTCGCCATGCCCCGGTGCTGGAGGCAAACCTCATCAACTACCTCTGGCCGCTTTGCATCATTCTGTTCACCCCGCTGTTACTGCCCGGCCATCCACTCCATGCCCGTCACCTGCTAGCTGGCGCCTTTGGTCTGGCGGGATCCATGCTGGTGATGGTCAACGGCGAGCTGCAACTGCAGCAGGCCTATCTGCCGGGATACCTGCTGGCACTGGGCGCGGCTGTCGTCTGGGGAGCCTATTCGGTGCTGTCACGCCGTCTGCCACCAGCACCCGCCGTGGTCACTGCAGCAGCCTGCCTGCCCGCAGGTTTGTTGGCGCTGCTGCTCGCTCGTCTGCTCGAAGGGCCTCTGCCGCTCGCGCAGATACCCACCAGTGACTGGTGGCTGATCATCGGGCTGGCGCTGGGCCCGATGGGGGCCGCCTTTGTCACCTGGTATCTGGCGCTGCGGGATGGGGACCCACGGCGGATTGGGGCGCTGGCCTACCTGACACCGCTGCTGAGCACCTTGCTGCTGGTGTTGCTCAATGGAGAAGCGCTGACCACGCGCCATCTGCTGGCCGGCGCCCTGATCATGGGGGGCGCCCTGCTCGGTATGCTGGGCCCACGCAACAGCGCGCAGGCTTCCCCAGCCAGTTAACTCGGCAAAATGGGGCCACCTGACCCTAATGCCAGTCAGTTAAG
>NZ_CDBR01000104.1 GCF_000819685.1 Aeromonas allosaccharophila | reverse complement strand
AGCCATGTTTTATCCTCTGACAACTTATCAAGGGCACTCTCGGCGGGGGCTAGATCCTGTTGCGCTTTGGTGGCTGCCTCTTGGTCTGCCTTGGCCTCGGCCTCTTTCTCTTTCTTCATAGTCTCCTCAAGCTGAGCCTGAGTGAGGGGGTCTTTAAGCTTGTCGTTTGCAGCGCCTACCTGCCCCTCTGGAGTAATGCCCTGTTGAAGCTGAGCGAGAAGTTGCTGGAGCTGCTGGAGCTTCTCGGGGGTCACATAGTTAGCAGCGTTCGGGTTAGTGGTCTGCAACTGGCCCTTGATAAGGGCATCAAGAAGTTCCTCATCTGTTTCGGAGACACCTGGAATGTACTTAACAGGGTCAGGGAAAATGTGAGGATATGGATAAGGCCAAGCATCAGGAACCATAAAAGCCTGAGCAGCAGCATAAGGATCTTTTAGCATCTCAGTGGCAAGGGAATCATAAAGTGAATCGTCAGAAACGGGCTCATTAGAAACAACAACATCTTCTTGAGAAAGGACTTTAAAATCAATCTCCCTAGTAGAAACACCGCCTTTAAATTTGATTTTATAATAATAAAGAGGAGGTGTACGAGGAAGCAAAACACCATCAGAAGTGCAAGGCGGATATGAAGAATATATACGTGAACACTCTGCAATTTGTGAGGCTATAGCAGTCTGTAAATCTTTAACCACGGGACTGAGATTAAAAGGATTTGCCCAACTTCCTGATTGACCATAATAATTAGTTTTAATTAAAGGTCGTGTAACCTGCCCCGTCAATTCATCTATTGCCCATCCCGCGGCGGCCATCGTTGCAAACCAAGCAGCATACCACGCATTTTTCTTTACAAGCCCTTTCATATTAGTTTTAACATGAGACATAAATGTAGGCTTAGGAACATCAACAGTTTTAATAGCATATGGCGCATTAGCAGCATAACCCTTAATAGTGGCGCTGACCTTAATTAAAGATTCATTAACGATTTTGACAGAATTAGCCTTAATAACTTCGGCATTCTGGAAAAAATCACCAATTTGAAGAGCAGAGGCCGAGAACGTGACAGCGGCGGCTAATAATATGATGTACGGGCGCATATATCCCCCATGAAAAAAGGGGGGCAGAGCCCCCCGATAGTACAGGGGCAGAGCCCCGCCAGTGATTAACCCTGAGCACCTTTGCGAACGAAAGTCTGCAAGAGGCCAAAGCCGATGGACAGGGAGAGCACTACGGCCATAACCGCAAAGCCTGCACCGGAGGCAGTACCAGCGTCAGCGAGGACGCTTTCTTTAACGGTGGTAACGGTGGCAGCATCCAGAGCACCAACAGCAGAGGCAGCGGAGGAAGCAACAATAGAGCCAGCAACCAGAACCGGAGCGGCGTACTTACGAACCATATTGCGAATTTTCATGATCATTTCCTTTTGATTGATGTTTACGCTTTTCAATACAACTCAACCTTGAATTGCGTTTACCGTTTTCAATTGCCCCGAGAGGCTTTCTCAAATATCTGGCGGGTGTGTCGGAACACCGTGCCAGAGCCATAGCCAACGAGCCAAACAAGGAACCCGCCAGCAATAAACATTTCAATACCTGGCTCAATCACCGTTGATTCCCTCCCATAAACCCAATCGCATAAAGCAGCATGTAAGAGGCGGCAACTATGAGCTGGGAATAGTCAGGTAGGGCGTCCATGGTTACGCCTTAGCGTTCTGGACGCTTGCGGGCAGGTCTACCAGACGGAACCCGTTAAACTGGCGGTGGCGGCCGTTGTCGTCACCAAACGAGCCGTTGCGGTACTCAACCATGAATTCAGTCGGGCCCTTGCCAGCGATGGTTTTCAACATGGCGTGATAGCCGGCTGTCACCTGCTCTTCGGTGATGGCCACATCAATGATCTGACTCGGGTCAGTGGTGAGCAGCTTCACGGTGCCAGTAGTGACCTTGCGCCCGTCACGGTCTTTTGTGGCGGTGGTGATGTCGGTGCCTGAGAGTATCTGAGCGATGATTTTCATTTTTTAGAGCCTCTGTGAGTTGGTGGTTGTTCGGTGCTTAGGGCAGTTGTTGACACGGGACCAAGGGTAAAGAAGGCTCGACTGGACAGGAGTCGCCAGCGCTGCGCGCTGCCCACTCCTGCCAGTCGGCCCAATCCAAAGCGATTAGATGGTTGTTATCGAGGTCTTCGAGAAGCTTCTCCCG
>NZ_CDBR01000103.1 GCF_000819685.1 Aeromonas allosaccharophila | reverse complement strand
CATCTATGTTTCCCAAATCAACCATCAAGCCACAACTGCCCCAGCCCCAAGTGACCGTTACACTCGGGGCTTTCTGACGGGCAGACCAAGGGTGTTCAGTTTGTTGATTGCACCAACATACGCCATCACTTCCCCGACCTGACCGTTGTAGGTTCGCAGACTGATTTTGCCCGTCATCAACTGCTTGAACCGATACATCGCCGTTTCCGCCAGCGAGCGCCGATGATACCCCGATATCTTCTTCCAGTGCACCAGCCCTTCTTTGCGCATCACCAGCACGGCTTCATTTCTTGGGTGCCCCTTTTTCCAGAGCCCAGCGTTCTTGCGAGGCGGGATACAGGCTGTCGCCCCTTTACGCAAGATAAGCTGATGGCTAGCTTTGCTGTCATAGGCGCCATCCGCATAAACACGTCCCAGCTTGCGCCGCAGTGGATTGAGCAGAGTCGGCAGCACCTCGGCATCATGGACATTGTCCAGCGAGACTTCCGCCGCCACGATATCGTGGGTCACCGGGTCTACCGCCAGATGTAACTTGCGCCAGACTCGCCGTTTCTCAGCGCCGTGTTTTCTGACCTTCCACTCGCCTTCACCAAACACCTTCAGCCCGGTTGAGTCGATAACCAGGTCGGTAATGCGCCCCTTAGGGGGCTGCCGATAGGCCACCTTCACTGTGCGTGCCCGCTTGCTGACACAACTGTAGTCCGGTGCGCACAACGGCACATTCATCAACTCGAACAGGGAGTCGAGTAGTCCCTGAGTGGCCCGCAGAGTGAGGTTGAAAATCCCCTTGAGCATCAGGAAGGTACAGATGGTCTGGTCAGTGTCAAGCTGGCTGCGGCCCCGCCGCCCATGATGGTCGTGGTGAAACCAGTTGCTCATGGCCTCGGCATCAACCCAGAAGGTGAGTGAACCACGGTTAATCAGAGACTTGTTGTATTTAGGCCAGTTGGTGATGGGGTGACGCAACGTGCCCATGATGCAAACTTGAAGAGGATGGTGGTGATCAGATCACCAAGTCCTCAGTTAGTTCCATTCAAGCTGCATCGATTTGGGAAACATAGATGG
>NZ_CDBR01000102.1 GCF_000819685.1 Aeromonas allosaccharophila | reverse complement strand
CGACCATCCCATTAACGCCGTCTTCAGGATAACGTTCCCGCCCCCACACATCGGCACACTGCTTGAACAACCACTCGAGCGGTTGTTTGCCGAGTCGCTGACGGGCTTGAGACAGGGCACTGTCCGCGAGCAAGGCATCATTGGCCAACCCTTCTGCACAGATGTTGAGGCGCCGAGCGACCTCGGAGATGGGCTCATTGCGGAAAAAAGCCATCCCCACGACGGGCCACAAGACCATATCAGAAGGTAAGCGGCGGCGGCGAATAGTGGCCTTTTCAGACAAGGCGGCAGCGGCAGTAATCCATTCGTCGGGAATATGGTCGGCAAAAATGGCCAGCCGAGCCAGCATGTCGCCAGATGCCTCAACAACATCGTTCAAGTCGTTTGCAATAGACATAAAAAAATCCGGAACCAATGACTGGTTCCGGATTGTCCTACAGCAGAAGGATCGGTCAATGGATCCTTAACTGATCGGCATTATTCCAGGCGAAAGGCTTTTGTCGCTCTATATGTTGCTGTTATTTGCCAATATTGTCCGCCAGCTGTTTGGCACGATTGGCCGCCCACTGGTCGATCATCTTCTCCATCTCCTCGGCGGTGATCGGCGAATCCTTGTGGGTGGTATCCGGGCTCTCGCGGGCATCCATCACCCGCACCAGCAGCTTGCCGCTCTGGGAGTCGAGCAGTTGGGCCATGCTGCCCACCTTGAGCAGGTAGGGCTCCTTGCCAATCACTTCACGAGTGATGTTGATGGCGATCTTGGCGGGCAGCAGGTCACGCAGTTTCGGGTCGGGACGGGTCAGGTCGAAGTTGGTGACAGCCGCCTGGATCCGCATGACCTTCGGGCCGGGGGCGCTGGCAATCTTGACGCCCTGCTTGATCAGCTCGCGCTGGAAGGTGTCGTGGTAGTAGCGGCCAATCTGGTTCTGGTCGTTGGCGGTCAGCAGATACCACTGGCCATTCTCCTGACGGATAAACTGCAGCGGATCGAGCAGCACCTCGTTGTATTGGCGCAGGTCAGTACCGGGCTCCTTGTAGACGCGCTGGTTGGGGTTGCTCTCGCTCGGCTGGAAGGCGCTGAAGGGAACAGTTTGCAGTGACTGCAAGCTGTAGGAGACCTGATTTTTGACGGCGCAGCCACCCAGAAGGACCGCAGCCACGGCAACCATCACGACCTTTTTCATATTTGCTCCTGCATTTTACTGTTTGTTTTTGCTGTGGATTTCGCACCACATGGCTGGAGATCCCGTGCTGAAAGCCGCCAATGTCACAGAGAAATAACCTATTCGCCACCTTCTCACAAGCGACAGATCAAGATTGTTCAGCTCACATCCAAGTTGTCACAATTGCGGCGCGTTTGTACAAGGTCGGGCAAGGTATGAGCCGCAATCAGGCGAGGGTTCGGTTGTTTAATCCGGCTAAATGAAGCTGTGGCAGGCGCTCTGTTTTTTAAAACGATGCGGGCCCGCAGGCGGCGTGAGTTGCACGGGGAGATACCTCAGAACGGTCGATGACCGATCATCAGCCATCTTGCGTAAACGGGCCTGCCGCCGGACAAGCGGCAGACCCACTCATCAGTTATAGAGACCCCGGGGGCACTGCTTGACCGTCAGGCCACCAGCTCGGCCCCCATGCTCGCCAGAATGGAGAGGCTGACCACCGCAAACAACACGCCAGTCACCAGATTGAGCGGCCGCTGCACCCGCAGCAGCAGGCGCTGGGCGCGATCGGTGGAGAGGCTCCACGCCAGCAACCCGAACCAGCAGAGGGAGATGATAAAGAGCTCGCCCACCAGCAGGCCGCGGGTCACCCCGTCCACCTGCGGCGTCACCATGGCGGCCAGCAGACCAATAAAGAACACCAACGCCTTGGGGTTGAGCAGATTGGTGGCGATACCGGCACGCACGCCCCTGCCCCAGCCGCGCAGCTCGTTGGCGGCGTTGGCGGCGTTGGCCATCACGGTGCTGCTCTGCTGGCGGGCCGCCATCAAGGCACCCCACCCCAACCAGCCCAGATAGAGAGCGCCGCAGCACTTGATCACCATAAACAGCAGCGGGTGACTGGCGATCAGCATGCTGATCCCGGTCAGGCTGAAGGTGGCGTGCACCATGATCGCCAGCGAGATGCCCAGCGCCGCGCCAAGGGCGGTTGGCCGGTGCAGGCTGGTGCGCAGGATCAGGGCGAAATCGGGGCCGGGGCTGGCCAGTGCAATCAGGTGCATCAGGCCAAGGGTAACGAACAGACTGGTCAGCATAACAACTCTCGCTTTAACGACGGAGAGTCAGCATGGCGGATCAGCGGGGGGCCGGCTTGTAAAAGATTGCATCTGGGCACGAAATTCGGCGGGCGTCAGACCGAATGCCTGGCGAAAGCCGTGATGGAAGTGACTCTGATCGAAGAAGCCGACCGCCAGCGCCACCTCGCTCACCGCCATCCCGCTCGCCAGCAGCCGTTTGCCCTGCTCCAGCCGCAGCCGTTTCAGCCAGGCGTAGGGAGTCATGCCGCTGCGTTTCTTGAACTGGCGCAGGAAGGCGAAACGGTCGAGTCCGAGCAGCCCCGCCAGCTCTTCCAGCGAGTGGGGCTCATCGAGGGCGGCCATCAGGTAGTCGCGCAGAAATCGTAGCTGGGGATCCGCCAGCTGATGCACCTCGGGGGCCAGATGCAGCAGCTCCCCCAGCAGGGCGAGCAGCTGGCTCTCGATCAGCAGGCCATCGGCTTTGGGGTTGTCGAGATAGCCGTGCAGCTGGGCAAAGCCCTGATAGAGGTCGGGGCGGCTCTGCAATCCCTTGTCGAAGAAGGGCTCCGGCTGCTCCGGCAGCCAGAGCGCCAGCTGCTGCGGATCGATGGCGAAGACTCGCACCTCGTACCCTTCCGGCAGCAGGCTGAGGCCGTCGTGCACCTCGTCCGGGTTGACGGTTGAGAGCACCCCGCGCACCAGATGGTGGCTGTTTCCCTTATGGATAAACTTCTGGCCACCCCGTTGCACCAGCCCGATATGGTAGTCGAGATGGACATGGCGGCCGTAGCTGAACGCCCTGTGGTGGGAGTGTGACAGCTCGACCCCCGGCAGGTGCGGGGATTGCCAGTAGCGGATAAGGGAATCGGTGGTATTCATGGGTTATAGATACACCAGAAGCGGGCCTTGGACTTGTAGATTATTGCACGCAACCCCCTCTCAACGCCCCCACAGCCGCGGGGTTGGCTCCACCAGCGAGGCGAGCGGCACCCGCTCCACCATCTGACGCATATGTTGCACCAGTTCGGGATTGCCATCCCCCAGCGACTTGTTCAGCACAATATGCACCTGCAGTGGGGTGGCCGGCAGGTAGATGAGGCGGGTCGCCGCAGGGAGCTTGGCGCGAAAATGGTTGGCGGAAATATCGTTGGAAAAGAGCGCGGCATCAATGCGCCCGCGCAGCAACTTCTGCATGTTGCCATGCTCCCAGCTGAGCTGGGAGAGGGTGTCGATGTGGATCTGCGGATGCTGCAACAGCGGCGGCACGATCGCCTGACTCGACCAGCCGATGGTGGTTCCGTAGAGATCTTCCTGCCGTTCGACCGAGTGAAGCCGCGATGGCACCAGTACCACCAGCACCGGCCGCAGCAGCAACAGGTGGGGGTCGATATAGCGGAAGTGACGGGCACGCTCGGGGCTGTAACTCAGCAGCGGGGTCAGATCGCACTCGCCGCTCTCGAGGTTGCTGAGCAGCCGCGCCACATTGAGCCCCTGCCACTCGATGGTACGCCCGATCGCGGGTTCGATATGACGGCGAAAGTAGTCGATCACCGGCCCGGAGACCTCGCCCTGCTGATCGATGGTGACCAGCGGCGCCAGCTGAAAGACGCATCCCCGCAGTGGCGCGTTGATCGCCACGGCCTGGCTGATGGTCATAAGAGGGAGAAGAAGTGCCGATAGCAGTAATACCAAACGCGTGCCCGAACGAGAGATGCCCATAAGTGCCGACCCGATGCCCTGATAGCCATCAGCATGGCACAAGGCAAATGAGCGGGCTATCCGCTCCTGCCGCGCTTCGACCTCTTGTGCCCCCTACTCCCATGACCAATGGGCCCCGTTTTATTGAAGTGAAAATCAATAATTCCGCTGCTTTGATGGATTTTGGTCTCTTGAGATATAGTGCGGCCCCATTCATCAAACCGGCGGATGAGCGCCCCGCCGGACAGGTAGATTCATGAGACTGTTTTTGCTGTTGTTGTCGTTGTTTGCTGCGACCGTAAGTTCTGATGAAAAGCCGCGTCTGCCCTATTACGACTGGGGTCGCTGCCCGTTTGAAGGTTGCACCTATAAGACATGGACCACCAAGCAAGAGGTGATCGTCAGAGCCGAGCCATCCCTGACGGCCAAAGAGCTGTTCCGGCTACCCCGCGGCCAGCAGGTGGAAGGGCTGACCGGGGTCGTCATTACCGAACAACCGGGGATCGTCGAGATACTCAGAGCGGTCAAGCTGGGCTACAGCAAGGAGGGCAAAGGGCCACTGTTGAATATGAAGGCAGGGGAAACGCTTTATATCCTCGGCGGACTGGGCGAAGGCAATAGCCTGTTCTGGTACAAGGGCAAAACCTACATTCTCGATTATGACTATGCGCGCAAAGAGATCAGATACGGCCGGTCACCGCAGAGCCAGTGGTGGGTAAAAATTCGTGACCAGCAAGGACGTGAGGGTTGGGTTGCCGAAGCCAAAAACTTCGCCCATATGGATCGTTTCGAGTAATAACGACAGCCTGCCCCAAGCTCGGGGGCAGGCTGTTGACGAGAGTTACTGCCCGGGTTGCAGTTTCATCTCCTGCAGATACTCCTGTACCTGCAGCTTGTAGTCCGCCTGATAGGAGAACTTGGTGCTGTCGCTCGCCGCAATCAGGTTGACCGCGGTGCAGAACAGGGTGGCCGCCAGTAACCCCTTGCCAACCCACTGCGGGTAACGACGGCTCCAGCGTACCAGCAGCAGCAGGATCGGGAACAATGCGTAGGGGAAGATCAGCATCAGGTGCCAGTAGTTGAAGATGATGGGCGACAGGGCCGCACTCACCAGTACCGCCAGCACCGCCGCCAGCGCATAGAGGCCGAGCCAGCTCTCGCCATCTACTGGCGCACGGTCGCTGCGCAGCAGACGCGGCTTGAGTTCCCGCCACAGCTGCCAGTTGGCCTTGGCCGCCAGCAACACAGTTGCGGAACCCACGCCATAAATCACGATGCGCCACAGCCAGATCGCTGCCATCTGCAGGTATTCGTGGCCTGCCAGCCAGATGAACTGGGTGTCGTTGACCAGCTTGCTGGCAAACAGCCAGGAGCCGTAGCGCAGCCAGTAAATCACCGATTTCAGCACCGGATAGACATGCACCAGACCCCAGCCGATATAGCGCTGGCGCGCCTCGGGATCGCCGTTCTGGGTGATGTGGCTGTTGCTCATCACTTCCATCGTGTAAGGGATCAGGGAGGCACCGATCAACAGGGCGGCCACCACCACCCCGCTCCAGCTCACCTTGAGAATGCGGCGCCAGAAGAGGTAGGTGGACATCACCGCCAGCAGCGGCCAGGAGTAGTGCAACTGCATCGCCATGCCGATGGCCAGCAGGTGCACGATCATGTGCCAGAAGGAGGCCCGCTCGCGCATATGCCAGGCCGACCAGCAGTGCATGGCCGAGAAGAGGAACAGATAGGAGGGGTTGTAGAGCAGACTCTCGTACTGGAACCAGGGGTTGAGCCAGCAGAGTACCAGAAACAACAATCGCGCATTGCCCTTCGATACAGGGTCAGCAAACACCTGGCGGATCACCGCATCAAACAGCAGAAAACCAACAAACCGCATCACCAGCAGCAACACCATGGGGGCATAGGGAGAATCCCACAGCAGCAGCGGCCCACCAATCAGCCAGGCCGACAAGCTGCCCGGCACATTGCCCACCGCACTCGCGGCATTGCCATAGCTGAGCCAGACCCCCTCATAAGCCCCAAGGTAACCCTTGTAGAGCATCTGGGTCTGATCGCCGCTGAGGAGCTGATGTTGAAAAAACAAATATGAAAGCAGCAGACCAAATACACCTCCGCCCCATACAGCTAGTGGCCAGACTATTTTTTGTGTTTTAAAAATACTCAACTAGCCTCCTCAACAAAAGAGATTTTACCATATGCCAAATCTAACAACTTAATACAATGTTCATCTAATGAATCCATTTTTGGCTCTGGCATCTGCAATTTAAATTCGTTATATTCTCCGCTATCCCACAAATAAATAATTTTATTTAATGCATCAACCAAGCTATCTTTGTTTAGATCAAATTTAAAACACATACCTTCATGAAGAACTTCTGTCGCAGCAACACTTGCTGACAATACTACTGGAGTTCCACACAATACTGACTCTATAGCAACCAACCCAAATGGTTCATAACGAGATGCTAATATTGTAGCATCCACAGCTGAATATAATGATGGCATGTCATCAATGAATCCTACATTGATAACTCGTTCATGCTCAATTTTTTTACTTCCTGCAACAATTAACTTAATCCTTTTGTCCACACAATTTAGAGCAGATAAAATTATATCTGCTCCCTTCCTAAAATGATTTCCAGATGGAAATAGCATGGCTATCTCATTTTCAGCGATCCCTAGTAAGTGACGATAGTCACTTCTAGAAAAATGTGTTTTCCTTTTAAAAACATCAGAATTAGTTGGCGGATATAATACAGATATTTTATCACTAGGGATTTGGTAATATCTCACTAATTCGTCTGCAATTGATCGTGAGTGTGCGACAACATGCGCAGATAAAAGAAAGCCCTTTTTCTCTTGCCATATAGATAAAAAATCGCTCAATCTATATATTTTTTTCCCAAGCGAAACCCTGTTGGCCACATGAGTTCCTGCCGAGATAGCTACCTCAGCGCCACTAGGATGGCGACAGCAACTAATTGTAGGTACACCATCTATCTTTTTTTTCATACAAAAGAAATCGAAAGCCTTATCTCTCAATAATTTAAAATTATTAATTAATGGCATTTTAAAGAGACTAAAAGTGACTAAGCTCTTATCGAAAAGAATTGATGGGTCTACATACATTGTAATTACGTTAACTTTCACCCCAAGCTTGGTCATGCCATCAATTAAATCTATGACATATGTTTCCATACCACCAGATTTTTTAATGTAGGGATAGGCTATATTTATCTCTTTATATTTCATAAACAATGTCTTCTTTAAAAGTTACTTTTAATAATTCCATGCTGACGGTGCCTTAATGAAAGCGAAAGTGAGGGCGACCTAAGTAAAAAAAACAATATCTTAAAATTATTTATATTAGGTTTTCTAACTGTTTTTATTACCGCTTTTAACAAAAAGCGTGACTTCAATGCAACACTAGCTAATAAATTATAGTTCTTACTGAAAAAATAAAAAAGAGATATATAGAATTCTTTTTCTATCTCAATGTTTCTGTTTGTACTACCACCACAAAAATGAATTATTTTAGCTTCTGGAACGAAGAATACTTTCATTCCTCGCTTTTTCATTCTAATGCAAATATCCTCTTCCTCACAGTATAAAAAATAATTTGGATCTAATCCTCCCACATCATAATAATCTTTGGTTCTAAAAAACATGGAGGCACCACTCCCCATTGGCACCTTGACCGGTTCATGATATATTTTTTTCCTATCCGGATAGTTTTCTCCGTCAAAAAATCGACAAAAACCACTTCCAAACCACTGGTTTAATACGGAAGGTATATAGGCAAAAGATGGATGATAAATGCCTTTCTCATCATACTGTGATGGTATACATAGTGACACATCATCATGATCATCCATAAATTTGTTAAGTACTTTTAATGTATTTTTTTCTATAAGAGTATCGTTATTCAAAACAAAGATATATTTTCCTTTTGCCTTTAGGATACCAACTATATTTCCCAATGCAAAACCGAAGTTTAAAACATTCCTTTCCAAAGTTACTTTTTTATATCCGATACCGATCACAAAGTCAGACAACTTTACAAATTGTTCTTCACTAGAACCATTATCTACGACTATGACTTCATAATCATCATGTGAACTATTGAAAATACTATTTATACAACTTATGGTGTAATCCGTTGAGTTGTAATTTAAAATAATTATAGATATCATATCAGTCTCTTTAATAAGATTAACAATAGATTTAACGGTCCATCATCATCTGTTCACTTACCGCACTAGTAACTAAAATTGCAGTTAACATTGAGAAGAAAATTATACCGGAATTATGATTTAAAAAAGCTTGACTAAGGCTATAATCTATAGTGCATAAAACAGATACACCAAGCATGATCGGTGTTATAAGATTAATTTTAGTTAATCGTCTATAAATTAAAACGGGATAGAGAAACATCATTAAAATAACAACAAGCCCAAGAGTCCCTCTTTTCGACATTTCATCTAAAAACTGATTATGAGCATGAGAGTCAAAATCATATATAAACTGTGTAATCTTTCCAGACTTTAACTGTTCAAGTTGGGACTGACGAATACCATTATTACCCCATCCTATAAATGGTTTATGTAGATATGAGTCCAAGGCGCTATACCACAACTGAAATCTAATCCCAAGCGATGTGTCCTTATTATCTCCTTTTATAAAATGTACAACATCACTACGAGCGGCATCAATACGCACTAGCACGTTTGTCTGAGGTATAGATACAACACCTATCATACCTAACATCAAAATGGCAAAAACCATTTTATCGACTTTACAAAGAGTTTCTTTAAAATGAAAGACTATAGTAAATAATATTATGGGGAGCAATAACCAACCTCCACGAGTGCCAGAAAGAAAACTACCTAACATTCCCATGGCACACGAAGCCAACATAAACATGGCAATAATAAAACTTCCATTTTTCTTGAACCAGAAATAAGAGCATAGGCTAAGTACGCCTAACGTCATACTTATATCTCCGCCTTGAATAGGCATCATATTTTCAAATGCTCTATCCACTCCTAAATAAAACTTTTCATATGATGAAACTATACCAGCAATAAATGCACCTACTGCAACACCGAGCGAAATAGTAATGGGGCGCACAGGATTCTGCACCAATAAAGGTAGTATCAGCGTAGCCATAATCACACGACTGGGGCGGTCAAACTCACGCACACTGCCATTATCTAATAATATAGACAATCCTTGAACGAGAGCATAGAGTATAAAAAATAAAGCCAACATTTTTACTTCTTTTGGCATACGGAGCCAGTATAACGGCCGCCAACAGACTGTAAGACTTACAGCTAACAATATTGCTGGCCCATAAGAATATCCACTTGGAATAGCCAGAGACAAAGCTCCAAATAAAAATGCTCCAACTTGAACTAGGTTGTGTGTTGCATTATCTCGCCACGATAAGAAAATATTATGCGTTGGGGTCATGAATAACTTATTTCCTAAAAACATAATTCCCGCGGATTTTGCGCCACAACCCAAACACATCAGTGCGGGGGAAGATGGCAATCCGGCGGATCTGGTAGGGGTCCTGGTGCATCGCTTTGGGGCCGCTGTTGGTGGCAACGGCAAAACGATACCCTGCGGCTATGACCTGCTCCTTGGCACTCTCATTGATGTCTCCGTAAGGATAGGCAAACGAGAGCAACGGCTGGCCAAGCAAGGCCTCCAGCTGGCGTTTGTTCTCCTGAATTTCATGGGACTGCTGCTCTGGCGGGAGTTTGCTCAGGCGAGGATGGGTCAGGGTGTGACCCCCAATCTCCACATGGCCACTCGCCGCCAATGCCTTGATCTGCTCACCATTCATCAGGGGAACAGATGTATCGGGATTGGTCGGATGCTCCACATCCCAACGGTTATAGCCTTCGCCAGTCACCACGTACACCACTGCTTTGTAACCATATTTTTCCAGCAGGGGCAGCATGCGGGTCAGATTGTCCTGATAGCCGTCATCGGCGGTGATCATCAGGTACTTCTTGCCGTGCTGCAGGCGATGGATAAAGCCTTTGTCCGCCAGATCGCGGAAAGTCAGGGTCTCGTAGCCGAGCCACTTCATCAGGCGCAGATGCTTCTCGAACATGGTGATCGGCATCCAGGTACCGTGAACCCCTTTCTCGCTTTCGTGTTCGATAAAGCGGTGGTACATGATGACCGGCATCTCGCGGCGCAGGGTTTCAACCACAGCATCCTGATAGATGGTTTCGAGGCCGGATACTACCCCCTGCAAGCCGTACTCGTCCTGAATCCGCTGGCGAATGGCTTCCGGCACCACCTTGCTGGCCAGGGCGGATTTGATTTCGCCCTTCAGCGCAGCAAAATCGATAGCCAGATCCTTGGGACCGATATCGCCGAAGTTGCTGGCCAGCGCTTCATCCAGATTCTGTTCAGTCACCATACCGATGGCCTTGGCTTCGCCAATAGCGAAGGCGGGCCGACCGCAGAGCAGCGCTTCCATGGCTACTCGACCGGCGCCTATGACCAGGTCGCAACCGGCCAGCAGAGCAGGCACATCATCGACATAACCGACAAACTCGGCATGATCTTGAAAACGGGCAAAACGCTCGGGCACGCGGGTACCGCTGACAATCCGTACCTTGCAGGCATCCAGATCGAGTACTTCGTCGAGCAGGCGGTAGCAAAGCTCCCCTTTGGGGCCACTCAAACGGCCAATGATGGCGATCACCGGCTTGTCATTATCCGGCACCGGCATGGGCTGAAACTTGTCGGTCTCGATACCGTTGCGCAGCACCTGCACGATAGCGGGATCCACGCCAAGGTTGTCGATGACCTGCCGGGCGATATCCTCGCAAACGGCGACCGCCCTGAATCCAAGGGCATGGAAGGCTTTGCGGGATGCGTGTACCGGCTGACGACCATGTACCGTGGTAATCATCGGGGTGCCAGTGAGCTTGCAGGCGACATAGCTGCTCCAGCCGGAGGCGCGGGAGTGAGCATGCACCAACTGGATATGGTGCTTCTTGATGAGGTAGATGAGGTAAAAGACGTGCCAGAAACGGCGCAATATGCTGCGCTTGTTGAATCGAAGCTTGAAGACGGGACCAAGGGTCGGCTTGGTCAGCGTATCCGACACATAAAAGACGTTGTGACCACGCCGGGTCAGTTCGTTGCCGACCGTGGTGGCATAAACCTCGGCGCCCGTCACTTCGAGCTGGGAGAGTGCCATCAATATATTCATTGCGTGGTTACCCGGTAGAAACTGAGAAAAACAGTGACAAACAACAGAGCCGGAAACAGGTATGGCCTGCTTCCGGCTTGTCTACATAGGCTGTGTAAAGCTCACCCGTTAGCGGTTGAGCCAGGCCATGTAATCCGCTACTCCTTCGGCAACGGTTTTGAACTCGGCGTCATAGCCCACGCTGCGCAGCTTGGTCATGTCAGCCTGGGTGAAGCTCTGGTAGCGACCCTTGAGGTGATCCGGGAAGGGGATGTATTCGATAGAACCCTTCTGATGATGCTTGATCACCGCTTCGGCCACGTTCTGGAACGGCTCGGCACGGCCGGTACCACAGTTGAAGATGCCGGAGTGCTGCGGGTTCTGCCAGAACCACAGGTTTACCTTGCAGACGTCGTCGATATAGATGAAGTCACGCATCTGGCCACCGTTGGGGAAACCGTCGCAACCTTCGAACAGCTTGGGATTCTCGCCCTTCTTCACCTGGGTGTTGAGGTGGAAGGCAACGGAGGCCATGGAGCCTTTATGCTGCTCGCGCGGGCCGTAGACGTTGAAGTACTTGAGGCCGACGACCTGAGAGTTGATCTCCGGCATCCAGCGGCGCACGTACTGGTCGAACAGCTGCTTGGAGTAGCCATAGACGTTGAGCGGCTGTTCGAACTTGGGATCTTCGATGAAGTTGTCGTTGCGACCGCCGTAGGTGGCGGCAGAAGAGGCATAAATGAACGGAATTTCACGCTCGATGCAGTAGTGGAACAGGTCCTTGGAGTACTCGTAGTTGACCTCCATGATGAACTTGCCGTTCCACTCGGTCGTCGCCGAACAGGCACCTTCGTGGAAGATAACCTCAATGCCGTCCCACTCTTCGAATTCGTCGCCGGAAACGATACGCGCCTGGAACTCGTCTTTGTCCATGTAGTCAGCGATGGTCAGATCGACCAGGTTGACGAACTTGGTGCCGTCGGTCAGGTCATCAATGACCACGATATCGGTCCGTCCTTGAGCGTTCAGCTGCTTGACCAGATTGCTGCCGATAAAGCCAGCACCGCCAGTTACTACGATCATGGAGTTTGCCTCTCGTACGTTGATGGCTACATGTGACTGCTTGTTAAAGCTGTGTATAGTGAGCCAATTTGAAATTGCCGAAAAGTTTATCACGGGCCGTCCGGGGATTCGACCTTGTTCAAAACTGCCCCGAGCGGAACCTGTTGGAGGAATGAGTGATGAAAACCAGAGACAGGATCATTCACAGCGCGACCGAGCTGTTCAACGATCAGGGTGAACGCAACATCACCACCAACCACATTGCGGCGCACATGGGGATCAGCCCGGGCAATCTCTACTACCACTTCCGCAATAAAGAAGACATCATCCACTCCATCTTCGACCAGTATGCCCGTCACCTGAGCGAGAGCTTCGTGCCGACCAGCAACCGTGAAATCACCCTGCAGGATCTGATGGGCTATCTCGATGCCATCTTCTATCTGATGTGGCAGTTCCGCTTCTTCTACGCCAATCTGCCGGACATCCTGAGCCGTGACGAGCCGCTGCAACAGAAGTACCTCAAGGCCCAGGAGCAGATGCGTTCTTCCGTGGTCGCGCTGCTCAGAAGCCTGCGCGAAGGGGGCATTATCGATGTCAGCGATGAAGACCTGCCGGATCTGGGCCAGACCATCAAGATGGTGGTGACCTGCTGGATCCCGTTCCAGATTGCCCAGGCCCCCAACACCCGCATCACCAAACCGCTGCTCTATCAGGGCGTGTTGAAGGTGCTGTTCCTGCTGCGCCCCTATGTGCAACCCCAGGTGGCCGGACAGATCCAGCAGCTGGAGCAACACTACCGTCAGCTGGCCCAACCAGCTGGGTGAGATCTGTTTCACATTTGTTGAATATCAGCACAATAATTTGAATTTACCGCAACAGATTGCAGTAAAATGTCGCCCTCTGTTGATACGCAGCTGAAATAGCCAATAAGGATCGAGGATGTCTAACGGATTCTATCGTCACCTGACTGAGCAACTGAACCAGGTGCAAGCTGAAGGGTTGTACAAGCAGGAGCGCATCATCACCTCCGCCCAACAGGCCAGCATCGCCGTCGGCGGTGAGCAGGTACTGAACTTCTGTGCCAACAACTATCTGGGATTGGCCAACCACCCGGATCTGATCGCCGCCGCCCATCAGGGACTCGACAGCCACGGCTTCGGCATGGCCTCGGTACGCTTCATCTGCGGCACCCAGGATCAGCACAAAGCGCTGGAGCAGAAGATGTCTGCTTTCCTCGGCACTGAAGACACCATCCTCTACTCCTCCTGCTTCGATGCCAATGGCGGCCTGTTCGAGACTCTGTTCGGCGCCGAAGATGCCATCATCTCCGATGCCCTCAACCACGCCTCCATCATCGACGGCGTGCGGCTGTGCAAGGCCAAGCGCTATCGCTACGCCAACAACGACATGGCCGAACTGGAAGCCCAGCTGAAACAGGCGGATGCCGATGGCGCCCGCTTCAAGCTGATCGCCACCGACGGCGTCTTCTCCATGGATGGCGTCATCGCCGACCTCAAATCCATCTGCGATCTGGCAGACAAATACGATGCTCTGGTGATGGTGGATGACTCCCACGCGGTCGGCTTTATCGGCGAAAACGGTCGTGGCACCCATGAATATTGTGGTGTGCTGGATCGGGTCGACATCATCACTGGCACCCTGGGCAAGGCGCTCGGCGGCGCGTCCGGTGGCTATACCTCCGGCAAGAAAGAGGTGATCGACTGGCTGCGTCAGCGCTCCCGTCCTTACCTCTTCTCCAACTCGCTGGCCCCCTCCATCGTTGCCGCCACCATCAAGGTGATCGACATGCTGGCCGAGGGTCACGACCTGCGCGCCCGTCTGAAAGAGAACAGCCAATACTTTCGCGAGCGGATGAGCGCCGCCGGCTTCACTCTGGCGGGTGCCGACCACGCCATCATTCCGGTGATGCTGGGGGATGCCAAACTGGCCTCCGAAATGGCGACCCGCATGCTGGCAGCTGGCATCTATGTGGTGGGCTTCTCCTTCCCGGTCGTGCCCAAGGGTCAGGCGCGCATTCGCACCCAGATGTCTGCCGCTCACACCCGCGAGCAGCTGGACAAAGCGATCGACGCCTTTATCCGCATCGGCCGTGAACTCGGCGTTATCTGATTTGAATCAAGGGGCTGCAGCCCCTTTTTTCTGCATTCATATTGAAGGAACAGCCATGAAAGCACTCTCCAAACTGCACAAAGAGGTCGGCATCTGGATGACAGATGTGCCTGCTCCCGAGCTCGGCCACAACGACCTGCTGATCAAGATCCGCAAAACCGCCATCTGCGGCACCGATATCCATATCTACAACTGGGACGAGTGGTCCCAGAAGACCATTCCGGTCCCCATGGTGGTCGGCCACGAATATGTCGGGGAAGTAGTCGCCATCGGTCAGGAGGTGCGCGGCTTCGCCATCGGCGATCGGGTCTCCGGCGAAGGGCACATTACCTGCGGTCACTGCCGCAACTGCCGCGCCGGGCGCACTCATCTGTGCCGCAACACCATTGGCGTTGGCGTCAACCGTCCGGGCGCCTTTGCCGAGTATCTGGTGATCCCCGCGTTCAACGCCTTCAAGCTGCCGGACAACATCCCGGATGAGCTGGCTGCCATCTTCGACCCGTTCGGCAATGCGGTACACACCGCCCTCTCCTTCGATCTGGTGGGTGAGGATGTGCTCATCACCGGGGCGGGCCCCATCGGCATCATGGCTGCCGCCGTCTGCCGTCACGTGGGTGCGCGCCACGTGGTGATCACCGACGTCAACGAATACCGGTTGGAGCTGGCCCGCAAGATGGGCGCCACCCGCGCGGTCAACGTGGCCAAGGAGAAGCTGGCCGACGTGATGAGCGAGCTGGGGATGACCGAAGGGTTCGATGTGGGGCTGGAGATGTCCGGCGTCCCGAGCGCCTTCCAGGAGATGCTCGACAAGATGAACCACGGCGGCAAGATCGCCATGCTCGGCATCCCCCCCTCCACCATGGCCATCGACTGGAACAAGGTGATCTTCAAGGGGCTGTTTATCAAAGGGATCTATGGCCGCGAGATGTTCGAGACCTGGTACAAGATGGCCAGCCTGATCCAGTCCGGGCTGGATCTCTCCCCCATCATTACCCACAGATTCCACATCGACGAATTCCAGCAGGGGTTCGATGCGATGCGCTCCGGCCACTCCGGCAAGGTGATCCTGAGCTGGGATAAATAACCCATTTCACCCCTTGGGTACTCGAAACCCGGCGAGTGCCGGGTTTCTTTTTATCTCCACCACTCGAATTGCCGTGATATCGCCCAAAACTTTGTACGCAGAGTGTTTAACACTTCACACACAAGCGTTTAAATGGCTGTAACTATTCGGTTATAATCCCGTCGTTTACATGGATAATAAAAGACTGCTGGGAGTATATGAGCGTGTTGAAAAAACTGAGCTATTTGCTGGCTGTCGGGATGACGGCCGCCAGCTTGTCTGGGGCAGTGCTTGCTGCCGATGATATGTCACCGGAAGCCATTGCCGAGCGGATCAAACCAATCGGTCAGGTCTATACCGCCAAGGATCTGGAAGGTATTGCCGGCGCGGGTGCCGCACCGGCTGCGACCGCCTCTTCCGGCCCCCGCGATGGCGAGACGGTGTTCAAGGGCGCCTGCTTTGCCTGTCATGATACCGGCGCCGCCGGTGCCCCCAAACGGGGTGACAAGGCAGCCTGGGAGCCTCGCATCGCCCAGGGTATTGATACTCTCAAGAAACATGCCATTGAAGGCTTCACCGGCAAGTCCGGCATGATGCCTCCGCGCGGCACGTGTGCGAGCTGTAGTGACGAAGAGATAGAAAACGCCATCCACTACATGATCGACAAGCTGTAAGTATTTGAAAGGGCCGCAATTGCGGCCCTTTCAATCTCTCGGCTTCCGACTACTCTTGTAAGGTAGACATATCGGGAGTTGCTCATGTCGCCCCAAGCTATCGAACCCCACTACTCAACTCCTCTGTTGGCGTTGGTCTCTGCCATTATGGACTTCCCAGCGCCACAATCGGCCACGTCTGACGATTATGATGCCCTGATCCGGCAAATAGACCAACTCTGCCCGCTGCAACACTTCGGCATGCTGGGCCTCGCCGATACCGGCCTGAACTGGCTTTACGCCTACAAGATAAGCGACATCTTCAAGCAGCAACTGGGGCGGGAGCAGTCCCGCATCACCGATCAGCTCACCCAGCTGGATGAGGCCGAAGGGTGGTGCGTCTTTCCCATCGAGCATGGTCAGGTACAGTGGCTGCTGGCTCGTGGCACACCCACCGATCTGCCGACCCTGCGCCTGCTGCTGGAGTGTCTGGCCAAGCGGCTGACCGAAACCCAGGCGGGCTCCCATCTCACCGAGCTGCCTTCACCGCTGATCCGCAAAGACCCGAACTGGAAAAAGAAAATCGAGAGCATCAGCCGCATCATGCGGCTGGCCAATACCCTGCCGGGTCAGGCGCTGTTTTCCCAGCTGGAGGCGGTACTGCGCCAAATGCTCGCCATCGAGGACATGCTGCTGGTCAGGCTAACCAGCCAGAAGCTGGAAAAGATCTACCCCGCCCATCCTCATCAGGGAGACGAGTTCATCAGCGGGTTGTGCCACAGCACCAGCAATATCGAGGTGAACAGGGAGTCTCGCTACTGGCACAGCATGCCGCTGCGGCTGCAGCAACAGTACTTCGCCCACTTCATCATCAGCACGATCCAGCCGCTGGAAACTGACGACAAACTGTTTCTCGACTTCCTGCGCGGCCAGCTCACCCTGTTGCTGGAGCTGAGACGGATCCGCCAGCAGCTCAACGACATCAATACCGAAGACTCCATCAATCAGCGCCTGCAACAGCTGCGTCAGACCAACCTCAGACTGCAAAAGCAGCTCAAGCAGCATCAGGAGCTGGAACGGCGGTTGCAATTCGATGCACTTCACGACCCGCTGACCCAACTGCCCAACCGCGCGCTGTTGATGAACCACCTCAACCACGCCATGACCCACTACAACCGCTACAAGTCGCCGGGATTCGCGGTGATTTTTATCGATGTGGATCACTTCAAGCAGATCAATGACACCCTGGGCCACAGTGCTGGCGATCAGCTGCTCAAGGAGGTGAGCCGCCGCCTGCAGACCTGCATCCGGCAAAACGATCTGGTGGCCAGACTGGGGGGCGATGAGTTCGTCATCTATCTGGACAGCAGCAAGAGCGACGATGACATCAGCCCGGTGCTCAACCGCATTATCAGCCGTCTCTCATACCCGTTCCGGCTACTCGGCAACGAGTTGAGCATTACCGTCAGCCTTGGGGTATCGAGCGTATCCGAGCAAACCTCAGATATCAGCCAGCTGCTCCATCAGGCCGATCTGGCCATGTATCAGGCCAAACGCAATGGTCGCAGCCGCATCGTCAGCTACTCGGATGATTGCATCAACCAGAACTGGAATTCGCCGGAAGAGATGCTGGCCAGAGCCCTGCGGGAGGGGCGTATCGTCCCCTATTTCCAACCGGTGATCCGGCTGCAGGATAGCCGCCTGACCGGACTGGAAGTGATGGCGCGCTGGCTGACCGAGGAGGGGATTCTGAAGGATGCGTTCGACTTTATTCCGCTGGCGGAGCAGTGCGGCCTTATTCTGGAGCTGGATTACCAGATCCTGCGCCACACCTGTCAGCAACTGAAGAACTGGCTGCCAATCTCCGGGCAGGGCAAGTTCAAGGTCGCCATCAATCTGTCGGGCAAGCATCTGGTCAACCATGACCACATCATGCGGCTGATGGGAATCATCGAAGAGGAAGGGGTCGCCCCCGGCTATCTGATTTTTGAATTCAACGAGCGGGAGCTGTCGCGGCAAGATTCCGATGCGCTGGCATCCCTGCATGACCTGAGGGCCAAGGGTATCCAGATCAGCCTCGATGATTTCGGCACCGGCTTCTCTTCCCTCAACGCCCTGTTCCACTTCCCGGTGGATTACATCAAGGTGGATGACAGCTTTACCCAGCGGATGCTGCAATCACCCAAAGATTTGGCGCTGATCCGCGCCATGCGGGATATCTGTCAGGATCTCGATTACACCCTGGTGGTCGAGGGGATCGAGAACCAGCAGCAGTTGCAGAAGCTGATTGATATCGGCTGCCGGATGGGGCAAGGGCGCTATATCTCACCGCCCATGCCGGGAGCAGACATAGTACCGCTACTGACCCCGGCCAATCCTTAGGGTTAATCCTTCTTGAACAACGCCCGCAGGTTGGCAACACCGACCTGCCCCTTCTGCTGGCGCTCCTCGGCAGTCACCTTCTTCTGGTTTTCCCATTCAAGGTCATCCTGCGGCAGCTCCAGCAGGAAGCGGCTCGGCTCCGGACGTACCGACTCGCCAAACTGACGCCGCTCCTTGCAGAGAGTGAAGGTCAGTTCGGTCTGAGCCCGGGTGATCCCCACGTAGGCGAGACGTCGCTCTTCCTCCACATTATCTTCATCGATGCTGGTCTGGTGAGGCAGCAAGCCTTCCTCCATCCCCACCATGTAGACATAGGGGAACTCCAGCCCCTTTGAGGCATGCAGCGTCATCAACTGCACCTGATCCGCATCATCCTCCCCTTCGTTGCGTTCCATCATGTCGCGCAAGGTGAGGCGAGTGACCACCTGAGCCAGCGTCATCGACTCCTCCAGCTCATCCCCCTCCAGCATCTCGGTAATCCAGCGATAGAGGGTGGAGACGTTCTGCATCCGCATCTCGGCCGCTTTCGGGCTGGGGGAGGTCTCGTAGAGCCACTCTTCGTAGTGGATCTCCTTGATCATATCCCGCACCGCCTCCACCGGATTGCCGCGCAGCGCCTCATCGCCAAGGCGAACCAGCCAGTTGGTAAAGGCCTGCAGGGCCACGAGGCCACGACCAGAGAGGTGCTGCTCCAGTCCCAGCTCGAAGCTGGCGGCAAACAGACTCTTGCCGCGCTGATTGGCATACTGACCCAGTTTTTCGAGGGTAGTGGGGCCAATCTCGCGGCGCGGCAGGTTGACCACCCGCAGGAAGGCGGTGTCCTCGTCCGGATTCACCAGCAGCTTGAGGTAGGCCATGATGTCCTTGATCTCGGTGCGGGAGAAGAACGAGGTGCCGCCGGAGATGCGATAAGGAATCCGGTTGGTCATCAACGCCTTCTCGAAGATGCGCGACTGATGGTTGCCCCGATAGAGGATGGCGTAATCCTTGAACCGGGTGCGGTTCATAAACTTGTGGCCCATCATCTCGGCGGCGATCCGCTCCGCTTCGTGCTCCTCGTTCTTGGCGAACAGCACCTTGAGCTTCACCCCCTCATCAAGCTCGGAGAAGAGTGCCTTGTCATAGACGTGCGGGTTGTTGGCGATCAGGATGTTGGCGCACTTGAGGATCCGCCGCTTGGAGCGGTAGTTCTGCTCCAGCTTGATCAGCTTGAGGCTGGGGAAATCTTCGCTCAGCAGCACCAGGTTCTGCGGCTTGGCACCGCGCCAGGAGTAGATGGACTGGTCATCATCCCCCACCACGGTAAAACGGGCCCGCTCGCCGACGATCTGCTTCACCAGCTCGTACTGGCTGGTGTTGGTGTCTTGGTACTCATCGACCAACAGGTAACGAATCTTGTTCTGCCAGCGCTCGCGCACCTCCTGATTGCTCTTGAGCAGCAGGGTCGGCATCACGATGAGGTCATCAAAATCCAGCGCGTTATAGGCCACCATCTGCCGGTGATAGCGCTCGTAGAGCTGGGCCATCAACACCTCTTCCGGCCCGCGAGCGATGCGCATGGCGCGAGCAGGCAGGATGAGGTCGTTCTTCCAGTTGGAGATTTGGCTGATGAGGGCCGAGAGCTTGTCCTTGTCGTTGTCGAGCTCGTCTTCAGTCAACTCTTTCAGCAGCGCCAGCTGGTCGGTGTCGTCGAACAGGGAGAAGTTCGCCTTGAGATTCAGGCTCTTGTGCTCACGACGAATAATATCGAGGCCCAGGGTATGGAAGGTGGAGACCATCAGCCCCCGCGCCTCCTTGCGACCCAAAGTCTGGCCGACCCGCTCCTTCATCTCCCGCGCCGCCTTGTTGGTGAAGGTGACCGCTGCTATGTTGCGCGCGTTGTAGCCGCACTGCTGCACCAGATAGGCAATCTTGTTGGTGATGACGCGGGTCTTGCCCGATCCGGCACCCGCCAGCACCAGGCAAGGGCCGGAGACATACTTGACCGCTTCGTTCTGATTGGGGTTGAGCTTCATGGGCCGGATCTCTTGGCTTATGATGAGGGGCGGCATTGTACCAGAAATCACCCGATGAGCCGTACCTGCTGCACAGCAGGCAGCCGTTCATCAGGCTTATCGCTCCTTGTGTTCGGGCGCTATTTTCAGGATCATGGCCGACCTTTCGAGATGATGACTTTTTCCGGATGATGAGGGGAGCATGAATCAGCAACAGCACGACCAACTGCGCAGCCAGTTTCCGGCCTTGGCGCAGGAGGTAAACGGCCACCCTCTGGCCTATCTGGACAACGCCGCCACCACCCAGAAACCGCAAGCGGTACTGGATGCCATCGCTCACTACTATGGGGCCGACAATGCCAATGTGCACCGCGCCGCCCATGCTCTGAGTGGCCGCGCTACCCGCGCCTTCGAAACAGCCCGCGAGACGGTCGCCCGCTTCATCAATGCCCCCCGCAGCCAAGAGGTGATCTGGACCCGCGGCACCACGGAAGCGATCAATCTGGTAGCCCAGAGCTGGGGGATGAGCGAGCTCAAGGCGGAGGATGAAATCATCCTCAGTACGCTGGAACACCACGCCAATATCGTCCCGTGGCAACTGGTCGCCCAGCGCACCGGCGCGGTGATCCGGGTTATCCCCCTCGATGAGCGGGGCGATCTCGATCTGGCCGCCTATCACGCCATGCTGGGGCCACGCACCCGGCTGGTGAGCGTCGCCCACGTCTCCAATGCCCTCGGTACCGTCAATCCAGTCAAAGAGATAGTGGCTGCCGCCAAGGCGGTCGGGTCCCTGACGCTGATCGACGGTGCCCAGGCGGTGGCTCACCTCGAGGTGGATGTGCAGGCCATCGGCTGCGACTTCTACGCCTTCTCCGGTCACAAGCTCTATGGCCCGACCGGCATCGGTGTGTTGTGGGGCCGCACCGAACTGCTGGAGCGGATGCCGCCCTGGCAAGCCGGTGGCGAGATGATCGATCGGGTCAGTTTCAGCGGCACCACCTTCAATACCCTGCCCTTCAAGTTCGAGGCGGGTACCCCCCATATCGCTGGTGCTATCGGCCTCGCCGCCGCCATCGACTATGTGATGGCGCAAGATCGGCAATGGCTCGCCAGCCATGAGCAGGCACTGACCGACTATCTGGTCGCTGGCCTGCAACAGGTGCCGGGGCTGCGTCTGGTCGGCGAACCCGGCCAACGCGCCGGTGCGGTCTCCTTCCTGCTCGACGACATCCACCCGCAAGATGCCGCCACCCTGCTCGATATGCAGGGGATCGCCCTGCGAGTCGGCCATCACTGCGCCATGCCACTGATGGAATCGCTCGGGATCGGCGGCACGATGCGTGCCTCGCTGGCCTGCTACAACAATCGGGATGATGTCGACGCCCTGCTGGCCGCCCTGCACAAACTCAGTGACTTCTTCTAAGGCAGACAATCGAATGAGTGATCTCGCAAGCTATACCCGGATTGGCCTTGAGCCCAATGCCGACAGCATCCGCCAGCAGTTTGCCGCCGCTCACGGCTGGGAGAACCAGTACCGGCTCATCATCCAGCTCGGCAAGCTATTACCCGTACTCCCCGGCGAATGGCAACAGGAGGAGTTCCGCCTCAAGGGGTGTGAAAGCCAGGCCTGGTTGAAGGGAGAACAAAGCGAGGATGGTTGCTGGCACTTTGCCTGTGATTCCGATGCTCGCATCGTGCGGGGCCTTATCGTCATCGTGCTGGCCGCGCTCAACCACCAATCGTCTGCGGCGATCCAGGCTTTTGATATGGAAGGCTATTTCACCGAACTGGGGCTTGAGAAACACTTGAGCCCGTCACGAGGTAACGGGCTCAGAGCGATCGTGCTGGCGATCCGGGAACAAGCGGTCTAACCCGCCTTGTTCAGTGGTCGATTAGGCTTCGCCAATCGACCCTACTTCTTCATTCCCGACCTATTTCTCGGCACGGGCCCCCCGCTCGGCAATCTTCTTCAATACCCGGGACGCGGCAACCAGCCCAAAGGTTGCCGTCACCGGCGTCACGGCGCCAAAGCCGGAGGCGCAATCCATCTTCATGATGCCATCGCTGGCCGCCTTGGCCTGACAGGTGCCACCATGACCATCCGGATAGCTCAGCTGTTCGGTTGAGAAGACACACTCCACCCCGAATTTGCGTGCCAGATTCTTGCTGAAGTTGTGCAACCGGCGCAGGTCGGAGCGCACTTTCGCAGCGAGCGGATCCTGAATGGTCTTGGCCAGATCGGCCACGGTGATTTGGGTCGGATCCATCTGCCCGCCGGCACCACCCGCGACGATCACCGGGATCTTGTTGCGCTTGCAGAAGGCAATCAGCGCCACCTTGGCCTTGACCGAGTCGATGGCGTCCACCACATAGTCAAACTCCCGCTTGATATACTCGGCCAGGTTGTCGGCAGTAACGAAATCGTCCACCTCGATCACTTCGCAATCCGGATTGATGGCGCGAATACGCTCGGCCATCACCTCGGTTTTGAGGCGACCAACCGTCCCCTGCATGGCGTGGATCTGACGATTGGTGTTGGTGATGCAGATATCGTCCATGTCGATCAGGGTGATCTGGTTGATGCCAGCCCGGGCCAGCGCCTCCGCAGCCCAAGAGCCCACGCCGCCAATCCCTACCACACAGACCTTGGCCTGGCTAAAGGAACGCAGAGCGTTCTGACCATAAAGACGGGCAATGCCCCCGAATCGCTGTAGATATTCTGCTTTCATACCACCACCTTGCTTGAGGGCGGCCATTATAACGACAACCAACGCCAGCGGCGATGGCAGAACCGGAGAAAATCGAGGAGGAAAAACAGGGAAAACGGCAGAGAAGAGGGAATAAAAGGTCAATTATCAGCCTATTTGCTGAATTTCAGGCAATAAAAAACCCCGC